>VGLK01000007.1 GCA_016866755.1 Candidatus Saccharimonadota bacterium | reverse complement strand
TTATGGTTCGCGGTAGCTTTAGCGGTATGGGAGTGATACCGATGAAAACACACATTGCTCAAGATGTAGTAGTTGGTGCAGTATTAGCCCTTTCGCCGTGGCTATTTGGATTTGCTGACGAACCAACCAATGCATGGCTACCGCACGTACTTGTAGGTATTGTGGTAATTGGCTACGCGTTAGTTACCCGAACCAATCGCGAGGAAGAAGTTACTTCAGACGTACGCTAGTGGTGTATTGCATAAAAAAACAACCCCATTACAGGGGTTGTTTTTGATTACGAATTCTCTACCGCTTGTCGTCTTCGTCTAAGTCTTCAATGTGCTCGCGCATATCATCGGTATCGTACTCTGGATTTTCACCGGCTGGCGCGTCTCCCTCCATACGATCAAGTTCTTCCTTAAACTTATCAGCAGGCACACCAAAACCCTTACTCGGATCGTCTGTCTCTTCATTAGTAATCATATCTGTGCCACGAGTATCAATGTCATCTTGATAGCTATTTACCGGCGTATAATCATCTGATTGATTTGCTGTCATACTATATCTCCCATTATCCTATGGATTAAATACTATTTTAAATGCGCCATCAGCCTTTTGCTGAAACTTTTCGTATGCCTCTGGCGCCTCATCGAGCGAAAGATGATGAGTTGCAAAATCATCTACGCCCAGCTCATCTTTATCGGTAAGAAGCGGCAAAATATCATCTGTCCAACGGCGAACATTAGCCTGCCCCATTTTAATAGTTATCTGACGATCAAACAGCGTGCCAAGCGGTAGCGGATCGGCCACACCGGCATACACTCCAACAATTGACAGTGTTCCACCGCGCCGCACAGATTCCATGGCCATCAATAACGCCGATAACCGATCGATTCCAGCTTTTTGAAATACTTTTTCAGCTACCACATCGGGTAACATACCGGCACCTGACTGTAGTAATTTAGCTCCAGGGCTGCCGTGCGCCTCCATACCAACGGCATCAATTGCGGCATCGGCGCCACGTCCATCGGTCAACGATGCAATAATATCGATAAGTTCATTAGACTGAGTCTCAGCATTAACAGTATACACACCGCGCCGTTTGGCTCGCTCTAGCCGATCCGGCACCACATCAACACCAATTACCATTTTTGCCCCACGATATTTAGCAATACGTGCTGCCATTTCTCCAATCGGCCCCAGGCCGAACACCACAACCGTGCCTTCTTTAGGAATTTTAGCGTATTCAACCGCTTGCCATGCGGTTGGCAGTACATCTGAAAGGTACAAAAAGCGATCATCACTTGGACCTGCCGGTACTTTTACGGCACCATAATCGGCGTGTGGTACCCGTAAATATTCTGCCTGAGCGCCCGCTACTTCGCCGTATAATTTAGTGTAGCCAAACAATGCCGCTCCGCGGTTAAACTCGCGCACCTGTGTAGTCTCGCACTGCGACTGCATGCCGTCATTACACATAAAGCAATGTCCGCACGAAATATTAAACGGCACAACCACCCGATCACCCACCTTAAGGTTAGTCACGCTAGAGCCAATTTCTTGCACAATACCCATTGGCTCATGACCAAGAATGTTGCCTTCATTCATAAATGGAGTCATTACTTCATATAAGTGCAAATCCGAACCGCACAGCCCACTTGAGGTAACTTTAATAATGGCATCTGTTGGTTCTTGAATAATCGGGTCGCTAACAGTTTGAACTGCAATTTTCTTCTTTCCTTGCCACGTCACTGCTTTCATATTAGACACCTCCTTATTTATCTTTATATTGTAAAACGTGCGGCTTATTTGTTTAGTAATCAATCTTACATACATTTAAATAATAAGCGTAATTATTATGTTACAATAACGATATCTATGGGTGGGATTAAAAATTTCGAAGAGACAATTCGTATCGATCGCGAGGCATTTAGAGCCGAGGCAACCGATGCGTTGACAAAATTTGGGCCGCACGACCGCGAACTGGCCGCGGCGCTCGAAACTGAACACGTACTCACATCAGACGTGTTAAAAGCCTGGATTGAACAAATTGAGCCGGTATTTAACGATTTACAAAGCGAGTTAGAAGACGCTCGTTTTCGTACATTAATTATGCGCCGAATTGGCTACGATGAGACTCAGGCGGAGTTAGCAATTGAACGCATGGTTGAACACCGCAAAGCGCAACTGCTTGATGAGGTGTTGACGAATTTATATTCAATTGATATTCACGAAGAGGTGTATCAGCGTGCCTACGCTGAGGAGCTTCTTGGTCGCAACCCAGCCGAAATTGATGATTTCGCCACTCGTTACGGTACTTTTATTGAAGTAATGGCAGCAGCTGAAGCTCACGACGTTACCTTGCTCGATCCGCACGGTGGCTGGCTAGAGCGACAACGCGCCGCCCTATCCATTCATAAAGAGCGCCAAAAAATGGTTCAAGACGAAGACGCTCGGCTAGAAGAAATTGATACGATTCTTCAAATGCTTTCGCACAGCACTAATCATATTGTGGGTAAAATTGTGCAAAAAGACTGGAGTTTTGTGGCAATTTTAGAGTTGCGCAATAAGTACCAAAAGCAACTTGACGCGCTTACTACGAAAGAAGAACGTAACCCAAGCGTAAAACTAAAAACTTTTGATCGCGTAACGGTTAGTTTTCGCGAAAACGAGGCGGCTCGCCTTATTGCCACCAGAAAAGCCGAAAGCTTGCAAGAAATTAAGGCTATTAACGACGAAGTTTACAATCTACTTCTTGAAATATTTGACCTTAAAACAGCCGATCGCAATCAACTGCTAAGCGACATTCAAAAATACATTAAACTTTCGCAGGAGCGCGATCTTATTTTACATATTCAGCGCAACAGAGAACACTTTTTGTCTATTCATCAATAACCTTTACGGGTACGCCTAAAACATGCTATAAATTAACATAAGGATAATAAAAAGAAAAAACATGAATCCAGAAACACTTCTCACGTTAGCGCTCATTGTAGCCTGCGGACTGATTCACGCCAGCTACCAGTTGAGCGTAAGCGTGCTGACGCTGCTTTCTGGGCACGCCATTGGCAAAAAAACCCACTTTAAACGCGTCTTGCGACTTTCGGGTAGCTACCTTTTGGGCACTATTATTATGACCTTGCTACTTATTACTAGCGCCGTTTACACTACTCTGCATATATTCTCGCACAGTGGCATTCCCCTGCTAGCTTGGGCAATTGTATGCGGACTACTGATTGGACTTGGGATTGCAACCTGGGTGTTTTATTACCGCAAAAGTACTGGTACATCGCTGTGGTTACCACGCTCTATGGCGCAGTTTTTAACCAAACGAGCCAAAACCACACGCGATCCAGCCGAAGCGTTTAGCCTTGGACTTTCAACAGTCATTGCCGAAATACTATTTATTGCCGGACCATTAGCAGCTGCAGCACTACTTATTCCCCTCCTGCCATCAACTGGCTGGCAATTGGTTGGTATTCTTGTCTATACTCTTAGCGCTTCGCTATCACTTGGTATTGTCTGGATTTTAGTTGGTAGCGGCCACTCACTTAGCCGAATTCAGCTGTGGCGAGAAAAAAATAAGCGATTTTTGCAGTTTAGTGGCGGTAGCCTGTTGGTATTACTGGGCTTTTATCTTTATACCGAAAAAATATTGTTTGCTAAAGCCGTTCTTCTAGGGGGAATCTAAGTATGTCACTTTTTGGACAGCGAACTGTAATTGATATTGTAAAAGCAGGCGGCACGCGACCGTCGGAGGAATTTAATGCCGATAAGCTACATAGTAGTATCGTAGCGGCATGTCTAGCTGTTCGCACGCCCGAAGGTCAGGCCGAAGCTATTGCCCGAGACGTTTGTACCGCCACTATGGCATGGTGCAGCACCAAACCCGAAGTAACCAGCAGCGACCTTCGACGCATAGCCAGCCGCACCCTCCAGACTCACCACCCAGATGCCGCCTACTTATACAAACATCATAAGCTTATCGTCTAAGGGTGTTCGCCCAAAAGGTTTAATTATTATGGCACAAAAACAACAACAATTCGACTACGACATTATAGTAATTGGTAGCGGCGCAGGCGGCAGCATTGCAGCTACCTTGGCCGCAAAAGACGGCAAACGAGTAGCTATCATTGAAGCCAACACTTTTGGTGGAGAATCGCCGAACTGGGGCGACGTACCTACAAAGGCTTTACTACACGCTGCCAGTCTATACGATGAAGCTAAAAAAGGCATGCGTTTTGGCATACGCTCGAGCATGCTAGGCTATAACTATCCCTCGCTCTTAGCGTGGAAAGACCTCGCTGTTAAGCGTACTGGTGCCGGCGGTAACCGACATTACTACGAAAAGCAAGGCATTAGCGCCTATCACGGTATCGCTCATTTTTTGAGTCCGCACGAGATTAGTGTTAGCCGCAGACATCTTTCGGCCGCAAAATTTTTAATCGCCACCGGATCACACTGGGACATTCCAGGTATTATTGGCCTCGATAAACTTAAATACTACACGCCAAAAACTATTCTTTCGCTTAATAAGCCGCCAAAATCGCTGTTTATTATAGGCGGCTCTACCCGAGCAGTCGAATTGGCGCAGTTATTCGCTACTTTTGGTACCAAGGTATTTATTGCTGATATTCACGATCGAATTTTATCAAGTGAAGATGAAGAGGTGGGCACATTAATTGCTAAATTACTCTCTGAACAAAAAGGTGTGACCGTTCTTACAGGAACCCGAATTCTTTCTACTACCAAAGACGGCATTATGAAACGAGTCTCGTATTTACGCGGTGGTGTAGAAAAATCAATTAAAGTTGATGACATTCTGCTAGCTGGTGAACGCGTACCAACTGTAGATATTGGCTTAGAGAATGCAGGGGTGGATTATAGCGCTAAAGGTGTTGAAGCCTCTAACACCCTGCAAACTACGCAGCGACACATTTTTGCAGCCGGTGATGTACTGGGTGGTCAGAGTTACACGCACTCGGCAATGCTTGAAGGGCGCATTGCAGCGCACAATATGCTGCGCCGCACACCAATAGAACCAGACTACACGGCCACTCCCCGCGTTACGTTCTTGTCGCCAGAGGTCGCCTCGGTAGGTTTAAACGAAGAAGACTGTTTACGTCGCGACCTTGCAATTGTTAAGTCAATGGTACCCTTAAGCATCGTAGGTCGCGCTAACGTAAGTGATTGCAGTGATGGCTTTGTAAAATTAATAGCCAACAAAAAAGGTCAGTTGCTTGGCGGTACAATCGTTGCTCCGCATGCTGGTGAAATGATTCACGAAATTGGCTTAGCCATTAAATATGGCCTAACCGCTAAAGAACTTTCCGAGCTACCGCACGCTTTCTTATCATGGAGCGAAGCGGTTCGAGCGGCAGCTGCAAAATTAGGTTAACAAATATACCTACAAAATTGCGTACAGTAAAAATCACCCGCCTATTTAAGCGGGTGATTTTGGTGTAGTAATGGACTTTTACTGATTGTTTTGTATAGACTGCGCTTCGCGCTTTGCGTTGCGACTCGCACGCTTTGCCTCTTGCTTAGCACCTTCTGCATTTTGAGCACCAGCTTCGTAAGCCTGTTCAAGTAGACGTGCTGCTACATCACGGCCGCCAAGTCCAAAGGCTAGCGCCAAACCAAGAGCTACAGCACCAATGAGGGCGGTATAGGTAATGGTAACAATGTTTTCAGCAATCATTAGCTCGTCAAGAATCATAAATACCGCAATGCTCATAACAAGCGACGGTACAACCGATGATACAATTTTAGCTAACGTTGTACGCCCCATAACGCGGCGGACAAATGCCACTGCACCAACCGATAGCGCACTAGCTACCAAAAAGATGATGATTGCCGCTATTACATGTGGCAGGTAACCATAGATTGCCGCCATAAAGTTATTAAGAGCCGGTACATCAAGCACGGCAACCGCCATAGACACAAAGCCAAGAAATACAAGCCAAAAAGCAATTTTACCCACAAAACGTGACGGACTGTCAACTAGGCGAGCAATTGAGTTACCTGCTGGCGAACTGTGTAGAGCGCGGTCAAAGCGAACTTGTCGGAGCAACTTTGCAATTACTGATTTGATAAGTAGGGCAACTAAGTAACCAACTACAACCAACAACAGTGCGCCAAGAATTTCCGGCAATGCCTCTAAAAAGCTTCGAATCAGGTTTTCGAACCAATTGGTTATATCGTTATTGTTCATACATCCTCCTTACGGGTGGATTATAGTTTAATCGAAAGCAATGCTTTCTTACTCATAACTTTACCTGAACTCTAGCTGAAATAGTTGTGAAGATTTTTACAAATATTGTATTTTATGTCAAAAAGAAAAAACGACTACCGTTAATGGTAATCGTTTTTTCTTGGTTGCGGGGGTAGGATTTGAACCTACGACCTTGTGGTTATGAGCCACACGAGCTAACCGGGCTGCTCCACCCCGCGATACATATTTATTATAGCAATTTAATTGTTATCTTGCAAGGATTGATAATTTGTACCAAAAAGGAATGTTGTCCACTGTTGCAGGTTAGTTGGCTCACCCCCGTTACTTAATTCCACAGTTTGGTTAAGTAGCGCTCGATCTCTCTCAAGCGCTTGCTGTGTGGCATCGGGTAATACTAACACTTTCTCACCTGGATTGCCGTAGCCAAGCCGTTCGCGAACCGCCAGCTCCTGATACTCATCACTGCGATAATAGTTAGACTCGAACTCAAGTAGCTGCGTCTCTAGCTCCGCAAGCCGCACCTGCTGCTGACGCGACTCGACTCGCTGCTGTAGTAGATAGTTACTCTGCATTACTTGAATTGAACCCCATACCCACGATAATGCAATAATTACCGCCACTGCAATTACCACAGTATTTAACGTTAAATACCGCCTTGAAAGGTGGTAGTACATCTGTCGCAAACTTTTAGAGGTTAACTGTTTCATTATTACATGCCCTTAAAGCATAAGGTCTTAGCATTATTATAGCGGAGCGCCGCAAAATACGCTATAATAGCCTTCATTGGGGCTGTAGCTCATCGGTTAGAGCAGGCGGCTCATAACCACTTGGTAGTTGGTTCGATTCCAACCAGCCCCACCAAAAAAAGCGCAGAAATTTATCTACGCTTTTTTTGATTTTATTCGCTAACCTTAGTATCGTCGCCCGCCGCTCGTTCCCACGGATCACGCGGATCATCATCGGTTGACTCGTGCGCTAACCCCATGGAAGGGTGATATGCAAGCGAAGATAGTAACGCAAAATAACGTTCAGCCGGCTCGCCCAGTTTACGTACCTGTAAAATTTCTTTTCTAAACTGCTTGCCAAGTAAATACGTTATTCGATCTGCTTGATATCCACGGCTGCGAAGCTCGCCTGCCATTTCAATAATTCGAGATTCTAACTGTAACTTATCAAGTAACTGCTCGTTTGCCGCCTGTGCAACCGCTTCATGAGCCATAGCTTGACCGAGTTCGGTGTAACGATCTAACTCCTCGACCTCCACGGGCAAAGGCTCGTCTAAGTCAGCAAATAGTGTGTTTTCATTATCGGGTAAGGTTGTCCAGTTTTTATGTTTATCGGCGGGCGTTATGCCGGCTCCTGCATATTCACTCATAAAAATACCATACCATAGTTTATAAAAATATACAAGCACAATCTAGGCACAAAAAAAGCCCGGATACCCGTATGCCACCTGCGAATGATATACGGGATCTGTGGGCAAATTTTGGCACCTGTTTGTTTGATCTATACTAGCATCAAACGTGCTTATGGTGCAAGATTATTTTTCTTTTTTAGAAATAGTAAGAAATCCGTTGCGTGGATTTTCTTTCACTACACGGTCTTCTGGAAGATCTGTAGGTTCACCCTTTTCATTCTTCTCAACCTTCGCAAAGAAGTAGATTGTCTGTGGCTTGCCGCCGCGAAGAGTCACTTCTGTTTTGTGAAGATAGTATGTAATACCTTTCGAGTTTGTGTGCTTGTAAGCCATAATGGGTCTTATACCTCCTTAAAGTAGTCTACGGTTATTAGACTACCTCTATAGCTAGGCGCTGTCAACACCTTAGAGACTCTTATAGCGCATTCTAAGTAATAAGGTAAGGACTGCCAGTGATATAAACCGCAGTACAATCACCAAGGCTACTACTACGCAAGCGAGCACAGAAAAACCAGCAAAATCGGGCGACCAACGCGGCGACTGGTAGGTGTGATAATACATATTCGTATCTGGCAACTCTGCCCTATATGCCACTTCGGCAGCTTCAGGAAACTTTTGTAGCTCGTTATCAATACACTGGGTGTAGCGAGTATCAGGCCAACGCCAGCCATTAGCTTGAGCAATTGGATCACAAACTTCGGCCGCCCTAGCATACACGTTACCGTTAGGGTTAGAAGTGTTCGCCTGTTCGGCAACTTGTTTTATGCGTTCACTGTCTCGCTCATACTGTCCGGTTAGCGCAATGCGCCCTGGATCGGTATTCATATGGCTTGAGACATAGCGCTGGAGATCATAGAGGCGAGATCGAATTTGTTCGCTGTCACCAGATTCATCGGCAGTTAATACCGCCTCTCGACGCTCAATCATACCAATATTATTAAGTCGCAAAAAAGTGGCCGCCAAAAAACCACACAAAATAAGCACTACAACTAGTTGCCATGTATGTACTCGCTTAATCTGGCGAATTCCCGACCGGATCGTTTGCTTTTGCGACACTTATTACTTCCACCCTAACTTACTTATGCTTTATTGTAGCATTTAGTGAGTAGTTTTACGATAGAGCGCAAACTTAGCCGTGCCAAGCAACACACTTACGAATGCTGCTAGCACAAAGAATACACTCATGCCCTCTACGTCGCCCAAATTCCACACAAAAAGTCCCAGCAAGGCACAGCCAATGGCCGCACCAAAATTAACTGCCATCTCCATAACCAGTAGGTATCCAATGCGGTTTTCACTTCTATCGGCATTATCAAACAAACCACGTAAGTAAGCCATATAATACCCCGTAGACGCAGTTTCCGATGCTAAATTAAGCGACGCAACACCAATTGGCGTGGCCGTTACCGGACGAAACAAGTGTGTAATAGCTTTCATCGCCACTCCACTTAAAAGTAATGCACGACCTTGGCGGCGATCAATCAGCTTGCCAAAAGTAAACGCCGCAACAAAAGTAATAAGAAAACCAACCGAAGACAGCGCACCAATCTGCACATAGATATCATCGCTACTGGCGCTAAAAATCACTACTGCAACAAACAACACCCACACCATACCGGTCGCTATCACGTCAAAACCACGAGCCACCTCGGAACGCATAGAAGGCACAATCGCTCTCCAGCTAATACCGCCTAGGCGAATTGACTGTCCGGTTTTTAACGGCTCAGCAGTTTTCATAAGCGGACCGGCCGAAATTGCAAACAAAATTGCCGCCAACCAAATAGTTACCTCGGCGCCAAATAGTGTAGCAACCGCTCCACCAATTAACGGACTTACGCCAGTAGCAAATTTTTCTACAAAACTCATTATGCCAATCTCTTTCCCAGCGTGATTAGCGTGTTTAACTTTGGAAAAATCTACCTGATAACACAACTCGTATAGTGTCGCCGATAGTGCCTGAAATACGCCAAACACCACAATCGCCGTAAAGCCATATTCGCTTACAAAAGTAAACGCAACTAATGCCGGAATGTATAAAAAGTTTGAGATTAAAATGCCATGCTTTGGTCCGAATTGGGCGGCAAACAGTGCCGACGGCCAGCACAATAACACCTTAAATACGTAGTAACACGCATAGTAAAAAGCAATAAACGTAATGCTATAGCCATTTTTATACAGATACAAAGCGATAAACAATGCCACCATATGAAGCGCCAGCATACGTAACAAACGGCTTGCATATAACTCTGCTACCTCTGAAAAGCTCACAGTACGCCAAAAGTGGCGACGTCGCAATAATTTATGAAGAAATATACTAATCATGTGTGTTTGTTTTTATGTAGTTAGATTTTAATTACAACACGACTTGCTCGTATGAATCAAGTGGTATACTAACATATATGAATATATACTTTTCTGGCATTGGTGGCGTTGGTATTGGGCCGCTGGCTGAAATTGCTTTCGACGCTGGACACTCGGTTGCTGGTTCCGATCAAAAAGATAGTCTAACCTCTAAAGAGTTAGCTCGTCGTGGTATTGCCATCTCACTCAATCAAGATGGCACTTTTTTAAGTGAGCTTCATGAGCGCACGCCAATTGATGTGTTTGTGCACACAGCTGCCTTGCCACTCGAACACCCAGAGCTGGCCTTTGCCCGGGCACACGGAATTAAAATAGCTAAGCGCGATTGGCTGCTTGCTAAAATTATAAAAGATAACGGTCTTAAGCTTATAGCGGCAAGCGGCACACACGGCAAAACTACCACCACTGGCATGCTGGTATGGACCATGATCCAACTTGGCATACCCGTTTCCTACTCAATTGGCACCACACTTTCTTGGGGGCCAAGCGGGCTGTTTAGTGATGACAGCCGCTACTTTATTTACGAGTGCGACGAGTTTGACAAAAACTTTCTTCACTTTTCACCACATACTTCGCTCATTACAACCATCGACTACGATCACCCCGATACCTACCCAACCGAGGATAGTTACTTAGATGCGTTTGGGCAGTTTATAACGCAATCTGAGCGAACCATTTTATGGCACAAGGCTGCCGCAGCGATTGACTGCAATAGCTCACCCGATACTACTGTCGTCAACGAAGAAGCGCCGCTCACCCTTGCAGGCGCCCATAACCGCCAAAATGCTGCGCTAGTAGCTGAATTTATCCACCAAGAATTCGCGCTAGATCACGATGCAATTTATGAAGCCCTTAACCGTTTTCCGGGAACGTTTCGCCGCTTTGAGCGCGTAGCAGACGGCATGTACACCGACTACGGGCATCACCCCGTAGAAATCGCTGCCACATTACAAATGGCACGCGAACTAAACGATCAAGTCGTTCTGGTGTATCAGCCTCATCAGAATATTCGCCAACATCAAATTAAAAACGACTACACCACTCAGTTTGAACTAGCCGACACCGTTTACTGGCTACCAACCTATCTTAGTCGCGAAGATCCGTTGCTGCCTATTTTGCCACCACAAGATTTAATTACACACATTACCAACAAAGATGCAATTATTTTAAGCGAGCTAGACGAAGAACTATGGCGAACGCTACAAGTTGAGCGTAACGCCGGAAAACTTATTTTATTTATGGGTGCTGGCTCGATTGATAACTGGTTGCGAGAACAACTCTAAAGCCTACCTTTTATCGGTTGTCGCCGCTGCCGTGCGTAACGCCCCGCGATTTACGGCTCAACACCTTTTTAAGATTGCTACTTGCAACTGTTTCAAGCGAAATACCAAGGCAATGTGAAACCGAGCTAATATACCATAAAATATCACCAAGTTCTTTGGCGATCTCGGCCTTTGTCTCTTCGGTTATTTGCCCGTTATGGTCACGTAGAAGTTTTTTAAACTTTTCAGCCACCTCGCCGCTTTCACCCACTAATCCCAACACCTGACTCATCAATTCGGCGTCTATTGTGCCGTATTCATGACTAGTGGTTAGAGTTGTAAGGGCTTGTGATTGATAGTCGGTAAAATTCATATACCTAAGTATACCGCGTCGGCTAACTGGGCGGAAGAGCACGTACAAAATAGATTGGCAGCCCTTCGCCAGTATAGCGAGCTTCGTAGGTAGTCATATTTTTGTACTGCTGCGATAGTGAAGATTCGTGTAAATCAAATGACAACTCGCAGATTCGCCAGCCCTCAACCACTAATTGCTCTAGTGACCACACAAAAAGATCGTGAGCATCGGTTTTAAAACATAGGCCAACTCCATTTGGGCGAAGCAACGAAGCATAGGTGCGAAGAAACGTAGGGTGCGTAAGGCGACGCCCTGACGAGCGTGGTTTTGGGTGCGGATCGGGAAATGTTAGCCATAACTCGCCAATTGAATATGGCGCGAAGAGTTGTGGCAATAAATCTCCCCGAGTGCGTAGAAATGCTATGTTTTCAAGAGCTACCGTATGAGCAGCGTACGCGCCCGTCTGTAGTCTATCGCCTTTTACGTCTATCGCAGCAAAAAATCGTTTCGGCTCGTTCGTTGCCAATGCAACACTAAACAGGCCGGTTCCCGCACCAACCTCTAACACATCCACCGGACGCTCTCTCCACTCTTCATGCTCAAAACATAACGGCGAATTTGCAAACTTAGCAAACTTATATTTTTTTCGTTTGCGAGTAATAATATACTGCCTGGGATCGATAAAGGGTTGAGTCATTTTCTGTTATACTAACAGAAGTGGACGAACATATCAAAGCACTACTCAACTCGCTTGGGATCGATACATGGCTCAATGAATCCCGCCTCGGCTGGCTTCTCAATGACACTCTTATTGGAGTTATTGGCATAGTACTGAGTGCGTTAATTTTATATTATATTGGGCGACTTGCGCTCGACTACGGCATACGACAAGCTGTTCGCAGTACCGGTAAGCACCGCTCGTGGCACCGAAAAGATCTTCAAAAACGCGAAGACACCCTAGTTAGTCTGTTTCGTAACATTTGGCGTATTTTTATCATCGCCTACATTGCCGGCGCAATTCTCTCAGGCGTATTTAATATCGATCTTTCACCACTATTCGCAAGCGCCGGTATTTTGGGCGTAGCTTTAGGATTCGGCGCTCAGTCGCTAGTGAAAGATTTTCTCTCGGGCGTGTTTATTATTGCCGAAAATCAATATCGGGTTGGCGATGTTGTTGATATTGAGGGTGCCGGTGGTACGGTAGAACGAATTGGCATCCGCTCGACCGTGCTGCGTGACGCCGAAGGCAGCGTTCACTATTTACCGAATGGCATGGTGCAGCATGTAATTAATAAAACTATGGGGTACAGTGTCTCGCGCTTTTCAATCAGTCTTGATCCAGCAACAGACATCACCAAAGCAACCGATATTATTAATAAGGTAGGTAATGCTCTATTTGAAGAAGAGGCCTGGAAGCAAAAAATTATTAATCCGCCGCAGTTTGATTTTATTGGCGACATTAGTGGCGTTGCAATCGAACTCTATATTTCTGGCAAAACCCAGCCGTCTGATCAATGGGCAGTAACAGCCGAAATGCGTCGGCGCCTTCATACCGAATTTGAGGCAGCCGACATAAAACTTTCAACCCTTGTTCTACCTACTACACTCGGTAGTCGCAAAAAATAAGATTATTCAATACCAAGCTGGGCATCACTTAAAGGGTCGCCACCATACGCATTATAATTTTTTATTTTAAGCGTCTCTAAATCATAAGCCGATAAAAATTCATCAACTACCGTTTGACTCATCTCACCGTTAGAAGAAAAAAGTGTGCCTTTTTGATCGCGCTGAATTGATTCACGTAGAGATCGATACTGTGGATGACTTAAGTCGAGTTGCGCAGTGCCGCTCGCATGATAGAGCTGTAAAGAGACGGCCACCATTGCAAGTGAAAGACTAATTACCCCGATAATTAACACAATATATTTATGTGCAATCAACCACAATGTTACTTTGTGCGTAGAGATACTCACGCGCTTTTATCCTCAGCGTTAGCTGGCGTCGAATCTTCCTGCGTAAACACGCCAGCTGCCGCCGTACGGTATTCATCAATTAAGCCGTTTAGTGCGCCAACGCTTTCATTAACAGCTCGCCGACTTTCGCGCGCCGTAAGTAGTTCAGCGTAAAACTCAGCTGGCTCACTCGTGCAATCAATTTGCTGCAGTGAACGAAGTGACTGATCGTAAATTTGATAGCGGCTACTAAACGCTTGCCGAGCTGTTTCGTAGCGGCTAGTAATGGTTGCAAGCTGGACGCTATCAAGCCTGTTAAGTGCTACTCTGCTATTAAACGGGGCCATAAGCCGCGAAGCAACCACTTCGTAATCCTGACCAACATTTACACGTGTTAAGGCGTCGTTAGCGTTTAGCTGCGTAAGGGTCGCCTGAAGCCGCGTGCAATCTTGTGTAATTTTAGCCTGCTTTTCAGCCGACAGTGCGCCCGCTTCTATCGGCACCTCTGACTGCACCTGCGCATCGACAGACGGAAACAAACTGACCGCAAATACTACCACGCTTGCGGCGGCGGTATAAAGTATAACACTCGGGAGTAAAGCAGTTGCACTCATAGTATTTTATTATGAAGAGACTTTCGCGATTGGTCAACCTAACGCAACCGATATCCGGCGGCTTCTCGCACAATAAATCCCTCGCGCTCTAACTGCGCCAAGGCACTATCGGTATGTCCATAACCATTACTTACACCAATAAGTTCAGCATAGGAAGCTAAGCCGCGAGGCTGCGTGGTGAGATGTGCAATAATAAGGCCGCGCGCCTGACGCACACTACCCTCTAGCGCCGACTGCTTACGATAACTTACACTCTTGTAGTTATTTTTTACGCCAGATCGCTTAAGAAACGCGCCATAATCCATCATTGCCCAATAAAATTCTCGGGGCGAAAAATTTTCCGCTATTGCCGCAGCGAGGCATTGCGCTAATATACTTTGTAATGCTCTATCGTTTATACTTTCGCGGCTTTCTTTAAAAAAATGGTAAAAAAGTACCGTGCGAATATTAGTCTCAATAAATATTACCGGCATATTATAGACATAGGCTGCAATTGCTCCAGCCGTATTTTTGCCAACTCCTGGTAAACTCTCAAGTGCTTCTACAGCAGACGGCACCATTCCGCCATGTTGACTTAAAATTTGTTGAGCACTTTGGTGTAAATACAGCGCTCGACGATTATACCCTAAACCCTGCCAATAAATTACTACCTCAGATTGCAGTGCAGACGCTAAAGAATCAATTGTATTAAATTGATTAATAAACGTTAAAAATTTTGGCACAACCCGCTCAACTTGTGTTTGCTGTAACATAAGTTCGCTTACTAGCACGTAGTAACCAGTTGGCTCCCTGCGCCATGGCATATCTCTAAAATTACGGCTTGACCAGTTTTTTAAAAAAGCCACAAATGCACTTGAGTTTGAATTCATATAACTCTCACTATAAAAATACAGGCAACAAGTTATTTACCCGTTGCCTGTACATTACATTTTCGCCTACTTAGCGTAGGTTACGTCGTGTTTTAGCATCAGCCTCATGAGCTGCCTCTTCACCACGATCTGCCACGCGGCGGCCGCGAACTTTCGCATCTTCAGTTAGTTCATGTCCTGCACCTTTAGCCTTAGAGGTAAAGTCGCGTGCTTCACTTGCTACGTCTTCAGCGCCTTTACGCAGCGCATCGTACCCTTCTTTAGCCGCCGATTTTACCTGCTCAGATTTATTCTTGGCCTTGCTTTTAGCGTCTTCGGCTTTGTGCTTTAATTCGTCGCGTGTCTCTTTACCACTTTTTGGGGCAAGAAGCACACCAGCAGCAAACGCTGCAGCAATGGTTGCTAAAATTCCAACTGATTTTTTACTCATAACACTTATTCCTCTCGTTTAAATATATTTTCGTAACGTTTAGTAATAAACAATTATCGACGGTTTTTAAAAGCTCGTGACGCTTCAGAAAATATTTTGCCAGGTACTAGCCATGTTGTAGCCGATGCCAAATTATTGGCAAGTTTATCAACATTAGCAGCCGCTTTGCGCACTTTCATAAGCACCACAATGAGTATTGCCAGCAACGCTACAATAACTAACGATAATATCGCCACAATTATTGTAAGCAATACCAACACCACATTAAGATCCATCATGCAGCTGATATCCTTTCACCTAATTCTTTAATGTACTTTTACAGTATGACGCGTTTTATATGTAAGAGACGTGATTATTCTTACATTTACTGTGACTTTACGTTTTGTTTAGTGTTTGTGTTTGATTCAAACTATGTTTTATATTAGCATAATCAATATGTTTTGTCAAATACCAACTTTGGTTTGCTATTGCAGCGATGAGGTGAGCCGCGCAATGTTATCAAGTAACTGCTTATAACGACGACGCGACAGCCACGTCTTTTTATTGACTTTTTTACTTGCAGAAATGTAATTATCGGCTACTTTTTGCAGTTGCTGTGCATAATGCTGACTATAGATAAGCAGCGTAAGTTCATGGTCAAGCTCGAATGAGCGAATATCCATATTGCTTGAACCAACGAGCGCCAATGTGTCGTCGATGACTAAAAATTTTGAATGAAGTAGTACCGGTGAATTATACCAGTAAATATCGACGCCCGCCTGCAGTAACTGTTCGTAATATGAACGCTGAGCGTGACCCACCATCCACTGATCCATTACAGACGAGTTTACTAAAGTTACCTTAACGCCTCGCTTGGCAGCGCTTTCAATTGCCGTAAGAAGCGACTCTTCTGGCACAAAGTAAGGATTAACGATTGTAATTGTACGAGCGGCATCGTACATGGCAGCGGTGAATATTTTAAGATTATTCTCGTCATCAAAACCTGGTCCACTTGGCAAAAGCTGTAGCGATAACTGCGGCGAACCTACTGTTGATGGAGTCGGAATGTCGCCGGTTACATCTTTGCTAGTTTCGGCAAACCAATCGGCAGCAAACACTGCATCGAGCTGAGCAACTATCGGACCTTCAAGCCGAACCACCAGTTCATCATACACAATCGAATCGCGCCGGTGATAGTGACGAGCGATGATATTTTGTGAGCCAGTGTAGCCAACACGACCGTCGATTGTTACTAACTTGCGATGATTACGAAGATCTGGCCGAGTGTAGCCATGACCAATAAGTTTAAGTGGCAACGAAGATTGCACCTGCACACCAGCCGCTAATAATCGACGACGCATAGCGGCACTTGGACGCAAGTAGCGACGAGTACCAAAGGCATCATAGAGTACTCGAACCTGTACGCCGCGTGCCCTAGCCTGTTCAATCGCCGCAAACAACGGTTCGGTTTCTTTATCTACTACAAACGTGTAGTACTCTAAATGCACTATAGTTTGCGCAGAAGAAATATCGTCGGCAATTTTTTTAATAATTTGATGATAATCTGTAAGCACGTCACAGGCGGTGGCGCTAGTAAGTGGCATATGTGAAAGTGACTGACTAAGTGTAATGAGCGACTGGTGATCGGCAGGGGTAGCTTTATTTTTAACAGCTACATTTGCCGATAGACGCTCTAACACGCTATCAAGATTTTTTTGCACCATACGTCGCCTATGAGGCAATTTAAAACTTCCTAATATCAAGTATAAAATCCAACCTGGAATTGGCACCAAGAATATTAGTGTAAGCCAAGTAAGTCCGGCGGTCGGGCGACGGTTGCGCGGCACCACGAACAATGCAAGAAGGCGCAGTAGCCACTCAATCAATAAAAATAACCAAGTAAGCTGAGCTGCATAGCCTATGAGCACCGTTGACCATTCGCTCGCCACCATAGCCAGCTCGCTCATAAACGCTATTTCCCGCCTAGCTCACTAAGCTGTGCAGGATCTACATGGCTTGGAGAATTCATCATCACATCAACCCCCGACCCGTTTTTTGGAAAAGCGACAACTTCGCGAATGTTATCCTCATCGGTAAGTACCATAAAAATACGATCAAGCCCGTATGCACAACCAGCGTGAGGTGGCGCACCAAATTTAAAGGCGTTTAGCATGGCACCGAATTTTTCTTCTACGTAAGTACTGTCGTAGCCTAAGGCTGCAAACGATTCGTACATAATTTCTGGGTTGTGATTACGAACCGCACCCGAACAAATCTCGTAACCATTCATTACCATGTCATATTGATCGGCGACAATTGATAGCTTATCCTCTGCAAGACGAATCGCCTCAACTCCGCCACGTGGCATCGAAAACGGATTATGGCCAAAATCAACTCTTTTTTCGGTCTCGTTCCATTCATAAAAGGGAAAATCTATCACCCACACTAGCGCCACCTCGTCTGGATTGGCGAGGTTAAAGTGTGCGGCAAACTCGGAGCGCAATTTACCAAGTACTCTGTGAACAGTCTCGTAGGTGTCGGCTGCAAAAAATATTGCGTCGCCTTCATTAGCCTGCAAACGTTCGCGTACTGCCGTAAGTTCATCTGCCGACATAAATTTAGCGATTGGTGATTTTACCTCGCCGTCTTCAATCATTAAGTACGCAAGACCGCCAGCGCCCTCGCGCTTGGCAATGTCAGTAAAAGCGTCAATCTGCGAGCGCGAAAGACTCACACCGTTTTGCACGCGAATAGCTTTTACTAATCCGCCGCCTGTGATTGCATTTTTAAAAACACCAAACTCAGAATTGACATAAATGTCGCTCATGTCGACCAGCTTCATATCATAACGAAGATCGGGCTTATCACTACCATACTGCTCGATCGCCTCTCTGTACGTAATACGCGGAACACTTGGTTGAGAGAGACGCTTACCTGCAAAGTCTGTTACCAGCCCGGTAATTAACGGCTCCATAATTTGGCGAACAGTCTCTCCATCCTCTACAAACGCCATTTCAAGATCGAGCTGATAAAAGTCACCGTACAAACGGTCTGCGCGCGGATCCTCGTCTCGAAAACAAGTCGCAATTTGGTAGTAGCGCGACACACCGCCCACCATTAATAGCTGCTTAAATTGCTGTGGTGCTTGCGGCAACGCATAATATTTACCCTCGTGCACCCGCGATGGCACTAAAAAGTCGCGCGCTCCTTCGGGGCTAGAGTTAGCTAAAATTGGTGTAGTAATCTCTGTAAATTCTCGCTCTTCCATGTAGTCGCGAATGGTTTTATAGTAGGCGGCGCGTTTTTTTAGCATAGTTTGCATTTTTTCGCGGCGTAAATCGAGATAACGATAGCGCAACCGCAGTTCTTCGTTTGCCTGCTGTTCATCTGAAAATGGTTGAATAGGCAGTGCTTCGGAGCGGTTAAGAATTCGAAGCGATTGAACCACCACTTCGATAGTGCCAGTTGGTAACTTATCATTTTTTAAAGTCTCATCTCGAGCCACTACTTTACCATTCACCTCAATCACAAATTCATCACGTAATTCGCCAGCTAACGCAAAATCTTGGGTGGTTGCAGGGTTAAACACAAGCTGCACCAGCCCAGTGTGATCACGCAAATCAATAAAGATAAGTCCACCATGGTCGCGACGATTATGCACCCAGCCTTTAAGGGTAACGGATTCATTAACAAGAGTTGGGGTGTCGCGTGAAAGTGTTCGATTCATGTTGCATAGTATAGCAGATTTTCACCTTCACCTCTATACACGCAACTAATTAACAGGGTTTTTGCGCCGCGCGACAGCCCGCAAATCCCTATACACATCATCTTCGTCCATAATTGAAGTGCCAAGAAGTGCCTCTAAAATGTCTTCTAGCGTTACAATTCCTACCATTTCGTGAAACTCGTTTGTCACAATTGCCATATGATGCTTGGTACGAATAAACAGCCCTAGTGCTTGGCGCAAAGAATCATTCTCATCTACACTATAGACTTCGCTATCCATTTCTTCGGCAACCGTACGAGTGGTAGAATGGGCACCAACTTGCGATAATCGTGTAGTGTGCAGCACGCCAACAATAGCATCAACATTGCCATCTCTTAGTACCGGAAACCGCGTGTGGCCGGTTTTGTGTAACTCATCAAGACGAAGTGGGCCAAGTATTTCGTCGTAATCAACCGTATCGACAACTTTACGCGGCGTCATAACTTCTTTTACTTTACGCTCGCTAAAAGTAAGGGTATTTGTAAGCATAGTCTGTTCCTGGCGAGATATTACTGGACCCGACTGCTCGATAAGTTGCACCAGTTCTTCTCGAGATTCAATGTCAAAGTTGTCGGCCGGCACAGGTGAAACGGTACGAATAGCGTGAAAAAAGTGCGGGTGACGTTCTATAAAGCTTAAAATTTTACTCTCGTACTTTTCGTATAGCCGCTGCGAACGACGCTGAAACAGTGGCAACCTAGCCACCGCACCAGATTCTAGGGCTATAATAAGCGACAGCACAAAACCAGTAAACCAATGAAAAAGCCCCACACCAATTGCTGCCAAACTTACTAAAAGCAGTGCAGTAATTACTCGTTGCAACGAAAAAATATCTGGTAAATAATCATCACGGCGCAGCAGTGCTTTTGCCCCTTCATCGCCGCGATCAATTCGCCGCTGCAATTCGGAGCGCCGATACTGTGTAAATTGCGGCCGCACACCCATTATTCCAAGCAGTAAAATAACGACAGCAACGTACAGTACACCAAGAATAACCGATATCATAACTTTTATTGTAGCGTAATCTCCCGTATACTACTATGTATAAGGATAAGGAGTATATAAGATGAGTAAAACAGCCTGGATTACTTTTGCTGTAATTTGTATTGGCGTATTGGGCGGGCTAGTATATATGTCGAGCCAAGAAGGTCGCGTATCGGTAGAAGACGTTAATGCAAACTCTATTTTAAGCGCCAGCGAAGATTCCGGAAACATTGGTGATCGCGTATACGGCAACCGAGACGCTAAAGTTGTCTTAATTGAATATGGTGACTACCAGTGCCCAGGATGCGCTGAGGCAGCACCATCGGTTAAGTCGGTTAAAGAACAGTACGGCGACGATTTGGCGTTTGTGTTTAGAAACTTTCCGTTAACACAAATTCATCCGAACGCCCGAGTGGCCGCTGCAGCAGCTGAAGCCGCTGGCGAGCAGGGTAAATTTTGGGAAATGCACGATCTTCTTTATGCCGAACAGACTGCTTGGAGTACGCTTTCCTCAAACGCTCGGAGCGACTATTTTCTTTCTCAGGCTCGTACACTAGAGTTGGATCAAACAAAATTTAGCGAAGATCTTGCCAGTAGTCAAGTAAATCAAAAAATTAATTTTGACATTGCACTAGGCCGCAAACAACAGGTAGAGGCAACTCCGTCGTTTTACCTAAATGGCGAGGCGCTCTCCCAGGAGCAATGGAACACCGAAGAGGCACTTCGCGAAGCAGTTGAAGCCGCCCTTCAGGATGCAGGCGTAGAGTTATCGGCAACAGAAAACTAATAAAAACTGATTTTCAAACAAAAATCACCCCGGTGCCATGGGGTGATTTTTTATTTTATGATAGACATAGATCGAGTAGTGTATTGCCGCAATAATTGTGGCAACCTACACCTACAAGCACTCGATACCAATTGCCCTAGAGTTTCCAGATCTAGTGTGCAATATAAGTTTGCCATTCGGCAGGCACCACATCCACCGCGATCTTTTTGCGTCGGCTCGACACAAAACGGATAGCTATTGGCATGTGTTTTGGTACTCCTTATATTATATACAGTCTGATACGAACGTACGACCTTTAAAAACTGCTTTTTAGAGCTTGTCGTTCAGACACATATTTAATCATACCAATTAGAAGCGGCATGGTCAATAGAATGGCACGTAAATACTAGCCATAAGCGTAATTATTCTTATCTTAAAATAATTTTGCTCGTTTTACAAGAACAACCACAAGTAGTATTAACAACGTTGTTGCGGCAAGCACAGCGCCAAAAGCAAAAGGATTTTCTTGCACCGGTAAGGCAACATTCATTCCATACATACCAAAAATTATGTTAGGAATAGCCATTAAAATAGTAATGCCAGTAAGCGTTTTCATGCGCGAGTTCAACGTATTATTGGCAATGGTAGAATAGGCATTTTGAATACTCGCCAACGTTTGGCGGTTAGCAGAAACACTCACCAACAACTGCTGAATATGCAGCAAGGTGTCTTCTAGCATTTCTTTATCGACGGACGAAAATACCATAAAGGCCGATTCATGCAACCGCTGCGTTACGCGCAAGGTATGCTCAAGGTGAATGTGATATTCACTTAGGTTATCTTCAATCGTCACAAATCGCACAAAATCAGTGTTGTTTACCTCGTGAGTCTGTAAACTATGACGCAGCGAAGCAATTTGCTCGTTTGCGGCACGAATACGCTCTTCAAATCGAGATACAACATCGGCCAGCGTAATAAGAAAAACTTGTCCAGGATGATCGGTACTAAACGGCAAATCGGCAACCGCTTGTGGCGAGAAAGAACTTTTAGGCGCAACTGTAATAAAGGCATGTGGCAACAAAACCGCTACCACTGGATACGTTTTTACGGCAGTAGTAGCCGAGCCGTTTTCGGGAGTGCGTAGAAATACGTACACCGCATCGTGGTCGTGTTCAATGCGTGGTAATTCGTGTTCATCGCGTACATCAAGAAGGATATTTTTATTTAACAAAAACTCATGTGTCAGCTCATCAAGCTCGCGCGATGTGCCACGTGAATGCACCCACACATCTCGCCTAATTACCCTTTTTCCCACCTCTAATGTGTCACCCGGTGAGCGTTTTATATAATACTCGCTCATAATTGTTTATAGTATACGCTACCACGGCCAATGTGGCTATGCTTACTGCGTACATAATTACCTTTATACCCTTGTTTTATGCTATACTGCTCACATATATGAAGAGTTTGCTCGCCATAATGGATGAACACGGAACTGTTCGATCGTATGAAAAAGAAGAAATTCTCGTTCATCAAGGCGAACCTCAACAACAGGTCTACTACGTACAAAAGGGGCTTATTAAGGTGTATCGGATTGACGATACTGGACGCGAGTTAATTGTCGACTTTAAGTCTCAGTACGATATTTTTTCTGATACTTGGGTACACAAGGCCGAATCGAGCGAGGCCATGTTTTACTATGAAGCCCTAGAAGATAGCGAAGTGAGTGTTATTCCGCGCGATACTCTTTACGAAGAAATACGCAATAATGTGCAGGCCATGCGAGCTATTTTACAATACTTTATTCGTAATGAAACCGCTGCAAAACTGCAAATTAGTGCCCTTAACCAAACCCGCGCCGGCGACAAGGTGCACTCTACTCTCGCCTTTTTAGCCTACAAGTTTGGTAAAAAAACTCGCGATGGTCGCTACCAAATTCCTTTTAAAATAACCCACTCTACTCTCGCAGGCCTTACCGGACTTACCCGTGAAACAGCCACAATCGAACTGCGTAAACTTCGTAAAGATGGTGTTTTAGAGAATGAATCGTCTCATTTTATAGTTGAGCCCGATATTTTGCACGAGATTGATCGAGAGCATACACTAGATCAAGAATCGGGTGATCTTGCGCTTGCACCTCGTTCACCACTTGCCCTGTAGGTAACTAATCTTTCTGGCATAAAAAATAACCCAAGCTCTAGCTTGGGTTATAAATTGTATATCTAGTGTACGACTTAAACGCGTCGGCGGCCTGTTACTGCTTTAAGAATAGCAATAAGTACTACTGCACCAAGAATTGCGGTGAGAATACTTGGTACGTTAAATTCGCCTTCAGCAATCTCAATGCCGAATAGACCTACAAGCCATCCACCAAGAAATGCACCGATGATACCAACAACAATGTTGGCAACTGCGCCCATGCTTTCGTCAGTCTTCATAATCTTTGAAGCAATCCAACCAGCAAGTGCACCCACGATAATCCATACGATAATTGACCACATACTATTATTCTCCTTTGTTAACCTTTAATTGTGTTTGTAGTATACCTTGCCTCTAATGCAATTCGTTGTAACATTTCTAACTAAACTGCCATTTTCTCGCGTATACTAGACAAAATGACTACTATTAGTAAAATTATTATCACCTATAACCCGGTAAGTACCGGTCCAAGCAAAAAGAATGCCCTCTCACTCCGACGACAATTGGCGCAACAGCTCTCTGTGCCTATTAAAGTAATACAAACCACCCATGTTGGCCATAACATAGAGATAGGTAAAAAACATAGCCATGAGTCAGAAACTCTCCTACTATCCTCTAGTGGCGACGGCGCCTATAACGAGCTTATTAATGGCGTACTGAGTGGCGAGAATAAAGCAATTACTGCAGTTATTCCCTCTGGCAATGCTAACGACCACTACAGCTATCTCTATTCGGGAACTACACTGATAGAAAAAATTGTTCAAGGTAGCGTAAAAAAGATGGATGCCCTGCAGCTAGAAACTGCTACTACCAGCCGTTACGCACACTCCTACATTGGCTTTGGCCTTACACCCGACATAGGAAAAAAACTTACCGAAACCAAACTTACGCCAGGCAAAGAAATATGGTTAGTGCTGCGTCACCTTTTTTCTACGCGAGATATTCTCCTTACACGAGCAGACGGACGAAAAGAACGCTACGACAGCCTAGTGTTTAGCAATATCGGTAAAATGTCGAAGTTTTTAAAATTGTCTACGTCGGCCGATGTTCGTGACGGATTAATGGAGATTAATAAGCAAAAAGACGGTTCATGGGCTGATCTAATCAGGCATTTGCTCCACCTTTCCATCGCCGGCAACAATTCGGCACCAAAACTGGCTCAATCCACATTTAGGGTAAGAAGAGACACAGCGGTGCAACTTGATGGCGAAGTATTGACTATTCCCTCTGGCACACAAGTGCAGGTTTTTTGCCGAAAGCGCATACTGCGTACTATTTTGTAGCCGAAAGATGATGCAGACGCACATCGAGCCAAGCAACTAGCACAATAAACACCCAAGCGGCCGCCACGCCCCAGCCTGCAATAACATCGGTTGGATAATGCACACCAAGATACAGCCGCGAAATACCTACCAGCAGTACGCTAATTGCTCCTAAAATAATACTTAACCGTCGCCAGCGTGTATTCCACAAAATAATAATTACCGTAAGTACAAACGACATTGAGGCCATGGCGTGGCCACTTGGAAACGACAGGCCAGTCTCTTGTATAAGCCAAGTCATCATATCTGGTCGCGCTCGGTCGAACACTGCTTTAAGTATAAGATTTGAGATGGCCGATCCACCGAGCGCTACTAGCATAAACCAAAATTTACCCGGCAGTCGTCGCACGTACGCCCACACCAAAAGACCAATTACAATTAGAGGTAATACAAATGGGCCTGAAACGTCGCTAATAAGTTTAAAAATAACCGTAAGTTCTGGCGAACGCCAACTCTGAATAAATGTTGTTACCGCAATATCAAATTCAGTGGCTCGCTCTAGATGAACCGCCAGCGCAATGGCTACAAAGAGCGCTAAACCTAAACCAAAAATTACGGTCGCTATAGCAATGCGGTGCAGCAAAGCCCTAGAGGCACCTGTGGCTGAATAGAGACTTTGGCGGGTGTGAAGTGGTTTTTTCATCGCACGCCTCTCTTAACGTCGCCGCATAAAATATACTACAAACGACAACGACAACACCACGCTAACCGCTACAACTCCCCAAAAGGCCAGCGGCGAATTCTCGTTCCCCGGAATAGCTACGTTCATGCCAAAAAGCCCAGCTAACATAGTTGGAATTGCTAGCGCAAGGGTAATAACAGTTAAAAGCTGAATTGTTTCGTTCAATCGGGTGTCCATGACCGCCCGGTACGAATCGCGTACGTTGGTAATAGAGCGCAGCAGGCTTTTACAGCGAGCAATCAGCTGCTCTAGGTCAATTGAGAGGTCTTCTACCTGGTCGCGGTCATCATCGTAGAGCCGGATAAATTTACCACTAAGCAGTTTTTCGGTGGCGGTATTGGTGGGAATAAGGGCATCAAGAAAGTCGTTTAACTTGCGCTCGTATTCGGTAAGCGTGGCGATATCTTTCGAGCGTAGATTATTAACGTCACTAGTGGCGGCGCGGGTGAGGCGGTTAATAGCCGCCACGCGGTGCTGATACTGATTAATAATCGCTTCAATCATCGCCATTAACAGCTTAGATTGCTGTGTAGTTGGTGTTTTAGTGCGATCTATAAACGGCTGCCATAAACGCGTGAGTGAATCGCGACTGATTGTTACCAGATATTCACGGTTAAGAGCAAAAAGAATTGGCGTAGTAAAATCGTTAAATTGATCATCGGTATCTGGCAGGCGTGTAATAAAATAAGTCCAACCGTCTTCACCGCTCTCTACGCGTGGTACCTCGTGCGGATCCAGCGCATCGTAAAGAACGTCTTCGTCAATCCCTAGCGCCAACAACTCTTGCTTTTCATTCTCGCTTGGCCGCTCACACCGAATCCAACTACCCGGCGATAGCGTTGCACGCGGCTTAATAGCCGGTCGGTAATTATTTGATCGGAGATAGACAAGCATAGTACCCCTATTATAGCGTATTTATTGGCGGACGCTGGCTTTTTGGCTGTCCCACGAAATTATAGCCATGGAATGCTCGACTCTTATTTTAGCGTTTGGATAGCGCGCCAACCATTCATTAACAGCCTTAGCGGCACCCGGTAGCGCCTCGTTAGCGTAATCATCAATTACAATTTTTGCACCCGCCACCAGCTTGGGCGTTAGCAGTTGGAGCGGATAGAGAATTGAATCGTAGTAGTCGCCATCTAAGAAAGCAAATGCCACCCTCTCGGGAATATCTTCCGGACTAAGCCTGTTGAACCAAGCTTTTTTAATACGTGGCAACGGCACATTGGCCCGTTTAAGATTAGCGATAAATTCTTTTTTGGAAGCCGCCAGCGCTCCAGCAACAAATTGTGTTCCAGCCGGACTTTCGTCTTGTACAGCCTTGGGCGGTAAACCTTCGAACGAATCGTACACATAAAACTGGCGCGCTACTCCCATTAACTCGCGAGCAATATGCACGCTGGTAGTGCCCACATAGCAACCAAACTCTACTACGTCGCCGTGAATATTTTCTATAGAACTCAGCTCGCGCAGCACAATCGCTACCTCTCGCTCATCTACCTGATCGGACAGTAGCTGGAGCGGCGCTGATTTAACCACGAGAGTTAGTCACACTAAAGGTATGCTCAACGGTTTCTTCAATGTCTTCGGTTGAAATACCGCGTGAATGCAAAAAGTTTAATGCTCGCACACCAGACGAGTTAAGCGATCTGGCTGCCAGCGTCGCTAGGTACGGAGCAAGCTCCGCCTGGTGCTGTTCGAGTAGTTCATCTACCTTACTGGCACTCTTCTCTTTGTACACTTGGTAGCGCGACATCACCTTATCAAAAATTTCTGGCATAAAGACTGGCTCGCTAAATTCGTGCTGCATGGCGGTTAGGGTTTTAATGGCCTTTCGAGCCATAATCATTTGCGCCCGATAATACTGCAACCTCTCTTCTACCGTAAATTTACTAGACTGTCCACGCTCTAGTCGGCTCTGCAAAAAGTTCATTAGGCGATCAAACACATCTTTTCGATCAGAGTACACCGACGGGTCAATCGACTCAATCTTGGCATATTCAATTTTTTCTCGCTGCAAATTAAGCTTACCGTTAATTCGACGATACACTCGCTCATTCACCTCGTCATTCATAAGTAGCTGCTTAAGCACATAGGCTTCTATGCGAATAGTTTTGTGGTGCAACGACTGCTCAAATAGCTGACGGCCGTGCTGAGAGAGTAATGCGTCGCGCTCGGCATGCGCCTGAGTAAGGCGCGAAGATACCGCATCTGTTAAACCTTGATACTCACTGTCTTTTACAAATCCGCGTGTTCGCTGAGTTGCAAAGCGCGATTTTTGCGTTAACAAATAGTAGATACCAAGGTCAGATTCGTCGGCTAATCCTAAAGGGTCGGGTTGATTAATTGAGAGTCGTCGCATAAGCGGCCCCATAAGCGGCGCTTTTATAAATAGCGTAGCTAAAATACAACCAATTGTGAGTGCTAGTACAAAATCACGAACCGAATATTCAAGGCTCCAGCCGGCAACCGTCACATCTTCTGGAATTAACAGCACAATAATAATCGCCAGCGCCCCACGCAAACTTCCCCAAGAAAGCAGCAGCTGCCAACTTAGTGGCATGCGTTCGTTTTTACTTAATAGATTAATTGGCGTCGTTACCGCAAAAACTGAAATAGCGCGCACCACCATAACTACTAGCACTGTCACTAAAATTGGCAGCCACAATTGTCCAAAGTCGACACCCGATGAAGCAAACAGTAATCCAGCCAGCAGAAAGACTAATGAGTTGGCCATAAACGCCATATGGTCAATAGCTTTTTCCATGTACTCGTCGGTTTGACGCGAAAGAATATGCCGGGCGTAGTTGCCTAAAAACAGCGACGAAACAGTAGTAGCGATGATGGCCGATACGTGCACCTCAAGCCCAAACAGGCCGTCGTGATTTATCATTTCACTCACCACAAACACTAAATGAGCCGAAATTATCAGCAGCGTAGCTGTTACGGTGTCGTTACGCTTGGTCCATTTGAGCGCCCGTGAAAATACCAGCGCCATACCAAGCCCCAGTACAATGCCAGCAATCACCATCATCACAAACGAGCCAATTCCTTCTAACACAGTAGCACTACCATTAAAACCTTCGGTAATGATTGCCAAAATTACCATAAATAGCGCCACGGCCGTTCCGTCGTTAAATAGACTTTCACCTTCAAAAATCATCGTGAGTCGCTTAGGCGCGCCAAATTCTTTAAACAGCGCCAATACTGCCACCGGATCGGTTGAGGAGATAATTGCTCCGAATAGCAACGCCACAATAAACGGCAACTCAATGCCTACTAACGGCATTACAAAATATAATGCTACTGCAATAAGTGTAGTAGAAATTAGCAATCCCACCACTGCTAACAGCGAAATTGTCCAGGCATTATCAATCATGCGCCGGATATTCATATTGTAGCCAGATTCAAAAATTAGTACCGGCAAAAAGATAAAGAATAACAGTTCGGGCGTGAGCTGCATGTCATCAAGAAAGCCAAAGTACGGTTCTAGCCACGGCGAGCTAACAATTGGCACTAATAAAATACCCACCAATACCAGCAAGACGGTGTACGGAATTTTAAAACGTTTGGCAATAAAAAATAGCGCTGAGGCGATTGCTAAAAGCGAAAGTAATGATAGGACAGAGGTAATTGAGATTTCCATACCAGATTATACCCTTTCTAAGGTGGTAGTTTTAATAAGAGAAATAGCTAAAAATTTTAGTCTTTCGTAGTTATACTACACCCACCACGGCATAAGCACAAGCTAAAAATTTGGCTTGTTTTTGCTGTGAGACTGGTGCGGTTTAATTGATAAGGTGTGGTGTTTGTCTCTAAAAAAGGCTCGCACAATTTTATAGGCATCAATATCAAAAATGTTGTCGTACGCGGTTAACTGCATGTCGTCACCATCATTGCTACTAGAAAAAGCACCGATAATACGCCAATTATCTACTATGAAACCACTTGCGTGATCTTGCGATTCGCTCACACTTACTGCACCCTTATACGGCCACGCATCAAGCGTCGTGCGCTCGAAGGCGCCCAGCAGCCGTGCGTTGTAGGTTTCGCTCGGCTCTTTTTGACTGCAGGCTCCACGGCAGCGCCCCAATTGATAAGAAAAACAACTACCGATTTCACCTTTTTCAAGTCCGCACAGGCGAGGACATAAATCGTAGGTACGCACTGCCGATAGCACACTGGCCTTAGCCTTGGAGCGGTTGGTGTAAACGCCAAGAATTGTAGCCAGTTCGCTAGATGGAATATCGTGAAGTTGACGAAAAATAAGCCTGTAATAACCGTGCGCGTTTGCCTCGTACTTAGCTACCACAAATTGTCGCTGGCGGCGCAATTTACGGTTGTAAAGCGGGTGCAGAGTTTTTACTAAATGCGATTCGAGTAGCAGAGCTGAAAGTTCACCGGCGGTAACGTGGTAACTCACGTCGTACACCAGCTGCGCCATTTTAAACTCTCGGTATTCCTCGCTGTCACGCACAAAATGGCTCAGTACTCTACGGCGAATATTGACACTTTTACCTACGTACAACGGCGCGCCTTGTTCATCGCGAAAAATATACACGCCCGGCTTGTTTGGTAAGGCGTCTATTTGCGCCCGAGTTAAATGCCTAGGTAAGCTCGGCAGCTGCGACTGTCGACGAGCCGCCGCAAATACTGCCGCTTCACCGTGGTCTCGGTGCATAACGTGCAGCAATTGGTAAAGGGCATGGGCATCATCATAAGCGCGGTGACGAGCTGAGTATGACAAATTATGTCGGGCAATAATTTTAGACAATGAATGACCCGCCACCTCGGGATACAGGGCACGCGACAACTTGACCGTACAAAGCATAGATGGTTTAAAGTTTAATCCCACGCGGCGAAATTCTTGTTTTAAGAACGAAAAATCAAACCGAACGTTATGCGCCACAAATACCGCTCCGTCCATAATTTCAAGTAGTCGCTCGGCAAGATCATCAAAAGCCGGAGCCGATTGCACATCGCTCGTAGTAATACCAGTGAGGCCAGTAATAAACGGGGGAATATCAACACCCGGATTGACTAGTGATGAAAACTCATCAACAATTTCACCTCCTTCAATTCGAAGTACAGCCACCTCAATTACATGACCACGCTGATAATTCATACCATCAGTCTCAATATCAACGCACACTAGTGGCTGCTGAAATATATTCATACTCTAAGTATAGTTGTTATACACCCTAGTGCGTGTGAGTATTTTAACCGACAACTTCCCTCGCGCTGCCTATTATATTGATATGAAAACAATTGTTTTAGGCGGTGGCTGCTTTTGGTGCCTTGATGCAATTTATCAGCAAGCGACAGGCGTGATAGAAGTTCAGTCGGGTTTTAGCGGAGGTGAACTGCAAAACCCATCATATTACGACGTCATTACCGGTACTACTGGCCACGCCGAAGTAGTGCGGGTTCAGTTTGACGAAACAACTATTCCCCTTTCGGTTATGCTTGATATATTTTTTGCAAGTCATAATCCTACCACTAAAGACAGACAAGGTGCCGATGTAGGCACTCAATACCGTTCAATTATATTTTACGACAACATGGCGGCAAAAAATGAAATAATGACAGCCATAGAGCGAGCGCAAATATTATGGGATAAGCCAATTGTAACCGAAGTAACGCCAGCTGCAGCCTTTTACCCAGCCGAGCCTGAACATCAAGACTACTTTGCAAAACAGCCAGCTAGCGGCTACTGCTCGGTGGTTATTAACCCAAAACTTCAATCCGTTAGGCAATCGTTTAGTACTTGGCTTCGCTAATGTTATACTAATCAGTAACTATGACAACGCCCGCTCACCTAACCGCTATTAATCTTTCGGACACCAAAACAAGGGTGAGTGATGTACTAGATCCGTTTATTAGGGCGCAGCTACAAAACGCTGCTGCTCTGCATCCACGTTATGGGCTACTCTGGGAATCTATCCAGCGTTTAACATTAGTTGGCGGTAAACGGCTTCGACCTTATTTAGTTTTTTTGGGTTATCAGGCTGCTGGCGGTAATAATCTTGATGCCGTAACGCCAATTGCAACGGCTCACGAGTTGTTACATCTATCAATGTTAGTGCACGACGATATTATTGATCGCGACGATGTTCGCTACGGCATTAAAAACGTGAGTGGTCAATACCTCGACATTTACGCCCCCTACCTAAATGATCCTCAAGAACTCCGGCATTACGCTACCACCAGCGCACTTTTAGCGGGCGATTTACTATTGGTGAGCGTGTTTACGCTAATGGATAAAAGCCCGTTACCACCCGACCGCCTGCAAGAAGTGCGCGCCCACACCATAGATGCCTTTTACGAAGTTGTGGGCGGTGAACTACTCGATACAGAAGCGCCTATTTTGCACGATGTAGCAATTCCGCCGCTCCTTGTAAACCAACATAAAACCGCCAGCTACAGCTGCGTAGGACCACTGCTTGTGGGCGCCGCTGCCGCCGGTGCGAGCGAAGAGCTTAAAAAACAGTTAGCCGATTTTGGCCAAAATCTTGGCATTGCTTTTCAGTTGACGGACGATTTACTGGGTACATTCGGTAATAGCCAAAAAACCGGTAAGTCTACTAGTGGCGATATACTAGAAGGTAAACGCACCTATCTCGCCGAGCAATGTCGTGTTCTATCCTCCCCTAAACAGCTCGAGGCGTTTAATCGCCTGTACGGCAATCACCATTCAACCCCCGAAGATATAGAAACGGTTCGTCGCATTCTAACCGAATCGGGCGCTAAAACGGCAACCGAAAAAAGAATTGAAGCTCTTGCTGAAAATGCCCGTGCTATCTTAAACAATCTGCAAATTTCCGAATCAATTAAGCGCAGTCTATACGACATCGTTGACGCCTGCACCCATAGAGATAAATAACATGGATCTCTACACCCGTCTCTCGCACAGTACCGCCCGCTACTTTACCAAGCAATATTCTACCTCTTTTAGTCTTAGCACCCAACTAATCGCCCCAGAATACCGGCAGGCAATTTATGATATTTACGGATTGGTTCGGGTTGCCGATGAAATTGTTGACACCTACAAGGGGCCGGCAATGAATGAATTACTAAGCGAACTTGAAGCCGACGTGCAACGCGGAATAGCTATCGGCTATAGCGCCAATCCCATTGTGCACGCGTTTATCTCAACCGCAAAAATCTACAAACTCGACACCTCTTTGCTCGCACCTTTCTTTGCTAGCATGCGTGCCGATATTACTAAAACTCGCTTTACAGCAGAGGAATATACTACTTATATTTATGGATCGGCCGAAGTAGTTGGCCTGCTGTGCTTAGGTGTGTTTACTAGCCAAAATTTTTCTCTTTATCAAAAACTAATCCCCGGCGCTAGGGCGCTAGGTGCAGCCTATCAAAAGGTTAATTTTTTGCGCGATATTGCTAGTGATTATCACGAGCGCGGTCGCTGGTATTTTCCGTACGGTTCGTTTGAAACTTTTGACGAAACATTAAAGCAGCAAATTATAACTGAGTGCCAAGCCGATTTTATCTGCGCCCAACAGGCCATTTCGCAACTGCCAGCCTCGTCCCGTTCGGCCGTAGAGTTAAGTTACCGCTACTACTCGGCGCTGCTTGAGCGGTTGTCAGCCACTAGTGCGGCCGATATAAAATCTGGCGTCAGAGTCCGTGTTCCCGTACATACAAAAACAGCTTATCTTGGTCGCTCGCTCTTTAATTTTAGAAAGAAAAGGCACACCGCATGAAAAAAGTTGTTATTATTGGCGCTGGCATTGGCGGACTCGCCACCGCTGCCTTGCTCGCTAAAACCGGTCGCTACCAAGTAGAAGTTATAGAAAAAAATGCCGGACCCGGCGGGCGAGCTGATCTACTAAAAAAAGACGGCTTTACCTTTGATATGGGCCCTTCGTGGTACCTTATGCCCGAAGTGTTCGAGCGATTTTATACACATTTTGGCCGTTCAGCACAGTCCGAACTCGAGCTTCAAAAACTTTCCCCAGCTTACCGAGTCTTTTTTGAAAAGCAGCCACCAATCACTGTCACTGGAAACCTCACTACCGATGCCGCCACTTTTGAGGCGATTGAGCCGGGCGCTGGCCTTTCTCTGAAGCGCTACGTTCAAGATGCGCAAAAAATTTACGAACTCTCGCTACGTTATTTTCTCTACACCAACTTTTCTTCTCTAAGGGAGTGGAGTAAACTCATTTCGTGGCCAGTTATTTGGCGGGCACACATAATGTTACAGCGTGCGCTCACGCCACTTCACCGCTTTACGCGGCGCTACGTTCAAGATCAACGACTGCAGCAAATTATCGAGTATCCAATGGTATTTCTTGGCACCTCGCCTTTTTCGGCTCCGGCTCTCTACAGTCTTATGAGTGCCCTCGATTTTTCAAGCGGCGTTTTTTACCCTAAAAAAGGCCTTTACGAAATCAGCCGCTCACTCGAAAAGCTCGCTCTTACCAGTGGAGCAACCATTACCTACAACTGTGAAGCAACCGCTATTCTTACTAAAAATTCACAGGTCACCGCTGTTACTACCAGTCACCAAACTACGCTTAGGACAGACATTGTTATTTCGAATGGTGACATTCATCATACCGAAACTGCGCTGCTTGCACCACACGACCGCTCATGGTCGCCGCGCTACTGGAACAAACTCCAGTCAAGTCCGTCGGCGCTGCTTATTTATCTCGGTCTAAACACCGAACTTCCGCAACTTACACACCACAACTTGTTATTTGCAGAGGATTGGAAACAAAATTTTAATGCAATTTATAGTAATAAAACGTACCCGAGCCCAGCTTCTATGTATGTGTGTAACCCTTCAAAAACCGACCATACACTCGCGCCTAGTCATCATGAAAACCTCTTTATATTAGTACCTCTACCGAGTGGAAAAATTCCTACCAAAGCAGAACAAAATACGCTGGTAGCACAATATATAGACCAATTTGCCACAATGTGCAGCATAGAATCTATTAACGAAAAAATTGTCAGCCAAACCGTGTTTGGCCCCCACGACTTTAT
>VGLK01000006.1 GCA_016866755.1 Candidatus Saccharimonadota bacterium | reverse complement strand
CTGCCACACCAACGCATAGGCACCCGGCTCTCGGCGAGCCGCCTCAGTACTAGCTGCCTCGTGGTACACAGCTTCGCGCCCGTCATTAATTACCAGTGCCGCGTTAAGCAGTTGCTTGTCTTTATACGCACGGTACAGCACTAATTGTTTTTTAAAACCAGCCGCCTGATAGGCTAAAAACGATTTAGACGGCGGTACGAATCCTTGACGGCGTGCGGTATCGGCTTGTAATGTGTAAAATTCATCTATCGCCTCGTTAGCCGTAACTGCTTCAACCCGTACGCCTCGCTTACTAGCGCGGCGTATTTCGTAACGAGTTTGTCGGCGCATTGCCGCCAAAAGCTCGTCTTCTGTTGGCGTAAGCGACATAACGTTAGTATGCTCAGCATGTAAATGCATCGGCGCCTTTCGCGCTCCGCAACGAGAGAGTGACGCCTCAATACTCTTATTAGACTCCGCCTGTGGCCGAAGCCGCACAAAAACGCACCCATGCTGTCTTGCAACCTTTTTAATCCGCTCTAGCACCTCAGAAACTTGCACCTGATCTGTCCAGTCAAGCAACGGACCTCCTGGCACTTCTAAATAACGCCCTCTCCGCGCATTTTTTACAAAACCCATCCAACCCACAGTGGCCACGCTATTGGCCTGTGAACTTAAATAAACTTCGCGAATTACCACATGGCCAGCTCGTTCGTTTACTTCACCCCATTGCCACGACTGCAAAAAATTTGCCTCGCTAAACTGAGCCTGAAACGCCTGCCACTGCGCCGATTGTGCCGATAGCCACGGCATCAACCCGCCTCCTCGGTTTTAACGTCAGGCGCAAAACGGTTTACTACTGCGCAAATCTCTCCTATCGCAGCGTCGTCAACCAGCTGGTGTGTTGGCAAATTAAAAATAGTTTTAGCGGCTAGTGTTGCACGTGGACACAGACTTTCATCAAAGCCAACCTTATCATAATGTCGCGCCGGCGACACCGGGCGATCGTACCAAATATCTTCAAAAAAGTAACCTTTTTCTTTAAGTGCTGCAACAATTTCATCACGCCGGTGGGATAATACTGGTATGCGAATAGGTGCTGCACTTGCTGCTAGGCTTGCTTCTGGTAATCGCATACCAACAAGCTGCTGATGATAGCTGTCGCGCTTTTTGCGACGTGCTTCAAGGTCTCCATTAAGAGCTGAAAATCGTGCATAGGCTTGCGCTGCCTGCCAATTTGGTAATGCAACACGGGTTGAGAGCAACCCATCAGCTGAGCGCACTGCTATATGTAACTTATACGCAATAGCAAGCAAATATTTACCGAGACCAATTGGGTAACCTGTGCGTATTGCTACCGCAAGGAGCGGATAGACTCGATCTCGCAGCTGATCGCGCAGCTGAGGCTGTTGCACAGGTTGCTTTACGTGCGCCAACTTATCTGGCATACGCATTACTAGCGCGCCGCCGTTTATACTATCAAGCAATTTATCACGGCCAAACGAGAGCATTGTAATATCGCCAACTGTGCCAGCCTCACGGCCATCACCGTACAACAAGCCAGCCCCGTGTGCAAGGTCTTCAATAATAGTTACGTTATGGCGTCGACTAACCGTCTCGATTCCCTCTATGTCGCATGGCATACCTAGAGTATTTTGTACAATTATCGCATTTACCTCAGGATGATCCAACAGTACCTGTTCCAGCGTTTCGCCGTTATAATGAAGGCTAGAGAGATCAATATCGCAGTACACTACCGTACAGCCAGCTGACTGCACAGCCTCTACTACGCTATAACAAGTAAACGCGTTCACCACAACCGCGCCTTCACCGCCAGTTGCTACACGTACCGCCTCGGCTAGTGCTGCACGTCCACGCGAAAATAAGGTCGCTCTACCCTTGTAACGGTCTGATAGTGTTCGCTCAAGGATGCTGGTGTGCTGTCTTCGCCCTAGCCTAAAGGCATGAGCAAGCGCTTGCCGTAACGTATAATGTGACCCTACCGACTGAAATAACATAGCTAACGAATATCCCCCTTACCAAGTGAACGGGTAATTGCTTGGGCTAGCTCTTTAGGGTGAGTTATGTAGGGAGCATGTCCCCAATCCCGAAAAGTCGCCAGCTTAGCATGCGGTAGCTCACGTGCAAATACTCGCGCCATACCAAGCGGCGTAACGGCATCATTCTCTCCCCATAAAATTGATATTTTCGCCTGCTTAACCCTAGATAAATCAAGCTGCGCGTCGCTCTCTAGCATGTTGTGCAAAGTCTGCTTCATGTTTTCAGGCGCCCTACCGTAATCACTTTTTAGCAGACGGTAGACAATTTTTCGCAGAAGCGGCACCCGTGCAAGCGGTGCAAAAGTTTTTGCAAGTAGACGAAACAATTTACGTTTGCGAGACTGCTTCTTAGGGTCGACATATACACCAGCGCTATTAAGTAAAATTAAATGCGCAAAAGATTCCGGATATTTTTGTAGGTAATTAAGCGCAATTCGCCCGCCATTAGAGTGACCAATCACAATTGGTGTCTCTTCGCCCTCTAGCTGCTCGTGCAGCCACTGTACGTAGCCTTCAACTGTCCACACTTCACTGCTTTCGCTTGTTAAACCCGGGACGCGCAGCTGTAGCACGTCGTAGCCCGCCTGCTTTAATAATCCAACAGTTGTCTCCCATGGCGCAATGGTGTAGGTCCAGCCATGAATAATAATAATTTTGTTTGCCATAATTTTATTCAAGCCCCCATTTAGCGCGTCGCTGCCTCGCTGCTTCGTCTTGACGCGCCAACTTATTTCTATCATCAGGAGTTTTCAAAAGTTTTTCCACTACCCACTCTAGGTACTGGCTGCCTTTAAAAAGCATGGTTTCACCACCCTCGTTATGCGACTCAATATATTCAAGAGCTGCTCGGGTAGAGGTAAAACTTACTGTCAGCTCACCCATCCCCGCCGCCTCAAGTGCCGGCTTTGTGTAGCGCGCAGTGCGACGACCTACCAGCACGTAGCGATCAGCTGGCACGCTTGCCATCGCCTCGCCAAGCTTAGTGTGCTGATCAGCCTCCCCTTCACCCTGATCAGTCATATCACCAATAACTAACCATTTTTTACCTTCAACCCGCATCTCGTGCATCATTGTAAACATTGATTGCATACTTACAAGGTGAGCATTGTAAGTGCTATCAATAATATTAATATCATTTTTACCCTGCAAATAACTTGAACGCCCAGGTGGCATTACAAAGTTATCAAGTGAATAATTTATCTTTATATCTAGCTCGGTGCAAATTAGCTCAAGCATTGAAAGCTGCACATAAGTCTCTTTAGGAAGAGGATACGGTACAGTAAACGTACCACCAACAAACTCAAACAATGAAGACGCCGGTGTTACCTGATACATCTTTAAGTCACTCTTTATTACAGGCACCACTCGAGCAGTAATTTTCGCCACCTGCTGTTGCATTAACTCATTCTCGCCATCAACATACACCGTATTAGTAGTGTGTCGGGCTAGACTGGCAAACTCGTAGGCAATTGCCTCTTCGACTGTTGTAAATTTACCCTTACGCACTTGGCTATCAAAATAAATGGCATGCGAGCGCCCTGAGCTTACCCAAAGTGTATAGGTTGGTTTTAGCCAAGAGGCTAAAAATTCAGCTTCGTGCGGTCGTTCGCCATCAATTTCTACTACGTAGTAAGGTTGCGTATGGGTGAATGTTAGAGCTCGTAGCGGAACGATAACCACCAATTTGAACCAGCGCCACTTTGAGGCGCCCACACCTCGCGTTCCTACAATGTCAAACGAGATACCAAAGGCACTATTGGCAAAATGAGAATAGTGTGCGCGCTCGCCTAGTTGCAATTCTAACAGGTGAAGCATGGTTGTTTTACCAACCGAACCAGTAACCGCAATAACTGTTGGCTTCCAGCGCTTGAGCGACAAATTAGCCCAAAAGCGAAAATACGCGGCCACAAAAAAATAGAGTTTCTTTTTTAGACTGGCTATATGTGCATGCATACTCCTATTAGTATACCGCACTGCGGCCACAATATTTGGTTTTTAGTAGCTCGTAAACAATGTTTACGTCTTTTGATCGGTCAGCTCTTTCACCACCGCAACATCGCTCCACGGTTGACGTTCACCGTTAATAATACGAAAGACTTCGTGACCCATGCCAGTAATAACGACACTATCACCACGTTTAGCGATCGACATAGCTTTAGCGATTGCCTCTTTGCGATCAGCAATTTCGGTCATTTTTATTTCACCACCCGCAGCTTCAACGCCACAGCGAATCATATCGCGAATCTCGTCCGGATCTTCATTGTAACTCTCTTCATCAGTCAAAATAATCCGATCAGCCCGCTTAGCGGCAATTTCACCCATAATTGGTCGCTTTTGCTTATCGCGATCACCACAAGCGCCAAACACTGCAATAACTCGGTTTTTCGTCACCGCACGCACAGCCTCCAAGAGTTTATCGAGTGCGTCTGGCGTATGTGCATAATCAACGATTACCTCATACGGTGCCTCAATCGGCACGCGCTCAAAACGCCCCGGCACCCCTTCAAGATTAGCGACGCCTTCAATAATGTCATCTACCCCTACACCAAGCACGTAACATAGTGCGGCAGCGGCGGTCATATTAGCCACGTTAAATTCGCCCGGTAGCGCCGTTGCAAGTTCGAGTGTTGTCTGGTGGTCTATCACCACGCGTGCCTCGCTGCCCTTTTTATATAAGGTAATCTGCTCTATTTTTGCTTCCGCATCGTCATGCTTTCCGTAAGTAATTTTTTGATCGCGCGCCGAAAAGGCATTAAAATAGTCATACCACTCATCGTCCCGATTTAGCACCACGTAACGCGGCTCAAGCTTAAATAATTTTGCTTTCGCTGCCGCGTAGGCGTCCATCGTTTTATGGTAATCAAGGTGATCTTGAGTAAGATTAGTCATTACCGCAGCCTCAATTGGCACGCCAGCAAGTTTATGCTGATCAAGTGCATGCGAGGTAATCTCTAAAATCACAAAATCAACATGGGCTTTTTTGGCGTCTCTAAAAAACTGCTGCATCCGAGCAGTCGTGCCCACGGTCGAGTTTGTATCATTAAGCTGCCGCGAGCCGCCAATTTCAATCACCGCCGTAGAATATAATGCGGTTTTTTTGCCAGCCTCTTTAAGAATTTCGTTAATGTAATTAACAGTAGTCGTTTTACCGTTTGTTCCGGTTACTGCAATAATTCGTAGGTGTTTGGCAGGATTGCCATAACGAGCCCGCACCAACTTGACGCGTCCCCGTCGATACGACTCCTCGAGCGTTTTTACCGTAGCCGGCGGCAATGATTGTCGTACACCCCTCACTAACTTCTGTTTCATATCTCTACTCTACCACCATTCCTACGTCTTGTGGACAGTTTTTTGCTATAATAACCCTAGTTATGAAGATACTTGGAATTGAAAGCAGTTGCGATGAAACCGCCGCCTCGGTGGTAGAAGATGGACGACGTGTTCTATCAAATGTAGTGCATACGCAAATTGATATTCATGCCCGCTACGGCGGCGTAGTTCCAGAAGTTGCCGCGCGCAGTCATATTGAGGTAATTAATCCAGTTATTGAACAGGCTTTACGCGAGGCAGAGTGTTCGTGGAATGAGATTGACGCTATTGCAGTGACGTACGCTCCAGGCTTAGTTGGCTCACTTCTTATTGGTACACTTGCCGCCCGCAGTTTTGCTATTATTCACCAAAAACCGCTTTACGCAATTCACCATGTCGAGGCTCATGTTTACGCTAATTTTGTCGTCGAACAGGGTGCAGGCGTTAAATTGCCGACACTTCCGGCCACCCAGCCACTCTTTCCAATGCTGGCGCTTATTGTATCAGGAGGACATTCACAGCTTGTGTTGTTTAACGACCATGGCAACTACCAGTTACTAGGAGAAACGACCGATGATGCCGTGGGCGAAGCGTTCGATAAGGTTGCAAAAATTCTTGGCTTGCCCTATCCTGGCGGACCCTCAGTTGCCCATGCCGCTCAAAGTGGCAATGCACATAAATATCCCCTTCCTAAAGCCAAAACTACTGGTGTTTACGATTTTTCTTTCTCTGGTCTAAAGACAGCTGTACTTAGAAGCGTCCAGCGCGAAGTTGGCGTCGATCATACCTATCCGTCCTTTGAACTACCCGCTCTTGTCTCACCTAGCCTACAGGCAGATATGGCGGCTAGTTTTCAGCGTATTGCCATAGAAACATTAATTGATAAAACCGAGAAAGCTTTTAACGAATTTGCTCCAAAATCGGTAGTAATTGCTGGTGGTGTGGCCGCCAATAGCGAATTACGTAGACAACTTTCTTTACGCTTGCCACTTAAGGTTGAGTATGCGCCAATGCAACTTTGCACCGATAACGCCGTTATGATTGCCACTCTAGCCTTTTATCAGGCGCAATCTGTGCAGCCTGCCAATCCTTTCGCTTTCGAAGTTATACCAAGTCGATCGATGCGCGACACTGCGTGGGCATAGCCATACTTTAAATATGACAATCCCCCGGTCATTCACACTGCAGCGCAGCTGAATTACCGGGGGGAATTGCCACAAGTGCTGGAGTTGTGCACTCTTCAGGGTCAGTCCATCGACCAGATGGTGCCGTCCTTCATGTCGACGTCGAGGCGAATGCGAACCGGGCGACCGTGAACTTCTGCCAGAAAGCAGAAAATGCGGCAGCACGGGTGAATGTCCTCGAAGCCGTGACGAGTGACGGTGATCTGCTCGGTCTCACCGGTGACGCAGTCGACGGCCGTCAGGTCGTACGTCAAGTCGTCCCTCTCGGTGAGGTCGCTGATCTTGTACAGCTTCTCGTGGCGGGTACGGATGATGGATTCGGAAGCCATGAGCGACATGACTCTTCATCCCCTTTCGTGTTTTTGTTGGTCTCTAGGATTTTTATGACAAGAGGCCAGCGACTCGTCACCAGTTAGTGGCGAGAATCGTTGTGCAATGTCGAGCTCGGCATAGACAATGATTAATAAAAATGTTATCATATATCTATTGATATGTCAAGAGGCTAATGCTAGGAGGTAAGTGGTGTCTTTTTTACAATCTTCAGCGTGGGGAGATTTTCAAAAAAAATTAGGGCGCACGGTAATTATTCGCGCCAATAAAGACTGGCGTTATTTAGCAATCGTTGAGCGCGGAACTGGCAATACTCGCCTTTACACCCCTTACGGGCCTGAATGTAACTCACTAGCAGCATTCGATGCGGCTACGGCCTCACTTATTACTGATGCCAAACAGGCAAAAGCGAGTTTTATCCGTATCGAACCTACCTATCGCCTATCGCCTGCCGAACTGAAGGAGCGCGGCTTTAAACCCGTTACCTACAATCAACTTCAGCCTGCACACACCAGCGTTATCGATCTCACCCAGTCAGAAAATGACATTATTGCCCATATGAGTCAAAATACCCGTAATATTTATCGGAATTACCACAAAAAAGACGTGCGTATTGTAGTCTCGCATAATCCTAAAGACATTGAAATACTACTCGGCTTTCTTCATTCTGTAGCAACACGCAACCACATTACCCCTCATAGCGACGAGTACTTCCGTACCCAAGCCTCTACCCTGTTGCCAATCGGTGCTGCATCGCTATTTATTGCCTACCACCACGACACACCTATTGCCGCCAGTCTAATGTTCGATTCCCCCTCTACACGTATATACGCTCATGCCGCCGCAAACGATGAGTACCGTAAGCTATCTGTTGGCACTGCCCTGTTAGCCTATGCCATATTAGACGCTAAAAAGAGTAACAAGACGCACTTTGATCTTTACGGCGTTGCGCCAGAATCAGAGCCAGATCATCCATGGGCTGGCTTCTCAAAATTTAAACGCTCATTCGGTGGTAGCGACGTTGAGTATTCCGGCGCCTGGGACAAGCCACTGCGGCCACTTTCCTACTATTTATATCGCACCTACCAATCAGTTAAAAATCGCTAGTGTCAAGAGCATTTTGTGCTATACTAAAGATATAAAATAAACACGTGTGAGAAACTGTTTATCGAGGTAGCCATTTCATGTGAAATAGGTATGGTTACTTTTGTGGTTTTCCACGTGAAATACGGAAAGATTCTATTAGACATTCCATGAAACTCGCTAAATCATACGAACCAAATAATTACGAACCCGATATTTACGCCCTTTGGGAGACAAGCGGTGCTTTTAAGTCACGAGGAACTGGCGAGCCGTATTCGGTTGTTATGCCCCCGCCAAATGCTAACGGCAATCTTCATCTTGGGCATGCGTTCATCACTGGTCTTCAGGATATATTAGTACGTTACCACCGTATGAAGGGAAGGGACGCGCTCTACATTCCCGGTGCCGACCATGCCGGATTTGAGACATGGGTGGTATTTGAGCGCGAAATGGAGCGGCAAGGCAAAAGTCGTTTTGATTTCACCCGAGAACAACTCTATTCTCAGGTGTGGGATTTTGTAGCCTCGAAACGCGGTATTATGGAGTTACAGCTTCGAGCGCTTGGTGCAAGTGCCTCATGGGAGAATTTAACTTTTACATTAGACGAGAAAGTCATTTCAACCGTGTACAGCACATTTCAAAAAATGTGGAATGATGGTCTTATTCACAGGGGTGAGCGTATAGTTAATTTCTGTACAACTCATCAAACTAGCTTTTCAGACATTGAGGTAGAATACAGTAACGAAAAGGGTAAGCTATGGAAAATCGCCTATCCAACCCTCGATAAAATTGGTGAGATTGTAATTGCTACAACACGACCAGAAACGCTTTTAGGCGACACCGCCATTGCCGTTCACCCCGATGATGAACGCTACAAACACCTTATTGGTACACGGGTTCTATTACCAATCTTAGAGCGCGAGATACCAATTATTGCCGATGAGTACGTAGATGCCGCTTATGGCACTGGTGCGCTTAAAGTAACGCCGGGTCACGATCCGAATGATTTTGAAATAGGGCAGCGTCACAACCTTGAAGTTTTACAGGTGATTGGCTTTGACGGACGCATGGTAAATGTACCAAGTCAGTTTGCCGGTCTGACCGCTAGCGAAGCACGCGTTCGTATACTTGGCGCATTAAAAGCTGCCGAGCTTTTGCGCGGTGAGTCTGAACTTGAGCATAGCGTTGGACACTGTTACAAATGTAAAAATGTAATCGAACCACTCGTAAAAGACCAGTGGTTTATTCGCATTAAGCCGCTTGCCAAGCGGGCAAAGCAGGCAATTGAGAGCGGGGAAGTGACCTTCACTCCAGCGTCTCGCGCCAAAGCACTGGCGCAGTACTTTGACAACGTTCACGACTGGAATATTAGCCGTCAAATTCCGTGGGGCATTCCAATTCCCGCCTTTCAAAGCATCGTTAACCCCGACGACTGGATTTATGACGAGCGAGTCGAAGAAAAGACCATTGTTGTTAACGGAACAACGTATAAACGAGAAGAGGACACTTTTGACACTTGGTTTAGTTCCGGTCAGTGGCCATTTATTACCACCGACTACCTTAACGCCGGTGAATTAAAGCGCTTTTATCCGCTCAGCGTTATGGAAACTGGCGCCGATATTTTGTATCAGTGGGTTGGCCGCATGCTTATGCTTGGCCTATATGCCACCGATCAAGTGCCGTTTAAACATGTGTATCTTAACGGTCTTGTAAACGATGAGCACAATCAAAAGATGAGCAAAAGTAAGGGGAATGTAATTAACCCAATGGAAGTGCTTAGCGAGTACGGTTCCGACGCTCTGCGAATTGGCGTCGTGTCTAACCGTAGTGCAGGTCAAGATCAGGCTTTCGCTACCAGCAAAGTAATTGCCGGACGTAACTTTTGCAATAAGCTCTGGAATATTGCTCGCTTTATTGAAGATAAGATTGGCGACAACCATGTGATCGGCGAGCTTCAGCCGTCCTCAACCGCCGACCACTGGATTATTCGACAACTAAATACTGCCGCCCAAGATATCGAAACTCACCTTCAAAACTATCGTTTCTCTGAAGCGATTGAAACCATGTATCACGTTATTTGGGATGACGTTGCCGACTGGTACGTTGAAGCGTCAAAGATAAATCCGAATAATGAAATGCTCTCGTGGGTGCTTTCAACCTGTCTTAAACTGGCACACCCATTTGCACCCTTTGTTACCGAAACTATTTGGCAGTCGCTTAATTTTACTACAGGCTTACTTATTACCGAATCGTGGCCAACCGCCAACGACTACGATGATATTGCTGCAAGCGCATTTGAGCGCGTACAAGAGCTAGTGGGCGAGGCACGCTATGTAATTGCCGATTTGCCATCTGGGCGTCGCTACACGCTACTTTACGAAAACGATGGGCTTATAGATGACAACAGGGAAGTGCTGCGACATCTTATTAAACTCGAAGCGGTTTGCTACACCGACACCCCACGAGGACTTCGCCTTGCAAATTCTAATCGCGAAGCTTGGATTGACATTGACGCCGATACACTTTACGAGCATCAGTCTAACCTTGAGGTTCGCCTAGCTCAAACTCGTACTGCGGCAGAAAAATTAAAAGCACGTTTAGAAAACAAAAGCTACTTAGAAAAAGCGCCAACCCATCTTGTAAAAGAAACACAAGATGAGCTGGCAGCTACCGAGGCGACGATTGAACGCCTTGTAAATGAATTGTCGGTTATCTCTTAACCGTTAGACTTGCAACAGAAAGCTATCAAAGGGAGAAAGCGTACGAGTGTCGCGTTTTGCAGACATAAATCGCTTTTCGCTTCGGGCTGGGGTGCGTTCCGCCTGAGCTTGACGCAGGTGCTTAAGTGGGTTGTGATCGGGGTGCGTATGCGGCTGTGAGCCAAACTTTACCGAACCACCGTCATCAAGCTGCGAAACGTTTGCTTTACGCACCGCCGTTCTAAGCGACGCGTCAATGCTTGTTTCGTGGATAAATAGGCCGCCGATTGTCATAAAGCTTACCAACATAGAGGCAAGCGAAAGGGCAATGGTGTTCATGTACTCTCTTTTCTTTAAGGTGTGTTTGTTTTATTGCTACCGCATTAGGGTAATATGCTTATATTAGCACAAGCTTTTAAAATTGTCAATATTGTAGCATTAGTTTATTTTTTATTGGTGATGGTATTTTGAACCTTTAGCGATTTCTTGAGCCCTATATAACTGCTCAACTACAAGTAGCCGCACTAATTGATGCGGAAATACCAATCTAGAAAGCGACCACACCAGATTGGCTCGCGCACACACCGCCTCGTTCACACCGTATGCTCCACCAATTACACACACCACTTCACGTCCGTCGTTAAAAGCATCGCTTAATGTATCTGAAAACGCCGGAGAGGTAAGGTTAGTGCCACGTTCATCTAATAACACTACAAATGCTCGATCATTCAGCGTAGCTAATATACGTGTCGATTCCTCCTCGCGCGCTCTATCACCATCACTAAGGCTGTGGGTTAAAAGTCGCCATTCAACTGCATAGGGAGTGCGCAGTCGCTGAGCAAAACGCTCTATGCCATCAACCAGCCATGGTTCATGTCGTTTGCCAACTGCAATAATAGAGATTGCCATTACAACGCTAGGGATGACGCCATTTGGGCCAGCGCACCGTGGTCCGGTTCACCTAAAAGATCTTGTGGCTTTTTTAAATCTTCGCTGTTATAAAGCGGAATAAGGTGTACATGCACGTGCGGCACACCAAAGCCTTCCACCACAAGGCCCACACGCGGCACATGTAGCGTTCCTTTTATATGACCGCCGATACGTTTCGCTATGTGCATAAGGTAGCTGTAGTCGCCATCTTCCATATCCCACAGGTGATCGACCGGAGTTTTTGGCACTACCAGCGTATGACCTTCGGTCTGCGGATGGATATCAAGAAAGGCCAACACCCGGTCATCTTCATAAATTTTATGAGCCGGAATTTCGCCATCAATAATTTTAGTAAATATGCTTTTTTCGCTCTTCATACCTCTATTGTAGCGTATAATAGCAACTATGAAACCACACATCTTTGCCGTTCGAGCGATCGCATCGCAGCTTGTACTGTCGTTTGTAGTGCCGTTATTTTTTATTTATCTTGCCGCGGTAACAGCATTTGGTGGAATTGTTTGGCTTTTGGCTACTCACGTACATGAGTTATTTTGGCTTTTACTTATCCCGTTAGTTGTAGTGGCGGGAGTTATCGGCATTGTACTGCTAGCTGGTTATATCATAAGTAAATTATTACACCCCAACTTAAGTCTTGAACAGCAAAAGGTTACAAAAGAGTTTATCTCTCATGTGCAAGAGGTGGCTGAAACTGTGCGTACCCCGTACCCGCTTTTAGTGGGGCGCGTTGTGTTTGATCTTGTCCGCTATCGCCGTAGTCCATTTTTGGAAAATTTTATACAAACCTCTGGTGGACTTCATAAAGAATATGCTTCAATATCGGCCACTTTAACCAATCAACAGACAAAAAAAGCCGAACGTACGTCGACTAAATAAGTTTATGGCGGAGAGAGAGGGATTCGAACCCTCGGTACCTTGCGGCACACTTGTTTTCGAGACAAGCCAGTTCAACCACTCCTGCACCTCTCCAAATTGTTCGTTTTTAAGTATAGCAAGTTTTTACGCTCAACTCTAGCAGTGGTATACTATAGCCATGACAACACCCGCACCAACTCCTGAAGCACCACAAACTCCGCAAACTACCACTAACACCCCGCAGAGTAGTGGCTTCGCCATTGCCTCGCTTATTCTTGGAGCAATCTCGCTTACTGGACCACTTATAATTACCGGCTTGCCAGCGGTTATTTTTGGCTGGATTGGCCTTCGCCGCAATAAAAATGACCGTGGCCTTGCTATAGCCGGCATTATTATGGGTGGAATTACCACCTTAATTTCGCTTATTCTTATTGCGCTGGCAATTATTTTCTTTGTGGTGGCCGTTATGTTTGCTGGCAATGCAGTCCAGTCATATCCCGACTATTTACCTGATGATGCGCAAGAATATATTGAACCTCAGGTTTAGCAGTTTACATAAAAGCAATGTGCCTAAATGTTAAAATAATTACAATACCTTTAACTTAAATACTCTATAGTTTTAGTTACGATAGCAATTAAGGAGGTCAACAATGGCAGACTCATACAGTAACGACAATAACTATCACCACACAAGCAACAACGAACTTCGCAAAGATGTTCACGAGGCACACTCTGATGCTAAGGTGGCAAAATTACTATCTACACTTGCGCTGATCGCATCGGTAATTGCACTAGCACTCTCTATCATGGCACTTGATCAAGCAGGGGAAGCCGAGGGAACGGCTAATCGTGCATCTGATGCTGTAGAACGAATGCAATAGCACCTAAGCATTTAAAATAAGCACTGCATAACGCGGTGCTTATTTTTTATTGTTTGTAATACTTTTTTGCGACTAAGCGCACCGTACTCAACAGATTACTTAGCCTCTCTATATAAAATAGACCCACTTAAAAAGTGAGTCTGTTTTATTGGTACACCCGACAGGATTCGAACCTATGGCCTTCGGCTCCGCAAGCCGACGCTCTATCCAGCTGAGCTACGGGTGCAAACGCAGTCATAAAGCAATAAATTACTAGATGACCGCACATAACTAGAAGGTGCTTTCGCTCGAGAAATGCTCGAGGAACGTATTTTATAATACCACGATTCACCTCTTAAGAGCAAGTTTAAAGGTGTAGTTTTCTAATGATTCGATCAATTACGTCGGGGTGTATATCTTGAAGCGGTAGACGCACACCTACAGTATCAACTAACTCTTCGCCAATTGCATCGGGAAAATACATGGTAAGACTTGGGTGAAATCGCTGAGTCGGAATAAATACAAGCGCATAATACCCCATGTCATTCTGCACACCAAAACTTCTAAAATTTTCAAACGGATACAGTTTATTGCCAACAAAAATACCTTCTTTTAGACTAACCGAGTAGGTAATCATAGCCGGTGGGCGCTTGGCGTAAATAATAACTGCTGCCGCCATAACAACCAGCAAGATAGAAAAGGTGATTGAGCGCATAAGGACAATCGCTACAAACAACATTACTACCAAGGCAATTGTGAACCATACGTACCACATTGCCGAGCGTGGACGAAAGATAAACTCAGGGGCTTCCCATGTAAGCGGGGTGTCGTCGTTAGTCAAGGCAGGTTGGCTATTAGAGTCAGTGTTTGATGCTGTTTCGATTTTTTCACCGTCCACACCGAGTGTTGCTGCCGGTACCGCCAGCTCAGGCTCGGCCGATTCATCCGGCGCCCAGTAATTACTTTGTCGATCTGGATTCATATATAGCTAGTATACCACGAGCGTCATTTTGCCAAATAAAAAATACGCCATATTAATGCGTATTTAGTTGGCTGCTGTATTTGGCGGAGGAGGGGAGATTCGAACTCCCGCTCCAGGTCTCCCCAGACTAACGATTTAGCAAACCGTCCCCTTCAGCCACTTGGGTACTCCTCCAGCTCTGTTAGTATAACATAATTTAATGCTGATTCGTATATACTTAAAGGGTCTTTTTGCTATACTAATAGAGAAATACGCAAAGAAAGGTTTTAGATGAAACAGTTTATTATAAGTACAGTAGCAGTTATAGCCACAATTGCCAGTCTCGCACTTATAAGTAGCGCTCTTGTGCCAGAAGCCGCACAGGCTTTTAACTACGAAGCGGGTGCGCCAGGTGGAGTTGAAAGCGCACGAGGAACTGGTGTACCAACAGAAATTAGCGGTGATGGCGGCGTTATTCAGCAGATTATCAATATTTTACTGTTTATTATCGGTATTATTAGCGTAATCATGCTTATTATTGGTGGTCTTCGCTACGTGGTGTCGGGCGGCAAAAGTGATCAGGTTACCGCCGCAAAAAACACAATTCTTTATGCAATCATTGGGCTTGTAGTGGCAATTTTTGCCTACGCCATTGTGCGTTTTGTTGTAGAGGCTGTTACCGGTAACTCAACCGGTGGCACCAACGTTTAACGCCTTACTCATTCTTGAAATAGAAAAACACGCTGCGATTGCAAGCGTGTTTTTCTATGGCGGAGAGAGAGGGATTCGAACCCTCGGTACCGTTGCCGGCACGACGGTTTTCAAGACCGTTCCCTTCAACCACTCGGGCACCTCTCCGTAGTTACCTGTTGGTTGCTTTATAATATTACCAAACCACCTCTGCTATGTCGAGTCTTTATGGCTCTTTATGGCTTAGTAACGGACTGTATGCCACCGCAGCTACATACACCTCCTGTGCACCGGCAGCCTTAAGTATCTGCGCCGCCGCTCGTACACTACTGCCTGTAGTTACAATGTCGTCAAGTAGTAGAATAGTTAGCCCTTCTACATTACTCGTTACACAAAACGCGCTAGCCGCTCGAGAGGCTCGTTCTTCACGGCTTACGGCTGCACGCTGCGACAAATTATGCCGCCGCTCCAGTAAATTTTGGTGAATTAATCCTCGTCGTTTAGCAAAACATCGTGCCAAAAGCGCTGCATGATCGAAACTGCGTGCGCGGATATGATTAGATGCTGTAGGAATATTTGTAACCACAACCGACGAAGGCAATAGCGGTATTCGCTGATTAAGAAGCTCGGCCAGCGAACTAGCAATGGCCCGCACGCTTTCGAATTTATATTCATCTATACATAGGCGCAGTAATCCTTCGCGCGCACCTACACACCAGCTTGCAGAAATAGTATTTTGACAGGCTAATTGAGTAGTGCACGGCAGCGTTTTGCCGCAATTAAAACACACCGTAAATGGTTCATTAATGATGTTATTTATACAATTAGGGCATAGCGCACTACCTATTAAACCACAGCCGTAACAGTAGTGAGGAGCTAGTGTAGAGAGAAGGGTATCAAGCATTGTATTTTTTACGTTTATAGGTACTGTAATGTTGATTATACCGTACATAATCGTTATACTTAAAGAGACTTTTGTCAAAGAGCCTAGAGAAAAGTGGAGGAAAACATGGCCCGTAAACAATCGAATGACGATCTATTGATCGAAGATGAACTCGCAGCAGCTTTTCTGAACGATGATTACTCATCTGAAAATGAACAACCTGCTCAAAACCAACAACCTACCGCTCAGCCAGCCGCTGAACAGCAGTGGGACGAAGAGGAAGACTTTCCGGGTCAGTTAGCAGTCGATGCTTACGAAACCGAAGAGCTTCTTGTAGTAAAAGCCCGTACCGCTGGCGTTGATCGTAACGATCTTGACGTGAGCATTTCTGACGGCATTCTTACAATATCTGGTACGCTTTCAAGCGGCGATGAGTCTGAGGCAACAAACTGGCACATTCAGGAATGTTACTGGGGCGAATTTAGCCGTACCTTAGCCTTGCCGGTGCCAATTAAAGAAGATGAGGTAAAGGCCGAGCTTAAAGACGGTGTTCTTACTATAAGCTTTGTAAAAGTAAAGCAAGAACAAGCAAAGAAAATCCAGATTCAATAATTTTGCGATTAAACAAAAAAACTCTCCCAGGCATATGCTTGGGAGAGTTTTTTTATATGTGACTATTTACACGTTAAATAAAAAATCCCTCTACAGGAGAGGGAAGTTTTTATTTACGTATTCAGGCTTAGCTTGTTGCAAATGCGTCTACAACGAAATTGATAATTGCGTAAGCAAAGATTGCTACGATAAGACCAATAATTGCGTAAAGAATCGTATTCTTAGCCGAAGTAACCGATCCGCTGTCGCCACCAGAAGTTGCATAACGAATACCACCAATAATAAGCATAATTACGCTAATGATACCAACGATGAAGAGTAGGATGTTAATTACCATTTTGATAATTCCCTGATCACCGTCAAGATCAGTTGGTGTGCCGTCACCTTGGGTGTAGCTTGGATCTACTGAATCATTAAGGTTCCAGTCAGATGCAACTGCCATATTACCAGCTACAGCCTGAACACCAAGAGCAACCGCAGGAACAACTAGTAGTCCAGCAAGCGCCGAGGTAATTATTTTTTTAATTTTCATAGTCGATTCTTTTCCTTTCGTTAAGAAAATTTCATTTTAATTATATCAGATGTAAATATATTAGCCAGCCTTAAAATGCTTGAACCACAAATCGTACAATTGCGTAGGCAAAAATCGCCACAATCAATCCTACAATAGAGTAGAGTAGAGTATTTTTAGCGGCGGCCGTCTTGCCGCTATCACCGCCCGAGGTTGCGTATTTAATACCGCTTAATATAATCATGATTACTGCAACCAAGCCTACAATGAAAAGGAGGGTATTAATAAGCGGTAGGGTAATCGAACTTGCCTCATCGCTACTAGCGCGACAAATTGTACTATCACTATTACCGCTACATGGCCCATATATATCCATAGCACCGGCGATCGACCCAGTTGAAACAGCAAGATACGCAGCTGTAGCCACTCCCAAAAGTAATCCGTATACATACGTTTTTTTCATTAAAATACTCCTATGACAATTTGTGTTATTAAGAATGCAAAACCAATAATTACCAGTCCTACTACCGTATAGAGGATGACATTTTTAGCTTTCGCCAGTCGGCCACTGTCACCGTTTGCCGTAGTATAAACAAAGCCAGCGTAAATAATTGCTATAACCGCCACAATGCCCGCCACTAAATATACAACCTCTAGAGCGGTGCTAAATGCACTGTTGCTTACCTCATTTGTAGGAATGTTAAGCTCGCTGGCGTTTAATCGTTGTACAGCCTGCTGTCGTAAAATTTGCAGCAACGCCATTACGAAAGTCCTCCCACCACTAGATTAACTATCGCCGTAGCTGCTATTACTATTACCAACCCAATAAGAGCATTGGTAATAATTTTTTTGGCACTGCTTATTCCATCGGCCGAACCTTGGCTAATCATATACATAAAACCGCCGTAAATAATAAATCCAACTGCAATGTAACCAATTAGTTGAATGAATATTTCCGATACGTTTAGTACAATTTTCCAGATGTAAGCTGAAATTCCGCCGGCTTCATCGGGGCTTACCAGGGCGCAGTCTGAACCAGTGGTTAGCCCGCGATACCACGGTGGAATTGTAAGAAGTCGCTGATCACAGCTAGCGGCATCGGCAACCGGTGCGTGCGGTGACACCAGCGCCATACCAACCGAACCAATTAGTATAAGACCGAGCGTTGCTATATATATACGTAGTTGTTTCATAGGCTTATCCAAATACTCCGCCAGGAATTAAGAAGTTTGTTATTGCATAGAGGAAGAAGAACATAATGAGGCCAATTACCACGTTAAATATAATATTTTTGGCTTTCTTAACCTGATCAGAACTATCTTTAGCCGACGCCCATAGTACACCCGCATACACAATACCAATTACCGCCAAAATACCGACACCAGCTGTCATGATTGATATAACTAAATTTAGCAGGTCAAAAATTGCCCCTTCGCCATCTTCGCTGTCGCATTCAATAATAGAGGTACTGGCACCACCACAGTTTTTCGGTGCATCATCGGCGTACATACTTTCGTTATTTTGCGTGAGACAATAAGCCGTTCCGGCCGCGTCGCCATTACAATCTGGCTCTACGGCAGACGCTGGGGTGAAAAAAAGGAGAGAAGTGCCTATAATCGCCAGTACTGCTCCTATTATATATATTGTTTTATTGATGTTTGTTAAATACATATTTATACCATACGATAAATAGGCTAAATCTACAATAAAAGTAACTCTTATCCTTGACATTAATACGTTTATGTGTATAATAATGCTTATACATAACTAGGAGTGCTTAAGAAATTATGCCAAACCACAACCAACCATCACGCGAGAACCTTAGTTTTAAGGAGCGAGCGATTAGACTAGCAACACTTGGCGCCATTGCCGGTGTAGCAGTAACTGGCTGTAGTAAAGCCGAATCACAGCCCGGCTCACAACCATCAGCTACCTCGACTGAAATCCAAAATTCTGATCGTATGCCACAAACGCCAGAGCCAACGGTTGAAAAAACTTTTGTATCTATAAACGAACTTACGCTTGAGCTAGATAATATAGATGGTCTAAATGAACTCGGAGAAGCGCACGCCGAACAAAGCCAAATATGTGTTGCACCAGATTCTATTGACGTCTCTAGTGAAAAACCAAATCGTCAAGCAACCTTCAATGAAGTAATTGACAGTATGGAGAACGCGGTTAATCCTAATCAGGAATTTAATCAACTTATTGTAGATCATATAGAAAAAAAGTTTCCAGAGGAATCTCACGTACTTGAAGCTGATCCGCGTGAATTATCTACTAGTATGCTCACAAATTACTCGTTAGGCATGGCCGCAGGAAGCTCGAGCGGTACAGTTATGGAAGGTGAGTTTCCAGTGGCCGCTATAGCTATGAGTCACGAGCTAAATAAACAATACGAAGCTGGTAATCCTGTTAATTTAGAGTTCACTTCAGCCGACAATATCCATCAAGATCCTCGAGCAGAGCTTAAAAAAGATCCGTATCAGCTTGTATCTTTTCTTGATATAAACGAAGTTCCTGTGTCTTTAACCCCACAAAGTGTTCCCGAAACTGAAGGTGAGAACGAACTTACAACAGTCTCTCCGGATATTGCAAATCCAGAGGCTCCGGTAAGTACGATTGCTTTTGTGAACCTTGAAGATACGGGTGAAATGTGCGAGAATGACCCAAGTAAACACCGACTAGGCGTGACACACATTTCTATGTCTGCTAATAAATAATAGCAATAACCACACGCATTTGATCAAAAAACACACTCCTGAAAAGGGGTGTGTTTTTACTCTGGCTTTTTCTCTTATGCTTAGGCATAATGAGGACAGCAGAGTGGGATATATGAAAAAAGCGCTAACACAAGCATCTTTATTTAGCATCATGGTTTTTGGCATGTCGCTTGGCGTGTCAGTTTTTTATTCTACTATTTCCATGGCTGTTGGTCAGCCGAAAAATTATCAGGTAGTTGAAACTGCCAATAATGGTTTAGAGTTTCGTTATCAAAACTGTAACATATCTTCGCAGCCGGGTGCCGCAGCGTTAGGCGAGCAATGTACTGATGAAGTGGTGGATATTAGTGCCAATGGTGGAAACTTAGATGTAGCCAACGTGCGCCTCGGATACGGTAATGCTGATCAAATATGTACCTACAACGTCAGCTTTTCACGCAACGGCGACTCGGTGCGCATGGATGTACTGAACCGTACCTCCGGCAATGCAATTGGCGGCAATGGTTGTGATAATGAAGGTCCTGGCGATCAATCATTTTCGGTATTAACCGAAGAAGAGGCGGCTAACGGTAACGGCGCAGCTGACGGTGATGAAACTGCCGCTGAAGAGACCAAATGCCAGATTGATGGCATTGGCTGGATTATCTGTCCTGTTTCGCTATTTATAGCAGGTGCACTCGATGGTGTCTACGCCGTTATCGGCTCAATGCTAGAGGTAACCCCGCTTAATACCGACACGAGCGACCAAGACTCTCCAACATACTCACTCTATGTGATTTGGCAATCCGCCCGAAACATTGCAAATATTCTATTTGTTATTGCGATATTGCTGGTTATTATGTCGCACTTAACAAGTATTGGCATAACTAATTACACTATTAAAAAAATGTTGCCGCGAATTATTGCTAGCGCTATTTTAGTAAACTTATCGTACTGGATATGCGCGATATTGGTTGATGTATCTAACATTGTTGGCTGGGGACTTCAGGGCTTTCTTGAAGCTAATCGACCCGATTTAATAAATACTTCTCAAAGCGATTCTGCCGAAATGTGGACTACTGTCGTTACTGCGGTATTGTTCGGTGCTAGCTCTCTAACTATCCTTGGTGTAGGATACTCTCTATTAGCAGTTGCACCGGGCGTGATTGTTGCGGCTTTCTCTGCAATCACGCCGCTTATGCTGGCCGCATTACTTGCTGTATTAGTAGCATTTCTTATTATCGCTGCTCGCCATGCACTAGTAATCATTCTTATCGCTGTTGCTCCAATTGCTTTTTGTGCCTTTTTACTCCCAAACACCGAAAAATACTTTACTTTTTGGCGCAAAGCATTTGTAGCTTGTCTTATGCTGTTTCCAATATTTTCACTTATATTTGGGCTCTCGCAGATTGCTGGGTTTATTATTATTTCAAGCGCCCCATTACCACTAACAGATGAAGCCAGTACCGGTCAAGAAGTGCTTGGATTAATAATGGTCGGGTTAGGGCTCGCCGTACTAGTTGCGCCATTGGTCTTTATTCCTAAGATCGTGGCAATTGGTGGTGGTGTGGTTGGTAAGTTGGCGGGCATGGCAAACAATAAAAACCGCGGTCTTATCGATCGGGCTAAAAAGCGCCGAGCCGATGAATGGGGTACTAGAGCACAAATGTGGGCAAATAAACCAAATTCTAAACGTAGCTGGATGAACCCAGGGGCAGCAGCAGGCCGCAGTCTTTACCAGCGGGGAGCAAGAAACAAGCAAACCCGAGAGGTAATGCGTCAAGCCGCTAAAAACCAAGGCACCGAAAGTTGGGCCGAAGAAGTACAGACGGCTAAAAACGTGGTAGCTGAGGCCGCCGCCGCGCGGGCTGCTGGGTTAGAGCCAGATAAAGTACCGACTAGGCGACAAGAATGGTTGGCCAGTCAGAGTGCGCTTACTCGGCGAGCTGCCGGTATTGCCGCTGGGCAAGAAGATTCTGATATTAAGGATCGCTCAACGCAGCTAACAATGGAGTATGCTGGTAGCCTAAGTCAAGCTGAACAGGGCTTACGTGACGCTCTTGCGCAAGAGGTGCCAGACGCGATTGATATTCAAGCGCACGTGAGTATGCTTTCGAACAGCTTTGGCGTAAGAGGCGTAGAGGTGCTTAACGAAGTAGTTGCAAGTACAGTTGCTGGAAGCGGCTCGGAGACTGAAAGAATTGTAACAATGGGTATTCGTTCAAATGTTGGAAGCGTGCGACCAAAGGACAAAGCGCTGTCCGACTACGCGAATGGAGTTACTTCAAACGCCCCTACATCTGTCAGAGTTAATGGCACCGATCGACAAGTTATCGCTAACACCGATATGAGTGCCGGCGGCCTAGAACCAGAGAAACTTGTTGGACTAAGCACCATTGCCATGGCAGCCGAAGCGCAGCATGGACGCATAAATGCATCGACCGCAGAGTTTATTCTAGAGACGCCAGAACTTAGTCAGAAAATTTTAAATAGTCCACGAGAAGCTATTCTGCGTAACATTGTAGCGAGTGGCGGTGGAGCAAGCTCCTCGACAACTGCCGCGGCAGGAGGTGGTAGTACTGCGCCAGTTGGAGCCTCTAGTGCCAGCACCTCGTCGTCTGCATCATCAGTAGGTAGTTCAACGCCTCGTTCAGCTCCCGTATCCGTAACTACATCTTCGCCTCCTTCAACGGCCGCCCCTGAATTAGTTATTCCGCACGGTGTAAGCTCACCGCGTCCTGAAGCGCCACGTATTGTGCCGTCCTCTAGCGACGCTAGATCATATAACCCCGACACAAGAACGGCCGTACAACCAGAGATAGCCACACAGGCACGGGCAGCACTCTACAACGAGGCGCCCCGCCAAGGATATGCCGCCGGTGCCGTACCAACACCGCAGCGCTACACTGTCGGGGAAGATCTTTCTCGCCCGCAAACTATTACCAATATTATAAACACCGTAAAACCAGCTGGCTTAAGTGATGGTGACTTGGCGCGAATTGCCGATGCGACACGCAATTCTAATACTACCGAGCAAAAAAATATCTACCACAAGGTAGAAGGGGAGCGCGCTGCTCGCGAACATTTACGAAACCGTTTTGAAGCTAACGCCTCTCAATCAACCAATTCGCCCCAAGAACCGCCCCGAAACTATCGGCCTAGATAATTAAAATAAATTTAGGGTAAAAACCCTTGAGAGAGATGACCGTGGCAGCTGGAGTGGCGCAATGCGATCATCGCACCACTCCAGCCTTTCCACGCGAGTGGGTTACGTACCGGAACCGGCGTACAGCATCTGCATGAGCAGAAAGCCGATCGGCAACCCCGTCAGGATTGCCACACCGGCAAACGCCAGCAGGTCGCCACGCGCGAACAGGTCGCTCTTCCACCGGCAGAGGTAGATGAGGCACCAGGTCAGGAGACCGAGCAGCAACATCACCACAAACCCGTTGAAGAAAGCGAACACCCCGCTCACCAAGGTATAGGCGAACATCACGCCCACCAGTGCCAGCACACCGAAAATCACAATGACGATCTTCTGAGCACCGGAGGCCTGCATGAACTTGGGACGGGTCTTCCAGGCCAGCAGAGAGGCCACCAGTACGCCGATGATCACCAGTCCCCACCAGGGGATGTGACCAAGCGAATAGGTGAGCCCCTTGGAGCCGTAGAGGTAGTGGCCGGCAACCAGCGCCCAGTAGTTGTCAGCCGTACCGAAGTAGTAGCCAAACAGCATCCACAGGGCAGTAATGATTGCCACCACCACCGCCCGCACAGAAATCTTGATGAAATCCTGCGGACGAAAACTGGGCTTCTCCATGCCGGGAATCTGAATGGTCGATGCAGCCCACACGAGACCAGCCCACACCACCATCAGTACGGGAATGAGCACGAACCACCATACCGAGCTCTGCGAGAGCGCCAGAATGGCGTAGATGCACACCGAGAAGGCGCTGAATACCAGCGCCCCGTGATCGTAAATCACACCCCAAAACGTGCGCCCACGTGCGGCGCGGTGATCGGAAGACGTTTCCATTGCGGTAGCCACTTTAAGGCCACCTCCTCTCAAGGTAGATCACTGGAAGAGACACTACTGTAGTGTCTGTAGGACTTTCAATGATTCAAGCATTATTTTATCATAAAATTTACTTTTTGTAAATACAGCTGTGTGATAATGGTTGTGGTATTGACTTTAAGCTATAAACATGATATCATTTATCGGTAATGGTGGAATACGTAGTTACACATCCGTGGCGGATGTTCTTCTCGAGGTTTCGAGGACTTCTGCTGATTGCGGCGCTTCTAGCCGCATTTTTAGCTATAGCGTTTCCACAAACATCTTTTGCCGCCGATGCCTCGTGGTCGGGAGGTGAACTTCAATACGATGGTCGTACTTACCGCGGCCCAACCGAGATAAACTCCGATGATCGCGGAGCATTTCCCGAAGGGGCACAGGTATATATCTCATCTGGTGGAGCTTTTGGTACTCAATATGCGTTAGTGTTCGAGCCTGGACAAGACCCAGCAACCGCTGGCTCGGCTCGCTACGTACCGTACGTAGAACGTGCCGGACGCGTGGTGGTTGATGGCGATACGCAAACCGTTACTATCGACACCGCTACATCTGAAGAAGCTAATGCGCCGGTAGATGAAGAGGGCGGCTCCTCGTGCCGTATAGACGGGCTTGGCTGGCTAATTTGTCCGATTACCAATGGTCTAGCGGCTGGTACAGATTGGATTTTTGAACGCGTACAGGCCTTTTTAGAAGTCCGCTACCTTGAAACCACCGAAAACACCGCTATGCGCCGCGCCTGGGACGTAATGCGTGGATTTGCTAATATCTGCTTTGTCTTGGCGTTTCTTATCATTATCGCTTCACAGCTTACTTCCCTAGGTATTAGTAACTACGGTATTAAAAAGCTGTTGCCGCGCCTTATTATTGCCGCGGTACTGGTGAATGTTTCGTACTGGCTTTGCGCTATTCTTATAGATATCTCTAATATTCTTGGTTTTTCTCTGCAAGATATGTTTATTGATATCCGCAATAGTCTGCTTGGAACATCAACCAACAGCTGGGAAATGATTTCGTGGAAGTCGCTTGCTGAAGCTATTTTAGCCGGTGGGGTACTGGCCGGTGCCGTAGCCGGAGCTGGTATTACTATTGGTGCGGCCGGTGTTGCCTCGGCTATGCTACTGGTACCGGTGCTTCTTAACGTGCTTTTTGCGGTGCTTATTACGCTTGTGGTACTTACCGCCAGGCAGGCGCTGGTAACAATTTTAGTAGTCATATCACCTCTAGCTTTCGTAGCCTATTTACTTCCAAATACCGAAGATTTATTTAACCGTTGGCGCCGCCTTTTTACCACCATGCTTCTACTATTCCCGGCATTTTCGCTTATTTTTGGCGGTGCTCAGTTGGCCGGTGTACTTATTATTCAAAATGCCACCGATATTACAACCATTATTCTTGGTATGGCAGTACAGGTGATTCCACTCGCGCTTGTACCACTTACGCTTAAGCTTGGTGGATCGCTGCTTTCTCGGATTGCTGGTATGGTTAACGATCCTAATAAAGGGCTTATCGACAAGGCTAAAAACTGGTCGCGCGATCGCTACGAATCTGGCCGTGCCAAAAATATGCGCCTGAATCACGAGATGAATGATAAGGGCAAACTTTCACGCTGGCGTAACCCTCTGCGCTCATATGCTACATACTGGGATAGCGATCAACGCACTCGCCAAGGGCTTAAAGATGCCGATAATAAAGCAGCCGATGCACTGTTTAATCAGAGCGAGGCCGGTCTTCGCATGGCAGATGTGAACAAAAATGTTGAAGATATTGCTAAAACTTCTGAGGGAAATGTTGGCACCTATATTGCCGAGCAAACTGCTCAGGTAGGTTCTCACCATAACCTTGCGCACGTAAAAGCTACGCGCGCCCAAGATGCCATGGCGACTGCCAACGACCGAGTGGCGGCGCTTGATGAAGAGCTACGTTCAGGTAAAACAAATCACGACGGTGAAGTTGGCGAAATTGCACGCGATATGACGCATAACGCTATCTTGCACTCGGCCGTAAAACAACAGGCTGAATCGGCTCGAAATATGCGGGCAGAAACCATTAACACGGCGTTTACAGCAGATTCAGAACTAAAGGAATCGCTGCTTAATACCGCCGCCGGTGTTGATCCGAATGGCCGCCTGCGAGCCGAAGCGGTTGCTGCCGAGGCACTTAATAAAATTAACAAAGAGGCACGCGACAATGTGCTAGATTTGATGGAAGAGCAGGCGATTTTAGAGCCATCAAAATACGGTGGTACGCTTAAAAACTACACCAACATGATTGTAAAAGATTTAACCGGCGATCCAGATACGGCCATGAAAATGTATGGTATGCAAAAAATAGAGGCCGCCTTAGAGCAAAAAGCTCGCGAAAAAGACGTACTGGCTATTCGAAAGGCTCGTGGTTTAGAGGGATTAAACCAGGAAATCGTAGGGTCGGTTATTGCTCGCAATGCATCAGGTTTAGTTGAAGCCGGTGGTTGGGACTTGGTTAACGTGCCGAATCTTGCCATTAAACCAGGCGAGAGCAAGGGTGATTGGGAACTACGTAACTTAGCACTAGCGTCTAAATCATTGGCCGACACCACACCGCAGAATATCGGTAAGATGAAAGCCTCATGGTTTAAAGAGGTCTCGACAGCTTTTGGTAATCCCAATAAAGTTCGCGATATTGAACAATACCTCGAGCGAACCGACAAAGAAATGGCGAAAGAATTTAAGGGGAACATGCAGTCGTGGGTGGATGCGCTCTATGCCGCCAAGTCCAACCCTGACGTTATGGCCAACATCGACAGTCGTCGAGACAGCCTAAACGAAATGTTTAACGGATTAACCAAGCATTACAATTACAAACCGTCCGATCAAATTCGTGACATAGCTCGCGCCGCTAATGATGGCAAAGACCCAACTACCGACTACAGCACTACAAATACGCAGGGTCCTGAACCAACCGGTCCAGCCGATCGTGGCGAAAAATAATAATCTGCAGCACAAAACTGCTATACTATAAGCAGTATGGCGGAGTATACAGTACCTCAAGATGTCGAAGCGGACGACAAGCTTCTTGGTCCGTTTAGTTTTCGTCAATTTATTTACCTAATAGTTGTGGCGATTGGGCTTGGTGGAGCATGGGCGCTGTTTGGGCTGTTTCCACCACTCGCTATTATTCCACTACCTATTATTATCTTTTTTAGCGCACTAGCCTTGCCGCTTAAAAAAGATCAACCCATGGAAACTTACCTTGCGGCAATTGTACAGTTTCACCTTAAACCAAAACGTCGCCTTTGGAAGCCAGACGGTATCACCTCGCTAGTAGAAGTAACCGCACCAAAAAAGATTGAACAAGTGTTGACAAAAAACCTTACCGAAGATGAAGCTGAGCGTCGCCTGTCGTATTTGGCGAATATTGTTGATAGCCGAGGTTGGTCGGTACGTGGAGTAGGGGTGATTGAGCCGAATAACTCTATGAACACCGACGTATTTTACACCGCTCAACAAACCGAAGATATCCTTGATGATACCGCTCAGGTGTCGCGTAATATTAATACCATGATCGATCGAGCCGACACCGAACGACGCGAGGCGGCTATTCGGCGTATGCAGCAACCAACTACACAGCAACAACCAACCCAGTATTTCACTCCGCAGGCTGCACCAACGCCACCAGTACAACCAACTCAAACGTATCAGCCACAATCAGCGCCAACATTTAACCCGTATCCAAGCAGTATGCACCAATCAGTCATTCAACCCCTTAGCTCGCAGCCACAATCACCAGCCCAGCAACCAGCGCAATACCAAGCGCCAGCGTCAGCCGTCCAAACCCCTAGCGTGAATAGTGTCTCACCTGATATAATTGATCTTGCAAACAACCACCACGACTTGTCGGTGGAGGCTATTCAGAGAGAGGCCGATCGGATTCATCAAAAAGAGGTTGAACAACAAAAACCAGGTGAAGTATTTATTTCACTGCGGTAAAAATTAGAGAGTGGGGAAGGATACATGCAACCAACAGACCAGCCGCCTCGAGCGACGGACAATACCGGTATGGCGCCGCAATTCGGCCAGCCAAATTACGCCCCGCAACAACCGGGATATCCTGGAGTAATGCCTGCTCAGCAACCGAATCAGCTACCTACTCAGGCTCCCGTAACTGGCCAGCAGCAACCGTTGCCGCAACCAAAGCAGCAAAATACTACACAAAATAGCCTGCTTATTTCTGAGATACGCGAAAATATGGTAATTATGCACGATGGCAGCTTTCGGGCGGTGGTCGCCTGCGAGTCTATCAACTTTGATCTTATGAGCTCCCGCGAGCGTGAGGGAATTGAATACAGTTATCAAAATTTCCTTAACTCCCTGTATTTTCCGGTGCAAATTTTTATCCGCTCGCAGCGAGTTGATATTGGACCCTACATTGATCGCCTCGTAACTATTCGACGAGCCCAAGACAATATGCTTTTAAACGTGCTGATGGACGATTACATCGACTTTATCGATCAACTCTCTCAAGAAGCCAATATCATGGATAAAACGTTTTATATTACTGTACCGTACTACCCGGTGGGCAACGTAAATGCCATTAAAGAACAAACTACAGGGCTAGTTGGAAAAATTTTTGGTGGCGCAAAAGTTGGTACTTCGGTTACAAAAATTGACCAAGTTACCTACGAAAAAGCCAAAGATGAAATTGGTAATCGCACCGATCTTGTTATGAATGGCCTGTTTCAGATTGGTGTAAAAAGTTATCAGCTAACTACGCGCGAACTGGGCGAACTCTACTACAACGTATACAATCCTGATACCGCCGTACGTCAGCCGTTAGGTAATTTTGAAAATCAAACCACCACCTTTGTGCGTAAAGGCGAGGGTGAAGCACTGCGACCGCACTTACAAGAGGGAGATGTATAATGGCCAAAAAGAAAAAAGACGCAGTTGATATTGCCGCTGAACAGCGCGCTAAAGAGCAAGCTGAAGTTGAACAAGCCTTTCTAACTGGTATCAACACCCTGCGTGATCTTATAGCGCCAAGTAGCTTAGAATTTCACTCCAGCCATTTTCGCCTAGGCACCAAATACGGCCGCACCATTTACGTCTACGGCTACCCACGCCGTATTTACACCGGCTGGCTCAGCTCTATTATTAACATTGATGAAGTGCTTGATATTAGCATGTTTGTGTACCCGGTTGACACTCAAGTGGTACTAAATAATTTGCGTAAAAAAGTAACCCAGCTAGAGGCAAGCGTGTCGATTGCGAATGAAAAAGGAAAGACTCGCGACCCTGGCGTAGAAGCGGCTATTCAGGACGCTGAAAACCTACGCGACCAGTTGCAGATTGGCGCTGAAAAATTTTTCCGCTATGGTTTGTACATTACACTCTACGCCGATAGTATGGACGAACTTAATTACATTCAGCACAAGGTAGAGACTATTTTTGGCCAGCAATTGGTGTTTAGTAAAGTAGCTAGCTCGCAGCAAGAGCAGGGCTTAAACAGCACCGTGCCACAACTCAGCGATCAGCTACAAATTCGTCGCAACATGAATACCGGGGCAATTTCTACCTCTTTTCCGTTTACCTCAGCCGATTTAACTGACGGCAAAGGTGTGCTTTACGGGGTAAATATGCACAACAATGGCCTAGTTATTTTTGATCGCTTCTCTTTAGAAAATGCCAATATGGTAGTATTTGCAAAATCTGGTGCCGGTAAATCGTTCACCGTTAAACTCGAAGCATTACGCAGTATGATGATGGGAACCGATGTGGTAATTATCGACCCAGAAAACGAATATCAAAAACTTTCCGAAGCAGTTGGCGGTAGTTATATCCGCCTCAGTCTTACTAGCGACACGCGCATTAACCCGTTTGATTTACCAAAAGTGATTGATAGCGATGAAGCCGACGATGCCTTACGTGCCAACCTTGTAACCTTACACGGACTCCTCCGTCTTATGCTAGGTGGTTCGCAGGCGCTTGCAAACGGGCAGGTAATTAGCGGCTTATCACCAGCCGAGGAGGCTGATCTTGATCAGGCGCTGATTGACACCTATGCTCGAGTTGGCATCACCAGCGATCCGCTAACTCACAACTCGCTGCCGCCAACCATCACCGACCTTTACGACACACTGCTGCATATGGGTGGTACCGGACCGCAATTAGCCCAGCGGTTACGTAAGTACACGTCTGGAACATTTGCCGGTATTTTCTCGCAACAGAGCAACATCGACATTAATAATCGCATGGTGGTCTTTAATATTCGCGATCTTGAAGATGAGCTGCGACCAGTAGCGATGTATATTGTACTAAGCCATATTTGGAACATTACTCGTACCGATCGCCGCAAGCGAATGCTGATTGTAGATGAGGCGTGGCAACTTATGAAATACGATGATTCAGCTAACTTCTTATTTTCACTAGCCAAACGCGCTCGAAAATACTACCTTGGTCTTACCACTATCACCCAAGACGTAGAAGACTTTATGGGCAGTAAAATGGGCCGAGCGATTGTTGCCAACTCGTCCATTCAGCTTCTTCTTAAGCAATCAAGTAGCGCCGTAGATGTATTAAGCGACGTATTTAAACTAACCGAAGAAGAAAAAAAGCGACTTTCAAACTTCCCGGTAGGGCAAGGCTTGTTTTTTGCCGGACAAAACCATGTGCATATTCAAATTTACGCTAGCAAAACCGAAACCAGCCTTATTAGCACCAACCCGCAACCGCAATTTGGTCAGGAATCGGCTACTTCGCAAACAATGCCAGGCGGGTACCGCTAATATTAGGTAAAAATTTATATGGCAAATTCAAACGATCGTCAAAGTGAACGCTACAATCCGGCAGAAAACCGGCAGCTTTACGGTGACAATCCGAATAATGCCGATACTCAACAGGCACGAGCCGCCCGCGAGGCTCAAGATCTCGAGGCGATGTACGACGCCCCTTCGGCAAGTGGCGCTTCGGTACCGGCTGCCGAACAACTCACCTCGGCCGAAGAGAATCCAATGGGTTATAGTCCGGCCAGTTCGCGTGCAAATGAAAGTTCACGGCGCGGCTCAAATGGCTCTACCTCTACCGGACGACGCGGCACAGTTCGTGGGGCGGTGAAGGGCATTGTAAAAAAGAAAGGTCCCATGTCGGCCATAATTCTTGCGCTAGTTGGACTAGGAAGTGTTGGAACAGTACTTCTTACACCGGCAATTGGCCTTGTGCACATTAAAGAGATTCTTCTCGACGACCTCAACGATCAACTTACAGCACTTGACATACGAAGCGACAAAGTGCTGCGAACCAAGGTAGATTCAATGAAAAAAGGTGTGGGCTTTTGTAGTGAAGCGGTTAATTTACGCTGTAAATACTCGTCTATGGCTAGCAAGCAAGCCGATCGCTTAAAAAAACAAGGTGTTACGCTCACTTGTGACGGCGGCAGGGAATGTACTAAAAATGCGCTTGGTCGCTACAGTAAAATAGACGCCATTTCGTACCGCGGTCAAAGCTACGCTGATCCTGGCGCTTTTATGCGCGCCGTACGTAGTGACACCGATCTGCGCGCTTCGGTACGCCGAGCCTATAACCCCAAGGTAGTTGGTTTTATTGATAATGTCGCCACGCGGGTATACGACCGGTTTGGAATAGGAAAAGATTTTATTCTTACAAGCGATGATGATCGCGAAAATAAACGCACTCTCGCCACGGCCGCCAGAGAGGGAACTCAAGGTAGTACTGATCGTCTTAATAATTCTAATCGCGATAGAGACCAGTTAAGCGAAGAGCAAAACCAACTGGCTGATGGATTAGACTCCGACATTCAGAGTCAGGTGCTTGACGCCAAAGACTCTGGAACCAGAGTTGCCGCGGGAGCTTTAAAAGGCGGCTTCAAAGGGCTGTCACTTCTTGGTGCCGCCGACACCGGTTGCGTGGCCATGCAAACCGGCGTAGCTGTGTCGAATGGGGTAAAACTTGTTGGAATGGCGCAAATGGCTATTTACGCCCATCAGTTTTTAACGCTAGCCGACAAAATTAAATATGGCGACGCCACCGAACGCGAGACTAATGCCGCCGGAAACCTATTAATGGCCGCAGTCTCAAGCGAAACTATTATGGCTCAAAAATCTAATACGCCACTTGGACAAAACGAGTTTGAAGCCATACCAAATCCACATTACGGTAAAAACGCCTTTGATTCACCCGGTTATCAGGTTGCTGCCTATAAAAAACCGCAGCGCTTAACTGCTCAGGATAAAATGTATAGTCTTGGCGGCTCGTTTGGCGTTAAAGAGCTTTTGCAAAAGATTGGGCTTAATAGATTTGGCGGTGATGGCACACTTAAATCATTGGCACGCACCTGCGGCGTAGTGCAAAATCCATTTGTACAGGTTGCTGGAATTTTACTAAGTCTTGGAGTCGGTATTCTTTCTGGTGGAACATCGGTAATTGCCAGTGCGGCATTTAGCGCGGCGCTTGGAGCTTCAATTCCGTTTATTGAAGGTATGTTGATTGACGTACTGGCTGGTAATATAATTACCGAAGATATGACCAGTGTAGACTCGGGCAATGCCATCTTTGCCGGAAGCGCTGGATTTATGGGACAGGTGGCACAAACCCGCGGCCTTAGCCCACTTACCACCGATGAAGCGCTCGAGAGTTATCTTGCGAAAACTGCCGAGGTCCAAAACGAATACATTGCCATAGAAAAGCACGAGGCTCGAAGTGACCCGCTTAATATCTACAGCCAATACTCATTCCTTGGAGCTTTAACTCGCCAAGTAGCCACCGTAACTTTGCCAGCATCACCAAGCCCGCTTACTAAACTTTCTCAATTGGCAAGTTTACCATTCCAAACAATTTCAAGCGTGGCCGGTGCACAATCTAGCTATACTTCGGCTCGGTTTGATCAGTGTGATGATTTTATTTACCAAGAATATGGTATGAAAGCTGACGTCTTTTGTAATCTTCGCTACGGATTATCAAAAGAAGAGCAGGCTATGGATGTGCTGGGAGTAGTTGATTACATGATAAGTAACAACTACGCCGACGAAGAGGGGAATCCTGTAGCAGGCAGCGACTACGAACGCTACCTTGCTGCCTGTATGAACCGCACCGATCCGTTTGGTTACACTGGCGAAGGTGGCGGCAACGCAGCCGACCCATATTACACCGGTGAAGTCTGTTGGGATCAGGGTGAGATGTTCCGCAACTTCCGCGTATTCTACATCGACCAATCTATTGAATCGGGCATGGCGGAAGATGAAATTGTTCGCTCAAACCAAGGTGGCGAAAATGGTGGTTCGGATGAACAAGGTGACGGTAATGCCACAGGCGATCTTGGCTGGCCTTTTAAAGAGGCCGATAACTCAAAGTTGAGCATGAGCCGCTGCTACATTCCAGGTACGTTTTCTACCGGTCATCTAGGCCTTGATATTGGTGCGCCAGAGGGGACGGAGATTATTGCAGCCGATGGCGGTGAAGTAGTTTGGACACACTCGGTTGGCGGTGCGTATCCGTCGTATGGTAACGCGGTAGCAATTAAGCATAAGGACAACCTTTACACAACGTATGTTCATAACCTCAGCAACCGAGTATCGGTAGGCGACAAAGTCTCGAAAGGACAAGTTATAGCACTGGTGGGAAATACCGGAAACTCTTTTGGGGCTCACCTTCACTTTGAGGTGAGTAGCATTCAACCACCGTACTTTCCCGATACATCTAATACAAGCGACCCCTTAAGGTTAGTTAATATCCCAAATGGGGTTGCCGGTAAAACTACGGCGGCAAATTGTAGGTAAAAATATGCAGCTCTCTCGTCGTACCTTAATTCTTATCGCCGGTGCATTTGTAGTGCTACTGCTTGGGTGGTGGGCGCTCGCAAGTTTTACCGCATCGCGAGCTGAATTTAAAGTTATCTCCGTACCGTACAACGCCACCTTAACTCTAGTAGAGAGCGAGAAGCAAATTGCAAACGACACATCATTTAGGCTCGCTACTGGCACCTACAGTGTACGTGTGGAGCGTGAGGGATTTGAATCAGAGACCGTTCAGCTATCGGCAACCAGCAATGCGCCAGCGATTGCTCCGGTAGTTCTTACACCACAAACTCAGAGTGCTACCACCGCACTTTACGATCAGAAAAATCAAGCACTGCTTACAAAAATAGCGGCACTGCCGGGCGAGAGTTTTTCGCAGTTAACACCCGGCATGAGTCGCTGTCCTTCAGTTAGGTTTCCTAGTGCCAACCAAATTCAGGCTATCTGCATTACGAGCGATATTCCTACTAAGTACGCCGAATTTATTCAATCAAATCCACGCGCCCGCTACCTAGAATTTCAAATTGGCACTTCACCGACAGCACAACTTTTATACACCGACACCATACTGCGAGCTGAAGTTGCACACACTTTTGATCTCGACAAGCCAGTGCTTCTTCTAACACTGCATAATTCCGATACCTATAGCGATCAGGCGATTGAATCGTCACTAAAAACTCAGGGCTATGTTGCCGAAAATTATTACATTCGCTACCTCAACCCGCCGCTTAGCGTCCACGATAAATTTCCTAGTGAGTACCTAGAGAGAGGCCAAGACCATGCACCACTTCATCCGTAATAGCTACATTTTTACCCTCGCCGCGCTTATGGCGGTGATTGGCGTTTGCAGTTTGCCGCTGTCTGTAGCGGCAGTAGACGCTAATGTCGGTACGCCAATGGATCGCGATTTTATGTCGGGAAACGATATTCCGTTTTACGACCGCACATTTCAAAAATCGAGCGCCGTATGCAGTACCGGTGGCGGAGATTTAAATTTTAGCACGGGTGAGACGGCAAAAATTATTTTTGACTTTTTTACCCAAAACTCATTCTCTACTAACGGCAATAAGCCAATGAGCGATGTGCAAGCGTCGGCGCTGCTTGGTAACTTTCACTGGGAGTCGGGCGGTCTTGACCCTGCAAGGATTGAGGGTGGAACAGGCATTGGTCTTGGGCTAGCACAATGGAGCTTTGATCGACGTACGGCACTAGAGGCCGAGGCGGCGCGTCGAGGTAAAGACCCAACCGACCTACAGTTTCAACTTGAGTATATAAAGTTTGAACTTGAAGGTGCCGAATCGGCAGTAATGAATGACCCAAGGTTTAAATCGGGCACTGTTGAAGAGGCTACACTTGCAGTATCGCAAATATACGAACGACCAAATCCGGCGCTCGCCCACAACGATGAGCGAATTAAACACGCCAAACAGTACCTTGACCAGTTTAAGGGGCAAAATAACTCGGCAGGTACAACCAGCAACCAATCCAGTTCGGGTGGTTGCGCCACTGGCGGCGCGGTAACCGGTGATATTTTACAAACTGCCCTCAATTTTGCGTGGCCAGATGTAGTTGATGAGGGTAAGTGGCAAAAAGCCGATGCCAAACAAGAATACGTAACTGCCATGGCTATGCACTCCAACATTACAAAAGATACCGACGCCATTGCGCCATTTAGCGATTGCGGCCGCTTTATCTCGAATGTAATGCGCTCAAGTGGTGCCGACCCAGATTACCCACTTGTTAGTACCCCGGTGCAAGAAAAGTACGTTCGCAGCAAGCCAGATCTTTATCAAATAATCGAAAATCCAACCTTAAGCGACTTCCAGCCGGGTGATATTATAATTTGGCCGGCTCATACCGCAATGTTTACAGGTGTAAGTGGCAAAGATACCGTTGACGCCTCGCTCCATGTACGTGATGGCCAAGGGCGTGTACCGTCGCAGCACAACATGATGCAAGAATTTGTTACTATGAGCCAAGGTCAATCAGTCTTAGCCCGTTACAAAGGTGCGCCAGCAACTAATTAATAAGGAGACTCACGTGAATTCTCAGTTATTTACTCGTAATAGAATTGTTATTGCCCTTATCGCTTTACTGGCGATTATTACCGTCGCAAGCGGTGTATATGCCTACAGTGAGAGCCAAAAGGGCAGTCTGCGTATCATTAGCAGTCCAACCGATGCGACGCTTACTATTGGCAGTACTGTTATTGGTGAGTTTGAACAAAACCAATCTATTCGCCTGGCTGCTGGCTCTCATACACTATCACTAACGCGAGATGAATTTGCCCCCTATACCACCGAAGTAACAATTAAAAAAGGTGAGGAGACTTCACTCACTGCACAGTTAACTCCGCTCACCGATGCCGCCCGTAACCTTGTGTTGGGTGAAGAAAATGTCCTACTTGAAGGTGCCGCATCGGCCGAAATGAGCCGCGTTCATCGAGCGATTACAGAGGAGAATCCGCTGTTTTCTCAGTTGCCACTATATACCAGAGAATTTAACGCCTATACCTGTCGCTCACTGCTTGAGCCCGATACCGAAACGGCGCGTGCTATTTGCGTCGATTTGCCAGATGAGTCGTTACGAGAGAATGCTAAACTGGGTCTTGAGTATGTAGGTTTTAAACTTGATGAGTATGAGACCTATATCGATACAAACCCAGACGATCGCACTGTACTTGCGAACAATGCGTTTCGTGTCTCGCACCGACCAAAAGCTAGTTTAACTACGCCAATCCTAGCAATCGAAGTTCGAGACCAAAACATTAACGCACAAGATTTCCACAATAGGGTAACCGCTAGCCTTAAAGACGCCGGTTATCCGCTCGACAAACTAGAGCTGATTTACCTCGATCCAGAACGTCGTGCGTACAGTTCAAATCCAGATATTAGTTTGTAAAACTACGCTAATTTTACAGCGTTGCCAGCAAAGCCAGAGGGCAGGGAGTTTGAGGTAATAAGCATACTGCCCGCTGTCTGCTCTAACAATCGTCGCTGCCGATCTTCATCAAGTTCACTAAACACATCGTCGAGCAATACCACCGGCGCAACACCGCTCTCACGCGTAATTACTTCAATTTCTAATAGTTTTAGGGCGAGTACAATACTGCGCACCTCGCCACGTGAAGCCACCGTAAGTGCTGGCTGATTATTAAAATAAAAGCTAATATCGTGGCGGTGTGGCCCAGTACTTGTAAAACCTAGCGCTAAATCACGCGCCTCGCTAGCCGCTAAGTCGCTAAGTAGCAGCTGTTCAATAGACTCGGTGTCCGTAAAAGAGTACATCATCTCAACGTTGTCCGCAATGTCGGATATTTTTCTATATTGCACACCAAGTTGATCATTAAAAGCAGTTACCGCTTGCTGACGGGCGGCGATAATTTGCGCACCATACTGCGCCAAAAGTACGTTCCATACAAATAGAGCATCACCACCCATCTGTTGCTTCAGGGCATTATTACGCTGCTTTAGTGCGCGCTCGTAACGCAGGCGTAGCGTGTGATACTGCGAATTATACTGGATAATACTATGATCTATCCAGTCGCGCCGCCGGGTAGGCGAACCGTTTAATAGTCGCAAATCATCTGGTTCAAATAATACAACCGGATATTTATGCGCCTGCGGGAGCCGATAATAGCTACGGTCATTAATTACAAACTGTTTTTTACCACTGGTTTTTGCTGGTTCATATTTTACGGTACGATTTTGCTTAGAATCTCCGCTACGAGCCTCAATATCAATCCGAAACCACTCCGCGCCCACCGAAACTACTTCTCGGTCGCTACCTCTAAACGACGACCCGCGCAAGGCAATATACACCGCCTCAAGTAAAGAGGTCTTACCGGTACCATTTTTCCCAACTAGTATAGTCACCCACGAATCAAGCCTTAAGCGATACGCTTTATGCGAACGAACATGCTGAACCGATACAGAAGTAAGCTGCATAATCTAGCTTTTAAGCGGCATAATAATATGAATGTAGTTTGGATTCTCGCCAAGTTCACTCATTACGCATGGCGAAATTTTACCGCTAAATCGAAACTCCACCATGCTACCTTCAATTACATTTAGCGCTTCGGCTAAATATCGTGAATTAAGTGTTACTTGTCCGCTAGAGCGAATATCGGCCGAAGCTTCTGAGGTGTTTTCACCTAATTCCGAAGCTATCGAGTGCAGCGCCAAACTACCTGCGTCTTCATCAACCGTCACTGTCACGCTTCCGCCAGATTCACGCGCAAATAACCCCGACACCTTTACAATCCGCATAAACTCCGAGCGGTCAATCTTAGCCGAGACTTCAGAAGTTGCCGGAATTAGCTGACGGTAATCTGGGAAATTTCCATCTATAAGCCGACTGGTAATTTCAATTCCTTCAGCTCTAAAGCGAACCTGTGATTCGTCGAATAGCACTTCAACCTCACTAATGTCATCGTGCATACTGCGCAGCACCTCCTGCAGAGTAGAAGCCGGTACAATTGCCGCAACTTCCGAGTCGGTCTCTACAAGTCGTCGCTCACTTAAACGGTAGCCATCGGTTCCCGCTAAGTACAACGCACCCTCATATGAATGCCAGTAAATACCAGTCAGAATTGGCCGGGTGGCGTCGTTACTAGCAGTAATAATTGTTTGGTTTAGTGCCTGCTTAAAATCACCCGGATTTAAAGTGTAGCGAATCGCCTCATCTTCGTTAATAGTAGGGAGTTCTGGAAATTCCTCAGCTGAAACGCCATTTATTCTTGAGGTAAATTTACCAGACGAGACAAGCAGGTGGTCATTTTCTACCTTAAGAGTTACTGTAGCCTTCGGCAGGCTACTAACAAATTCACTTACAAGGCGCGCTGGCACAGTAATTGAGCCTGGCGATATAATTTTTGCCCCAACATGAAGCGTAGAGGCGATTTCAAGATTTGTCGCAGCAACCAATAGTTGTGAGCCGTCGGTTTGCAGTAAAATATTACTAAGTATTGGCAACTGTGTTTTACCGCTTGCTACTCGGCCAACAGTCGAGAGTGCACGTGAGAGATTTTCTTGAGTAACTGATAGTTCCATAATTATATTGTACCCTTATTATTAGTATTAAAGAATTTATAAAAAGTAGTGGGTAGTAGTAGGCGCTGTGGATTGTGGGTAAAAATAGTGTTCAAACGGGGGTGAGAAGGGTTATTTTGTCTGTGGATAGATGTGGAGAATAGCAGGGGATAAATAGGTGGATAGATACCTCTTTTCCACCAAAAATGCGGGGACAATTGTACGGCTGTGTAGTTCTGTGGATAGACGTCCACGGGTTTTACGCGCTCCGCTCCCCATGTTGTCCACATGTTTTCCCTAGGTGCAGCATACATTAGGTATACAGTCTCTCTCTAATTTCAGATAATTGTTCGCGCAAAATAGTGTCTAGTTTAGAGGCTTTTTCGATTTTTTCGACTGAATGAATGGCGGTCGTGTGATCTTTCCTTCCTAATTCTTGGGCAATTTTTGGAAAACTTAAGTGCAGTTCACTACGCAGGAGATACATGGCAATCTGCCGAGGAAATACAATGTGTTTATCGCGTTTGGCGCTACAAATTTCGGTAGAGTCGAGTGAAAAGTAGCGGGCGGTTTTATCGATAACTTGCTTGGGCGTTACGTGTTGTGGGCGACTCTGGCGAGCCGAGCCAATTAATCCCTCGGCAATTGATGCGTCCGGCGCTACACCGCGCATTTCGGCGTAGGCCAGTAGCTGATTAAGTGCGCCTTCAAGTTCGCGAACATTGGTTTTAATGTTTGTGGCAAGGTATTCGATAGTTGGGTTATCAAGCTGGACGCCAGAAAGTGACGCCTTAGCCTCTACAATTGCACAGCGCATTTCGTAATCAGGTAGCTGAATATCAATTGCCATGCCCCACTCAAACCGACTACGAAGACGCTCGGTAAGGGTGGGGATACTTTTTGGAGGTTTATCAGAACTGATAATAATCTGTTTATTGTTTTGGTGCAGCGCATTAAAGGTATGAAAAAATTCTTCTTGTGTCTTTTCTTTACCAGAAATAAACTGCATATCATCAATAATTAATACATCGACATTGCGGTACTTTGTTGAGAAGCCTTTTTTCTTAAAGCGAATACTATCAAGAAAGTCTTGTACAAATGTTTCGGTGCTAATATAAAGAATTCTTGAATCGGGCTGAGTTTTGGCGATTTCGTTGCCGACTGCTTGCATAAGGTGAGTTTTACCAAGACCTACGCCACCATACAAAAATAGCGGGTTATATTTTACGCCCGGATTAGCCGCCACCGCTTGACAGGCGGAATACGCAAGATCGTTACTAGAGCCCACAATAAAATTAGAAAAAGTATAACGTGGATTGAGCGTGTTGGTATGAACGGTAGGTGCCGAAGAGGGCGAGGAGAGAAGATCATCGACAGCGCTAGAAGAAATAGGGGTTCGGTTGAGCGGCGTGGTTGTCTCGCGATTGATAACAGTCTTTTTACCTTGGCTTGGTTTTTGTACGTAGGTAATTTTTGGCGCGGTAAGGCCGTTTTTAACTAGAAGTTGTTTAATTTGTTCGTGATAGCGTTTTTCTACAGTGTTTCGAATAAATACATTACGAACACCAATCGTAATTTCATCATGTGTTTGGCTAAGAATTTCAGTATCCTTTAAAAACGTATCAAACGATGGTTTAGGAATCGTTAATTCAAGTTCTCCTAATACACTTTGCCACACATTTTGTTGCATCAAAAAAATACCCCTATTTACACTACCACCACCCAAATTTACTATACTTTGTATTGTACGAGACAGGTGAGTTTTCCACAAGTAGCCATCTGTAGTAATTTTAAATTGTTTAATAATAGGTCTATGAGGTAATAGTTATCCACAGAATTATCTCACCTCTGTTATATCTGTGGAAAAAGCGCTGTACAAGGTGGATAACTAAAGATGATTAAGCCATATTTTTACAATTTTTGCACGCGGCTACTTGCGAAAAGGTGTAAAAAACAGTATGATGGTACAGATATGCCAAAGCGAACACACCAACCACACACCCGACACCGTGCTAAAACTCACGGGTTTCGTGCGCGTACGTCCACAAAAGCTGGTCGTGCCGTGCTAAAGCGTCGTCGCATTAAAGGACGCGCAAAAGTCTCTATCTAAGAGCATAAAACCAGCCGATAAGGGCTGGTTTTTTTGTATGTTTTTGCGCTATAATTTTTCGGTATGTTACTTGCAAGCTTCTTTTTACTAGCGGGACTATTAATACTTATCCTAGGTGCCGAAGGGTTAGTTCGTGGCGCTTCGTCAATTGCTGTAAAATTTAATATTTCGCCGTTAGTTATCGGCTTAACGGTAGTCTCGTTTGGAACTTCTGCCCCCGAACTTACTATAAATCTTATTTCCGCACTGCAAGGGTCAGGAGACTTAGCTATTGGCAATGTGATAGGGAGTAATATAGTAAATATATTACTTGTGCTTGGAATCTGCGCCATTATTGTGCCGCTCTCTGTTAAGTCTTCTACTGTATGGAAAGAAATTCCACTCGCACTTCTGGGCGTGGTGCTTGTAGGGGTGATGGCTAACGACATATTGCTAGATGGCGGTGCTATTAATAGTCTTACCCGTACAGATGGGATCGTCCTTTTAGCGCTAATGGTAATATTTATGTACTACATTTTTGGTATGGCGAAAAACGATCGCGATGCAGTACCTGATGATGATACGGATACTATAAAGCAATATTCAGGCTTAATGGCAGTTATTTTAACACTTGGTGGTTTGATAGGGTTAGTGGTTGGCGGGCAATTACTTGTAGAGGGGGCAATTGCAATTGCAGCCAACATGGGGCTTTCTGAAGCACTTATTGGGCTTACTGTAGTAGCGATAGGAACCTCGCTACCTGAACTAGCTACTTCAGTAGTAGCAGCACTAAAAAAGCAAGCCGATATTGCAATTGGTAACGTGGTGGGATCAAATATTTTTAATATATTTTTTGTACTCGCAGCTACCAGTACGCTAACGCCACTTTCTATTTCTGGAGCGTTACAAACCGACATTCTGGTGGCAATTGGCGCTACATTTTTATTATTTTTATTTATGTTTACCAGTAAAAAGCACCATTTAACCCGCGCCGAAGGGGTGCTTTTTGTCGTGCTGTACTGTTGTTATACCGTGTATCTGGTCGCTAGAGGGTAGCTACACTCTGATATACTGATCATATGTTAACTCTTCCTCATAGATTTCACGGACACGGTAGTTTGCGCTATGTGTACAAAAATGGCACCGCATTCCGTTCGCGCGTGGTAACTATTAAGGTAAGTAAAAATCCTCACCGACAGCACTCGCGATTTGCGGTAGTTATAAGTAAAAAAGTACTAAAAAGTGCGGTAGGAAGGAATCGTATTCGACGACGTGTGTACGAGGTTGTGCGCTTAGAGCTGCCAAAAATTACCGCGCCACACGACGTGGCAATTATGATTTTCTCGAGTGAGGCGATGACTATGCCACATGATGAGCTTAGGAGTATTATTATCGGTCTTTTTACCGATGCTGGTCTCTATAATCCACCATCATAATCTGCTATACTTAAAAGCAGTATATAAACAAGAAAGGGATTCTTGTGGGATTTTTTGACACCGTTATCGTGCAGCCGATTTTCAATCTGCTTGTAGCGATATATAGTTTTGTACCAGGTAGTGATTTTGGCCTGAGTATTATTTTGTTTACAATTTTAGTGCGCCTGTTGCTGTGGCCGCTCATTAAAGCGCAGTTCCATCAAACCAAAGCTATGCGGCGTATGCAGCCCGAGCTTAAAAAGCTGTCGGCCAAATATAAAAACGATCGCCAGGCACGCGGCTTTGCCATGATGGAGCTATATAAAAAGCATGATATTAAGCCGTTTCGCTCAATTCTTATGCTGCTTATTCAGTTGCCGATCTTTATTGCTATTTACCGGGTGGTGCAAATTTTTACTACCGAACTCGATCAAGTTCAGCGGTACACCTATTCTTTCCTTGAGTCTTTACCTCAAGTTGCAGCCATTATCGAGAATCCGGCTGGCTTTAACGAAGAACTTTTTGGGATTGTTGACCTTACAAAACAAGCAATTTCGGCCGACGGCTTTACCACAACCTCGCTGGCACTACTACTTATTGCGTTAGCGGCGGCAATTTTACAATATTTTTTGGCTAAGCAGACCATGCCTACAACCGATACCACGCGGCGGTTGCGTGACGTAATGGCCGAGGCAGCCGAAGGCAAAGAGGCTGATCAGATGGAAATTAACGCTATTGTAATGCGCAAAATGATGGTGTTTTTGCCGTTTATGTTGTTCTTTATTATGATCAATTTACCTGGTGCACTTGCGCTTTACATGCTCGTATCCAATGCCGTAGCCTATATTCAGCAGCGGATTGTACTTGGCGGTGACGTAGAGGAAATGGAGGCGATTGCAAACGAGCCAACCGCTAAAAATAAGGCTAAAAAAGCTAAAGAAGCCATGGTGGTTGCGAGTCCGGGTGTTACAAGAGTGCGCGCTAAAGTTAATCCGCCGTCTGCTAAGCGAAAATCTGGTAGCAGTAAAAGTACCCCAAAGGAGTCGTAGTATGAATGCAGAACAATCACTTGAATTTGCAAAAAAATATTGTGAAGACTTACTTAGTTTTTTTGGCTTAAATTTAGAGGTGACAGTAGAATTACGCGACGAAGTAATTGAGCTGATGGTGCCGTCGAACGATAGCAATAGTGTACTAATTGGACATAACGCCGAGACACTACGCAGTATTCAATATCTTATATCAACAACGCTTCGTAACCGAGACGCCGCGATTGTTCGAGTAAATGTAGATATTGCCGAGTATAAAAAGCAGCGGGCCGATAAACTTGCACACACCGCTAAAGGGTGGATTGAAGAAGTACGTTCGACTGGTGAGTCGCGTGAATGTGCGCTTAATCCGGCCGATCGTAGAATTGTGCATCACGTTGCGGGCGAGTTTAGCGACATAACAACCTATTCAGTTGGCGAAGGTCGCGAGCGTCGGCTGATTATTGCAAAGAAATAGTTATTCTAAAATTTTTAACGAACGTATATAAATTGCATGTGTTTCTTCGGCCATGCGACGCCACGAGTAACTTGCATGAACCTTTTTGCCGTTACTAATTAGTGTGCGACGTAGAGATTCGCTAGAGAGCACCTCATCTATTGCTCGTGCCATGTCATCTACTGAATCTGGATTAAAGTAATGTGCGGCATCTTTGTAAATTTCAGGCAGACACGTGGCATTACTGCTAACTACTGGCGCTCCATAACCCATTGCTTCAAGACCGGGTAGGCCAAAACCCTCCATACGAGTAGGAAAGATGTAGGCGCTGGCGCGAGTGTAGAGCCAGTCGCGCTGTTCGTTGGGGATAAAGCCAGTAAAGGTAATATTTTTATAGTTTTTTTGCGTAAAAAGTTGTTGGTTTTTTTGCGCGCTGGCATTGTTATTGCCAACTAAAATCAGTCCTAAATCGGGGTATTTAGGGAGTAATTTTTGATGGGCATGAGCTAGCGCTGGAATATTTTTATAATCAGATTGTTGTCCAACATACAATAAATAACGTGAATAGGGATGGGGGTATTCTTGCATAGCACCCTTGTTTATATCGGCCGCCTCGTACGTTACCGACACTTTTGTATCAGCAATGCCGCTAAATGTCACGTAGTCTTTTTTAGTGAAGTGCGATGGAGTAATAAGGTGAGAATTTGTGCGACCAATTACCCAAAAGACTAACCGACCCACCTGCTGCTTTAAATGGAACATAAGCCAGTTTTTGTCGGAATTATAGGTACGCAGCAGAGTTAAATCGTGAATGGTCGTTACTTTTTTGCCTTTATAAAAAAGTGGTTGCTGCGGCATGCAAAAATGAACGAGATCGGGCTGAAGTTTATCTAAAAAGCGCTTAAAACCAAGCTGCTCGCTAAAAGAATAGTTGTCAAACTCTGCAATTTTTACCTTGAAATTTGCTGCATTTGGTGACCAATAGTCCTTGTCTTTGGCGCGCACCAAAACAGTGTAAGAATTAGTAGTGTCTATCTGCTGCAGATAATGAAGCAACCGTTCAACATAGGTGCCGGTAGAAGAATTTATTATTCGCGCATCAATTGCAATGTGAGCCATAAGTACCTTTAGTATACGGTATAATAGAGAGAGCATAAAGAGAGAGGAATACTATGGCAGATTTTGTTGCGCATTTATCACACGATTTTAAAAATAAGCAGGGATTGGTTGATATGCTAGTTCACGAGGCCGAAGCAAACGACTACGAGGTAGTTGAGGTTGAATCTGCTAAACCTTGGGGTGCTTATTTGCGCTTTAATAACCAAAACGCCAATAAGTTTATTGCAGAATTTTTCCCTGGTCTCTCGCCAGAAGATGCTCGACTTGGTAATTCTGAGGCTGAGTTAAGTCCAAAAATTTTATTGGTGTCTCCCGGCCAACGCCTTAGCTGGCAGTATCACGATCGCCGAGCTGAACGTTGGACCTTTTTAACTGATGGCGCGTACTGTAAAAGTTCTACCAACGAAGAGGTTGAGCCGATGGTTGCAGTAAAGGGCGAGGTTGTACAGTTTAAAACCGGCGAGCGTCATCGCCTTATTGGCCGCGAAAACGAATATACTCTGGTTGCCGAAATTTGGCAGCACACCGACCCTGACACACTTTCAGATGAAAATGATATTGTGCGGGTACAGGATGATTACCGGCGATAAATTGTTTTGTAGCCCTTAAACTGCTACAATACCTACATATATGGAGAGCTTTCTTAACAAGTATCGCTACTCGCTAATTTTGTTGCGAGAGTTAGTAATTACTGAGTTTAAATTACGTTACCAAGGGTCTATTTTAGGTTATTTATGGTCGGTTATGCGCCCGTTATTCCTGTTTATGATCATGTACGTAGTATTTGTTTACTTCTTACAAATTGGTGGCGACGTACCGTTTTGGCCGGTGCAATTGCTGCTTGGTATTGTGCTGTGGAACTTTTTTTCTGAGGTAACGAACAACGGTGTTGGTTCAATTGTTGGCCGAGGCGACGTAATTAGAAAAATCAACTTCCCTAAATACGTAATTGTTGTAGCTAGTAGTATTTCTGCGTTTATAAACCTTTTAATCAACCTTGTTGTTATTTTTATATTTATGGCAGTAAGCGGTGTAGAACTACAGTGGCAAATTCTGCTCGCTCCATTATTTATACTGGAGCTGTTTGTATTTGCACTAGGCTTAGCCTTGCTACTAAGTGCGCTTTTTGTGCGCATTCGAGACGTAAACTATATTTGGGAAATAATAATGCAAGGGCTGTTTTATAGTTCGGTGGTAATTTACCCAATTACGCTTGTACTAGCGAAAGGTGAGTTTTTTGGCCAATTACTGCTTCTTAATCCGGTCGCTCAAGCAATACAAGATGCACGGTATGCCTTAATATCTTCAGATGCAATTACACTGGTGAAGTTGAGCGGCGAGCGTTGGTATTTGATATTAATACCAATTTCAATTGTGATAATTACGGCAATAGTTGGTGCTTATGTGTTTAAAAAACGCTCACCAACGTTTGCGGAGGATGTATAAGATGACGAAGCAAAAAGACAACACCTCTGAAGTGGTGTTAAGTGTTAATAATATATCGAAAAACTTTTTGCTGCCACACGAAAAAATGGTGTCGATTAAGTCGAGTATCGTAAATATTTTTAAGCCAAAAGACCGCACTATTGAAGTACAGCATGCGCTCAAGGATATTTCTTTTAAAATTGAAAAAGGTGAGTTTTTTGGAATACTCGGTCGCAATGGTAGTGGAAAAAGTACGCTTCTTAAAATACTGGCAGAAATTTACCAACCAACCTCAGGTACTATACAAAAAACTGGTAAATTGGTTCCGTTTATTGAACTTGGGGTAGGATTTAACCCTGAGCTAACGGGACGCGAAAATGTGTATTTGAATGGGGCTCTTTTAGGCTTTTCCCGTGCAGAAATCGACGAAAAATATGACGATATTGTAGAATTTGCTGAACTTGAAGAATTTATGGATCAAAAGCTAAAAAATTATTCTAGTGGAATGCAAGTACGCTTAGCGTTTTCGGTGGCTACTCGTTCAGAGGCAGATATTTTACTTGTTGATGAAGTGCTTGCGGTTGGCGACGCTGACTTTCAGCGTAAATGTTACGACTATTTTAAATCGCTTAAAAAATCAGGTAAAACGGTTATTTTTGTGACACATGATATGAGCGCGGTACGTGAATATTGCGACCGAGCTATTCTTATTAAAGACGGTTTGATTGCTCATGAAAATACTGCCGACGTTATTGCAAATGAATATTTAAAGTTATTCAATGAGAATAATAGCTCAAGCTTATCGGCCGTTGATACGAAACGATGGGGCAATGGTCAAGTTAGGGTATCTAATTTAGATGTAGATACTTCGGATGACAAAATATCTCTGTCTATATCAATACAGTCGGACAAGCGCGGGGCGGAAAACTATGTAGTTGGGTATAAACTGTATGATTCAGAGGGTAAGTTAGTTATGGGTGGCAATAATCTTAACGCTAAAAATGGAAAAAAACTTTTCCTCGAACCTGATAGCAAGCAAGATATTTGTTTCTTGATTAATAATGTACTAGGCAACGGTACTTTTACTTTAAGTACTACTGCTAGACTTGGTGACGGTGTTACTATATGCGACCAATGGGATAATGCTGCCGAAATTAAAGTAACTAAGTCAGAGTCTTACTATCCTATTATTGCACCTGCGGATGTAAGTGTAGATTAAAAAAGTGCCTCTAGATGCTATGTTCAAATGTGTCTGCTAAACTAAATTTGTCGTCCTCGCTAAACCAAGCCTTATAAACTGAGCTATTTTTTTGATAAGAATTATCTACTACAATAACCTGCTTTTGAGCCATACGAGCCATGATGGCGGCGTGTAAACGGTCGGTTATAATAGCTTCGGCAGGTAACAAGAGTTTTGTGCCACCAATTGTACGCTCTTTAGCAAGTTGGTTTGCTGCAGACACAAGGAGTCTCATTGAGGTGCGAGAATGAAGTCTTGCTGTTGAACCTATCCATTTTTCGACTATTTTATAGCACACGCGACCCGTGATTGACCAATAGCGCTTTATGTATTTAGAGTTTTCTTGTTGCCAATCGAACACAGGCGTATTAGCGGAAAACTCGAAATTTTTGTTGCTTTCATTAATTTCTCCGTCATCGCGCCGAAGAACTATTACTGGTGTAGTTGGCTTATTATTTACTGGCAGGCGACCGAACAGCGCCATTGCCATGTCGGGACACAATTGCGTAGGAATATTAAAGCTTTTTTGTGCTATTTCTAGACTCATGTTTTCACGTACTAATAAGGTAAAGTTACTATGTGATTCCAGCAAGATAGACATTTCTTTTAAAGCAGTTTCTGATGAAAATCGAATACTTTGAGGCAGCTGAATGATAGGTCTGTTGGCAAAGTCGGTAATAATGCGCTTACGGAGACTAGCTTCGTTAGGATAGATGTCGCCAAAGTTTCCTCCTCCGCAAAGCAAGATTGGACCGTCGGGATGATGTTTTTTTAAGTCGTCAGCTAGATAGGTGCGGTACTCGGCAATATAGTTTATCTTTATTCCCATATATTTTAATGTCTCAACAGTGCCGTACCATATGGCGCTATCACCAACATTCCAATGGTGCGGGTAAATAATAAGTGAAACCGAGGTATGACCACCAAGAAGGGGTAATAAAATTGAGGCAATTTGTTTTTTGTAATCAATCATATGTATAGTATAGCGTCTATAAGGTATTGGTGTAGTGTTTTTTTAAAAATGATATAATTACTTTAATATGACTACTTATCCAAGTGTAGCGGTAATCACACGCACTAAAGATCGACCTTTATTTTTACAACGAGCAATTAAATCGGTGCATAGCCAAGAATACAAAAACTTTACTCATGTAATAATAAATGATGCAGGAGATCCACAGCCGGTAGAAGAGTTACTTGAAAAGTATAAAGAGTTAACGCAGGGCCGTGTTAAAGTAATTCATAATACCGATTCACGCGGTATGGAGGCGGCATCTAATAAAGCTATAAAAAGTGTTGAATCGAAATATGTGGCTATTCACGACGATGATGACTCTTGGCACCCTAACTTTTTAAAGTACTGTGTTGACCATATGGAATCAACCGGCGTAATGGGTGTGGTTGTGACGACCGACCGTATCATTGAAGAGATTGCTGATAATGAGATTAAACTGCTATCTACCGAGCGCTGGTTGCCAGATTTAAAAGAGATAAGCCTGTATCGACAGTGCCTCGATAACTTTGCTACTCCAATAACTTTCATGTACAGACGAGACGTATATAAACAAATCGGCTTTTATGATGAAGAATTACCTGTGGCTGGAGATTGGGATTTTGCAATACGGTTTTTAAGTAAATATAATATTGACTATTTAAACACCCAAGAGGCGCTCGCTTACTATCACCATAGGCCCTCGGCAACAGGTGTTAATGGTAATACGGTTTTTGCAGAAAAAGATAAGCACCTACATTTTTTAAATGTATTAATGAATAAATATCTCCGTCAAGATCTTGAAAATGGCACCTTAGGTGTCGGCTATATTATGAATAATCTTCGTTACCAACGAGAGACTATAGAGATGCAGCTGACAAGAGAATCAAGCAAACTTGAAGGGCAGTTAAACGACAAGGCCGAATACATAGTGAATGAAACTAAACATATTGCGCAGCAATCAAAGGATAGTTTTGCTAAAATAGAAGAACGATTAGGTGTTATTGAATCGAAGCAAGACATAGTACCAGTGCATAAAAAAATTACCGATAAAATACGCAAAATTATACAGTAGGAGGAATGATGAATTTAATTATCGACGGAAGCGTATTAGTAGCGGATCATTTTAGCGGAATTGGCCACTACCTACAGGGAATTGTGGAGCAGCTTGATAAAGAGTTGGGTGAAGATGAAAATAGAGATTTAAATGTATCAATTGTAGTTCCGTATAAGCGAGCTGATCGCTTGGAGAAATACCACTTTAAAAATATTACAATTAAAAAAATCCCCTTGCCTATGAGCGTGTTTCGTAAACTGGTTGTAAAAGATTCGCTGCCCAAAATGGATACTTTTTTTGGAAAAGGCGTTTATTTTTTCCCAGATTACAATACGTGGCCGCTTAGCGAGGGTTCAAGGGCAATTACGACAGTACACGATCTATCTTTTATAGAGGTTCCGCAATATGTCGATGACACAAATGCAGCTTTTCTTAAGGATACCCTAGACAAAACAATTAAACGAACTGCTAAAATCGCCACGGTAACTCATACTATGAAGCAGCAGTTAATGTCGCAATTTAACCTAAGTAATGAGCGGGTGATTGTGACCGAAAACGCTGCGGATACCGCGCATTTTTACAAGCGTTCCGAGACTGAAATTAAAG
>VGLK01000005.1 GCA_016866755.1 Candidatus Saccharimonadota bacterium | reverse complement strand
TATTAGTACCTCTACCGAGTGGAAAAACTCCTACCAAAGCAGAACAAAATACGCTGGTAGCACAATATATAGACCAATTTGCCACAATGTGCAGCATAGAATCTATTAACGAAAAAATTGTCAGCCAAACCGTGTTTGGCCCCCACGACTTTATAACAAAGTTTTACAGCCATAATGCTTCCATGCTTGGTTCGTCGCACATACTCTCACAAAGTGCCTTTTTCCGCACGCCAAACCGCAGCAAAAAGGTAAGTAACTTATACTATGTAGGCGCTAATACGGTACCTGGCATTGGATTGCCGATGTGTCTTATTAGCGCTGAACTTGTGCTCTCGCGAATAGAGCCAAATTGGGAGGCATTACTTTAATGAGCTGGCTATATCTTGCAGGTTTAATATTTTCGATTGCTGGTCTTACGGTACTCGATAAACGTTATAAATTGGCGTTATTCTTTAAGCCAAAACGCACCGTACTTGTACTTGCAATAATGATTAGCGTGTTTGTTGTATGGGATATTTTGGGGATAGGCTTTAATATTTTTTACAAAGGCGACTCGGCGTACTTAAGTGGCATTGTACTGGGCCCAGAATTTCCACTTGAAGAATTATTCTTTCTACTGCTTCTTTCGTATGTAAGTCTGCTAAGTTTTCTAGGGGGGCAGCGATGGAATCGTTAACCTACCTAACGCTGAATCTAGTTTTTAGCGCCTTTGTAGTTGCGTTACTTGCACGTCCGCTACGTCGTGCCTTTACTTCACCAAGTCACCTCTTACTACCGCTCGTTGGCCTACTATTTCTTACGCTAGTGTTCGATTCTCTTATCATCAGTCTCGATATTGTCCGCTACACCCCCGAGCATATTTTGGGGCTTTACGCTTGGCGCGCTCCGGTTGAAGATTTTTTCTATACAATTATCGCCCTATTGCTTGCCGGTGGACTCTGGCATACTTTTACGTCAAAACCAACAAAGGAGAATCATGAAATTAACCACTCTACCTAAAACACTTTTTTTTACCTCGCGACCAATCTCGTGGATTAACACCGCTTTTCCGTTTGCAGCCGCCTACTTAGTAAGTGGCGGAACAAACCTGGCGGTACTTGTTGTAGGAAGCCTCTTTTTTCTTGTTGCCTATAATTTACTTATGTATGGCGTGAACGACGTATTCGATTACGAATCAGACCTTCGCAATCCTAGAAAAGGTAGCATTGAGGGTGCATTAAGCGACACCTCTTATCACCATGCCATACTCACCGCATCACTACTCGTGCCGCTACCGTTTGTGGCGTGGCTATCTCTGCAAGGTTCGGTCTCGGCTAACGTTTGGCTGGCGATACTATTGTTTTTTGTAGTTGCCTACAGCCTAAAAGGTTTACGGTTTAAAGAAATTCCGTTTCTTGATTCTATCACCTCAAGTCTCCATTTTGTCGGCCCCCTAATTTATGGACTACTCCTTACCGATGCGGCGCTGCTACACTACTGGCCGTTTATCGCTGCATTCTTTTTGTGGGGAATGGCCTCGCATGCGTTTGGTGCCGTACAAGATATTGTTCCCGACCGCGCTGGCAATCTTGCCTCAATAGCTACTGTACTTGGGGCAAGCGCTACGATGAAATTTGTGGTGCTTTGCTACGTGGGTGCTGTTGGTCTGTTAATTTATGCCGGTGGACTAGCGCTAATTGTTGCTGCCTGCGGCCTGCTCTACATTGCAATGGCTTGGCCCTATGTGTCACTCTCCGATAAAGAATCTGGTCGAGCAAATCGCGGTTGGCGGCAATTCATTTGGCTTAATCTTATTACTGGCGCCGTTGTAACCAACGTTCTGATCTATATTGCACTTACGGCCACCTAAAAAGCAAAAAAAGGCATTACACCTTTTTTTGCTTTACATGTAGATGCTTAAACTACTGAATATGCTTTTTAATTTGCGCTTCCATCACAGGCCCAAAGTGCCCCCAGCGATCATGCCCAAGCCCAGGAATTAAATCGAGCGAGGTTGCGTACCCAGAATTTGTATACGCGTTATAACCAGCTTGAACTCCATACTTGTCTGTTCGCGTGTAGGCCTCGTCCTTGTCGCCAGTGTTCCAGTTAAAGTGAACCTTAGACTTAAAGTCTGCACCCGTGCTGGTTTGTGTCATAAGTGGAGCACCACCGTATGAAATTGCAACCACCACGCCATCGGTCATAGTTCGCTGAGCAGCACCAGATGGTGTCCAGTACTCGGTAGCTAATTGCGCCCCCGATGAGTAACCACCAAAGGCTACGCGGTTAGTGTCGATTGGATATTTGCCATAAATATTAGTTACGAGTGATTCGGCCCACTTGGTATAGCCAACTGGATCGCCTAAATACCAACAAGACCCGTCGCCGTCTGAACATGCCGTATTAGGAGCAAACGGCGTAAGAAGGATCATATTGTTACGTTTAGCTACCGCAATCAACCCATCTGCACCTGAGAGCAAATAGTTACTCGATGGATTTTTTAGTCCATACTCACCCGAACCATCAGCGTAAATTAAGGCACCCACTGGTTTCGACCAGTCCAAGCCAGCTGCATAAAGATGGTAACGAGACGTATACGTTCCATTGGAATAGGTTTGGAAGGTTTGATCTGCTTTTGCGCCACCCGTTCCCCCGGTGTTTGTAACTGGTGCTGGCGTAGGCTCGGGTGTTGGAGCTGGAGTCGGTACCTCAGGAGCTACCATACCAGCAGCGACCGCTGAGTCTAGGTGAACATTACGCTGCTTGTAGTCGTTGCGATACTCAAAATATACAGTATGACTACCCTTGCTCCAGTCGCCCTTTACAGAGTAGGTTTTCCAAGATTGACTATCAAGATTAACGCTTGAAACGTATTTACTATCTACCCACACATCAACACGTGGATAGGCCGATCCCCAGTGATCACCTTTGGCACGAAATTCTATCGTAGTAAAATCTGCTGAGGCCTGAAGATATCCCCATGCTCCACCATTTGTCCATAGAATACGTTTTTTACCACCAGAGGCAGTCCTGTCATTATAAACACTTTGCGACCCATAGTCGCGGTACATATTTTCAGCTTCTAAAACTCGTTCTGCTGCGTTCACACCTGGTGCTACTAATGCCACCAGTAAACTGGCCACGGCACCGGCTGTTACTACTTTATACCACTGCTTCATAACTCTCCTTGTTAGTAATGTTTAAATTTAAACACACTGCTCACCATAGGCACAATACAACTTTTTACCTCACCTCTTATACATATGTAGTATGCACAACAGTACAGATAGTATCTAATATTTAGGCTTATGTTTTACAAATATACAAATTAGCAGTTTAATATAGCGTAGGGATTGTAGACGTTACGACCTATGCAGTTTGAACCTTTTTTGCACCACACAAGGAGTGTGAGTATCATGGGATACTTTGACGATGTTAAAAATATCTACCGCCACATGCGCGAGCAAACCGAAACAAAGCCTGAGCCGGTCGATTCTAGCAGATCGGCTAGCACACCGGCCGCCGAGCAGGCTGAGCCACGCGTTCAGTCTGTCCAGCCTCAGTCGCACGCTAGCGCTCTAGAAACCGATGCGGTTTTTGTGAACGGTGCCTGGTATGAGCGCAGCAGTGATTCTCAGCGCACCGAGCCGATTCCAACCCTTCGCGACAACCAAGCCTCGTACGAGGAGACGTCGCGCATGAGCTCGACACAACACCAGCACCGAGTCGCAAACTCGCGCTGGTCGCCGTATCACCCGCAAGATCCATCGTTGCCCTCAACCGAACCGCGCGCCTACCAGTACCGCGAGAACAAGTTCATTTTCTCGTTTCTGAAGCGCGTGGTTGGCTGGGGGGTTGTGGCAGCCACGTTTGCGCTCATCTTTTTGCTGAGCTTTTGGTCGGCAGTGTTTACCGAAGGCGATCAATCCGGTAGCGCATTTGGCATCTGGGTTGGTCTGATTGGTGGCGTCGTGTGTGGGCTCGCTATCCGCCGCACACAGATTAACTATCGCGGCTGGAGGCTGGGATACGATTCGACTCGAATCTACCTCGACAAAGCCCAAAGCCTGCGGTGGCTCCTCATTAAGCGGCCAAAAACCTACTTCATCTCCAATCTCGACTACGTCGATGTAAAGCACGGGTTTTTCTCTCGTCTGTTCGGATGGAACAACTACACCGTCACCATCAACGTGAGAGGAGAAGACGACACGAAAGACCTGCACAACCTGCACCACATCAAAGATGGCTGGCGCCTGAAGGATCAGCTCGAGGAGCTTAAGTCGCTCATCGACCAGAATGCCTACATGCGGCTTCCATAACCCATGTCGTAACACCAAGCCCTCGCCGAGCTGTCTGGCGCGTCACACATTTTTACGTGACGCGCCAGACCTCGGCATAACAACTCTTGCAGCACTTATTTAAACTTATTTTTGCTATACTAATAGTAAGGCTATCTAACACAAACAGGACGTAATTTATGAAATGGTGGCCCCGACTGCGACCACACACCGACGCTAGCAGCCCCGATGTTGCCTCGGCATACCCCCAATTTGAAAAATTCGGCGAAAATCTTACGCCAAATCTTCGTGCGATTCGCTTTGCAATGACCACCTCCGAATTACTACTCGCCATGGGAGTATCAGCCAACTCGGTAGTTGCTATGGCACTCGACATTACCGAAACCTACTGCACCCGACGCGTGCATGTAGACATCAGCTCAAACCTTATTATGTTTTCGCAGCTCCGTGGCATCGACAAAGAACCGCTCACACTTATTCGTTCGGTAGTGGCTCGCGACACTAATAATATGACGATTCAAGCCCTACAGCGCCTTATCCGTCACATTAAAGAGGGTCGACTTACCCTCGATCATGCCGAGATTGAACTTGATGCAATTATTAAAAAGCCTAGCACTTACCCGTGGTGGGTTGTTATGATTGCAAACGCCAGTGTGGCTGCCGGCGTTGCCATTATGTTCACCCGCGACTGGCGCGCCATTCTTACAACTTTTCTAATTGGTATTGTTATCGACCGCGTGTTAGCGCTGCTTATTAAACGTGCCATTCCAACTTTTTTTCGCCAGATTGCTGCTGCCGCCTCCGCTACAATTTTAGCTGCATTAGTGGCATTTTTGGGTAATCAAGGCGTCGATTTCTTTAGCGGCATGAATCCAACACTTATTGTAGTGGGTGGAATTATTATGTTAGTTGCCGGCCTCACTATTGTAAGTGCTATTCAAGATGCCATTGATGAGTATTACCTAACTGCCACAGCACGAATATTAAAAGTCGCCATGCTAACGGTCGGTATTGTAATTGGTATTTTGATTGGTCTCTACTCGGCACGCAAGCTTGGCTATGGTATTGCCGTATCGCCAGATCCGCTGCTTGCTGGCACCCTTAATATGCAACTACTTGGTGCCGCAGTGCTTGCTGTAGCGTATGCCATTTTTACGCATACACACTTTAGAGCTGTATTATGGGCTGGATTAATTGCAGCCGGTGGACTAGCTATATCGTTTAACGTGCGTGAATACGAAATTGCCGCCATACCAGCCAGCGGTGTTGCAGCAATTTTTGTCGGACTCGTCGCCTCACTTCTCTCGCGTTGGTGGCGTACGCCATCAGCCGGAATGATTGCCGCCGGAATTCTACCGCTCGTTCCTGGGTTAGCCCTTTACAACGGACTCATGCAACTTATTAATTATCCACCAGGAGACCCATTCTTTTTCCGTGGATTAGGCACTCTTTTTAACGCTGTTGCTATTGCGTTAGCCATTGCCGCCGGCGCCTCGTTTGGTAGCCTGATTGGTCAGCCGCTGCATAAGCAACTTACCATGCGCCGCAACATGCTGCCGTTTCCTCATCTCTTCCGACACTCGCAGCGCGTAAAAACACCTGCAAATTCCCCAGAGCCGACATCGGTCTAATCTAGTTAACTCTAGCTTTTAGGTATTATTTTGCTCTTCAAATTTTGCCGTCATAGTTGGGTTGTTGCGAGTCAGTTTTTTAACAGAAAGTTCGTCGGCTTTGTTATTGGCAATTCGCAAATTATTCTCAGATGACAACAAAGCCTCTTTAGTTTTTTGTAGCTGCGCAATTGATTTATCAATACTATCAACCGCCACCTTAAATTTATCCGATGCCAACCGATAATTTCGCCCAAAAGAATCGCGAAAATCGTTTAGTTGTTCTTCAAAATTAGTTACGTCAATATTTTGCGCCTTAACCAACGCCAGTTCGCCCTTATATTTCATAGAATTCATAGCAGCGTTCCGTAGTAAAGTAATCATTGGAATGAAAAATTGGGGACGAATTACATACATTTTTGGATATTTATGTGCCACATCAACAATACCAGAATTATAAAGCTCATTATCAGATTCTAGTAACGTTACCAAAATAGCATATTCGCATCTTTTTTCGTTACGATCTTTATCTAACTCTTTTAGAAAATCTTCGTTTCGTTTTTTAGTCGCCGTTTCGTCGCCTTCGTTTTTCATCTCGAACATAATTGAAATTATTTCATTATCCTGTTCATCGGTTTCACGATAAATATAATCGCCTTTACTTCCCGATCGCGCATCGTTGTCCTTTTCAAAATAGGCACCCATAAAAGCAGTTGAGCGCAGTTTATTAAACTCAATTTCGCAGTGCTGTTCGAGTGTTTCGCCCACCATTTTAGTAGAAAGTTTTGCCTTCATATCTTTATAGTAGGCAATCATTTCTTCTTTAGTTTTAAGTTCATTTTCAAACTCACGCCGGAGCGATGCCTCGGCTAGCTGCTTCTCCGCCTCTTTATTCTTTAACTCGCCCGCCAGTTCGTCGCGCTCTTTTTCCACCTTATATACCGCTTCCGAAAGCGCCAATTGCTTTTCGCTCTCAATAGATTGTAGCCTGGCCTTTAATTCAGCTAACTCGGCGTCTTTTTGGGCACTTAGTTGAGCCGTGTTTAAGCGAGCCTGGGCTTCGAGCGCATTAATTTTAGCGGTTGCTCGCGCAGTAAGATCGGCAATTTCGGCGTCACGTTTTGCAATATCTGCCGCCAATTCGCCGCGCGTTTTCTCGGCTGCAAGTTCAACCGCGCTATGCTTTTCGCGCTCTAAAAGCGCCACACGCTCATGCAATTCCCTACTAAATTCCTCGTCACGTACCTGCTTTAAAATATCCGCAAACCCAGACTCATCTACTTTAAATGCTTTTTTACAATGTGGACAGATAATTTCGTTCATACTCTACTAAGTTTAACACTAATACCACTATTAGAATCACTGTATGGACTTTTTTTATATTTATGCTATAATATAAATAATTGCTTCACTCAGTCAGAGCAAATTGCTCTTGTAGTAAATAGGAATTGCCGTGAACATCACCCTTCAAAAGATTGACGATGAGATTGACGCGTTTATGCAGCGCAGGGGCGACGAGATTAAGCGCTTTGCCTTGCTGTCGGCCACCAACGTGACGCCGTACAACATTGGCGAAAAAGATCCGCCCATCAATCCAAGTGCCCAACTTTACTTTGGACCGATTGATACCAAAGTAGACCCCGCAGTAGTTAGCGAGCAGCGTTTTCAGGATCGACTGAAAGTTCGCCTTGTACACTACATCAACAAGGTAATTGCGGGTAAGCCAGTTCGGTTGACTCTAGTCACACTTGAGGTAATCGACGATGGCAGCAACATGTTCAGCCTGCACAGCAAAAACCTGATTGAAGTAACCAGCTAGCTACTCGTAGCCAGCAACTACACCCCGCACCGCCAAATTGAGAGCATTAAGCCCCGCATGGCTCTCTTTGGAGATACGGGGCTTTTTGCTTAATTTATAGTCTATTGTATTTTACGTATTTTTATGTTATAAATATATCATCTGCACCTTATTTTAGGGCAGTGTACATCGGCAACCTATGTTGCCCCTATTCTAGGAGAAACCATGCGTGCTCGTGACATGAAAGACCTGCTGTCGCCGAACAGCAGAAATAAGCGCGCCCAGTCGTTCACGGTATGGCGGGACACGCACGTGCCCATCATCGCCATTCGTGTGGCTGATCGCACCAAGAGCCTTCGCCGCAGCATCAACAACGTACGTACCGATGGCAAGTTCGAAGTTCTCTTCACCTACCACCACGTGCCCAAGGGCATCAAGCGGTCGCGTTTCGAGAGGGACATGCTGCCGCCGCTCAAGCACGAGATCATCAAGCGCCTTAGCACTGCTGCGCTGCCGCTCAAGCTCGACAAGACCGCCATCACCATCACCAAGTGGGAGCCGGAGAAGTACGACCCGCACACCTACGACAGCGTCACGTTCAAGTTCAGCTACACGGTTTCCCACTAGTTCCCCGCTCGAGACCTTTATGTATTCCCATGGGTTGATCTTCAGGAACACCTCGCACCCCCAGTGGTGTCGCTAATGTCTCCTTGTAAATCGCCTGCGGTGCGAGTACTAGGATGTGTCACTAGCGGGGTGTTTTTTTACTGCATTTCTTCATCACGCGCCGCCAAAACAAGCGAACGTCCACCGCGGTCAAACCAGCGGGTATACGTTACACTCTCTCCTGCATTTCGTTCTCGCCACATATTCATCGCGTCACGGCTATAGCTTAAAGTTTCAACACTCTTTAACCCTTCGCCACGATACAGCGCTCCTGCCGCACCCGGACCGCCATTGTAGCCTGCCGCAATTAACTCTACGCATTCGTTAATCGACAACGACTCTTGCGGCACACACAGCGTGTCTCGAAGGTATCTAATGTAAGCAGTTCCAAACTCTATGCTGGTCTCTGGCTTAAATAAGTCAAATTCTACTACCGGCTGGTTAAGGTATTTGCTTGCAATGTCGCCACCCGTATAGTCTGTTACCTGCATCAAACCTCTTGCCACTCCACTGTCGGCGCGCGAGTAACCACCCGATTCCAGCGTCATAAGAATAGCCACAAGGTTCGCATCTACGTTATAGCTTTGGGCATATTGCTTAATCTGATTATTCCAGCGCGAAACAGATTCGGGCAACCACGAAATTGTTACGCCGCTAGTGCGGTAGGTAAGTGGCGTACCTGATGATGCAGTATTCATAAGTAGTGTTCCCCATATAACAATAATTGCTACCACAGCACTAACAATTGCAATAATAATGTTGCGCCGTTGCGTGGTTGAAATGTGGCGACGTTTTGGCATGTAGGCGTTACTGTGTTTGCGACCCAAAAACCTCTACCATCGAGTCGCAAAAGTCACTTAAGTCATCTGGCTTACGGCTCGTAACTAACAGATCATCTACTACTACCGGCTCATCTACCCAATGAGCGCCAGCGTTAATCACATCGGTTTTTATGCTTCGCCACGAGGTGATAGTCCTTCCCTCAAGTACATCGGCTTCAGCTAATAACCAAGGCGCATGACAAATCGCAGCCACCGGTTTTTTGTCGGTAAAAAAGGTTTTTATAAATTCAATTGCCTGCTCGTTCATACGCAGGGCGTCTGGGTTTTGTACGCCACCAGGAAGTAGTAACGCGTGAAAATCACCGGGCGAAACAGAATCAAATAGCGCCTCAACCTCCACGGCGGTACCGTTTTTTCCTACAATTTCACCAGATTTATCAGAGATAACTAGCACATCACCGCCTGCGGCTTCAACGGCTTCAAGTGGACGCGTTAACTCTGAATCTTCAAATCCATCAGTTGCCACCAGTGCTACACGCACACCATCAAGTGTTTGAGTCTCTCCCATAGTATCCTCCTCTCGTTTATTTTTTTAGTATATAAAGCCTTGCATAATAACAACGTGGGATTTATTACATATTTTGTTATAGCCGAGCGAATATCCACAGGGTGCCGTTAGCTACGGCGTAATATTACTTACAGTCAGTGCGCCATATATAAACTACAATTAAATTACACTAAGTAATGATCGGAGGCATTATGGCAGAGCTAATTGTAAATGATCGACTATTAGGGCTTAAAGATGTAAAAATACATATTAATGATAGCCGCAGCGACGGACGGCCAGTTGTATTAATTCATGGCTGGCCGCTCTCGGGCGAATCGTGGAAACTTCAAACCTCCGCTCTGCAACGTGCCGGGTTTAGAACCATCACCTACGACCGGCGTGGATTTGGCGATAGCGATAAGCCAAAAACTGGCTACGATTACGACACACTGGCCGAAGATTTGCATGGCTTACTTAAAGAGCTTGATCTTAACAATGTAACCCTAGTTGGCTTTTCAATGGGTGGCGGTGAGGTAGCGCGCTATATTGCAAAGTATGGCGAAGAGCGCATTCATAGCGTAGTATTTGCAGCCGCAATACCGCCAATGATGATGAATCTACCAAACAATCCAGAAGGTCCACTTGAAAAATCAAAAGCAGCTGAAATGACTGCGCAATTAACAGCCGATTCAGATGCTTTCTTTGATCAATTTACTAAAGAATTCTTTTCGGCCAATGCGGATGGAAACATTTTAGTAAGCGAAAATGAGCGCCAAGCGGCTATTTCTTTGTGTAAAAAAGCCGATAAAGTGGCAGCTCTTGAGGCGATGCAATCATTCGGTATAAGCGATTTTCGCGATGATTTACAGAAAATTACCGTTCCCACGCTGGTAATCCATGGCGACGCTGACGGAATCGTGCCGTTTGAAGGCTCTGGTGCACGCACACACCAAGCAATTACTCACAGCGAACTACGGCTGCTTGCTGGCGGCCCACACGGCATAAACGTTAGCCATACTGATGAATTTAACGATGCGCTTATTAGCTTTTTAAAAAAGTAACGCCTTGTTAATACCCATGAAATCCATCGGTTTTTATGCAGCGACGACTTACTCCACTATCAATAAGCGTTTGTTTGGCAGCACGTATAAACACCGGGCTGCCAGATAAATAGTACTGAACCTCATAGCTTTTAGGCAGTTTTAAAAGCTGCTTTGTAAGCTCTTTAGATGTAGACGAGTAGTAGGCGTGTGTGGCAGCTGTTTCGGTCTCGCGGCGAAACAAATGCGCTCCGCTACTAACGTGAATCAACGTAGTTTCAATTTGCATATTTTGTGCCTCAGCCTCAAGTAGCATAGAGCGGAACGGCGTTATTCCAATACCTTGAGCAACAAACACATAACGCGACACTTGCGGCATAAACGTAAAATTAAGCGTGGGGCCAAGCAGCGTAAGTGTATCACCCTTGCGCATAGCGGCCAAATGTTGTTTATAAACGCTGCCTGCCCGTATATGCGTACTAATAGCAACATATTTTTCGCTGGGTGCCGAGGCGAGCGAAAACACCCGCGCGCCCTGAAGATGTGGCAGCATAAACAATCCGTGCTGCCCAGCGCGATGTCGTAGGGGACGAGCCGGTGCAAAGTAAAATGTTACCACGTCGCTATTCTCAGGTATTTTTTCAACCAATGTTAGTTTAGTGGCACGAAAAAAACCAGCAATACTCATACTGTTACTATAACAAAATACTAAGCCGACACCACGCTTTTAGGCATTAGAGTGTAAAGCTGCATGATGACGCGAGATAACATCCCAAACCCATGGCCGCCTAAAATCACCGCAGCGCTCTATATCTGCCAGCTCACTGTAGGTTAACCATGCAACGTCTATAATTTCACCTTCTTGCGGTTTAGCCCTACCGCCAATAACTACCGCCTCGTATACGTGTTTAACCGATTTTGTAGCCGATTCGTGGTACAGTGCTATTTGTTTAATTAAGCGCACGTCATATCCTGTCTCTTCTTTTGTCTCGCGAACCGCAGCCTCCTCAAGTGTTTCGCCTTTGTCTACATGGCCCGCAGGTACGTTCCACACCTTTCTTCCGTCTGGGCTTTCTTGTACAACTAAGTACCTGCCGTCTTTTTCTACCACGCACGCAGCCACTACCCCGACTCGTTCAACCAACGCTTCCCACTCTGTGTTATTCATTGCCTTAGTATATTACACAAGGCCGTGATATAGTTGTGGTTAATGAAAGATTTATCTTCACCCAAAACTCTTAAAAACGGTGTGGTGCACACACTACCCTCCGATATGCGTATTGCGCTAGCCTCTCAAAGTCACGAAAAAATTTGGCAAAACCTTACACCGCTAGCCCGTAACGAGTGGATTTGTTGGATCGAATCGGCTAAACGCCCTCAAACCAGAACGCGCCGCATTGAACGAATGGGCAGTGAACTAAACGCTGGCATGCGCCGACCCTGCTGCTGGGGTGGTTGCGGGCATAGAAAAGCTGATTCAAACCAGTAACCTACTAATATTCTATACAAAATCTATTTACCTTACCCTTCCGTCGCACGTATACTGTAGAGTATGACAAAATCCTCTCCCTTTACTCAGCCAGCACCCGAAAAACGCAAAATTCGCCTGTTTATTACCGGACTCACTATGGGAATAGCCGATTTAATTCCGGGAGTATCGGGCGGTACTATTGCTTTTTTGTTTGGTATTTACGATGAACTTCTCTACACCATCAAACTTGTTACTGGTCAGGTGCCAAAACTTATTTTAGCCGGCAAGCTTAAACAAGCATTTAGTCTCATACCATTTTCATTTTTGCTACCGCTTGGCATTGGCATCGTACTAGCAATATTTGGCCTAGTCCATATCGTTTCTTTCCTACTTGAGACTCAACCAACCTTAGTGTGGGCGCTTTTTTTTGGATTAGTACTTGGCTCTGTCTATATTGTGTCGCGACGTATTACCCAGTGGACGGTTCGCCGTAGCCTACTGCTTATACTTGGTTTTGCACTTACGTTTATTATTGTAGGCCTACCTTCAATTGGTGGTAGCGATGCCCCACTTGCCCTGTTTGCTACCGGCGCAATTGCCATAACGGCTATGATTTTACCCGGAATCTCTGGCTCACTCATTATGGTGCTTCTTGGTCAATATGAAACGGTGATTAGCGCCGTAGCCGACCGTAACTTTGCCACATTAGTCTTTTTTGCAGCTGGCGCAATCATTGGCCTCGCGCTGTTTGTGCGCTTACTAACCTGGCTTTTAAAACATTACCATTTTGCTGTTATTGCTTTTTTAATTGGTGTAATGGCCGGTTCACTGCGCCGAATTTGGCCGTGGCAATCCACCGACACAAGCGGCGCGGTGAGCAATATTTTGCCACAGCTAGAAGTCTCTCTCCTGTGGGCGCTTCTACTTATGGTTGCAGGTTTTGTAATTGTAATTATTCTTGAACGAATTGGCGTAGCCAAAGAACATGACGATATTGAAACGCAAGATTTTAAGCAAGAGATGAAAGAAATTGAAGGCCAAGGGGCTAGTAAATAATTTTCGGCATATATTTTAGAGTTTAAAAATATCAGCTAAGGTAATTATCCATCAATACAGTATACTTATATTATGTTAGGTATTTTTAAAGATATTGAGGCGTGGGTTACAGCTGTAATGGAACGACTCGGCGAACCAGGAGTTGGCTTACTTGTCTTGCTTGAAAATCTTTTTCCACCAATCCCTAGCGAAATTATTTTGCCACTAGCTGGATTTACCGCCAGCCAAGGGGAGTTCACTCTAATTGGTGTGATATTTTGGGCGACCTTAGGTTCAGTTATTGGCGCAATTGCCCTGTACTATGTGGGGGCAATTTTAGGACGAGAGAGGACGCGTTATATTTTTCAGAAAATGCCGCTGGTAAGCATGAAAGACGTTGACAAAACTGAAGCTTGGTTTATTAAGCACGAGGTTAAAACTGTGTTTTTTGGTCGTATGGTGCCAATCTTTCGCAGTCTAATATCTATACCCGCTGGCGTAGAGCGCATGAATATGACATTATTTATTCTCTACACCGCAGCCGGAAGCCTTATCTGGAACAGCACTCTTGTTACTATTGGGTTTATACTTGGTGAAAATTTTCATCTTGTCGCTGAATACGTTAGTTATTTCCAATATGTCGTCATTGCACTTGTGTTAGCGGGTATCACCTATTTTATCGCTTCGCGCCTGCGTAGTGCCAAAATTAACAAATCACAGTAGCGACTGTTCTATTTTATTCGCTTCCCTAAATTAATTATTTTCAGATAATTCCTTAACTCGCTGCAAAGCTTTAGGATAACTACTGCTCATCACCTGCTCTAATTCTGTCGGTACATCAAAGGTCATAACTAAAGTTGTAATGCCGTCTTTATGCGTAAGAGAGTAACTTTCTTTACCTCCCGTCCATTGGTCCTCACGACTATACAAACCTTTATCTTGTGTATCGGCTTGATGTTTAAAAAGTATGTATTCATTTGGTACTAATTTTGCAACCAAACTCGTCACACCATAGCCCTCTCCAGATATAAATTGCACCGTGTTACCCTCATTAAGTTCTCCAGCCATGTACGTTCCCGGATCTACCAAGCCAGCCCATTCCCGTAGGGTTTTATCGCGCCACAGAGTGCCCCAAACTTTTTCTCTTGTGGCATTTATTTTAATTTTAAACTGCATTTCTTTCATATTAGTATTGTATCAATAATCGGCTAGACGACTCGATAAGGGTTTAGCTACTCGGTCTAATTTACGCCATGTAAACAGACTATGTAGTTTTAAGTTGGCAACAAACCAATCTTATTAAAGAGAGATGAATTTATAATCACCATAAACTCAGACGCATAATCCTTAGGTCATTAAATGATCTTCATCCTAACGCTTCTATTCGGGATGTCTCATATCAAACTCACGAGACTTTGGGTTATAGTACCGTCCAGTATCTGGACCCCACTGTATAAAATATGGCGTAAGTTCATGTACTGATTCAACTTTATCTAGCTTTATAAACCCTACATTTTGCCACTCCCAACGAGGATTTTTATCTTCTTTTCGGTTGTATATTTCGAATGAATTAACTCGCACAGCTAGACCCTGCCTATCTGGATCGAGCCAGTCTCGCACGGCAATCATTGTTGACGCATAATCCTCAATATTACTAGAATCAACCTGTCCTGCAGCTTTAATGTCGCTCATCAAGATAAGTTCTTGTTTTAACTCAAGAGGAAGCTTCTGATAGGTAGGTGCGGTTCCCCAAATTTTGTCATAAAACTCGGCTATGCTTGCTCTTGTTTTGGTAAACCCTACACGAAAGTTAACATCAGTCGCTCCAATAGGTTGATTCATTACAACCTTATCCACTCCTTCTTCAAGCTCACGGGTCCACGACTGTAGTAAATAATCATCTGAATAATTCAGTTTATCTGGCGAACTTTCTCCTCCATCTAGCGACTGCCCTTTTACTATGCGAGAAGCAGTAAAGACTACGCTATCATCGTCCATCGGTGACACCTCTGCTTCGTAAGTTTTAAAGTTAAATCCTAATAATGCGTCGCCACGATTGACAATTTTGCCATTCTTTATAGAAAAGTTTTTACCATACTTCTCTTCCAAGAACTGCTCCATCCTTGCTCGTTCGTTCTTTAATGTATCAATCTGTGTTATTGCCGACTGGGCAATAGTAGCAGATATTAGCAAAAATACTGCGGAGCTAAAAATAACTGGTATCGTTACGAGCACCTTTATGTATTTTTTCCATGGGGCAGCTAGCCACATAAGTATAAGTCCGAGTGGCGGAATAAAAACAAGAAGTAGTACAACGAACAGTGTCGACTTATACCATCTAGTTGCTTGTCGCGTAGGCGTAGGTGTCTGCAGTGGCACACCGTCAGTCTTCGAACGGGGCTGATGTGGGGTATGCCGAGGAGTATTGTCATTTTTCATACATTAATAATAGCATGAGTAATTTGCGCACAAGCTAACTTATCAGATAAGCAATTTCTCAAGTACACAACACCATTCTGACGCTCACTAAAATAGACGGTGTTATAGCCACAGCAAAACAAGACAGGCTTATTATAATGTATTTTAATAAGTTACTACTCTAGCTATATTTCACTTGTTACATATCATATAATTACATAAATTAATTTGCCTCTTTTTCTAGTCGGGCTAAAAGCAATTAATTGTTCATTTTAATACAACTACTTTACATTTTTTTAATAATTATTCTCTATAAGCCAACGCTCACGCCGAGATTAGTATCATTAACCATGAGCTCAATCCTTACTCTAATTTTATCTATCATGTCTTGGCTACCGTTTACAGGTCGCGGACTCTAAATGCTTATTTATATAACTTGTATTTTTCGTAATAGCTACAGTATTATTTATGCAAAAATTTTGCTTTACCGACCTTTACTGAGCCTTGCCAATAGGTTTGACTTCCGGTTTATATAGGCATGAACGCCTACCGCAATCAGGAGTAGACCAGCCACTGTAAATGCAGTAATAACTACTCTTTGGCTACCCAACAACTGCATTTGTTGAACACCTATCGCCACAATGCCCCATATGCAGGCAAGTAGCAGTTCGCGTACGTTGCGTTTAATAAGCAGAATTAGAAGGATAATGGCGAATACAATTAACACAATACTAGCTATTGTTGGGGTGAGCGTTATATTTAACGATTCCAACCAACTAGCAGCGTTTACTAAACTAGCCACCGTCACCCAACCCGTATAAATCATTAGCGGCCACCAAACGCATAAAATGGTTTTTATCGGTGGATCGGTGATAGCAATTTTAAGACGCCACAATAAAGCATAAAGCGACCCAGCTAAGAGCAAGAGAACGAAAACCGACAGGCCTACCATTTCATTAACAAATACATATGTCCACAAGCCGTTACATATACTGGCGATAATAAAAAACGGACCGACTAAGCGGGGCAGATTATTTTCTTGGCGTGGCTTTACTATATCCCTAGCCTGGTAAATAACAAAGACAATTAAAAATACGTATATCAGCGACCATATCGAAAAGGCATAGCCAGCTGGCGTTAGAAGCGTAGCGTACTTGTCGGAGATCTGATTAATTGATGGGAGGCCTAGTATTTGCGCACCTACCAAAAAATTAGCGACAAGCGCAAAAATTAGTGAAAGTATATTACCTAGTTGCCATAATTGTTTCATGTATTAATTATAGCGTATCAACTACGTACGATGTTATTTTGCGAAGCTTTGCTTGACTATCAGTACTTGTAAATTTGTACAGGTCGTAAGAGTTTAAGATTGCCCCATTCGACATATACGCACGGCTGCTGACGGCTGTGTATTTGCCGTGAGAAATCGACGTCAGAATATCGAATTTAATATAACCCTATCGCTACCCGCTGCACCCCACGAAAATCTTTAGCAAGAAATTTCTCGATTCTATCGCAAGGAGCGAACGAGGTGAGTTGCCGCGATTGCCGGGAATATGGGATTTCATTACTATTTTATATACCAAAAAGTCCAGCCCCATTTGCAGTGAAACCGCCAAGGGAATACATAGAAACTTTATTGATTTATAGTAAATAAAATGTTACAGTATGCTAAATATAAAGTTTAGGAGACTCAAACTGTGACTTTACGCCACAATAATTTATTACGCGCAAAAATCAGCCTGCTGATTTGCTTGACTATACTACCGATCACGCCTTTCAGTAGCAATGCATCAGCAGAACAGGCAGCAGTGAATCCTCAGAGCATTTCACCTAAAACCACCTTACGACACCAGCGCGTCAATCCAGCAGTCGAGCGCCTCAGTGGACCAAGTGCGATCGATACGTCCGTCTCTGTATCCCGCAAATACTACGCTGCCGGCACTCCGGTGGCGTACATTGTCAATCATAGCGCCTATGCTGACGGCATTATCGCCGGGGCCATGAAAACATCGGGTCCGATTTTATATACCAACACTTCGTCTCTACCCACTAACGTAGCCGCGGAGCTCGGACGTCTGCGTCCGCAAAAAGTTGTAATAGTTGGCGGCGACGTAGTAGTAAATTCAAACGTAGCAAACCAAGTTAAAGCACGCATACCAGCCACCTCAAGCCTAACTCGCCTCGCCGGACAGAGTCGTTACGATACGGCCGTGAGCGTATCAAAAGCCGACTACCCGCAAACATCACCCGTAGTCTACGTATCCAATGGAGACGCCTACGCCGATGCCATTGCTGGAACTCAACAAGGCGCAAAAGGCCCTTTGCTCTACATCAACAAAGATAGTATTCCGGCAGTGGTTACGGCCGAGCTTAAACGACTAAAGCCTCAGCAAGTTATTGTGATTGGCGATGTGTCTGTGGTGAGTCAAACGGCCGCCCAAGCTATTGCAAATTCCACCGGTGCAACCATTACGCGACGAGGAGGAGCCGATCGATACGCCACCGCTGTTTCACTATCTCAACAGATATTTCCTAACGGCACAGACCAAGTATTTATAGCTAATGGCACGGCGTACGCTGATGGCATCTTAATCGGCTCAATCCCGACACCCGGCGCATTACTGTACGTATCCCAAAATATTCCAGACAACGTTATGACCGAGATTCAACGCCTAGGCGCATCTAAGGCAACGATTGTTGGTGGTATAAATCGAGTGAACGGCGATATTGCACGACAAACCAGCTTAATTATGCGTGGCTCTCAAATAAAAAATCGCCTAGCGAATGGCGTTTCATACTTTATACTTGCCCACCCTGACGACGAAATAGCCGCATGGGCGGCAATCGGCGCGTCAGAATATCCAGTATTTATCCTGACGACGCAAGGCGAATACTCGGCATACTGCGATAGGAACGGCGGTAAAGGAAGCAGCCAATGTAAGGCTCGGCGCGTCAGCTCGTGGCATGCGTTCCTCAATAACTACCACACTGTCTCTGATTACGGCATGCAGGCCGGCGGATTTCGCCTTTACAAGGGAGCAAATTCAGCCCGTCTGGTTTTTGACTATGGCAGCAATTCACTTACAGCCGCTGAAGCTACACAGGCAATCAACATGGCACGACAAGTTGATTACGGCGTGAGTACCGAAAACTATATAGCAAGTGGTAATTATTGGGACAACACTAGGGATCCGAAGTGCCCAACCACTAAATCCGACTACCTATGCGGCTTGTACGATCACCCAGAGCATCGTGTTATTGAGCAAGCAATTATGGCCTATAATCATCCAAACAAACTGACGTTTCACGGTGGATACAACCCGTCCGTGAATGGCGGTGCCAACATGGGAAAGGATTTGTTTGAAAGCATGATTGCCTGCCCAAATGGCACCTACAACCAAGCGTACGCATGGCTTAGCCCTCCGTGCTGGACCCGCAATAATAGCCTTTGGACTCACTGGCACTGGATGCGAGAATATTAGATAACATGCAAGTTTACGAAATACCCACCTCAGTGTGGGTTTTTCATCAATGCTCCACATTTCGTTGTATTCTTGAAAAGATATTGGCTATTTAATCTACTTAGTTATATTTTATTAATACCAGCTTTAGTAATTGTATTATTTGGTGGCGGGTGGAATCTTCTATGGTGGCTGATTCCCGTCAGCACACTTAAGGCTTGGTTTTCGACCGCTGTTCTTCGCAGACATGACACAAGATGGCTGGGATAACATTATTTTATCAACAAAAATATGCTAATAAAACATACAGCACCAAAGTAGGTTCACCCATTTATGCAATATTCAGTTCTTCTAAAACTATGATTTCCGTAACAGCTTCTCTAGCTACGATCATAACCTTTTTCATATACATTGCTACGAAATAGCGGTCAACACGCAATAGAAAAAGATCCACTAAATTGTGAATCTTTTTCCTTGGCTCCGCTTACAGGTCACGGAGTTATTAATTGATAACTACTAATTCTTATCTGGCATTTGCTGCAAAGCCCAGGTATTCCCGTCTGGGTCGCTAAAGTATACAAAAGTGCCCCATTCTTGAACATCTAAATCACTAACTTCAACACCACGTTGCTTAAGCTCATCGTGCGCTTCTTGAGCGCTATCTACAACCATCTGTAAGCCTTTTTGCGACCCAGGTGCCATTTCACTAATGCCTTCACCAAGTACTATTGAGCAAGCTGAGCCTGGTGGGGTGAGCTGTATAAACCGCAACCCGTCACTAACAGGAATATCGTGATCAGCCACAAAACTAACTTGGTCAACATAGAATGCCTTAGCTCGATCAGCATCGGTTACAGGAACGGGGATGAGTTCTAATTTCATATTCACGATAGATTCTCCACAGTTGTTTTATGGTCAGTTATTTATTTCTGTTATAACAAAAAGTCCAGCGTAAATACTTACTGGACTTCTGCTCAAATATCTTGTCTTGGCTCCGCTTACAGGTCACGGACTAGTGTTTACTACCAACTATGTATGACGTTACTTTAAGAAGCTTTGCCGAGGCACCAGCACCTGTAAATTCATACAAGTCATGAGAATTGAATATATACCCATTCGACGCATACGCGCAACTACTTACCGCTGCGTATTTGCCATGTGAAATTGAAGTTAAAATATCATACTTATCTATGTGAATTTTTGATTGAGTCACCTTATCCATATATGATTTTAGTTTTGATTTCGGTACTTTTTCATTACTACCTGCAATGCACCATGTAAAATATTCAGCCAGCAGAGGTTCGAGTTTATCGTATTTATTAGAAGCCAGATTGACTGCAATTTCTATCGCAAGAAGTGAACGAGGCGAGTTGCCACAATTGACGGGAATATTAGTTTTCATTACTGATTATTATATCAAAAAGTCCAGCGTGTATACTTACTGGACTTCTGTTCAAATATCTTGTCTTGGCTCCGCTTACAGATCAAAGACTATTGTTTAATCAATTGCTCAGCAGTATTGCGCCAAAAATCCTTCCAATCATCGGCTTCTTGTTTAGTAGGAACAGCGGTGTGTGAAAGAATAAGTTTAGATTTTTCTTTATTTTCCTCAACAGTTGATGAGAATTTACTTCCGTCAGCAAAGTCACACCTCCATGTGCTGCGCTTGGGAGTCTCACTGCTACGGGACTTCAAGGGCGCGGATCCATTGAATTCACTTTGATTTTCAAACCATTCAACAAGTTGTGGAAATAATGTATTACGTGAAGTCGCCGCTGTTTTCGATACAGCTAGTTCAAATAGTCCATTGGCTAACTGACCTGGGACGCGCTTACCTATATGCTGCTCATACGCCACTGTAATACCCTGCGCCCACCATCCATGACTTTCAAGTTCACCCTCAAGCTCGTCATTGAGCTTGTGCGCTAAGTCGGCATGAGACAACTCTCGTGCACCACTCTTATCGAGTTCTCTTACCCATTGATCCCAAGATTTATTTGTCGCCTTTTCGATTGATGCGATATTCATAGGTTTTGTCATACAACTTATTATACCTAATACGAAAAGAAGTCCTGTAGCGTGAATGCTTACTGGACTTCCTGTCACATATATACTCTTGGCTCCGCTTACAGGTCACGAACCTTTCAACAGGGTTAGAACGCTACAAATCGGACACGGTGTGTATAGAATTGGATCGTAGCAATAATGAACCACGAGAAGATGTAGCTATGAACGATAATGAGCAATTAGGACGTGAATTTACGAATGACGAGCGCCGTAGATTAGTTGATTACTTTAGCTTACTAATTGAGATAGATCAACAAGAAAAAGCACGCTTTGCCAAACTCAAAGATTCCCCCAAAGGGTTTGCCATGGACGGCGAAGGCCGCCAATGTGGGCTATGTTTCAAATCCGTATATGATACACCTGGCTGGTTCGATAAATGGGGCTTTAAATGCTCAAATTGCCAAAATGCAATCAATAAGCGGAAGATACCCGGATCTTTATGCGGCGATTATCGACACGAGAAATCTATTCCTGATACGATTCTCGCATCGAAGCTGAATATAAGCGTGCGAACAATTCGCAAGCAGATTCACGAAGGAAAGATAATTGGGCGAGGAATTCCGAATGGGCCGTACATGATATTACGGAAGGATAATCCGAAGTTAGTCTTTAACCACGAGACCGTTGTATAATTAGCACTACATGGAGTGGTTAGCGTTACTCGTAGGTATTGGAATAATTTCCTCAATTTTTGACAAAAAGTCTAAAGATTCTTCGCATTCCACAAAGGTTACTACACCGCGAGAGACAAACGAGTGGGACAGTGAGATTCAAGGTAAAGGAATTGCCTCTGGAAGTAGCTGGGATCGTATCCGAAAAGCGGTACTCGCTCGTGACAGTTATACTTGTCGTTCATGTAGGAGAAAAGATAACCTTACGGTTGATCATATTGTTCAGCTATCGCAGGGCGGCACGAATAATCTGGAAAACTTGCAGACGCTGTGTAAATACTGTCACGAGAAAAAAGATAACCGAAAAATTTTTGGCGAATCATTCAACCATGACAGCAACTATGGATCCAGGGCTACGCCTAGCTCTACCGTGCAATCTATCGAACGTGCTATAGCTATGAAATCACGCATAAAGATAACATATACAGATATTAATGAAAAAGTTACCTATCGTGAAATTACGCCATCCCACTTCACAAAAGAGCATGGCATTGCTTATCTTGTTGCGTTCTGTCATTTAAGAAATGAAAAAAGAACCTTCAGACTATCAAGATTAATGCTACGATAGTTGTTTTACTTGAGTTGAGTTATTTTTAATTCTTTGATTCCTTAGCTTTATCAGCTCACTCGTCATATTCATATACGACAGGTATTCGTCGACCGTTTTCGGTATCGGTGTCGAGCGGAAGTCGTCGAAAGGCTTTGCTATTTTTACGCTCATATAATCTTCTGTCACGTAATCTTGTAGCAAAAAGAAGTCGATATAGCCCTTAAAATCATCGAAAAGTTGAAAGAAGTCACTATACCTCACGAAGGTTTCATATAGCGGGCTAGCTTCACCTAAATAAAAGCGCCGGATACACTCAATAGTCAGATCTAGGCGATCAACTATCTGCCGGTTAAAGCCCCTGGCGGCATTGATAGTCTGGGAGCCATTTATTTTATTGCTCGGCCAAATCACAATACCGCCAATAGTGTCAGTAAGCCGAATAAAATCATCCAGCTCTTTCGCTGAAATCTGATCGATTATGGGTTTCATTTTTACCCATGACGAAAAGGTAGCGATTGCTCTATCGCTTGATAAATAGAACTCACCTAATTCTGACTTATGGTACAGGCGGTTATTGCTTATTTTTGTTAGCTCGAACATTTTTCTATTTGGTAGCGGTTTACTCCACAGGATTCGATGATACTCCTGTAGTGTTGGACTGTATTTATCCGAATCTCGCTGGACGCCGGCTCTATCAAAACCAGCCTCTTGCTGAAAATCAAACTCAACATCAATAGTACTCATATTGTGGCCTTTTCCTCGGCGATAGACTTTAGCAACTTTAGCTCATGCACCATTTGATCTGGATATTTAGCTAGATTAACCTCAATCCATGAATTGAACACTCCGTGCTCGTGAAGATCAATCTTCTCACCGCTAAAGCAATCGTCATCGAACCACATAAATGGTTTTGTGAAATCGATCGCTTCCGTCTTTTTTAAGCTCCACGTGACAGGTTTAAACTTTTCTAACCATGGCCGCAAGTCTTCATCGCTTCCGCGCTGCAGATATTCTATTGCGTGATCGGTCGTACCATCCATGCAGTGGGTTGTGAGCCAATATACATCGAAATTATCTGCGGCGTATTTGATAAACTCAGCCGCACCGATCGCCAAGTTCTCCTCATTTGCAAGTAGTACGCCGTCGATGTCTAGATAGATGTTCATGATAGCAAGTACCTTTCGGGTAGTTCTATAAATGCTTGTAGGTTTTCACCAGAGAAATTGTGGTCAGCACCCTCAAGTACTACAACCCTGCGTCCATCGCCTCGTAGAGCCTCTGAGAAGCTCACAGAGGGGTCTTTCTCGCCAAATATTACTGTTACCTTGGCGTCAGTCTTCTTAAGTCCGCTGCGTATAGCATCACCGTCAAGCTTCTCGGCTGGATTAACAAGCAGCAGGTCGGTTATATTGTCGTACTCGTGGGCTATCTTCGTTATTATTGATGCCCCAGCAGAGTGAGCCATTATCTTAATGCGAATTGCTTCACCACCTCCCGCGATAGTGTCAGTGTTACTAGCTATGTAGTCCAGTATGCGGCGAGGATTACTCTCCCAGTGGAATGAACTGATGAATGGGTTAGCAATACGCACAGCCGCTATACCATACCTGTCTTGTGCCTGCTCGGCTATGCGTATGTACTTGTCTTGATAGCCATTCACTGAGCCGTCTACACCAGGAATGATTAGTAGCACCGTATCAGACTCTGCAGGATGTATAGCAATATCTAGCGAACAGTCTACTGTGACGGTGTTCATTGTTTCTTGCCAGCGAAGTTGGTCGGTGATATATGCCATATCAGCCTGCTTTGACCTCTTTGACTATAAATTCATACGGAAACATTATACTCTGTGTGTCGGATACGCCTAGCGTCTCTTCATCAAACTTGCCTGCAAGTGGCCCGCTCAGTATTAGCTCGAAGCTATCGCGGAAATCTGGAGGGATGACGTCTCGCCTTGGGCTAGATGTAGAGAAGACTAGCTTCATATTAGCCATTCTAGCGTACTTGTTTATTGTCATTACCGCAGCATGAAATCTCTCTGGATATTGGACAGCGAGGTCGCACTCCTCGATATAGATAAATAGGAGCTTGTCCTTTGGCTCCTTGCCCTCAGCTCTCGCTTGAGCTAGGTCGGCTAGCTCTTCAAGGTAATCCACGTATTCTGGTTTACCAGTACGTACCGGTGTATAAAGGTATTCTGCTTTTGCACCGCCTCCGTCCTTGGTGCCAATCCCAACCTGCTTAAGGTCATATAGAATATACTGCATTTGCTCAGGCGTAAACGCTCGCTCTAGTCGTTTGATGTATCGCTGCACCAGCTCCGTTTTGCCAGAGCCAGTCTGCCCCACAAGCAGAAGGGAGCTGTGAACATTAAAGGTGAAGTAGTCGGCATTCGTTGTGGCAGGGAATGGCATTAGTATAAATATATCATAAGTTTAGTTGCCATAATACTGACGCCTATATCTTTCTATGCAGTCAGCACGGAAGGTTGAGTTTGCTGGCGTGTGAGCACAAAGAGCGTTCAGGTCTACGTCTGGCTGCTCACGAACTTTAGTACCGTAAAATACAGTAGTACCAGCAGGTCTGTAGCTGAAATCTACACGCTCCTTGCCATCTTCCCAAAAAGCGCTGTTCTTGTCGCAGTGAGGACACCGCAACATAAAGAGAACCTCTTCGGGATCATCAATCTCATATGCATCACCTCGATGCATCAGCGATTTGTCGATAATCCGGAGCCCCTGTTTGTCACAGTGTTGACACGAAGGTTCTTCTGCTAGTCGTGCTGACGATATCTGTTCATCTTTTGCCCGATCCCTATTGATCCATTCCTGGATTTTACTATCTCGGTTTTCATAACGATCAAGGAGTTCGCTACCAACAGTTTCCATATAGAAAACATTCAGCAAGAAAGCACTACCGGGCTTGTCGACCTTCTCACTTACAGGAAGCTTACTTTCGAATTCAGAGTAAAAGGTATCGTAATGGCTCATACCGCGACGAGCAGACTCAACGGTCAGTCGATCATAAAGTTCTTTATAGTACCGGTGATCTTTAAGGTGTTTGTACATTCTTTAATTTTACTCGGTAAACAGTGGCTACAATAAATAAGCCTGCCACGCCTATAAAAAGAACAGGTGACAAATACAATACAAGTAGTGAAACATTGTATGCGAATGACACGGTAGAATTCAACAAATCAACGATAACCGGCACGATATACCAATACATGATTAATATCAGACCAACCCATATGATGCGCTTTGCTTCTTTGTAGCTGCTACGGTCAGAGCCGAATATCCACGACAAGAACCTATAGAATTGTAGTTGGTAAAGAATAGCCCCTATTGATACAAACGTTAATGCGCTATAGAACGTCCTGCTAAGAATATCTGGTTGATCTATTAGCGCAATATCATTCCAAACAAAAGCGCCGCCCTTCACGAATTGGACCAGCGACAGCATCAGCAATACGGCAAGTATCGCGGAGACTGCAACCACAGTACTCCGCGAATACTCGCTTAAAACGTGTTCAAACCAGGGCGTGCGACGACTCACGCTACTTCAGTATCCTATCGATGCGCGTACCCCATGCACCATAATGTACTTCACGGGCTTTTACCAGTTTTGCCGATAGCAACTGTTGCTTAGTTAATTTTGACAGATCCTCCCACCTACCGTCATCGAGTATGTAACTTGCATTGCCGTACTTTAGACTCTCTAGCACGGCCAGTTTCTTTTCAGGAAATACGTAAATTATATACCCTGAAAACCCTGCGGTACCGATGGCGATTTCGGTAGGGTTATAACTACTGATTTTTTCTTGACGATTCCATTCTACGGGTCGAATTCGCTTCGACTTCGACAGAATATTTTTCAGCTTCTCTTTGGTAATTTTTTCACCTTTAGGCAATACATCCCAGTTCAGGCGACGTACGGTCATTGGCTTCGGTATCGGACTGAGTTTTTGATCAAAAAGTTCCACATATCCAAATACTTCAAGATATACGTTAATTGCTGCAGTCAGTAAAGCTGCGCTTTTGTCATCGTACGTAATTGGGTCTAGCGTAGCAATAATCAATTTTCCATTGCTCTCACGAATCGACAACTCAATCTCAAATCCTTCGACATGATCGCGCGGGAAGCGCTTGTAAGGAATCGATACATAAGTAGTTACGGTCCGTGTTTCACCCCGTCCTGCCCACTCTTGATGAGTCCAAGCATGTTCACGATACAGCGTCTCTTTCTCTTTGTCGCGACGGATAATGTCACGGCCATAGGTATTGAGACGCGTTGCAGGACCAATGACATTTGGAAGCAGAGTGTCGCCCACTGTCGGATTCTCGCTGAAACCTATGCGTCGCGCCTTTGCGAGGTTTGACGACAAATCAACCGCCAGTACAATACTCTTGCCCTTCAGGGTCTCTGGCAAATTACTTACCAGAGACCGGATGCGACGCTTGTTGCTAATAACAAATCCACCCATATCAATGCCTCGCATCTTTGGGTGGATTAGGATCATTTGCGGGTGAAATTGTGTCGCGATCACGTATTTGACCGTTTGGTCGGTGAATTGTAATTTCACCACCGGCACCACCATTACGAGCCGACTGTTTAGCTGCTATTTCAGCTTTAGCCTGCGTACTTGCTATACCCGATGCACGTTGTGCATGTGGAAGTTTATATTGCCATTGACCGTCTGGTCGCCGGGTTACGTGATAATCACGTTGTGTCATACCATATCCCCTTTCTGTTAGGATTTTAAAAGTGATACACCTCATCACTCCGTCAGTTAAGCAATCCTTTTTGTGTTGAGTAACTGCTACATTTATAGGATATTCCTATTTAACTTGCATGTCAACAAAAATAGGAATATAATATCCTTTATAAGGAATGGAGTATCATGGAAGTATCAAAATATGTGGGCGAAAGAATCAAAGAATTCCGTACCTCTTACAACGGAGGCAAGGGTCTCTCTCAAGAAGATTTAGCTAGTAAACTCGGTGTTGCAGCTAATACCGTTTCTAGATGGGAAAAGGCCGTATACAAGCCAAAACTCAAGGATCTCGATGATTTAGCGAAATTTTTTAGTAAGCCAATTTCATCTTTCTTCCCGGAGGAAAATACACCCGCTCCCCTCGCGGGACTGATGCGCGCAGCTCAAGGTCTTCATAAAGATGACATAGAGGCATTAACTCAGTTTGCACAAATAAAAAATGCACAAAGTCAGTTGAGAAAAAAGTAGGTTAGCCTAAGATGTCGGAGCGTTCAGATTACTACAAGAAAATGGAGACTCTGGCGCACGAGCAAAGAGCGCTATTTAACATTAGCGGCGCACGCATATCACGTACTGAATTTAGAAAAATCTACAAACATTACGGAATAGGCATCGATCAATGGCCGATGGCAGGCATGGGCGGTAAGGCTTTTAAGAAACTGAGGGGTGTTTACTTCCCCGACCTTAGCGGGATACCTGCAGTTCTTATCGCACGACTGCCCGATGAGCCATATATTTTTACTCTTGCGCATGAACTGAAGCATCATCTCATGGATCGGGATTCCGTGGGAGCTTTCTGTCTCACCCAAGTCCAAGATGAATTAAAAGAAATTGGCGCTGAAGTTTTTGCTGCCGAATTCATCTACCCAACATCCATGTTCCACGAAGACCTTGATAAAATGGATGTGGTTAAAGGTTCGTGCACAGCAAGAGATCTGGTTGTATTAAAACATCAAACCGCAACAAGTCTTAGCTACGCCGCACTCGTAAAACGGGCAGAATTTACGGGCTATGCCGCAAAAAAGAGCCTGCCAAGAACAGGCTGGAAGAAGCTTGAAGAAAGAATCTATGGCGAACCTATATATAAGAGGCTCCAACGTATGCGAAAGACCAGTAATTGATTTATCAAATTTTTTATGCTTAAATAAGATTATCAATCACCGTGTGTAACCAGTTAACACGCAATATATCGCGTTTCACGAGTTGATCAACAGTATTAAACAGCTGTTCGATCGATTCCTGGAACGCTCTTTTTATTCCAGTCGACGACAGCCTCACATAGGAGGTTTTGCCATGAAGCAAAATAACACATTAAAAATACAAACTATAAGAATAACTGATTTAAACGCTGCGCCTTACAATCCGCGAAAATGGTCAGAAGATGCCATAGAACAACTTAAAGATAGTATTGGCCGATTTGGAATAGTCGATCCAATCCTAGCTAACAACGCGCCCGGTCGCGAAAATGTGGTAATCGGAGGACATTTTCGACTCAAAGTCGCTAAGGATCTTGGTTTTACTGAGCTACCTGTCGTATACGTTACCATTCCAGAGCTTGAGCGAGAGAAAGAGTTAAATCTTCGCCTAAACAAAAATCTTGGCGAATGGGATCTTGATTTACTAAAGGAATTCGATGAAGCAATCCTAGCCGACATCGGATTCACTAGTGAGGATCTTGATAGTGTGTTTGAAGTCGATGATACACCAGAAAGTTTTAATCTAAAAAAGGAACTTGAGAAACTAGACATACATAATGTCGAAGTGAAAAAGGGAGACGTGTATCAACTGGGTGAAAGTCGGCTCATGTGTGGTGATTCGACAATAAGTGAGGATTTCACCAAACTCATGAACGGACAGAAGGCCGATATGTGCATGACCGATCCTCCATATATTCTCGATTACCTCCACGCTAAGCGACAAGGCAAACCTGTGACGGGTTTTGGGTCGAAGCGCAACCGACGCTATCTTGAAACGGACGTTCTGCCCGATGACTTTACTGAACTATGGATGAAAAACGTCGCTGATAACGCCAAGCCAGACTTCAGCATCATTGTGTATGAAAACTGGAAAAACCTCCGTACCATATGGGGCGAAATGGAAAAGCACTTCAAGGTAAAGAATATGATAGTCTGGCACGTCCCCACTCGTCATCAAAACTTTGCCAGTAAGTATAAGTTCTTTAGTAAATATGACATTGCTATGGTCGGCGCAAATGGTACTGTCGAGTATAACCACGATGAAGAAGTTGGCGGCCTACAAGAAGAGTATGAGACGGCGATCTACGCTATATCCGGTAAACCCCAATGGGAATCTCATGCTAAGGGTAAGAAATATCAGCCGACTGATTTCATCACACATAACGCTGAGGATGAAAAGAATAGTGGCCAAGGCGTTATTTTTGGGACAAAACCGCTACCAATCCTCATTCCGTATATCAAGGTGCTGACAAAGCGTGATGATTTAGTCGTCGAGCCTTTTTGCGGTAGCGGATCGACTTTAATTGCAGCAACCAAATTGAATCGACGCTGCTACATTATGGAGAAATCTCCCGTGTATGCCGAAGTTGCACTGAAACGCTGGGAAAATCTAACTGGTCAGAAAAGGGTGAAGCTCGATGGAGAAAAAGTGGAGAGGTAAACGAGCACGCGTCTTAAAGGAGCTTGAGGATAATCCTTTGGTAGAGCGAGCGTGCAAAAAGATCGGTATTGCACGCTCTACCTATTATCGTTGGTGCAATGCAGATATCGTTTTCAAGCATTCCGCGGAACAGGCCCAGGATAAGGGACGTGAGAAACTTACCGACTTTGTCGAGTCAAAACTACTCGAGAATATTTCGAACAACCAGTATGCGTCTATTGCATATTGGTTGAGTCACAACACTACTCGATATCGACCCTACCCTAAGAATGTGTACACGGATGAAATTAAACGTCTTCGACTATCGCACCGAGCGTATGAAGAGCTAGCCGACATCCTGAAAACCGAGGCAGGCTACGATGCGCTTAGACAGTTTATATCTAATCACAGAGATTTTGTCGACCACCAGTCTCCTTTGGATAATAGCTGATATAATAAGACTGTCTAGGATTCAAACAATTAGTTAACGCAAACGTTTGCGTAGTTGTGCCGTAAAATGGGCAGCTACGTAAAAAAGAATAGGCATAACTGCTTGTTTGGGTCCTAGACAGTCCAGCGTGGCTGTCCTTTTTATTTATATGGACTTCTTCGCTGAAGTGCGGCATTACTTTGGCGAAGGAGAACACATATGCAGGAACAGCCCGTTAAACAATCTAGCAAAAAGAAATGGTATACCAGATGGTGGGGAATCTTGATAATTATCTTTATGTTCTTACCCTTCTTGTCAGGATTCTTAGGTAGCAGTATGGACAGCGCCTACGAAGAACCTATCACTAACCAAACACAAGATAACGCCGGAGAACCTGCAGCAAAGCCTGACTACAAAATAAAAGTCGTTGGCAACACCTTCGCTGACGACACCCGGCGAAGATTGACTTTCACTGTTACTAATACGGGCGTCGTAGACGCAAATCCTGCATGTAATATCCGCATACAAAGCCCAGATGGCCAATACCAAGGTATTGATTATGTCACCTGGGACACATTGCTTAAACCTGGAGAGACTAAGTACTTCGAAGGTTTGGTGACTATATCTCGAGACGGGGCTGCTTATGCAACAAAAAGTGAAGTAAGTTGTTTGGAAAAATCCTACTAATTTACTATATGTGCACTGTATTACTTGAATAGTAGCATCCAGTTTGTATACAGAACAGTATCTTTTGATTAGGCAATCGCTTGTTAGCTGTGAAAAGATTGTGTCTATGTAGTACCAATTTTATTGAAGATATATTAATTAGTGTTGATTAGTGTTGATTAGTGTTGATAGTAGCGGTACAATTAATGTATGGAAGAAACTTTGGAAACGAAAAAATCACAAAATAACCATCCCGTTAGCACTAAAAAAGCGGCTGATTTTTTGGGCGTAAGTATCTCTACTGTTTATAGAATGGTCGAGACAGGGGCATTAGAGCCGTCAAAGACGCCAGGTGGTCAGCGACGATTTGACATGGATACACTTGAGAACTTCAAGGAGGCAAGCAAAAGTATAGAGGCGCCTCAAAAGCCGTCAAAATTTAAGAAAGACAACGCAATCGAATCCCTTGTTGATGAGAGAAAGCCCGTCGATAAGAGAAACTCGCTAAATGACTTAAATGGCACAGAGTGGCTACCCGCAACTAAAAGTTATATGTACCAGAAAGGGCTTGGCTCCAAGCATCCACATGCTCAAATTGAAAGGATGCACCCTGCGCCATACTCATTCCAAGATATCGAACAGCTAATCACTTTCTTTACAAAGAAGGGTGCACGTGTGTTAGATCCGTTTGGCGGCATCGGTTCAACAGCTAAAGCCTGTGAACTAAACGGTCGCTTTTGTACGAGTATAGAGCTTCAAGAAACGTGGAGTGAGTTAGCGAAAGAACGTATAGAGACAGAGGTGTCGGAAGGTGCATCAAAAAAGCACGACTTCATCACAGGCGACTCAAGAGAGTTATTGCGCAACTTTGAGGACTCCTCTTTTGACTTCATGGTTACCAGTCCACCTTACTGGTCAATCCTAAACAAAAAGGCCGACCACAAGGTAAAAGACCGGGTATCCAACAACTTAGCGACAAACTATTCAGACGGCGACGCAAGAGACCTTGGGAATGTTCAAGATTATGATGAATTCCTGAAGATATTAGTCGATGACTTTTTTATGGAGAGCGGTCGCGTACTCAGGCCTAACAAATATATGTGTCTGGTAGTATCTGACTTCCGAAACAAATCAAAGTTCATCAGTTTTCACAGCGATTTAATCCAGGCCATGGACCAGAAACTTACTAGCGATGGATATCAAATGGTGCTGCAGGGTGTAAAAGTTTTAATACAGAACCATAAAAGCCTTCTGCCATATGGCTATCCGTTTGCATACGTAGAAAACATCCACCATCAGTACATTCTTATTTTCAGAAAGATGGAGGCGAAAAAGGCATGACCTTTGAATACAATCGGGCGTACCAGGGCGACTGTGACGAGGTAATGTCACAAATGATCGATGAAGGCATTAAATTTGACTTAATACTCACTGACCCTCCCTACAACCTTGATAAAGATTTTGGAAATAAATCAGACTCCCTGCCGCTTGATGAGTTTATATCTACAAGTCGTGAACGCATTAACAAATGTCACAGACTACTTACTAATAGTGGCAGTTTGATTTGGTTCGGCATACACAGATACATCGGCTACCTACAGGTTCTTATGTATGAAGAAGGTATGTTTTACAGGGGTATGAATATCTGGTTTTACGAAAACGGATTCTCCAGGAGTAAAAAATCACCCGCGACTCAATACGAGCCTTTTCTATGGTTTTCCAATTCTAACAAGGAGTGGACCTACAACGCTGATGACGTAAGAGTTCCCTACAAAAGCACCGATAGGTTAAAATCTCCTGTTTATTACAAGGATAAAAATGGAATTAAAAAAGAGTGGACGGCAAACCCGGCAGGTGCACTACGAGGCGACATATGGGCATACCCCACACTTGCAGGTAAAAACTTCGCCAAAGAAAGAACCGCCCACCCTACCCAGAAGCCAGAGACTCTAATTACCGAGCTTATCAAGGCGTACTGCCCAAAAGATTCAAATGGAAAATATAATGGCACAATCCTGGACCCATTTCATGGATCTGGCACATTAGGTGTTTGTTGCGAAAAGCTAAACCAACAAGGCCATGATATTAAATGGATTGGCCTGGAGCTTGAGCAGAGGTGGGTTGATGTAACAAATGAGCGCCTACAAAAGCTTCACAATCATACTCTTAGTTTGTAAACTGTTTCTGACTGCACTATAATAACGGACATATGATCCGCTTCCCAAACCCTGGCTCTGATATTAATCAGTTGATAAATATCTTTAAGCTTCTATACGCGAACTTGTCCGAGACTCAGTCATTTGATTTGAATAACATGGCGGATATCATGGTGAGCGAAAACGTTGCAAGCTCATCAGGATATATCGGGATACAAGCACTCGAAAGGTCATATGAGCGAAAAGACACGTCCAGAAACCCCCTATACAACCAAGCGAAAATGTATGCCGAGGTTTACCGTTTTCTCGGATGGATTGTTTCCGGTGAGGATGCAGCGTTAAGGTTCAATTTTACATTTCTCGGAATTCACGTCGCAACTGCTGGAGATTCCTCCAACAAACTCTTCGAGCAATGCCTCTTGGGCATCAATTACCCTAATAAAATTCTGGATGTTAGATTCAGCGACATTAACAAGCCGTTTGTTAGTATCATGAAAACCGTAGCCTTACTGGATGGTGAAATTTGCCGTGACGAAATTTTAGTCGGACCAATGAACTTATCAAATGGGTATAATTCTGATGAAATTAAACAAGCCGCCAATAAGATAAAGGTTATCCGCTCTACAAAGAAGTACTCTAATTTAGAGTTAGAGCTACTCAAATTGTCGGATAAACTTGGTATCACTCTCAATACCATGAGAAACTACACACGTTTCGTGATATCTGCCTTAGTGTTTTCTGGTTGGCTAGAAAAAGATGTTAGTACGGTCTATGGGTCTAATAAAGATTTTCTGAAGGTTACTTCAAAGGGTAGTGAGATGATAACCTGGTTAGATAACACAGTCTCTATTGATGGCAATACTTTGCTCAAAAAAGACGACAAAGTGGTTCGGGAGGTCTCTAAATTGAGCTTTCTACAGATGTTACAGCGAGCAGACTTCATCGTAGACAAGGAGTTGGCGAACATGACTGATGCCGGTAACATAGCAGAAGAGGTATTTGGCGGAAAGGATATACTATTCTCTCCATATCAATACTTCAATAAGCAAGATGCCAGGGATTTATTTCCTGAATACGAAACCGATATTGGCGACAAGACTATAGACTTTTCAGTAGGTGACTCTACTTCAACCGGCTACACATTTAAATCAAATAAGCCCATTGGGACGACCAACTCTATAGCGACTAAGCGTAACAGTGCCAAGCATAAACTGCTAGATGAATTGGATAAATGGGATGGCAGTACGCACAATGCAATCAAAAGCATAAACAAGGATGCTATAGGCATGAAGCAGGTGGAATTCTATCCTTTTATAGCTGAACTATTTCAAATAATTTTTGGTTTAGACGCTAGGGCTCCCCAGGCAGGCGTAAACAATGAACGTTTCGACGTAATAATTCCGGATACGAAATATTCGATCCCTGTAGAAGTTAAGTCGCCAACAGAAGAAGTAATGCTTTCAGTAAAGGCCGTTAGGCAGGCCCTAGAAAACAAAGTTGTTCTGTTGTCGAGATATAGCCGACCATACCCTACTATTCGGGAAATTAGCACGTTTGCGGTTGGATATAATATACCGAATGAACGCTCTGATGTTTATAAACTAATCGAAGATATACATAATACATATGATATTAATGTAGCCATATCAAACGTAGATGTATTACTGACGGCGGCTTATTATTGTTTGTTAAATAATAAGACTTATTTAATCTCTGATTTTTCTGATGTAAGAGGAGTGATCAGCTTTGCAAATCTATAAGACAAAACAAGAATTAAAGCCCGAAGAGAATGATTACATATTCGAGCTTGTAAGTAATGACTTTGAATTAAATCAAAAGATGGATCTATTAGTATCAAGTTATCAGAGGTTAAAACTAGACCCAAATGGCTTTAAATATCTAATCAAGGCTCTGTGCGAAAAACTAGACCTGAACCCACACTTCCCTCGCAAAGGTGACGTAAATGAACGGTATGATGTACTTATTGATAACCCTAGCGGCGGCTACGGGATAGTCACTGAGGTTGAGATTCCATCCACTGCGATCCTCGATGCACCACGAAATCTTCTAGATGACATAGCAGTATTAACAAATAGACGTGGGGTAAAAACCGACAATCTAATACCTCTTGTTATGTGTTGGGACTTTCCAAATAACAGAACCGACTATTGGAATGTCGTTAAAGACATAAAAGATGTACTAAGCATTGAAATAAAAACTTGCAGTATACTCGCCCTGGCTGTTCTCGCATGGACTGAAAATGGCTTTGATGCTAGAAGTGATTCGTATTACCTCATCCCTACAAAAAATAGCTTGGATAATGTATTGGAAATACTGGTCAGCTATGGCATTGATGAGCAGAAATACAAAGGACTCTTTTACCCAATAAAATAATCAATTAGGGCTAGACTTACATAGCCATCGCGGTACAGTTGTCCTTGGTATGGAAATAGCACCACTAAGATACTGTTTATACGCACGTAAGAGCTCCGAGAGCGATGAGCGTCAAGCAATGTCTATTGACTCTCAACTCAACGAAATGCGCGCCCTAGCTGATAATGAAGGCCTGAACGTGGTTTGTGAATTAGAAGAAAGCCACTCTGCTAAAGATTCAGGAAAACGCCCGCAATATAACAAATTACTCAAAGGAATCACAAACGAAGAATATAACGCCATTTTAACGTGGGCTCCTGATCGATTAAGCAGGAATGCTGGTGACTTAGGTGCGGTTGTAGACTTGATGGATCAAGGCAAACTACTGCATATACGCACCTATTCGCAGACATTCACGAATAACCCGAATGAGAAGTTTCTACTAATGATTCTCTGTTCTCAGGCAAAACTCGAGAATGACAACAAGAGTATTAACGTCAAACGAGGCATCAGAAACAAATGTGAAATGGGGTGGCGACCCGGAGTCGCTCCACTTGGCTATATGAACCGTGCTTTCGCTGGAGTTAACGATATTATTATCGACCCAGATCGTGCAGAGTTTATTATTGAAGCCTTTCAAAAAGCAGGATACGAACGCTGGAGCGGGCGCAGGATAAAAGCATGGCTCGATGAACAAGGTTTCACGAACCGCTCAGGCAAACCAATAAGCGTGAGTCAGATACTAGTAATCTTAAGTACACCCTTCTACTACGGTAAGTTTCAGTATCCTGAAGCACCGGATGCGCCATGGTACAACGGCGCTCATAAGCCACTCATATCCAAAGAACTATTTGATATAGTGCAGGAAACACGAGGAGTAAATAAGGGTATATGGGGGTCAAAGACCTTTGCTTTTCGAGGATTACTGAAATGCGGAAGATGTACAGCTGATATCACAGCTCAGGACAAGTTCAAAACCCTAAAGAGTGGTGATGTAAAGAGGTTCGTCTATTACAACTGCACAAAACGTAAAGACCCGAATTGTGCTGAGAAGTATGTGAATGAGGAAAAACTTTGCGAGTTAATGCAGAGCTTTATTGAGAAACATCATGAAGATATAAAAATAACGGATAAGCTTCGCGCCAGAGTAGATAAACACTTTTTTACAACCAAGACGATATTCACACACTACAAGATTGACCAAAAACTTGATAACCCGTTCGTGGAGTATGCTCGATATGTACTTGCTGATGGTACCGATAGCGAGAGAACCGCCCTGGCAGCAAACATGGGACCGATGCTACAGATAAAGAACGGTGAGCTTGAATTTTATAAGCTATAGGCTTAAGTAAGATGCGCTGCTGCTAACAATACTGCTATTAGTGCATCTGTACCTTTATCTGCTAGCCACTTAACTAAATTTACTATTTTTGGTTTATCCTTTGTCTCTTTTTTGAGCTCGTCGAGGAGCTCTTGCACCTTCTCCTGCACATCGGCATCATATTGAGACAGGTTTATAGTTTGTGTAATTTGCTGCACTTGTTGCTGGCTTATTGTAAGGTTTAGAATCAACTTATCCCGGTCAAGCGTCTGTGAAGAATCAGTTAATGTCTTAGGCTCATAGCCCCATGTTTCAAGCTCTTCAATAATAGATCTTACAAAGGCATCTGCACTACTGACTCCACTCTGAAATGCACGAACATACGGACGACTGTCTCCATCTCCAAACGTTATACTCGGATAAAAACGAATTTGGTCGGCACGTTTTTTGTAGGATTCACCCATGCGCTCACAAGTCGATGTGATTGTATTCCACCAGGCTTTAAATTCCGGATCATCGGAGTCATTTAAATTTTTGATTTCTGATATCTTCTCTAGCTTAGCGTTGAAGAATTTGATGAGTTTTTCCGTATTCATATTGATTCTAATTATATACTTTCTTACTTGAGTGAACAGGTCTGGGGAATAGGTCGGCTTTGGAGCTGCTTGCTCCCTCAGGACGGGAGAGGCTGGGTTAGAACCAGCCTACAGAGATGCAATGAAAGAACCGCCATTTCTGGCGGTTCCAACATTTGTACCTTGTTGTCAGTACAACTTCTTCTTGACTGACCAAGGAGAGAAGTTATTGCAGGTCTAGGAACTAGGTCTGCGATTTTCTCTGCTTGGCTTGGCTCCGGCGGCTGGATTCGAACCACGTGTTTCTATCGCCTAATTTTAGGCTCGCTTTACTTTAGCTTAGATTGTAATATCTTGAAAGCTTCCGCCTGATTAAAAATCGAACAGATCACCTAAGAATGATTCTTTGCGCTTTTTGCGTGGATAACCTTGACTGTTCCTGCCTTGATTACCGTGCTTGTCGTACTGCTGTGGAGGATAATTCGGCTCTTGATAGGCTTGTGGTGTAGGGGCTGGTGGAGTCTGGACGGACCCACGTTCAATGATTTTGTCCAGTTCACCTCGGTCCAGCCACACCCCCCGGCACTTCGGACAATAATCAATCTCGACACCTTGACGGTCGGTCATTACTAAATCTGTTTTATCTATTGGACATTGCATGTATTTTCTCCCTTACTTTTTAATTATAGCAACTTGGCTACCGCCAGCATTGAATAGGCGTAAGCCATTCAGGACTACTAGCACAGCCATTATAGCGTCAGCTGCCACGGCTACGCTGAGTCCGATAACTCCTGCGATACCGAGCACCAGGATAACACCTTTAACGATGAGTGAGCCGTACACATTCTGCCGTACCACCCTGAAGGTCTGCTGACCAACTCCCAGGAGATAGGGGATGGTGCCTATGGCGTCATTCATTAGTGTCACATCTGCTGTTTCAATTGCTACGTCAGAGCCTCCTCCGCCCATGGCGATGCCGACATCAGCTCGTGCGAGTGAGGGTGCGTCATTGACGCCATCACCAACCATAGCCACTCGCTGATAGCGAGCTTGTAACTTCTCGATAAGTTCTGATTTTTGCTCGGGCAAGAGCGCCCCGTAGGCTTCTTTAATGCCGACCTTTTGGGCAATGTAGTCTGCCGCCCGCTGATTATCACCGGTTAGCATTACAGGAGTGACCCTGAGCCTCTTTAGGGCATCAATGACACTCTTTGAATCGCTGCGCAGTTCGTCGGTGATGCCGATGATGCCAATGACTTTCTTGCCCTCACTAACCAGCACAGCGGTCATGCCCATGCCCTCAAGACGTTCAACTTCCGGTAACACATGATCGCAGGTTTCAGCGCTGGCACCAATATGTTGCAAGTTGCCTATTGCATGTTCTTTTGAATCGCACACCAAGCAGTTAGCATTGCCGCCACGGCCAGCGACGTTTTTGAATTTATCCATCTTGTGCGGCTTGATGCCCTTCTGTTTTGCATAATCCTCAATAGCCTTGGCTAGTGGATGCGACGAGAACTTTTCAATACCAGCGGCATCACCTATAACATCTTCTTCTGTGGCGCCGTGCAGAAGTACTACCTCCGCGACCACTGGCGTTCCGACGGTTAGGGTCTTGGTTTTATCGAAAGCAATCGCTCTGGTTTTGCTTAAAACTTCCAGGAAGCGGCCGCCTTTAATGAGTACGCCCCGCTTTGAAGCGCCTCCGATAGCTGCTGCTACCGCAACTGGCGCCGAGACGACCAGTGCGTCTGGACACGCTAATACCAATAAAATGAGTGCTCTAGTGAACCAATCACTAAATGGCTCGCCGAAAAATACGGGCGGTACAACGGCAACTAACACTGCCAACCCTATGGCAATAGGAATATAGTAACTAGCAAACTTATCCAGGAATTCCTGCATTTCCGGGCGTGACTTCTGCGCCTGTTCGATTAATGTAACGATTTTCTGCAAGGTACTATTGGCGGCTATTTTAGTAACTTTGACTTCCAAATAGCCACTTTGGTTTAAGGTACCCGCGTAAACTGCCTGCCCTTTGTACTTTTCTTTGGGTACACTTTCACCCGTAATAGTGGCTTCGTCAATCGAGGACTCTCCATCTACAACCATGCCGTCAAGTGGTACCATATCGCCAGGTCTGACTTTGAATATTTCGCCCTCTTTTACTTCTTCAACAGGAACCTCACGTCCATCTTTCATGCGAGCGATCTTTGGAGACTTCTCAAGTAAGGCGGCGACCGCTTTTTGCGAGCGAGCTTCGCCGAACTCCTCGAAGGCCTCGGCCAGCGCGAAAAAGAACATGACAGCTGCAGCCTCGGCGAACTGGCCAAGATATAATGCCCCAAGGGCAGCAATGGTGACCAGTAGGCTAATGGATATCTTCCGCTTTAAGATTTTTCGTATGGCTGAGATTGCAACTGGTATTCCACCTGCTGCCAATGAGACGAGATATAGTGCTTCGGCTCCGGGTAGTTTGAATAGGCTAAAAGCCAATCCTCCGATAAAACTGATAGCAGCCACCACAGTTAAAACTTTATTCATGCGTCCATGCTTGGGCTCTTGATGATCAGCACTCATCTAACTATTTCCACCTGTTAGGAATTGTAGTGGGTTAGCAATAACCTGCTTCCATAACGCAGTAACAAAATCGACAGCATAATTCCATAGCGTTGTGATGATATTGCTAATACTTTGCCCGATGTTAGTATCGGCTTGGCCAAGCAATGTGCTAACGATAGCTATGGCAATTGCACCTATAATGATCAGTATTATCACTAGCATAATACCAACGAATAGAGCGGCAACTGCTAGCTTCTTTTTATTTATACCCCTAAATCTGTCTAGCTTGTATCCGTGGCCCATTATTGTCCCTTTCTATATTTATTCATGTTCACCGCTCCTGATGTGATCTGCTTGGGTAAAAGCATGTTCGATCAGGTGTAATACATGTTCGTTTTCTGCCTTATAGAATATTTTTGTACCCTCGCGCCGCATGCTTACCATATGCGATATCCGTAGTTTGGCGAGATGCTGCGAAACAACAGATGGTTGCATACCCACTTCATCCGCAAGCTCTCCAACTGAATGTTCGCCGTGCAGTAATGACCACAGTATTTTAAGTCTTGTCGGGTCGCTTACCAGCTTGAATATATCGGTAGCAATTCCGATGTGCTCTTTCGACGGTTCTTTGCGTATATGCGCAGTCATGCATATATGATATCAGATTTAGTGTTTTCTAGCATCATGTTGTTATTTTATGAAGCTGTTTATGAAGCTTTAAGACAGGGACAGGTCTAGGGAACGGGTCAGCTTTTTGGCTGCTTGCTCCCTCAAGACGGGACGGGCTGGGCTAGAACCAAGTAACAGGGGTCAAATGAAAGAACCGCCCTTTCGGACGGTTCCAACATCTGCACCTTGTTGTCGGCACTTTGTCTTCTCGACTGAGCAAGGAGAGAAGTTATTGCAGGTCTAGGAACTAGGTTTGCGTTTTTCTCTGCTTGCTCTGGCTCCGGCGACTGGGCTCGAACCAGTGACCTATTGGTTAACAGCCAACCGCTCTACCACTGAGCTACGCCGGAATACAAATAGGATTATAGCCCAAAATCTACCCCGAGGTCAAGGGGCTACTGCCTGCGGACTTCGTCTATCTTTTTACTAAGTGCCTTGATCGTATTCCAGCTGCTATCTTTAGTCATTACACTTAACACATACGTACCTTGATCAGAATAAACAATCGCTGCATCGTGTAGGTACCCATCTAAAAAACCAACCTTATTTGCCACCGAGCCCTGTACCCCCGCCGGCACACCCTGACGGAAAATATTCTTACGCATAGCATCAAGCAGCTTAGCTCGGCTATCACCCTGCAGCGACTGAGACGATTCTAGCGCGGCATTAAAAAGCGACAGATCATTTGCGGTCGTCTTGTAACTTTCCATGTCTACAAAGGTAGTATTTTTTGCACCCAAATTAACCGCCTCGTTTGTAAGTGGTCGATAACCAATTTTTTTTACAAAACTTTCGGCACATGCGTTATCCGAGCGCGAAATCATAGCATTAAAACACTGTTCTACCGATATGCCAGCCGTAAGCGTGTCGCCCCATTTCATGGTGCCATTTTCTACTCTTTTAAGTACGCTGTAGGCCACGTAAAGTTTATACGTACTAGCGCTTACAAACTGCTTATCACCATTGTAATCGGCCCGGCGACGATCACCTGATAATTCTATGAGCGATACGCCAAACTCTCCGCCCTTGTTGTCTTCTGCATGCTGCTTTAATAGCGCCGAAAGTCCTTCGTCGCTATTGCTATAGCTGCGTTCGTACACCAGCGTAGCTGGCAAAGCTTTTGTTTGCGCTGCGGCAACATTATCTTCGCCAGTCGCAAACCGAGCCATGCTATCAATAGTAGCTGGAATATCGAGCTGGCGACCGTCAGGCCCTACCTCGCGACGAACCTCTTGGAAATCTTTAGTAAATACTTTTGTGGTGCCGGCAGCCTGATACACTTTGGCTTCTACCGGCTCTTTTAAGCCTTCACTAACTTTTGCCGCATCAAACGTCACCGTAAGTTTTCCGTCTTTTTCAACAGGCATTATCCACTCTAGTGCCGACTTTTTAGGCAACGTGTAAGTCTCTTCGTTCACCCGCAAAGGAATACCACCATCGGTTTGCTGATTAATGCGCGCCACTAATTCCGCTGCTTGCTCGGTTGGTATGTCTGCCGGAATTTCGTCCATAGCAATTCGAGAGAGATTCTTTTTTGTGATTGAAACCTCTACAGCTTCAAGCACCGATTTTACGTCATCAAGTGAGCACGTTCCACCCGGCAAGGCGCGCTCAGCCACTGCCTCATTATTACGTACCACAAATGAAGCATTTTTTGGCTCTACATTACACGACTCGCCAAGTTTCTCGTTTACAAACTTTGTTAACCTTGATTGATCGCGAATATATTCCGGCGCGCTAACTTCTACTTGAGTGTGCGCCCAAAATAGTGAGGTTGGCACAAGGCGTAATAAGAGCGGATATCCAGCCGCCTCAACGCGCTCTCTGTTTGTTACCTGTACGCCAAATTCAGCGGGCTTTGGCGACATATACGCCTCATCTCGACTGCCATAGTAAAGTTCAATAGTCTCGTTTGCATACGCCTTATCAAGCTGACTCGCAATCTGACCCATAGGCATACCGCCTACATTTTTGCCGTCAATTGTAAGGTAAAGTGGCAGACGTGAAAACGGGTACAGCAACTGAATAATAATAACTAGCAATAATAATCCAGCGACAATTATAAGAGCAGTTTTACGCGGATGCCACCGAACCCAGCGCTGTAAACGAAATAATTTTTGCTTCATACTCTTTTTAGTATACCGTGTATTGCTAATGTTTTTTATTTTTAGCCGGTAGAGTTCGCCCGCCAGCAAGTGCAAGTGCCGCCAGCGCATACCATATAATCGCAATCGTATCATCTACCAACACCGGCAGCAGCATACCAATCGCAAGCAAGCCTACGCCGCTCGCAAACAAACCAAGGTTAAGCCAATCATCTTTACGCCGCCATAACTGTTGCAAAATATAGGCTTGTAGTACTAAAAATAACGCCATCCCCAACCAGCCCACCTCATGGGCAATAAATAAATATTGATTTTCAATAATAATTGGCTCGCCGTCGCCTAACAGTGAAGCTGAACCGGTACTACCAATACCCGCCCCTAGCGGCTGAGCAGCCATTCGCTCTAAACCAAGCGCCACAGAATCTACGTGGCCATCGTTAGAGTTTATATCGTTGCCTTCATTTGGGTCTTCGTGCAAAATAACATGCGACACAAAATCACTTTCGCGCGCTGCATAAAGTCCGCCTAGCATCATTAATCCCACAATTCCAAACACGGCTATAATCCGCCATGAATAAAGCCGCCAAAGCCCCACGACACCTACAATACCAACCGCTATAGCTGCAGCACCTTGGGCGCTCCGTGAATACGTAACCCATAATACGCTAGCGCAGGCCGCTAGCAAGGCTGCTACGGCAACTTTTTGCCGGGTGGTATGTAATAACAACTTACCCCTTACCGCTGCAGCTAGTACCAGCGCCAATACAATCATAACGTAAGCGCCTAGCGGATTTGGCCCTCGCATAGTACTGTTTATTCGAATATAATCATAGTTTTGGTCGACTGTAAGATAGGGAGCGATAGTTTCCCGCCTGTCGTAGCCAATGTATTTTAAGCTATCGTGCGGAAGAAACAACTGTAATACACCAAACCCAATAATTATTGCGGCGCCAATGATTGCTGACTTTAACAATACCGGCGACAGAGACGGCACCAACTTAACCGCGCAGTATACAGTTATAAATCCAAGCACCCAGCGTAAATCAATAAGCAATCCCGCCAGCGCTGGTACAATGCCTTGCCACATAAAGCCAAGTAAAATAACATGTAGCAAAACGTAAAGTGCCAAAAGCTGAAGCAGTCGATCACGCGTTAAAAGCTGTAACTTTTTTAATTGCACCGCCTTTATCACGCAAAGACTTAACGCAATAAATAACAGTACTTCTTTCCAGGCTTTTGCCGCTAGTTCCATACTTGGAACATGCGTGGTAATTAGTACCGTAAAGGGCGCATGCAGCGATAATCCAATAATTACCACTACTAAAAGTCCGGTTATCCATGTGTCAATCCGCGTCATCTCTTTTACTATATCATTTTAATTTCATGAATTTTACAAGCTAGAATCAGCCATAAGCAATATGGTATGATACCCATATGAAATCGCGCGGCTTTACCATTGTTGAATTACTTATTGTTATTGTAGTGATTGCAATTTTAGCGGCTATTACAATTGTTGCGTATAATGGCATTCAAAATAGGGCGAACAATACTGCAACGCTTTCGGCGGCCAAAAATGCCGTAAGTGCCCTACGCTCATACATCACCACTCATGATAGCTACCCCGCAACCAGCAGCTTTTGCCTAACTACACAAAGCGGTTGCAATTGGTCTACTAACGTACCGCCAAATTCAGCTGGTTCGGCACCGGGCAATATTACTGCCATTGCTTCGCTACCAGGTTCAACGCCACGCGCCGACGATACAAATTTTGGCATTGTATATAATTACGTCGGCTCTCGTACTTTTAATGGCGTTAATCAACCTTTGGCTATTGTTTACTTCTTAAAGGGCGGCTCGCAAGATTGCCAACTCTCTAATCTAACAAATAGCGGCGGAGCTACCATGGCCACTCCTACTGCACGGTTTACCGCAACCACCGGCACAATCACCACCTGTGTAGTAAGTATTATCGGTCCATAAAGCTTATGCTAAAATGGTGACAGCATGAAAAAACAAACAGGTTTTACCATTGTTGAATTGTTAATCGTAATTGTTGTAATTGCCATTTTAGCGGCTATTACGATTGTTGCGTATAATGGCATTCAAAATAGGGCTAATGATACGGCAGTGCAGAGTGATCTTCGTAACATTGCTGGTAAAATTCGCGAATTTCAAGTGATTAATGATCGACTTCCGGCAATTAACGCCGCAGATCTTGATCAGCTAGGATTTACTGCCACCCAGCGCGCCTATGGGGCACACTATACGCCTTCCGGCTTAAGTGATTATAATTTGCTGTACTGTTCTGATGGCACCCGCTTTGCCATTGTAGCCGGCAGTAAATCTGGTACTACATTCGCGTTTCGCTCTCAGGGCGGTCTTGTACGCGATGCTGGCGCGCTCGTTACTCACACTACAACTTGCTCGAATCAAGGAGTATCTTCGGCTGGAACCTGGGGTCTTACTAATGGCGGTTGGGTAAACTGGACAACCTAATCTTATGAATTATTCACAGCGTTCTTTTACTCAGCGTGGATTTACAATTGTCGAGCTACTAATTGTAATTGTAGTCATTGCAATTTTGGCGGCCATTACAATTATCGCTTATAACGGAATACAAGAACGGGCACGCGTGGCTTCGGCTACGGCGTTTGCCTCACAGCTAAAAAAGAAACATTTACTGTCTGCCGACGGAGTATGGTCATTTGATGAATGTAGCGGTACAACCGCGGCCAACAACGCGAGTAGCCAGATAACTAGCAATATAGTCGGCACTCTTGAGTGGTCAAGTAACACTCCCACAGGCAGCGGCTGTGCCGGCCAGTTTAATGGCTCAACCCGTATTCGCACTAACGCCACACTAGGTGAAAATTACTACCTCAAGGCAGCCTGGATTAATCTCACCCGCTGTGATGCTAACAATAATATTATCTCTAGTCCTGACACTGGTGGCCAAGACTCGCCATTCTACATTCCAACTTCACCTGCATCAAACTGTCAACCGCGTATTTTTGCCGGTCACAATGGTAGTTATGGTCGCATTAGTTCAAGCGAAACACTAAAATTAAACACTTGGTATCATGTGGCAGTGGAATTTGATAATGGTACCTACAGCCTGTTTCTTGACGGCAAAAAAATACGCGAATCAACCGGACATCCTGCTTTAAACCCAGTAGAGTCTGGTGTTAATATTGGTGCTCATCGAACTGCCAGTAATTTTAACGGCCTTATAGACGATGTAATTATTGTTGGAAAAAAGGAGCAATAGCCATGAGCGTAAACAAAACCATCTCACACTTGCGGCAGCGTGGCTTTACCATCGTTGAATTGTTAATCGTAATTGTAGTCATTGCCATTTTGGCGGCGATTACAATTGTGGCCTACAACGGTATACAGAATCGAGCCAACGATACCTCAGTAAAGGCTGACATGGCTGCAATTGTAAAGAAATTTGAACTTTATCGTGCCGAACATCAGGTGTATCCAGCAGGCACTGCTCAGCTTTCTAACCTAGATCTGCGTGTTTCAAGAAATGCCTACGGTAGTGGGTTTGCTGGCGGTATACACAATCTTATCTACTGCCGTGTTGCCGTTGATACGCCGCCAACACAATTTGCTCTACTTGCCTCTAGTAAATCTGGTACTGTCTTTACCTACTCTTCTGCCACCGGAGCCTATACAGAAGCCTCGGCTTGGCATCACGATTATTCACACACTATCTGCAATAATGCCGGCATACCACAAGCCGCTAGTACCGATCGCGATATTTTATACTTAAATAACAACTGGGCACCATGGCTACCATAACCTCCACTACTAATCGGCGCGGCTTTACAATTGTCGAGCTACTAATCGTAATTGTAGTCATTGCAATTTTGGCGGCGATTACAATTGTGGCCTACAATGGTATTCAAGGGAGAGCCGAGAACGCTAAAACCGAATCTGCAGTTAATGCGTATCGAAAAGCTCTTATTCAGTACGCAATCGAAAACGGAAGCTATCCAGATGGCACTAACCGAAAATCAGTTTGTCTTGGCGATTCTACCGTTTATAGCGCTAACTGTTACGGTGGTACAGTAGATGACGACTTTATGGCACGGCTGCGACCGTTTCTGGGTGGCAGCTATCCAGCACCTTCAACCCGCTGCCTGCCAATGTATACGGGCTGTCGCATTAGTGCTTCTTACTCCGCTTCAAATGTCCCACTCGATGAACAACCACATAGTTGGTATCTAATTTATGTACTTTCCCATAACGCAAGCTGCACCTTAAGCGGCCTGAGTGGTGGTTCATGGTCGGCAGCCACCAGCTCTCCTACGCAAAATGGCTGGACAGAGCAAACCTCGGGTACCTCCCTTTGCCGCGTTATACTGCCCAATCCGGCAACCCTATAATTTTGCTTATGCTTAATCAATCTGTATACTTGTACTAGATGAGTTTATTGAAAAAACAATCTGGTTTTACTATCGTAGAGTTACTAATTGTAATTGTAGTAATTGCCATTTTGGCGGCCATTACGATTGTGGCCTACAATGGTATTCAAGAGCGAGCAGCTAATCAACAAATGACCACAGCCGTTCGCACTTACTACACCGCACTACAATCCTATGGTGTTGACAATGGTAGCTTGCCGGCATTTAATAGCTGCCTTGGTGCAGAATCAGCCTATAATTCTCAGCCATGCTACGTAGGTGCGGGAACATACAACTACAATTCAGCGCTCGAGAATGCTCTGCGACCCTATGTCTCTTCGCCGCCAACTGTACCAATGAATTCTGCTGTTAATGGCGCCAGTGTAGCGCGAGGAATATTTTACTACCAAAGCGGTAACTATATTGGCTTTTTAATCCAAGGCTCGGGAGATTGTCCTTCTATTGCAGGTGCCCGATTTATGAGTCGCGCCGTTTACGGCGATGATATTTTTTGTCGTATCTACCTACCTAGTGTTTAAAAATCATGCCTCAACTTGCTGGTGAACACATTGTGAATTATACTTAAATTACTTATGCTTAAAATAAATACAGCAACATCTCGCGGTTTTACCATTGTTGAATTGTTAATCGTAATTGTAGTAATTGCCATTTTGGCGGCCATTACAATTGTGGCGTATAACGGCATACAAAATCGAGCAACCAACTCACAGGTAACCGCTGGCGTACGCACCTATATTACCGCCATTCAACAATACGCAACCCTTAATTCAAGTTACCCATCACACTTAGGCTGTCTTGGCGCCGGGTATCCAGGTAATCAGTGCTGGGCTGGTACAAGCGGCAATATTTCAGTCAATGCTAGCTTAGATACCCAAATTTCTCAGGTACTTACCAGTAAGCCAACGCTCGCTACAAGCCGCTTTTCAATTGGTATTGGTGATAATATGCGTGCAGGTGCAATGTATCAAAACAGTGGGGGTGAGCGAATAATTTATTATCTAAAAGGTACTGATCAACCCTGTCTACCTGGCAGCACCTCGGCCAACGAAGGCGGCTTAGTTACTCAGTGCGTGTATCGATTTGCGAACCTGTAGTAAGCATACTGCTTATGCTAAAATTATAATACGTTATGAAAATAAAACTTAAACTCGGGTTTACAATCGTTGAATTACTTATTGTGATTGTAGTCATTGCCATTTTGGCGGCGATTACAATTGTGGCTTATAACGGTATTCAAACGCGGGCCGAAACGGCTAAAAATGTTGCTCATGCACGTTCATTTGTTACTGCTTTTAAGTTACTGCAGCAAGAAGGGTCTCTACCCTCTGGTGCACATTGTCTTGGCGATCCAGCTGTATATTCGGGTGGTAACTGTACATTTAACGGTTCGACCGGTAGTGTCAATAACGACCTGAACGAAAGATTAGCCCAGGCTGGCGCTAGCTCATCGACACGAATGAACCCAAAATGGAATAATGGTGGATTATACTACCACGGAAACTGGTTTGGCGATTACCAGGTGCTTGTATATGGGGTCGATGCTAGCCAACCGTGCGGACTTCCGAATGTTCTTAGTTTACCTTGGCACGAAATGACACTTTCTGGAGCTGACCACACCAACCGCTCTACAGTTACAACTGTGTGTTATATTTTCTTAGGAGATTTACGATGACGCATAGGCGCCTCGGCGGCTTTACCATCGTTGAATTGTTAATTGTGATTGTAGTGATTACCATTTTGGCGGCGATTACAATTGTGGCGTATAACGGTATTCAAGAGCGCAGTCGTACTGCAGCAGTCCAATCAGATTTACGTAATCTGTCGCAACTTGTTCGCCTTAAAACAGCCGACAGCGTGCCGCTCAATACCTCAACAATTACTTCTATACTGCAAGAGTCTGGCATGTATCAGGCGACGTCTACTCGCCAAAAAGTATTCTCGTTTTGCTATAATGGCGCAAATAATTCTCAGTTTGCTATTATTGCCTTCGATCCACTTACTCCAAGCACGTCAGTTGCAAACGGCGACACACTACAGGCTCTCACTTCGTCTCGTGGCTTAATAGAAATAACCTACGACACCTCTGTAGCAAGTACCGGTACCGGTACACGAGCCTGTAGTATCGCCCTTCCCGAATCTAATAATCAAATTTGGTCGTTTAACGTTTAATACCCCTACCTTGATAAAGCGCTGCGCGATCGGGTATACTTAAAATACTTATGGTTATTACTCTTAAGCGGTCGCCCGGCTTTACTATCGTTGAATTACTTATTGTAATTGTAGTGATTGCCATTTTGGCGGCGATTACGATTGTGGCTTATAATGGTATTCAAGAACGAGCACGATATAGTTCAATGCAGTCAGATATTAAAAATATTGATACGGCTATAAAAATGTACCACGCAGACAACGGACATTACCCGCATAACGGCGTAGGTGCTGGCAGTACAACAAATACCAATATAGGTGCCATGCTTGGTAGCAATTATTTACCGCGAACCCCTCTACCGAACGCCCCAAATAGTTATTATGCTTATATATGGACAACCGGCGGCACAGAATATAAGGTAGTTCGCCTCGTAAATCTGGCTGAGCAATTTCCTGAAATAGAGAAATCACACCCTAGTCTTGATACTCGTCGACCCGGTAGAGGATGGGGTGTGTGGTCGGCCGGAGGCGTAAACTTATAATGAATTCTCCCCGAAAATCTATGCAGTTACGTGGCTTTACTATCGTTGAGCTCCTTATTGTCATCGTTGTCATCGCCATTCTAGCCGCCATTACAATTGTGGCCTATAACGGTATACAGCAGCGCGCCCGTAATAGCGAACGTGTGAGTGAAATGGCATCAATTGAGCGCTATGTAAAGCTTTATGTTGCCGATAATGGCGCACCGCCAACTACCACGAGTGGTTGCTATCACGCCCGTAGCAACGTCGCCTCCGGTTGCGAGTCGCTCAATAGTTTGCGCAATATCTCTCAATACCTTGGTAATGCTACGCTGCCGACCGATCCAATCAACGATGGCACGTACCGCTATGTGTACGCACGAGGAATGAGAAAATCGAGCGATGGGTTAAGTATTACTGGCGGCAACCACAGCGACTACGTAATTATCGGCAATCTTGAGGGCAGCTCGGCTTCTACCTTCACCTTTGATGGCGAACCATTTAATTATATCCATGCAAGCTCATAAAGTAGATATTTTTTACTAACCGTACTGCCGCGACCGCGCGGCTTGCACACAGTAATTGCCTTGGGTTAGTTCCGTTCTATCGGCAGCAATTCACCGTAGCAAACATAGAGTAATAGGGCTTTAGCATTTGAACAAATAGTCGGTTTGAGTTACTATTTAAAGTACTTATGGTTAAAAACAAAGGCTTTACCATCGTCGAACTTCTAATTGTAATTGTGGTAATTGCCATTCTAGCCGCCATTACTATTGTGGCTTATAATGGTATACAAACCCGCGCCGAAAACACCAAAACAATGTCGGCGGTTCGTTCATATGCAACAGCCATCATGTCGTATCAGGCGCAAAATGGACATTATCCAAAATTCGCCGGCTGGCCCTGCCTAGGTAAGCATCCCACTTCTTGCGGTAAACGAACCTCAAACACCTCAAACATGTGTATCGGCGGTGGCGCTGGCAGCCAAATAGGGTTTGAAGACGAGATGAAAACTATCTTTAACGGCCAAGTACCAGAGCCGAGCGCCCAACGAATGACATGTCGAGGCGACAGCTATAGCGGTGCTTGGTTTCATGGAAACAGTGACGGTACTTCGGCAGAAATAATGTACTACCTAAAAGGCAATGTCAGCTGCGACGTGGGTTCGGGGTTGCGACAAATTAATCGTATATTCGACACAGAAACAACTGGCTGTCATACGGGATTGCCAGCAATATAATATGAAAAATTCTACTTCACGCACTGGCTTTACCATCGTAGAACTTCTAATTGTCATTGTGGTCATTGCTATTTTGGCCGCCATTACGATTGTTGCGTATAATGGCATTCAAGATCGCGCCCATAATTCTAAGGTGCAATCAGAGCTTAATCGCGTTCATAAACTTGTGCAGCTTTACGCCTCTGAAAACGGCAGCTATCCATCTACGGGTGGGCTTAACACTACTTTAACTGATGCTAACTGCAACATACCAGGCACTAACCGCACTGCCAATTGGGTACCAGATTTAGCAGCAGACATATCCTTACCACAAAGTCACACGCTCCCAAGCGGTGTGAGTTCGCGGGGTGGTTGTTATATTTATGCAAGCGATGGCACTAATTATGTAGTTTCTGCATGGAATATGGTATCCGGTGAACCACAGACCAATACCCTATATCGTCGTCTTGGCTTTCGAGAAGCTTCGTTAAGCTCGCAGTTTTATATTTGCAACCACACCAACATTGGTGGCGCATCATCGGGAACTTATAACATTAACTGGGATTATTACAAACATTCCTACACACTCTCAAATATAACTGGCTGTAACGAAACACCACCAAATGGAGCTTAAGCTCATGAAAAATATACAATCGCGTGGCTTTACCATTGTTGAACTGCTTATTGTAATTGTGGTAATTGCCATTTTAGCGGCCATTACGATTGTTGCGTATAATGGCATTCAAAATAGGGCTAATGATACGGCAGTGCAGAGTGATCTTCGTACGCTGCGCACTAAAATTGAGATGTACAAGGCAGAAAACGACCTGTACCCGGCGGGCGCAAATTCGGTTGCCGAACTAGAGGCTTTTAATTTTAAAGCGAGTAAAAAATCGTACGCTACCTCGCCTACCACCGAAGGAAATTTATGGTATTGCCGCAACAGTGGACGCATACGCTACGCAGTAGTAGCTCTCAGTATTTCTGGAAATATTTATTATATAACTCATAATAGTGGCCCGCAGCAATACACGGGAGCGACCAGCTGGAACCCGACTGGCATTAACTGTAATAGTATTGTAAACAGTGAGATGGGCTGGCAGCAGGCTGGCTACTCTCAAACCGACACCAGTACCGGACCATGGCGAAGTTGGGCCGGTGGCAATTAGGCTTATGCTATACTAAGCACATGAACAAGCCCCATTCACCACGCGGCTTTACTATTGTAGAGCTACTTATTGTTATTGTTGTTATTGCCATTCTGGCGGCAATTACTGTAGTTGCCTATAACGGCATTCAGGAACGAGCAAAGGTTTCACAAGCCAATAGCGAATTAAACATGTTTATAAAAGCTATTCACACCGCCAGACTTAACACCGATAGAACACTCTATTCTATTACCGGATCTAACTGCACGCGCTGCTCAACCGACCCAGCCCGCTACGTTTTAAGCATCGATCGTATTGCTGCAGCTAGTCAAACCAATCTTGACAGCATTAAAGACGGCAACCCTTGGGGTGACCCGTACGGCATTGATGAAAATGAAGGCGAAGGCTCAACTCAGGCGGCACAGTGCTCTAACAGAGATAGCGTTACCGCAGGTACCTCTAATAAAGGTATTGCAACAATTATGATCCCATTTTACAACTGCTCAAACTAGTCTAGTTAAGCGTAAAACAGTGGTATAATTGTCATATATGCCAACCAGAAACTCCAAGTTTTACAGTGTTATTCTTATATTTGCCGACATTTTTACACTTATGCTGGCATTCACCGCAGCCTACATTTTGCGCGTGCAGTACGACCCCCGACCACTCCTTGCAGAAGTTTACGCTGTTGAATATTTCCTGTCGTTTCTGCTTATTACACCAATCTGGATTTTGATCTTCGCTACCTTGGGCTTGTATCGCTCAAGCACTTATAATCGCCGCTTGGTAGAATGGGCAAAAATTGGTATTGGTGTATTTATTGGTGTGCTTTTAGTGATTGGCGTAGAATACGTATCCGAAGCTCGTCTTTTCCCCGCTCGACTCGTCGCACTCTATGCCTTTATCGCCACCTTATTGCTTACCATTTTTGAGCGCGAGGTGTTACGAATTTTGCGAGGTGCATTGTTTCGCTACGGAATTGGCGTGCGTCGGGTGCTACTTATTGGCACCAGTGAGGCTACATTAGATATTGCCGAAGCCTTAGCCGACACCGCCCGAAGCGGTTACAAAATTATTGCAGTAGCCGGCCCTAAAAAGTTTACACCAAAATCACACACAGTAACCCATTACAAATCCGTCACTCCAGCACTGAGCGATATAGAGTCACAACGAATATCAACTATCATTCAAACCGACCTCTACGATTCGGAAGAACGTAATCAGCAAATACTTACAGCCGCGCAGGTTCATCATATTGAATATAGTTTTATTCCGGGTGAGCCTGAGTTTTATACCGGCAAAAATACCGTCGATGTTTTTTTGGGCTACCCAATGATCACCGTAAGTCAGACTCCGCTTATTGGCTGGGGAGCAATCGTAAAAGAGGTCTTCGATCGCATAGCTGCCGTGATAGGCATCACGCTTCTTTCGCCATTGTTCATCGTTCTTATTGTTCTGCAAAAACTTTTTAATCCTGGCCCAGTGTTTTACACCAGTAAGCGACTCAGTCAGTTTTCTAAACCTATAAATTTAGTTAAATTTCGCAGCATGGATGCTCGTTACGGTAAAAAAGATGCCGCGGAAGAGTTTAAAGAGATTGGGCGAGCCGACCTTGCAAAAGAGTATAAAAAACACCATAAGGTAAGTAAAGATCCACGAATTACTCGTTTCGGTGCTTTTCTTCGTAAAACATCACTTGATGAATTACCGCAGTTCTTTAATGTACTACGTGGTGATTTAAGTCTGGTTGGTCCGCGGCCAATCCTACCGCAAGAAGTAAACTTTTCACGCACCCGAACGGCATTGCTTCATAGTGTTAAATCTGGCGTTACTGGGTTGTGGCAAGTCTCTGGGCGTAGCAATTTATCTTTCGAAGAGCGAATTGAATTAGAGTTATTTTACGCTCGGAACTGGAGCTTTTGGCTCGATATAAAAATTTTATTTAAAACCATTGCCGTTGTAGTGTTTAGGCGAGGGGCGCGCTAACTATGCCTGCACCTAAAGTTGCTATTGTTGCCGATTGGCTTACAAACATGGGTGGCGCCGAAGATGTTGTACTTGCGCTTGCCGAAGCTTTTCCGGGCGCGCCAATTTTTACCAGCACCTACACGCCCGAAACCATGCCAGCATTTAAAACACTCGACGTGCGCACTACGCATCTGCAAAATTTACCAAAACCATTTAAAAAACTTCATAAATTTTTTCCTATGCAGCGGGTAAGTGCCTTTCGAAATTTAGATTTAAGCGACTACGACATTATTATTTCAAGTTCAAGTGCCGAGAGTAAACAGGTACGCAAAACGCGCCCAAATCAGCTGCACATCTGCTATTGCCACACGCCAATACGTTACTATTGGAGTCATTACAAAGACTACAAACGCGACCCTGGTTTCGGAAAACTTAACCCGCTAGTACGCCTTGCAATGCCGCTAATGGTTCCCCCATTAAAAAAAGCTGACTATAAGGCGGCTCAAGAGGTAGATGTATTTATTGCTAATTCAGAAGAAGTAAAACAGCGTATTGCTACGTATTACAATAAACCGTCTACTGTGATTTATCCACCAGTTGATGTAAAGCGTTTTTCGCCGGCGCGCAAGCGCGAAGATTATTACATAGCACTCGGTCGTCAAGTTCCCTATAAGCGCATTGATCTAGCGGTTCAAGCAGCTACCAGTCTTAATATTCCCTTAAAGGTGTTTGGTAATGGCAGCGAACACCAGCGACTAGTCGCTATGGCTGGTTCTACTGTAGAGTTTTACACCGATCGCTTTGGTGACGCCTCAGATGAAGCGGTTACCGTGGCTCTAAATGCTGCAAAAGGCTACATATTTCCAGCCGAGGAAGATTTTGGCATTGTACAGGTACAGGCGCTAGCTGCGGGCGCACCCGTTATTGCCTACAACAAGGGTGGCACCCTTGATATTGTGCAAGACGGAGAAAGTGGCGTTTTATTTAGCGAACAAACAAAAACTGCCGTAATAGCAGCAATACAAAAGGCCGAATCTATGACCTTTTTGCCAGCTACCCTGCAGCGAAAAGCCAAACGATTTGATAAAAACTTATTTATTTCCAAGCTACGCAAAGTGGTAAGCGACGAATACACCAAACATATAGAAAACCTATAGTAAATTTTCGGCAAATGTTGAATACCAATCGCTACCTGTAGCATGCACAAAAAACGTAACTAATGCCATATTTGTCACCGCCGCAGCTACAAGCACCAGTACACTTAGCGGCAACAGCCAACTATAGTGACGTGACGGTGCAAGCGCGCGTAAGCTTCTGGTAATTACCAACAGCAAAAGAATATAACCAATACAAATAGCTGAAAGTAAATATCGCCCTTGGTGAGCATAGGCGTATAGCTCACCGCCATAATTTACAAATGTGCGGGCATTAATAGTGTACTGAGCAATCACCAACATCGCTATTACACCTGCCAGCCAACGTTCACCAGTACTTTGTAGCAGCCGAATTCGTCGTAATTTCGCCACCACCAGTAGTAAGGCTACTAATAGGGAAGCCGCGATTGCTCCTATGTACATTCCTGGCCAAAAGTTATAAATCCATATGTGCCCCACATAACCAAAAATCGAGGCATAATATCGATCAATCCAAAACGGTGTGTAGGTAAGTGGATTATAAATAACTCGCTCCGTTTCGCCGCGGGCAATCTCAGCCTCGTAGGCTGCCTTACGCGTAACGTTGCGATCATAAATTGCAAAATTACCACAATTTTCTTTGGAGTGTACAACGGCGCAGCTGGGACTAAACGATTGATACACAAGCAGATTGCCAATTATTCGTTCCGTAAATAAACCAGCACTTACCACAAGTAACAGAGACACCAAAGTAGTTTTCCACCATTTTTGCGATGTTATCCACAGCTTTAGTTGCTCAAATCCTCCTCGCAAACCACCGGTGTTACGTAAGCCATAAATATATAGTGCAAGCGCCGCTCCGCCTGCAATTGTCATAAAGGGTATGTAGGTATACTTGGTAATTGAACCGAGAGAAAACAAAATTGCCATAGGCACAAGATATTTAGCATGTTGGCGTGTAAATAGCCGCAAACTCATAAGCACAAATCCCAGCCACAATAATAGCGCCAGCATATCATAATTTTCTGCTGGTGCTAACCATGCGTATACGCCCGTTAACGCGGTTGCTAAAACCGATAAGTGCGCAATCTGTTGGCTAGTACGCAGTTCTCGAGCAATTTTGTACACTACCCACAGACCAATTACGCCAACTACCGTGCCTATTAATCGAATCATTAGCACCATCATTGCATCACTCAAACCAAGCCCAATGGCCACGCGCATAGGAAAACTTAACAAATAATAATAGAGGTAACTTGGAAACCGTTCCAGATCGCCCAGCCATAATTCATTCGCCGACATATCGTGTATAAACGGTCCGGCAGATAGTGGCTGCTCGGCATAGTAGGTAACTGCTGCAATGTGCCGATTACCATCTGGCACTACGCCACCAGTTCGCGTCTCATACCCGTCACTTCTAGTTTCTATGTACGATGGCTCAACAATAACCGCAAATACTAGGCTTTGAAGAATAAAAAACCCAAACACTAGCCATAAAAATAACGGCGATGCCAATCGGCCATAAATTTTTTCTATTTGCTGCCTCATTACCTTTTAGTATACCGCGCTTAATGCTCACTGCACTACCCTTTTACTGTTTTGCAAAATATTAATAATCATGGCATTGTATTTGCAAAAAGAATGTTTTATGATAGAAAGGCATGATTTAGACAACACTTTTGGAGGTGAAATGTCATGCAATCCATACCGTACATTGCAGCAAGCCCGCTGATCAGCACCGAGGGCAGCGTGGTGGTTCCCGCCGCCCTGCTCACTGCCGTCATCTGCGGACTACTCGCCGTCGTGCTAACCCTCATCAACGAGGGTCGCCAAGAAGGTCCGGTCGCAGTACTCGGGGTCGTCAGTCTGATCTTCTGGGTGTTCACCGTGCTCGCCGTCGTGGCGCTCTCCCAGAGCGGATGGCTGGCCACGTGGCTGATCACGGGGGCTCTCGGACTCGTCGCCATCTGGGTGGGCATCGGCTACGTGCGGCGCCCCTCCCAAAAGGGCGGACTGATGTTCGGCATCACCCTCGCGGTTCTCTACTTCGCATCGCCCGTGGTGAGCGGCTGGATCGATCAGTTGATCAGCTTCGTGAACGACACGTTCAGAGCGCTCTTCGGCTAGTACATGAAGGCTGTTCTGTCTTCAGCCTCCCCTGTCCATCATGCGGCCGCACCCCCTAACTTGTATGCGCTCACGAAAAGAGCGCCACACATTTTATGGGGGTGCGGCGCTCAAACCTTAGAATTTATTTAGGCCTGTAGCTTTTTAGCTACTTCGCCAGTTCGATGAGACACATCTTTACGAGAGATTAAAATACCCTCGGCGGTATTTACTACTACAATATTATCAAGACCGATTACTGCAATTGGTTTTTCTTCTTCGTTGCGAACATAGACGTTTTCGATATCGAGTCCGTGTACGTTTTGTCCGTGTACGTAATTGCCGGCTTCGTCGCGCGGCACCACGTCATGTAAGTCTTTAAAGTTTCCTACGTCCATCCAGTCAAAGTCGGCCGAAACCACCGCCAATGCCTGAGCTTTTTCAATTAAAGCCGTGTCAATTACTTCATTTCCTAGACTCAAATACGCCGCATTGTAGGCATCGTCTCCGTGAGATGGCTGGGCTGCAAGCGCTTCGAATGTAGCTAGAAGATCCGGCGCTGAACGATTCATTTCACGCAAGAATACATCAACCGAACCCACAAAGTACCCACAGTTCCACAGGTAGCGGCCAGATTCAACGTAACCTTGGGCAGTGTCGTAATCAGGCTTTTCTTTAAAGCTGTGTACGCTATATACGCCTCGATCAGCATCGAGTACGCCGTCACGCTCAATATAACCAAATCCAGTCGCTGGAAACGTTGGCTCAATCCCAATAAGCGTAATTGCCTGCTGCTCACCTGAAATACGGGCAGCGAGATTAAACGACTGAGCAAAACCAGTGGTATCACGCACATGGTGATCGGAGTGAATAAAGGCCACCGGCTCGTTTTTATCATGGTGGCGAGCAATGTAATCAAGCGCAAAAATGATACAGTGCGCAGTTCCCCTGCGTCCTGGTTCAATTAAAATATGCGAGGGGTCGAGCTCACTCAGCTGTTCGTAGACATGGTCGGAATGACTAGCCTCGGTTACTACATACACGGTGTCGCCAAGGTGAGAGGCGCGATCATAGGCCTGCTGCAACATCGAACGTTCCGAAGTTAGCTTCAATAAATGCTTTGGGTACTCTGGTGTGGAGAGCGGCCATAGGCGCGTACCCGACCCTCCGGCGATAATCACGGTAATCATACCCTCACTATACCATAAGCTCGACGCTTAGGCTTAAAATATAGTATAGTTAAGGCTATGCATATTCTTGTTACCGGTGGTGCCGGCTACATTGGCAGTCACACACTTATCGAACTTTACCACGCCGGACACACCGCCGAAGTAGCCGATAATCTGGCGAACAGCTCCGTCGAAGCCGTACGCCGCGTAGAAAAAATGCTCGACGTCTCTATACCATTTCACCAGCTTGACGTCTGCAACGCTCAAGCTCTCGATCAACTCTTCTCTCACCAGCCGTTTGATGCAATTATTCATTTTGCTGGCTTGAAATCGGTTGGCGAGTCGGTTCAAAATCCGCTTCGCTATTACTCAACCAATATCACTTCCAGTCTTAATCTTCTTTCGGTAATTAAAAAATATCACATTCCTCACCTTATTTTCAGCTCTTCGGCCACTGTATACGGTACGCCGGAGTCTTTGCCACTAACTGAAAATAGCCGCACAGGTATTGGTATCACTAATCCCTACGGCCACACAAAATATATGATTGAGCAAATAATGCGTGATTTTGCACAGAGCAACCCCACGGTAGCAATTACCCTTTTGCGCTACTTTAATCCAATTGGCGCACACGAAAGCGGCGCTATAGGCGAAGATCCGCACGACGTTCCTAATAATCTTCTTCCCTACATTGCCCAAGTTGCGGTAGGTAAGCGCCCAGAAGTACAGGTGTTCGGAGATGATTACCCAACCCCTGATGGCACCGGAGTGCGTGACTACATTCACGTGGTAGATTTGGCGCGCGGACACGTTGCCGCCCTCGCTCCAGCACAACCTGGAGTCCATACCTACAACCTAGGTACTGGTAAAGGAACATCTGTATTAGAGCTAATCTCTGCCTTTAGTGCCGCCTGCAAAAAAGAACTGCCATACCGCATTGTTGCTCGTCGCCCCGGCGACATTGCCGAGTGCTACGCCGACTCCCAAAAGGCTGCACAAGAACTTAATTGGCACCCAACTAAGTCTATTGCTGATGCCTGCCGTGATTCGTGGCGCTGGCAATCGCAAAATCCAAACGGCTATCGCTAAATGGTATACTAAGCAGTATGAAAGTTTTTGTTCAAATTCCGTGCCTTAACGAAGAATCAACCTTGCCACTGGTTCTTAATTCTATTCCTAAAAGGATTGCTGGCGTTAGTGAAATTGAGATATTGATTGTTGACGACGGCTCCACCGATAGCACTGTAAAAATTGCTAAGGAGTTTGGCGTTACCCACTTTGTACACCACACCCGTAATATGGGGTTAGCTCGCTCGTTTCGTGACGGCATAGATTACGCCCTTAGTCATGGCGCAGATATTGTCGTTAATACCGACGGCGATAATCAGTACCCACAAGATAAAATTGCCGATCTTGTACAGCCAATCATCGAGGGGCGAGCCGATATTGTTATTGCTGATCGCCAGACTGCCACCATTGAGCATTTCTCTTTCTTTAAGAAAAAAATGCAGCAATTCGGTAGTTGGGTGGTAAATTATGCCGCCGACACCAAACTCCCCGATGCCGCCAGCGGATTTCGTGCCTACTCCCGTAATTCTTTGTTACGGTTAAACATTTTCACGCAGTTTAGTTACTGTATGGAAACAATTATTCAAGCTGGTCAAAAACGCTTAGCAATTGTAAGTATTCCGATAACCACAAATCCTAAAACTCGTGAATCACGGCTATTTAAAAACATTTGGCAGCATATGGCGCAATCAGCTAAAGCTATTATCCGCAGTTATCTCCTTTTTAAACCGCTTGTGTTTTTCGGTCTGCTCGGCGGTATTGCCTTAGCTGTTGGGCTGGTGCCGTTTGTACGTTTTGCCATTTTATTCGCCCTAGGAATACAAGGTCAGCACCTGCAGTCGCTCCTGTTTGGATCGGTATTTCTTGCAATTGCCCTGTTTTGCTTTGCACTTATGGTTATTGCCGAGTTGCAACGTGCAAATCGAATCTTAGCTGAAGATCAATTAGAACGTACAAAGCAAATTCAATACCGACGTTAACGCGCTACAACTTATTTCGCAACCTCTCAATCTCTTGACGAATTAACTTAAAAGCTTCGTTGTTGCGTGCCCGATAGGCAGTAACGCGCTCAGTAATGTCACCCTTAATTTTTTCGCGGTTTGCCTCTACGTGTTGCAGTGCAGCCTGCAGCGCTTCGCTATCATAGCGTTCAACGTGAATAGAGTGGTCTAGTAGTCCCATCTGATCAGTAAATTCATCAACTTTTGTTGAATAACGCAGCGCCACAAACGGCGTACCTAGGTTGGCTCCTAAAATAAGCGAATGTAGGCGCATACCAATTGTAAACTGAGCATTTTTTACAATAGAAAGAAATCGCATCTCTTCCAATTTATTATCGGCCACAATTACCCGCTCACGGTTTCGCATGCGGGCTACTACATCAGCGTTTACAATATCATCTTCAGAATCATACAACGACACCAGTACCAGCTTCATCTCTGGTGAGGCATCTAAGTAAGAGTCAAAATCAGTGCATAGCGCATTCATATATTCATCATATCGGCGCCTAAATATGCGTAGTTTATTTATTTTACGAGAGATAAATACTGGTAAAAGCGGATTAGTAAAAAACCACCTACGTAACGAGACCACGGCATATGGCGTTTGCTCGGCATATATATCTTGTAGCTCGGCTGGCTTAAACGGAAAATTAAGCACCGGATCGTGTGCCGTAACTATTCGACCTCCCTTTGGCATGTAACGGCGCAAGGTGGCAGCCGATTTTTCGTCACGCACTACTGCAAAGTGAACACTTGGCATTAACCGAGCCATTAACCATTTGCTTACACCAAACTTTAACGGTCCTACGCCAACAAACGTAAAAATGAGTGGTTTTTTAAACCATTTTGCCAACGCAATCTGAACAGCATACAGAAAAAAGTTAAGAATACTAGATTGATCTTGAATAATACCGCCACCGCCAACCAGCATCACGTCGCATTCACGAATCGCACGCACAATTTGCGGAACACTTTTAGCAAAACGGGTATTAACACCAAACTGCTCTCTAGTTTTTTGCTCGTTTACACTAAGGGCAGTTACCTCTGAGCGATCAAGCCTAAGCCCGGTAATAATTGATCGAAAAATTGCTTCGTCACCTAAATTTCGACTTCCAATAAATGCTGTCATTAAAATTTTCATCTTATAACCCCTTTAATTTCTTTTGCGTACTGCGTGGCCACATTTTGCCATGAATATTTTTCTTCAACTCCGCTGCGCGTGTTGGCTTTAAATTTTGCTAATAATTTTGGTTGAGTCGCAAGCGTTTTCATACGCTCAACTAAACCTTCTACGTCGCCAACCGGTACCAAAAATCCGTTATGACCATCTTTTACAATATCAACAATCCCACCAACGCGACTGGCAATTACCGGAGTACCGCTTGCTAACGCTTCGGCAAACACCAAACCTTGTGCCTCGTGCACAGATGGGCCCACAAGCACATCGACAGAACTGTAGAGTGCGTTTAAGTCTCTTTTATCAATCCAACCTATACATTGCACGCGCCGGCTTAAATTGTGTTTCGCAATAAATGCTTCAATTTCGCTTTTAAGTGGTCCATCGCCGGCAATTAGCAACTTAAAGGCTACGCCGTCAGCCACCAGACGTTGCGCCGCCTCTATTAAGTAGTTGGTGCCTTTTACTTTTGCCAATCGGCCAACAAACAAAAAAGTAGTCTCCTTAGAGTTAAGCTGATATTTTTGCTGCAGCTGACTACTTGGTTGACGCGGCGTAAACTGCGTAAAATCTACACCCATAGGTATAATTTTATACTCGCGTTCGGCATAAATTTTTTTACACTCAGCGCGTGTAGCCGAACTGTTTACTATAACCGCGTCGGCTCGCCGTAGTACAAAACGTTTAAATGCACGCATAATTTTGCCGTTCAAACTTTGCACGTCGCCGCCGTGTACACTCACTACCACTGGTGTGCCGGTAATAAGTTTTACGACTATTGCAATAAATCCCTGCGGTACAATCCAGTGTGCGTTAATAACCTCTATACGGCGAAAAATAACCAGCCAAAGCGCATACGCCGTTTGGCTTGCCATAAGTAGTACAAGCTTAATACCGTACAGTGCGTTTATTTTTACCTTATCAACTCCGCCGCCATCGTAGGTAATATTTTGCGTGGTTGCCGGCACACTATAGCGATAGCGTATCACCCGTCGCCGGCCTATTGTTTCGTAATGCTTTGCTCTAGCAGCATGAGGCGCTAACACGTAGGTACGTTCGTGTGCCTGTTCGGTATTCTCTACTAAGCGCTCAATAAAATCGGGCGTTGCATCGCCCGACCAACGCGGGTATGTGGAGGTCATCACCAAAAGACGTGAATGTTTCATTGTCTCATTTTACCATGAATAGCCCTCTGTTTTCGCTTCACCTCAAGAGGTGCGTTTCATTCGATAAACTGGTACACTAACGTATATGCATACTGCGCTTACCTTGCGCCTTAAGCGCCACAAACACGCCCTTATTGCTGGTACATTTTATGGATTGTTGGCTATATTTTTGGTGCTCTATTTAAAAAGTATCGATCCGCAGGTGCTTGCAGCTATTCGTGTTCACCCGGGCTACTTTATACTGTCGTGCCTTTTAGGGTTGGCTTTTCGACTCTGGGGTGCTCACATATGGGTGACTCTACTCCGTTCGCTCGGCGCTTCATCAGTGCGACTCTCTAGGGAGCTTGTGTATATCTATGCCAAATCGTGGCTGGGTCGCTACATTCCTGGTACCGCACCATGGATTTTAGGTAAAATTTATTTCGCCTCTCGACAAGGAATTTCAAAAAATAAATTAGCCGTCAGCTCACTCCTTGAAGCGGCACTGCAAATTATTGTACAAATGGCATTTGCCCTTTCGCTACTTGCTTTCGATTCACGATTAGATGTTATTGCGTGGCCACTTAAACTTGGAATGTTGGCAATTGTTATCGTATCACTCACTGTATTATATCCGCCGCTATTTAACCGCGTCATCTCTAAAGCCTATGGGTTAATCAAAAAAAAGCCGTTCGCTAAAGAACATTACGCTACCGGTCGCAGTATTCGCGTAGGGTTTAGCCTTTACATAATTGCCAGTGTTATTGGCGCCCTATCACAATTTTTTATTGCCAAGGCTATTTACCCCGAACTCGGCTTTGATCAACTGCTGTTTGTTATGGGGGCTACCACACTTGCAAGCGCAGTTAGCATGCTGGCAATATTTGCACCAAGCGGCCTCGGTGTGCGCGAGGGAATTCAGCTCGTGCTTCTTAGTCTTATTATGCCCCCGGAGTATGCCCTCGCCATTACCGTAGCTACCAGATTATGGAGCGTGCTGTTAGATTTTGTGTTTTTTGGAGTGGCTAGAGCTGTAAAACGCTTATCGGTTAATTAACCGGTAAAGTAGTTTTGTGTGGAGTCCACTATACTTTTCGCCAAGCTTTTTTGACTGCTTGGAGTATACTTCGTAATTATTAAATATTTTTCGAAGTGCTTGCTCATACTGCTCTGCGCTCAAGGAAACAATCTCACCTGCGCCAAATTCTACTATTTCTTTTACCGTCGAATGAGTATCAGTAGACAGAACAGGCAAGCCAAAATTAAAATACTCTCGACACTTTGTACTATCGCCGTACTCATTAAAGCCCCATTCGCCAGTATAAAGTGCAATGCCTACGCCAGCCCTTGCTACATGGCTTAGCATATCGCTAAGCGGCACTTTACCCATAAACAGCACTTGTTCTTCAAGTTTATGCTCACGTATATACTTTTCAAGGTTAGGCCGCTGAGGTCCATTACCAAATACTTTAAGTTTTATATCAGGGTAATCTGTTTTTAACCGATTAATAGCGTCAAATAAATTCACAAAATCCAATTGTGTATCTATAATTCCAGACGTTACAAGAGTGTGCTTGTCTCGATTATCGGTATAATATTTATTAAACTTTTCAGGTGGTACGTTTGGTAAAAAAACATTATTACCTTCCTCTAACCCCATCTCACGCCTCACTTCAACAATTTTTGAAGAAACCGACCACACTTGATCGGCATGTTTTACACAAACTCGATCAATATAGTGATAGATTGAGTTTAATACTTTATTTGAAAATCGTTGCATTGAATAATCGGCAGTGTAGAAAATAACCGTCTCTACACGATTGAACTTTTTTAACAACACACCAGACAGTGCATTTAAGGGATCTATCCCAATAAACACATCTATCTTATACCGGAAAGTAAACTTACTTATAGTTGAAAATATTTCACTAACATACCGCAACGGACTAGGTCGAGCAAAGACTAGCATGGCTTCTAATTTTAACTGCTTACTTTTTGATAAATGTAAAATCTTCGATCGTGTATTACCATCAATGGAGTGCTTAATAAAAATATATTCATCGGTAACGTCGGGCATTATTTCTTTTAGTGCATTACCAATCCCATCATACTCGGCACCCTCTACCATCGCCACATGCGACGCAATTGCCACTTTCTTCATGAATCGCCCCTTATTAGGGTAAATAATTTCATACGCAACGAGAGCGGCATCCATACCGTACAACGCTGACCGACATTAAATAACCAATCGGCTATCGAGAAGTGATACGCTGAATGGTGCCGATACTGTTTACGTAAACGCAAAGTTGCCTGTTCCATTTTTTTTAGGTTTGACTTTGTAAGCGAGTTATCAAGTTGCCTATATTTAAGTACTACTTCTTGCACGTTACCAAATTTATATTTAGTCCCAATACGAAAAAGCATCTCTAAATCCTCCGATACTGTGTAGTCGGCTTTATATAATCCAACCGTCCTGTAACACTCCGCCCTGCACATCGCCGCAGGTTGAGCTACAGGATTGTATTTAAATATATTCTCCCTCAATTCCTTGTCATTCTTATTATATTTTCGCGTAGCAATGTCACCATGCGAATCAAAAAGCGTAATAAACCCACCAACAATACCTACATCTTTGTGCGCATCTAAAAATGAGACTTGTTGCTCAAGGCGATTAGGTAGCGATATATCGTCCGCATCTTGCCAACAAATATATTCGCCTTTCGCAAGCTCAATACCCTTAGACCGATTAGCACCAATACCTAAGTTCTTCTTATTTCTGTAAACTTGCACACGCGTATCACGCAAGTTCCATGCCCGTGCAATATCGTACGTCGTATCACTCGACGCATCGTCTATTATAATCACTTCAAATGACTGAAATGTTTGCTCAACAATACTTTGTATAGCATTACTAATATACGCTTCGGCATTATACGCCGGTATAATCACAGAGACGCGTGGCACTGCTTGCATGGGTCACTCGTCACGTTTCTTTGTTATATCTTTAACTATATAGGTAGGACGACCTTTGGCTTCATTGAATATGTCGACAAGGTAGACGGCAATAATACCTTGAAACGTTGTTAAAACACCAGTCATTAAAACTAAGAACATAATTAAAATAGCGTTATTCGTAAAATACTCCGGGTTAACAAACAGCTTTACCCCAATCATTACCACTAACGCCAACAGAGACAAGGCGGTCAGCGCCATACCAATAGTAATAATGATTTTTAAAGGCTTCATACTGAATGATGTTAAACCCAGTCTAGCTAGTTCAATCATTTTCTTCAAAGTATACGACGACTTCCCGTGCATTCTCGCCTGTGCTACATACTCGACACGCGCCACGTCATAGCCAATCCAGTTTATTAAGCCTCTATAAAATTTAGGCGCTTCTGGAAGAGAATTGAGTGTCACTAAGGCTCGTTTAGATATTAATCGATAGTCTGCTTCACCGTCTTTAAGCCTAAGATCAGAAAAAGTATTCATAAATGCGTAAAACAACCTAGAAGACACATTTTTAAACAAGCCAGCATCTTCTGTAGAGAGCCTTACTGTATTTACTATGTCGCAACCTTTTTCCCACTCTTCAATCAACTTGGGTATAAGCGAGGGTGGGTGCTGCAAATCTGCATCCATCATAATTACCACATCGCCTATGGCTTGCTGAAGTCCTGCCTCGAGCGCAGCATGATGACCAAAGTTTCTGCTAAAATTAAGCCCTTCTACACCGCTATCCTTACGCGCAATTTTTTCAATCTCACTCCAAGTGCCGTCCCGGCTCCCATCGTTAACGAATATTATTTGATAGTCAAACTTTGTTGTATCAATATTTTTGGTAAGTTCATTGTAGGTGATCGGTATATTAACTTCTTCATTATAGCTAGGTAAAACAACAGAAAGAAGAGGTTTAGACTTGGCTGATTTTGGCATATTTTTCTCGCACTAAAATTTGTATTACTAGTATAACAAAAACCGCGGCATTCGCAGTTAGGTATGACCATAATATGCCTACCATATTTGTGTAACCGGTTAAAATCATTGTTGCTAATATAATAAAACCTATTATTACGGGAATAATGGTTATGTAGCTACGTCGAGCGATTTGATACAGTACGAGTAAGTTATTTAAAGCACATGTAAGCATAAGTAGACTAGCAAGCGGAAGTAAAGTGGCCACAGACTCGTAGCCAGTTCCTAATAGCAATCGCAGGCTGAACATTGGAAAAACAGAAAAGAATATTGCGATTCCTCCCCCGATAAGCAACAGTAACACCATAGATTTTTTTAGTGAACCTAAAGCAGAAGCCGCAGACTGCCGTACGGTCACACTAGCTATTAGAACTCCGGAGATTGATGCGGTTACAAAAAATACAATACGCGCCACCGATGATATGCCGCTATATAGTCCCGCTTCGTACGGCGTTAAATACATACGCGCAATAACAACATCAAAGCTATACAGTAGCGTAATTCCAAACAGTAGTAGGCAAATAATTCCTGCAAATTTAATCTCTCTTTTTATCAATTTCAGCTGGTCTATCGACTCTTTCGTAAAATATTGTCGTATTCCATCAAAAAAATCAGGAAAGCTGCCTTTTGACTTTTTGCTTAAATACCACACAGTAAGCAACTGAGCAAATATATAGCCGAGCATCACCCCTACCGCATCTACACCTGCAAGAATCAGAATAACTGAAAATACGAGTTTTGATACAGCAAATATAATTCCGCTCACAGAAACCTCTTTTAGCCGCTTATCTGCCTGCAGTACATACGTTCTAGTAGTTGAGGGGATATTTATAATCACCAGTACGCCAACTAACACAAAAGGTAACGCCGAGCTAAACTGCAGTGTATCTTTAAGAAAGTAGCTTGTTGTAGCCAATACAACCACGACAAGTAGGCTTATGGTGAGTGTAATTTTTTCAAGCTTAAGTATTACAGAGTCTGAGTTAGTTCTAAGACCTTGGCTATTATTCCTTACATGAGTTACTGCATAACCGAATGCAGTAAGAAGTATGCCCAATTGCATAAAAATTGAAATTATAGCCTGTATTTCACCAAAAGTAGCCACGTCTACAAGCCGACTAATAACAGGATAGTAAAGATAATTAAACACTGCGATTGCAAGCGTTCCTGCAAAAAAAATAGCGTTATGTCGTAAAAAATCGCTGTTAGCTATTTTATTTTTTAAATACATGTTAATTAGTAATCTCTGTAGCCACTACGTTACTTAATTTAATCGTTTCGGGCGGTACGCTCACCTTATCGCTAGATTTAATTTCAATTTTTATTGGACGATTCTGCAGAGCCTGAAAACTAATTTGATTTTCCCTCTCGGCAGATCCGCTTGAGAGGGTTTTACCGTCCTGTGTAATATGCCACTCAAATTCATCACTGATAGTACTGGAGCTACTTAAATTCATAGCTACACCAACTAGGCTGTTATTCTCTTCAGTTGAATAATCTGCCTTCATAAAGTTTAACTCGCCAGTGTAATTTTCAAATATAACTTCGTCTTGGTTATCCATATTCGGCCTATACTGAAACCCTTCCCCGTATTCAATATATATATCATCTGTATGAGTTACGTCATTGTTAATCCAATAAAGACAGAGGTACTTCTTGCGCTTCTCACTATCCATTCCGTTGTAGTGCTTATAGGCTAGATTAGCCCACTCTAAAGGTTTACACCCTTCAGTTTGTCGAGTCATTACCGCATCGGCTTGACGCTCTAATATAAACTGTACTGTTTCAGGATTCTCGATACCCCCAAGAACGTTCGTTAGTCTTGCACCCGTATATTCCTTGTAGTTTATAAGGTTTTTGCCATGAACGACTTGTGCCGTAACATATGATGCAGTTTTATTATCCAATGGATCTACAAGAGGTAGTTCGGCGAGTGTTTCTATATTATTCTGTTTACCTAGCCACTCGTACACACCTTGATACCTATCAAAATCAAACGATGGTCGATGCACCGTTGTGGCTGTCTCTGCAACAAATACTATCAATAATAGCACTACAATTATCCATTCTATTATCGTACGCCTGCGAGAAGTTTGCTTACGTAGTAGTTGTGATGATGAAAATATCACCCATAGAGACAACGCTGCAAATAACGTAGCTAAAACCTGTAGAGGTACAAAAAAGCGAGACATAACACGCCATAATGTTATGTCATGAGTAATAAATAACTCTCCCGGTAACGGTATCCTAACTCCAGCTACAATTATTTCTGGCGAAAACATAAACGAGAGTATGAGCGGCAAAGTTGTAACAACTATACAACCAACAAGCATAAAATTTTTTATGTTGTATGCGTCGAATTCGTCATATTTAAATTTTCTTTTCAAACCTTTTATTAACCATATAAATAATAACGTGCCACCAATTGCTATCAATACGAGTACCGTAAAGCTTAGGTAGTTTGTATTCTCTCCCCTATTGGAGCGCTCATTTTTAAAGTCGTTAATCTGCTGAAAAATAGGCACATCTTCTAACACTGGGTGCATGTACGGCGGAATAATAAAGTCAACTACATGCGACCTATACAGTTTAATTTCATGCGCAAAGTCTGAGCGACGTCCTTCGAGAGACTCTTTTATCTCACCGCCTTGCGATAGCTGCATAAATGCCAAGGGAGAAGCGACAACTAATACTATGAAGGCAGCGTAGAATAAATGTTTTACCCTTAAAATAATTTTACCAAAAGACATTCTCGTAAGAACACTCCATAGCAAACCACCCAGTGCTAATCCCGCAACTAGCACTGCAGACAGTAATATATAATAACCGTCAACATAAAAAGACAGGCCGATAGCCAGGCCAAGTATAATTGACCGGCTCCAAGACGGTTTTTTCCATAACCCTATAAACGCTGCCACTACAAATACAAACACCACTGAAAATAGATAGGTGATATGATTCATAGATTTAATAATTGCATACGGTAAAAAGGCGCTTGTATAACCAGCAAACAAACTAACCGGTACGTTTTTAGTTAAGCGCTTAACAAGCCAGTACATTGATATAGCTGCCGAGCAAAATGCAATCAGCATAAGGATATTGATACCTGCAATTGGGCCAACTACATGCGATATCACCCTTAACGGTATCCATACTGCCATGTAGGTAGCGAGACCAGCACCACCAATGGCTTCGCCGTAAGGGTAATTAACTACATCGCTGTGCGATAAAAAAACAGATAAGCCTGGCTGCATGGCGTTATACCACATTAACCCACCAGTTCCATCACCCTCGTAACTGGTAAATACCCGGCTAGTAATATCGAATACTACAAAATCTGTATAGATTATCGTTGCAGATAAAAAAATTATAAATATTAATAAATACTCAAGATAAGATCCAGCAAGAAAAGGTCTTTTGTGCGTTAGCCATTTCACCATCGAATTGGCTACATTTTTTAATCTGTCCATTAGCTTTCAGTATACCGTATTTATTGCTATAAAACAGCATAAGCTCTATTGATATTACAGTAGCTATATGTTTTAATCAAAGGAAAGAATAACATAAATAAACATAACTGATATACATATGAAAATTAATACAAAAAAATCAAAAAAACCACTCATTATAACCGTTGCAGTTATTACCGCGCTTTTGCTTGGCGGTGGCGCAACCTACGCCTACCTAAATCAACTTGGGCCGTTTTCGAACTCTTCTAACCAAGAAACTTTTACCGAAGAATCAAATCCGCAAGAAGACGCACCTGTTACCCCCGAGCGAGACAGAAATGAAAGGGGAGACTCTAACGAGCCAACTGAATATCTCGACACGCCAATCTCAAACCCACCTGCAAATAACGATCCCTACCCAATCGAAAACGAACATTACCGCATAGAACAATCTGCCGCCACTTCATTCACCGTTACACTCTACCCTATTGCTAACAACCCCGACTACACCGACTATGACGCCCAACTCCGCGCCTATAAAACCGAAGCCTCAGATTACTTGAAAAATCGCTACGGCTCACTCAACAACTTAACAATCACTTGGATACCCGATGAAGCAAAAGATCTCTAGTTCAACACTAACACTACGTAAATCCCCGCTCCTTTTGGTTGGATCGCTTTTTGCCGCCGCCACTTTTACTGCTATCTTTTTTACTCTTCTCACTCCACGCGTCTCGTCTGCCTCTACTTGTGCCGGTGTATTCGACCCGATACCTTCGTGGCTAATGACACGCATTAACGATAATAAATCGGTGTACGTGCAGGTTGCAGGCGAAACCGGTGTGCCATGGGAAGTTTTAGCAGCTGTTCACTACCGCGAATTTAACGCGGCAGTATCTAACCCTAACAATGGGCAAGGCATCTATCAACTTTATAGCTCGGGGCAGTATTTTAGGCCAGGGTCGGTTTCGCGCGATGAATTTATTCATCAAACCCGTTTAGCGGCTAACTTTATTCAGGGTAAAGCCGTCAACTTTCGAACTGCCTATGTTTCACCGCGAAAACTTACCGCTAACGAAACCAACATAGAACTGATTAAAAATGTATTATTTAGCTACAATGGCCGCGCCTATGCCTATGCAAACCAAGCTACTAAATACGGCTTTAATGGAACCGATCAACCATACGAAGGCTCACCGTATGTAATGAGTAAGTTTGATTGTCAGCGCGCATCTATGGGGTTAATTACAACTGATGGCGGCGCCACTCTTACTGCTACCGATACTCGCATGGGAGCATTTACCCTATACGCGCGATTAAAGGGCGACGATCACTGGAAGAATTTGCAGGCTAATAGTACCAATATTACAAAATACCTATGGCAATCTGACGGACAGTACATATATACAGATCAAAACTTAACGTCTGCGCTACCCTATAATGCAGTGCTAGAGCCGGGCAAATCGTACTGGATAAGTATTAAGGCTAAAAACATTGGCAATCTACCGTGGAAAAAGAACTCAGCCTACCTTGCAACTTCTAATCCAAAAGATCGTTCGAGTCGATTCCAATCAAATGAGTGGATTAGTAGTAATCGAGTGGCAACGCTTACTGAAAATACCGTAAACCCGGGGCAAACCGGCACATTTACTGCTAAAATAACCGCTCCTAATACCACATTCAGTAGCCAAGAGTATTTTAGTATTGTAATTGAAGGAGAGGCATGGCTTAATGATATTGGACTTTATTTCCCTATCACTGTTTCGCCAATCTCAACAATAACGCTATATTCCGACCCAGCTCGAACACAGAAAATTACCAGATCGGTCTATCCGTCAACAAATGTTTTCGGACGCATTACCTTCAGGAATACTCTGTCTTCTTCTATCACTTCAACAACCGCACTAGCCACCTCAAATCCGCGCGACCATAGTGGCACATTCTATAATTCTAGTTGGCGATCCGAGAATCGTATTAGGCAAATAGGTGCAAATGTACCATTATACTCAACTGGCACTATTGATTTTACCCTTACCGCGCCTAATACGCCCGGCAACTATACTGAGTCGTACGGCTTAGTAAATGATGGAGTTGGCTGGATTACCGACAACTTAATAACGACAAACCTTAGCGTGATAGAGAAACCTCTAAATACCCTCTCTGCCGGCGAATCACTTAAGCTAAATGAGTCGATAAACTCTGCTAATAAAAAATATACGTTACGCATGCAAGATGATGGAAATCTAGTAATATATTCGCCTAACCGTGCAATCTGGGCATCTAATACTGCCCAAACAGGCTCAACCGGCTTTTTTGTACAAAACGATGATAACCTTGTAATTTACTCACCTAACCGTGCAACATGGGCGTCTAATACTGCCCGCAGTAGCGGTGAAACGCTTGTTATGCAAGATGATGGAAATCTAGTGCTCTATTCGGCTACACGACCAGTGTGGGCATCTAATACCGCCGGGCGCCAATAAGTTAAACTAAACACTGCATACAAAAATAGACCCAACGTGCGGGTCTATTTTTGTAATTATCGTCTTACATTAAATTATCTATACATTCAGCCAATACACGAGCCGATTGTTTCCATGTAAATTGACTGGCCCATTTTTTACCATCTTGTACGGTTTTTTGGCGCTGAGACGGGCTAAGGGATTTAATTTTATGCACTGCATCCACAATACCGTTCCACGTGTCGATGGCATACACATTAGGACCCGATAACTCAGTCACCGAAGTACGGTTATACGCAATCACTGCACAACCATCATTAAGCGACTCAATAACTGGCAGTCCAAATCCTTCAAACTCAGACGGAAATACAAAGGCAAGCGCGTTTTCATACAGCCACGCACGTTCAGTATTCGATACAAATCCTAGTAGGTGAATGTCGTCTCTGTACGACGATCGTTCTATTGCTCGCCGCGCCGAAGGGTTATATATATGATCAATTGATTGAAAGTCGTAGCCACCAAGCACAAGGTGTAGCTTATCGCCACGGGCGCGTAGCTGATTAAACGCCTGTACAAGATAGTCAATGCGGCGGCGTTCATCTACCCCACCTAAGAAGAACAAGAAATTATCTTTCGCTAAACCAATCTCTTTGAACCGTGTTTTTTCAAGTCGAGTTAACTCGCTTACACCGGCGCTCTTTTTATCATCGAACCCTAGGTGCATTACCGATGATTTACCCGTAATATCGTAAAATTCATTTGTCGTTTTGCGGGTATACTCAGAAACTGTTAACACCCAGCTTGCCCTTTGTAAAACCTTTACCAGCTGCGTACGGTACTGACTTCTTTTTATCTGTTTTTTAGCTGCCTCTTTAGCGCCAAAGCCGCTCTTTCGCGCAATTTTATATCCCGCATGGTACGATGACGGATATTTATTTCCAAGCAGGTACGGAATTTGATCGTGAATAATAATTACACTTTTGTGTCCCTCAGGTAGGCCCAATTCAAAGTCAAATTGCACAAAAACATCGCACGATTCACGAATAATTTTCTCTTGCGCCTGCGACATGCCACCAGCAGCATACTTTGTGAACTTAGTTTGTTTGGTGCCAGGAAGTAACACAGTAGTTCCTGCGGTAATTTTTAAATCATCTTGAGCTACATCTACCTTGCTGTCGTATTGAAAAAATACAAAGTCATGGCTATCGCCGCGCTTTGCATACTCTTGTAGTACTCTTCTAACCACCTGCCCAATACCTCGGTATTGGTGTCCAATCTGCAGTGCTCGTAAATCAAATCCTATCTTCATTATTTCACCTCTCGCGCTGCGGCTAGTAAGCTAGCTGTTGAGTTTGCCCAGTTATAATGTGCCGCTCGCTCGATACCACGGGTGATGTTCTCTTGGCGCTCGCTATCGCTCCACCCGTCGATAGTTTTAATCGCCTCCGTAATACTATCTACGCTGGCTGGGTCAATCAATACGCCTGCATCGCCAGCCACCTCTGGCATAACAGAAGTATTCGAGGTAATTACCGGCACACCGCAGGCCATAGCCTCAACGATCGGCATACCAAACCCTTCATAGTGGCTCACGTAGCCCATCATGCTGGCCCCGCTGTAAATCGCTGGCAGGTCTTCGTCCGAAACTCGGCCCTGTAAAATCTGCACCTTCAAGCCGCTCTTTATCGCGTCGTCAATCTCGGCCTGAATCTGCTCCATTTTCCAGCCACCGGCGCCCACAAACAATAGGGTATATTTTTCCTTTAACTCGTCTGGCAAATCATACATTGCCTTTACCAGTGAGAGTTGATTTTTGCGCGGCTCAATATTACCGACGCTTAAAATGTAGTCACCATAAATTTTATGGCGTTTTTTGACTTCTTTAATTTCAGTCTCGGAACGCTTGTAAAAATGCGTCGTA
>VGLK01000004.1 GCA_016866755.1 Candidatus Saccharimonadota bacterium | reverse complement strand
AAGTACGTGCGGTAGCCATGCATTGGTTGGTTCGTCAGCAAATCCAAATAGCCACGGCGAAAGGGCTAATACTGCACCAACTACTACATCTTGAGCAATGTGTGTTTTCATCGGTATCACTCCCATGCCGCTAAAGCTACCGCGAACCATAAGCTCGCTTATAATAATCACAGCACCGATAATCCAGGGCGTCCACACGGCAGCGCCGCCAACTTCAATAAAGCCGAATAGCCATGGTGCTGCAAGTAGTGCCAGGCCAACAACAAATCCAATTATTGTATGTGTTCGAGGTGATAAAAATTTCATACGCTCTCCCTTATGTAACTGTTTAATTTGCCTATAGTGTACCGCGGGCGGTAAGAGCAAGTTGTAAGATTGAATAGAAATTATAATTTTGCATAACGCAAAAGAAAAAGTTCGACCAAAATAGTCGAACACTTTCTTTTGGTAGCAGCGACAGGAATTGAACCTGTGACCTTGAGCTTATGAGTCTCACGCTCTAACCAACTGAGCTACGCTGCCGTATAGTACGTGTACGATTGTAGCAAAAAATTTTGCCAAATTCCACTCTTTTTAAGGTATACTATAACTATACGCCAGGTGATACTCACTGAATGCTACCGTTCTCGCGAGCATTTAAGCGTCCCTCACCCTCTAGGCTTCATCAGTTGTCTTCGCTTCTACGGTTATGAAACGGGCCAGACGGAAACGGGCAACACATTTCTAAACAAACGTTTCTTCTAAACTAAATAGAGGATTTTTTGAAATGAATGATGAGACTTTTTTGAACGAACGTGTTGAAGTAGTGGCTACCTTTAACGACGGACTGAAACTATGTGTACCGCGAATTTTTCGGCAGGCAAACGGCCGCGAGGTGCGGATCACCAAACTCGGACTGCGCCACCCTACCGTGGTGGGGAGGCGTACGGTGCATGTGTTCGACGTGACTGATGGCCAGGCTGATTATCGCCTAGAGTTTGATTCGGAGCGACTAACGTGGCACCTAACCCGCGAGGGCGACCACTATGCGTAATGACTATAATACGGCTCGCCCGCTAATTATGCACATTGATTTAAACAGCTGTTTTGCCACGGTAGAACAGCAGGCGCGGGTGCGACTACGGGGCCGGCCAGTGGCAATTGTTAATCGGCGCACCGAACACACGGCTATAATCACAGCAAGCTACGAGGCCAAAGCCTGCGGCGTTAAGGTGGGAATGCGTTTTCGCGATGCCAAAAAAATATGCCCGGATATTATTATGCTCGAGAGCGATCCGCCGAAATACCGCTACGTGTACCATAAATTGCTTAAAATTATGAACGATTACTCGGCGCACGTGCGCATGAAAAGTATTGATGAGGGGGTGATTGATTTTTCGGAATCGACGGCACAAATATTAGGGCGAGATTTAAAAGACGTAGGCATGGAGATTAAGCACCGCTTAAAAACAGAGATTGGTGAAGCGATGCGCTGCAACGTTGGGCTGGGAACGAATCGCTTTTTAGCTAAAACGGCGGCTGGACTGCATAAGCCCGATGGCTTAGACGAGGTGTGGGCGCACGACTTACGAAATATGTACGGCAGCCTTAAATTGACCGACCTTACGGGCATTGCTCATCGTAACCAAGCTCGGTTGAATGGATTAGGTATTTATACGGCACTGGAGTTTTTGGACGCCCCAGTGCAGGTGTTGGAAAAACAGGTATTTAAGAGCGTGTGTGGCGTAGAGTGGCACCAGCGATTGCGCGGCTGGGAGGTAGATAAACGTGATTTTCCCCTCAGGACGGTGGGGCGGCAATACGTGCTCGAAGGTGGCCATTTAACCAGACAGCAAGTGCTAGAGCGACTTCATCATTTAGCAGAAGAAACAGGCGCGAAGCTTCGATCGCAGCGCATGGCGGCGCGGGGCGTGGCGGTGTACGCTAAAACCTATGAACGCGAGTATTGGAAAGCACGACGAATATTGCCGCTACCCTTTACAAGTGACAGAGCGATTTATGAAATTGCCCAACAGTTAATGAGCGGAGGTGCGCCCACTGCGTCTTTGCGTGAAATTGGCGTTAATTGCTACGAACTTACCGAAGACACCGATAGACAACTAACACTATTTGGCGATGCGTTGGCCTGCGAACGTCGGTTGGTGAGCGCGATTGATACGATAAATAATAGATTTGGTCGACGCACCATTCATTCGGCGCACACTCTCGAAACCAATAACTACATTCGGCAAAAAATTCCGTTTGGCAGCACGCGCTATCTTTAGCGTATACTTAAAAGAAGAACTACGTAAATAGGGTGGATAGAGCGCGCGTGGCAGAGAGATCGACAACAACATATATTGTAGCGGTTAGCGGCGGTATTGATTCGGTAGTGTTACTTGACATGCTACTGGGCGAAAAGACTACAGGCGTATCGCGTTGCTACGTTGTCGCCCACGTCGATCATGGTATTCGACCCGATTCGGCAGAAGATGCACGTTTTGTGCGCGCGCTTTGTGAGCGTTACGGTGCGGAATTTAGAGAAACTCAGCTTGCCTTAGGGCCAAAAGCCTCTGAAGATGTTGCACGTCGGGCGCGGTATAAATTTTTAAATTCGTTAGCACAAGAGTACGGGGCGACAATTTTAACTGCTCATCATAAAGATGATGTGCTAGAAACAATCTCTCTAAATATTAAGCGGGGCACTGGCTGGCGCGGTTTAGCACCGATGAGCCCGCAAGCGGCAGAGACTGTGCAGCGGCCTTTGCTGCGTTTTACTAAAGCACAATTGTACGACTATGCGTGTGAAAACGGCTTAGAGTGGGTAGAGGACGAAACAAATAATACCGACGCGTATACGCGCAATAGGTTGCGGCGCAAAATAAACAGCTTTTTAAAAGAAGACGATAAAGTGAAGTTGTTTACCTTATGGCAACAGCAGTGCGTGGTGCGCGAGGCGATTGATTTGTATTTGCTAGGCGTTGTGGGCGGCAAGAGTGACTATGCTCGCTACCTGTTTATTATGAGCCCTAGTGATGTAGCGGTAGAGATGGTGCGCTATATTATAAAAGACCATAGCGGTCGGCTACCAACTTATCCGCAGGCATACGCGGCACTTTTAGCCATTAAAACCGCTCATCCGGGTAGTCGCTTTGATATTATGCGTGGCGTGCGAATGCGCTGTGAGTATAAACGGTTTTTTATTGAGAAAACTACCGCTTAGCAGGGTCTGCCGTGTTGTGTACTTACCTCTAGCACGCTATAAGCCTTAGATGATATTATAGACAGAGCGAAACCGCTCTCATATCGATCGAAAGGACAGATAAAGTACCACTATGGCCAAAAAGAAACCGAATTTGAATAATAAGAACAAGCGAAATAATATTGCACGATTAAGTTTATTTTGGGCAGTAATAATATTCGGTAGCCTGCTATTGTTTAGTATTTTCTCGCCAAACGATGACCTCAAAGAAGTAGGAGTATCGGAAGTTATCTCTCGAGCAAACGAAGGCGAGATTAAAAAGATTACCATTGAAGGTAACGAGATGACAATTACACCTGAAGGTGAAGACGAACCAACGCAAAAATCTTTTAAAGAAGCGGGAAGTAGTATTTACGAACAGGGATTAAACCAAGAGGCAGAGACCGAAGTGGTAGTGCAGCCGCCGTCGCAAACTGGCGAAACATTATGGAATTTGGCAATTATCTTTGTGCCACTCATTCTTATTATTGGTTTCTTTCTCTTTATGATGCGTCAGGCTCAAGGGCAAAACAATCAGGCTATGGGCTTTGGTAAAAGCAAAGCTAAACTTTACGGGCTTGATAAAGAACGAGTGGTGTTTAGTGATATTGCTGGTAATGATGCCGCCAAGCAAGATCTTGAAGAGGTGGTTGATTTCCTTAAGCATCCTAAAAAATACGAAACTCTAGGGGCAAAAATTCCTAAAGGCGTGCTGCTAGTTGGTAACCCTGGTACGGGTAAAACAATGCTTGCTCGAGCGGTTGCGGGTGAGGCTAATGTACCATTCTTCTCTATCTCTGGCTCGGAATTTGTAGAAATGTTTGTTGGTGTGGGTGCCTCTCGTGTGCGAGACTTATTTGCAAAAGCAAAAAAGAACGCGCCCGCTATCATCTTTATTGATGAGATTGATGCAGTGGGTCGTAAGCGTGGCTCGGGCATGGGCGGTGGTCACGATGAGCGTGAGCAAACCCTAAACCAAATTCTGGTAGAGATGGACGGGTTTGAAACCGGTACAAATGTGATTGTGCTAGCCGCCACTAACCGTGCCGACGTACTCGATCCAGCGCTCTTACGACCAGGTCGTTTTGATCGACGAACCAATATTATGCTTCCAGAGCGTAAGGATCGCGAAGCAATTTTAGGCGTACACTTTAAGAACAAGCCGGTTGATGAGACGGTTAATCTAGACAAACTAGCTGCTAAAACTGCTGGTTCTAGCGGTGCTGATCTTGCAAACATTGCCAACGAAGCGGCGATTATTGCAGCTCGCGAGGATGCGAAGAAAATTACTAACAAACATCTTACTGAAGCTTTTGAAAAGGTTGCAATTGGCCCTGAACGAAAAGCAAAAGTAATGAACGAACGAGAAAAGGAATTAACCGCCTATCACGAAGCCGGGCACGCCATTGTTGGCCATGTGCTACCAGATAGCGATCCAGTTCATAAGGTAACAATTATTCCACGCGGTGGTACTGGCGGTGTTACCTGGTTTCTTCCACCAGAAGATAAGAGTTATACCAACGTGTATGAATTTAAAGACATTTTAGCCCGAGCTATGGGTGGTCGCGTGGCAGAAAAAATTTTGTACGGCGATGATGGGATTACGACCGGAGCTGGATCAGATCTTCGTAAAGCTACCGAAATTGCTCGCGATATGATTATTGAGCAGGGAATGGGCAATAAATTACGCGACCAAGTGTTTCATGATGATAACGGCGGTATGGTGTTTGACAAAATGACGCATGAACGGCCGTACAGCGACGACACAGCGCGCACAATTGATGAAGAGGTTGAGGCGCTTATTAAAGAGGCGTCGCGCCGTGCCGAAGCGGTAATCATTGCCAACCGAGAGAGTCTTGATGCACTAGCAGATGTACTTTTGGAAGAGGAGACTATCGAAGAAGATCGCGTTAACGAAGTACTTGCAAATGCAACATTACCTAAGGAAGCCAAGCTCCATTCTTAACCGTAGTGTACTGCGATTAACAATGTAAGCACGAGTTACGCCCACGCCTATGAAACGAATGCGTAGTGTGGTATCAAAAGCAAATAAGCGGCTAAGCATTAAAATAGCCGCTATTTTGCTAGCTGCTTCTACGCTTATATCTAGCCTTATGGGGTTGTTTCGTGATCGGCTTTTAAACAGTGCCTACTTACCAAATGAAGAAGCTGGCCTAGCTGGCTATCCAGTTGGTCTCGATGCCTACACAGCTGCCTTTACGGTGCCCGACTTTATGTATTTTATATTGGTTTCGGGCGCGCTGAGCGTTACATTTATACCGGTATTTAACGAACGCCTTGCTAAAGGTAATAAAAAATCTGCTTGGCAAATTTCTACCAGCATGATTAATTTTATGGCGCTGATTACGCTTATTGCTAGCATTTTAATAATTGTTTTTGCTGATCCGATTATTCGCTATATTATTGCACCCGGCCTTAGTGAATCTGGTCATGGCCTAGCGGTAAGTATGATGCGCGTAATTGCCGTTAACCCGTTCCTGTTTGCAATTGCTACGGTAATTGCTAGTATTCAGCAGGCGGTGGGGCGTTTTACATTTTATGCCCTCGCACCAATAATCTATAACATAGGTATTATTATTGGAATTACCTGGTTTACTAATGGTATTGTGCTGTTTGGCTGGGAAATATTCGAAGGCGGTATTATGGGCGTAGCTCTTGGTGTGGTGCTTGGAGCAATTTTACAGCTACTAGTTAGTTCGATTGGACTTATTGGATTAGGGTTAGATTACCGATTTAAAATCTACTGGAAAAATAAAGGATTTAGAAAAGTATTAAGTCTTCTGCCGCCGCGCTCGCTTGATCAGGGTATGGACTACGCAGTTACGTTAGTAGAAATTAATTTGGCATCACGTATGGCCGATGGTACAATCCGCGCTTACCAGCAGGCATTAACGCTGCATATGGTACCGATTAACCTTATTGGCGTAGCCATTAGTAGCGCTGCGTTTCCAAGTATGACTGAGTCACTTGGCAAAGGCCGTCTCGATTTATTCCGCAACGAGCTACGTAAAATGTTGCGAATTATTATATGGTTAGCACTGCCGGTTGCAGTTATTACTTTCTTTACGCGCGGATATCTTATTCACTTTATTCGTAATGGCGGCGATGTGCAGATGGCGGGAATTTTAGGCTTTCTGGTGCCAGCCATCTTTTTCCGCTCGGTATACCATATTACCTCAAGGGCGTTTTATGCCCAGCAAGACACTAAAACACCACTATATATTTCTATTGCGGCAATTGCGCTCAATATTGTATTGGCAATCTTCTTAAGTATGCAGCTTGATATGGGTGCCTATGGTCTCGCAATTGCCCAGTCAATCGTTGCTGGTATCGAAGTTTTCATTCTGTTTATAATTATTAATTCTCGCCTTAAAAAATTATTCGACCTAACGTTTATGAAAGCGGTTGCACGCATGGTTATTTCGGCGGCGGTTATGGGCGTAGGAACTTACGCGCTTGTTCTTTTATTGCCGCTGCAAAATACTGATAACAGCTTCTTCAGCGCGTTTCCAAAGTTTTTGGTAATTACAGCGGTTAGCTTTTTGTTGTATGTTGGCGTATCACAACTATTTAAATTGCAGGAAGCTAAGCCGATTATTGAGAGAATTTATAAATTATTGTTTAGCTCGCTTAACGGCTCTAGGCACTAGAACCTCTGTTATAATAAAGAGACATGAATCAGTCACACATTCGAAACTTCTGTATTATTGCCCATATTGACCACGGTAAATCTACGCTTGCCGATCGTATGATGGAACTTACCCATACCGTAGAGAGTCGCGATATGAAATCGCAGCTGCTTGATAGCATGGATCTTGAGCGAGAAAAGGGAATTACCATTAAGCTTGCACCTGTTCGCATGCGCTACAAAGATCATGACTTAAACTTGATTGATACACCCGGCCACGTAGATTTTAGCTACGAGGTAAGCCGTAGTCTAGAGGCGTGTGAGGGTGCAATTTTGGTAGTTGATGCCTCTCAGGGTATTCAGGCGCAAACCCTTGCAAATGTCTACCTGGCACTTAATGCTGATCTTACGATCATTCCGGTATTAAATAAAGTAGACTTGCCGGCTGCTGATGTGCCGCGTGTGAGCGCCGAGGTGATAAATTTACTTGGTTGCAGTGATGACGACATTATAAAAATTAGCGCCAAAACCGGACAGAACGTGCCCGAAGTTTTAGATGCAGTTGTTGAACGTATTGCGCCCCCGTCGGGACAGCCCAATTCGCCAACACGGGCACTTATTTTTGATAGTTATTATGATGATTATCGCGGCGTTATTTTGTACACTCGAGTTGTTGACGGTAGTATTAAAAAAGGCGATACAATTGAAATGCTTGCAACGGGTGCTCATGGCTTGGCGCTTGAGGTAGGCGCATTAAGTCCGGTTATGCGGGCTGAGGCCGATATTTCTACGGGTGAAATTGGTTATATTGTGACAAACCTTAAAACAACTCGCGATGCACGTGTTGGTGATACTGTTACGGTTAAGCGCGCGCATGCCGATGACATGCTGCCAGGTTATCAAGATGTAAAGCCTTTTGTATACGCCGGATTCTTTCCGGTATCGAATGAATACTATCAAGATCTTAAGGACGCTGTTGAAAAGTTATCGCTTAGTGATTCAGCCCTACAATTTGAGCCCGAAAATTCACCCGTACTTGGTTTTGGTGTGCGCATTGGCTTTTTAGGATTGCTACATATGGATATTGTGCGTGAGCGCTTGGAGCGCGAATATAATTTAGATCTTGTAGTTACAAACCCCAGTACCGATTACGAGGTTACCTTAAATAATGGCGAAGAGCTTGATATTCAATCGGCAGCTAGTTTGCCAGATGTAACAAAAATTAAAGAGATACGTGAACCTTGGATTAAGGGCGAGATTGTGGTGCCGTCTGAATACATCGGCTCGGTTATTCAGCTTATTGTCGCTAAGCGCGGTATTCAAAAAAATCTTAGCTATATTGATGAGCGAGCGCTAATTAGTTTTGAGGCACCTCTTGCCAATCTACTTACAGACTTTTACGATCAATTAAAATCGGTTACAAGTGGTTATGGTAGTTTTAATTACGAACTAGATGCTTATATGGCCGAAGATTTGGTTCGAGTAGATTTTTATGTAGCTGGCGAAATGATTGATGCGCTGTCGGTTATGGCGCACCGCAGCGAGTCTCAGCGGCTTGGGCGCGAAGTGGTAGATAAATTAAAAGAAGTAATTCCACGACAAAATTTTCAGGTTGCATTGCAGGCGGCAATTGGGGGAAAATTTATTGCACGAGCTGATTTATCGGCATACCGAAAAGATGTTACAACTGGTTTATATGGTGGCGATGTTTCGCGTAAGAAAAAAGTGCTCGCCAAACAGGCCAAGGGTAAAAAGCGTATGAAACGCTTTGGTAAAGTTGATATTCCGTCAGAAGCATTTACCGTTATGTTAAAGCGTGACTAGGGTGATATACTACTCTTTATGACAGCAGTTTCAGATTCACTTACTCAAAAAATTAAAAATTATTCGCCTTCAGTAGAGGCAAAACAGCTAGTTGCTCGGGCTCAAATTACTTTTTTAGTTGGAATTGCCGGTGCCGGTAAGGATACTATTATGCGACATTTGCTAGAAGACGAAGGTTTTTATAACATCGTCTCGCATACTACTAGGGCGCCGCGCTCGAATAACGGGATTTTAGAACAAGATGGTCGTGAGTATCATTTTGTATCGCCGCAAGAAGTTGAAATGATGGTTGATAACCAAGCCTTTATTGAGGTAAAACAAGTGCACTCTACTGTGTATGGCACCAGTGGCGGCGAACTAGCCCGAGCAATGACGGCTGGTAAAGTTGCGATTACCGATATTGATGTGCAAGGGGTAGATGAATATCTTGCGGTTTCATCACGCGTGCGACCAATTTTTATAGTGCCGCCAAATTATCAAGTGTGGCTGGAGCGCTTAAAAAGTCGCTATGCTAGTGAAACCGAGTTTACCCAAGAGTGGCCCGCTCGACGAGAGAGCGCTATAAAAGAGTTGCGCCATGTGCTCGGCAACAACAGTTATTTTTTTGTAGTAAATAATGAGCTAGCTACGGCTGTACGTGAAGTGCAAACTATAGCAAAGAGTGGCGAGCAAGACGTGGATATATCTACCCATGGGCGCATGGTGGCGCAGGCAATTTTAGAAAAGCTAGAGCAACGCGTCTAGTATTTAGCACTCATTGACAAAGAGTGCCAGTAAGCGGTATAGTAAATACCATGACAGACCGCCAACTTGCAATTCTTTACGCAATTATAGAGCAGTACGCCGAGATTGCCGCTCCTGTAGGCAGCGTGACGCTGGCAAAATTGTTTGGTGTTTCGAGTGCGACTATTCGTAGTGAAATGGCTCGACTAGAAGAGGTGGGATTGATTGCTCAGCCACACACCAGTGCCGGGCGCGTTCCTACCGACAAGGGCTATCGTCTATATGTAAATCATATAGCAGCTTCAGAAACGCCAGCAGTCCCCGAACTTGATCGCAGTGCGAGAGCGATTGACGCTCGGGTGAGTAGCTGCGGTGATCGCTCGGATAGGGCGATTCGAAGCGCAGTAGACAGTCTGGTCGATCTTACGCAAAATCTAGGCCTAGCTACAATCGGTGATGAACTTTATATGAATGGTATTGGCAATTTATTTTCGCAGCCAGAATTTATTAGCGGACAGCACGTACAGGCGGTCGCAAGATTACTTGATAATTTGGAGCCGTGGTTAAGAGAGGCAGCACCAAATGAGCCATTAAATGTGTACATTGGAAGCGAAAACCCAATTGGCAAGTCGAGTGGCGCTACACTGATTATAAGTCGCTTTCGTTCTCCCTATAGCGACAGTAGTTACATTGGCGTACTGGGGCCAACTAGGCAGAGCTATGGCCGAGTGATGCGCCTAGTTCGCCATGCAGGTGCCATGCTAGAGGAGGTTTTGTGATATGGATGTTATAAACACACTTATAAATGGCATTGTGGCAATTATTAATACCTTAGTGAGTGGTATTGTTGCAATAATTGAAGCAATCGTACAAGCAGTTGTTGGGCTAATTACTGCTATTGTTAATTTATTTTAAGGAGATTACGTATGAGCGATGATTCGACGAAACCAACCGATGATACTAAGCAAAAAAAAGCTAAGGTAGATAAAAAACAGCAGCAGATTGACGAGCTAACGCTTGATCTTCAGCGCACGCGAGCCGATTTTGAAAACTATCGCAAGCGTGGTGAGGCCGACAGGGCGGCAACGTACCAGCACGGTCAGGCGGCGGCAATTAAAAAATTACTACCAGTAATTGATACAATTGAGCGAGCTATAGCGCACGTACCTAGTGAGCTTGCAGATAACAAATGGGCTTTAGGTATTATTGGTCTATCGAAAAACTTAGAGAAAACTTTGCAAGGGCTAGATTTACAGAAAATTGACGCGTCGGCGGGCGCCAAGTTTAACCCAGAATTGCACGAGGCGGTGCAGTTTGACGAAGAAACTGAAGGTGACGAAGAAGTGATTGCAGAGGAACTTCAATCTGGATACCTTTATAATGGCACTCCACTGCGACATGCCATGGTAAAAGTAACTCGTAAATAAAAAAAATAATTTATAAGGCTATACTTAGCGGAGCTATCGGTTGCGAGAGTGTAATTTTTCGTGATATGCTTAAGGTTAATGAAGAAAACTACAGGTGGATTTACAATAGTTGAGCTACTAATAGTTATTGTAGTAATTGCCATTTTAGCGGCTATTACGATTGTTGCCTACAACGGCATACAAGATCGTGCTAAAGCGTCAACGGTGCAATCTATGGTGACTACAATCTCTAAAAAAGTTCAGTCGTATAAAGTAGTAACTGGTCAATATCCTTCGGCTGATGAGCTTATATACAACCGCGCGCCGGGCAGTACGGTAAATGGCTCTGGTCCTGCAGAAGCTAAGGTAGATGGCTATAATATTACCTTTGCTAATCAATCCAACGGCACTAACACGGTACGGTATGTGATAAACGCTAGCGGTACTTGTGCATGGCTGGATTGGTGGGATTACGGTAATAATCGGGTCAGTACACTTACATCATCGCCTTCGTCTGCTCGCATTGATTGTTAATTTAGCTAGCACTCTTGACAATAGAGTGCTAATTTTTTAAGCTAAAACTATTGGCAGTCAGCATAGATGAGTGCTAAAATAGATACAGAATACTTAGTTTAATATTTTAAGGAGAATAGTAATGGGAAAGATTATTGGAATCGACCTTGGTACTACCAACTCGGCTTTTGCTTACATGGTAGCCGGCAAGCCTGAAGTTATTGCCAACGCCGAAGGTAACCGCACGACACCAAGTGTCGTCGCAATTAACAAAAATGGCGACCGCTTAGTTGGCCAAGTTGCTCAGCGTCAGCGGGTAACTAACGCTAAAAACACTATCTACGGTGTAAAGCGCCTAATTGGTCGTAAGTTCTCTGACGACGAAGTTCAAAAAGACCACGACATCATGCCATACGAAATTGTTAAAAAAGGCGATGGTGTAGCGGTAAAGATGGGTGATACTGAATACACTCCAGAAGCCGTTTCAGCCATGATTCTTTCAAAGATCAAAGCTGACGCTGAAGCTTTCTTAGGCGAAAAAGTAACTGAAGCGGTGATTACAGTTCCAGCTTACTTTGACGACTCACAGCGCCAAGCTACAAAAGATGCCGGTAAGATTGCTGGACTCGAGGTAAAGCGTATCATTAACGAGCCAACTGCTGCCGCTTTAGCTTATGGCCTAGAAGGTAAAAAGGACGAGCAAATTGCCGTCTTCGACCTTGGTGGTGGTACTTTTGACGTGTCTATTCTAGAGCTAGGTGATGGTGTGTTTGAAGTTCGTTCAACTAACGGTGACACCCACCTTGGTGGTGAAGACTTCGATAACCGAATTGTTAACCACTTCCTAGACGTTTTCAAAAATGAAGAAGGTATCGACCTAAAGAATGACAAGGCGGCTATGCAGCGCCTAAAGGATGAAGCCGAAAAGGCCAAAAAAGAGCTGTCTTCAACTAACGAATATGAAATTAACCTACCGTTCATTACGGCGGATAGCGAAGGTCCAAAGCACTTCGAGTACAAGTTAACTCGTTCCAAGCTAGAAGACCTAGTATCTGACCTAATTAACCGTCTAGCCGAGCCTGTAGAGAAAGCTCTAAAAGACGCTGGCGTAAAAGCTAGTGAAATTGACGAGATTGTTCTAGTTGGTGGTATGACTCGTATGCCGGCTGTGGTTGAAAAAGTTAAGTCAATCTTTGGCAAAGACCCATTAAAGGGTGTAAACCCAGACGAAGTTGTGGCTGTTGGTGCTGCTATTCAGGGTGGCGTGCTAGCTGGTGACGTCAAAGACGTTTTACTACTAGACGTAACTCCACTAAGCCTTGGTATTGAAACCATGGGTGGTGTCACAACTAAGCTAATTGAGCGCAACTCAACTATTCCAACATCTAAGTCTGAGACGTTCTCAACTGCAGCTGACAATCAACCGCAAGTTGAAATCCACGTCCTTCAGGGTGAGCGGGAAATGTCATCTGACAACAAGAGCCTTGGTCGCTTCGTACTAGATGGTATCGCGCCGGCACCGCGCGGTGTACCACAGATCGAAGTTACCTTTAACCTTGACGCTAACGGCATCTTGAATGTAACTGCTAAAGACAAGGGAACTGGTAAGGAGCAATCTATCACCATCCAAGACAGCGGCAACATGAGCAAAGAAGACATCGAGAAGGCTCAAAAAGAGGCTGAAGCTCACGCTGATGAAGACAAGAAAAAACGAGAAGCTGTTGATGCGCGTAACAGTCTAGAAAACGCTATCTACCAAGCTGAAAAGATGCCTAATGAGTTCAAAGACAAGATAACTGATGACGACAAGAAGGCAATTGAGACAGCCGTTGAAGAAGCTAAAAAGCACCAAGACTCTAATGATAAAGAAGAATTAGAGAAGGCTGCCAAAGACCTACAAGAAGCTATCATGCCAATTGGTGCCAAGATGTACCAGGCGGCTGGCGACGAAGCCGGTGAAGCTGCGGCTGACGGTGAATCAGATGATAAGAAGTCTGACGAACCAGTCGAAGGTGAAGTAGTCGACGACGACAAAGACAAAAAGTAGTCAACTTTTTGCAAAACTAAAATACCGGCTCCTGCGAGGGCCGGTATTTTGTGTATAATTTCATAGTTCTGCCTGCCGCCCGCTAGTAAAAGCCGGGCGGCAGGACTGGTGAACGGGTTCTCAGACGTCCATCTGACGGACTCGGTAGATCAGGCTTTTCAGCCGGGAGTGGATCCAGACGATCTCCAGGTTCTTGGGCAGGAGACCGGTCAGCCTTGGTGCTGTAGCCCAGACACGTGCCCGGTGGGCGTCGTAGTCCTCGATCATGATCTCGTTGTAGGTGCCGATCTCGGAGAGGATCTCAGCTTGAAGCCTCGGGTTGATGTTCCCCAGGTCTTTCAGCCATCGAACCAGGAAGTCACGAGCGTAGTCGGCCTTGCCGTGGTTGAAGAACTGGGTGTCATCGACGCAGGTCTTGAGTGCGTTGAGGGCGGTGTGGTTGTTGGTCTGCCCGAAGGTGTCCCTCACCGCCTCGATGAGGGCGTTGACGTAGTACTCTCGGGTCTGGATGTCCTCTTCCGTCAGCGGTCTGGCGGACTCGTAGGTGGTGGTCATGATGACTCTCCAATCAGATGGATTCGAATTGTGAAGAACAAGTTCACGTATATTATACTAATTTTATTATAAAAAGTCAATAGGTATAAAGAACGCTACGGCAACTTATTGCTATATGCTAATCAGTTATTTATTGGGATAGCGACAAGTTCGATATCGAACACTAGGTCACTGTTTGGCGGAATGTTGCTTGCGGCACGAACTGAGCCATACGCTTTTTCTGACGGGATTATTAATCGACGAATACCACCGATTTTCATACCGGGCACGCCTTCGCCCCAACCCTGAATTACTTGGTCTAGGCCGAACGTTATGGCATCGCCAAAGTCGTGACTACTTTGAAATATTTCGCCCGTTTTACATAGGGCTCCGGTGTAGTGAGCGGTGATGGTAGCACCCGGCGTTGCGGTTTCACCACTACCTATTTTTGTATCTATTATCTCCAGCGCATCTACCTTTTTTCGTGGAGTAAAGTCTGCCAGTGTAGTTCCTTCAAGTTGTGTCATATTTATATTATACCAGCAAGCGCTTTTTTCATTAGAAACCGCTTACGCCACGAGTAATAACAGCACGAGCGGTAGCAAGACTGGCTCGTCGTTTTAACATACCGTGCGCTGCGGTTCTACCAGAAAGCGCAATTGAAAGCGCATGACATGCTGTGACATCAAAAGAGATAAGCCCCTCTTGTTTGTCGCGCATAAGATCTTGCCCACTGTCTGCAAGTGTACCTAGTTCTAGCGCATATTGGCACCAGTCGGTGAATTTTGAATAGTTTGAATGATCTTTAACCGAACTAGAGACTGAGTTATAAAGCAGGGGTGCAGTGGCAAGAGCCTCTTGCTCAAGTAAAATTTTGTACTGATCAACCGATTGCGCGCGTCGTTTAGCTAGGCCTATTTTTGCCACTTCTGCAGCACTGTAAAATAACTGTTGGTACTGTTCAGGGTAAGGGCTTACGCTATGCTCTAAAAGTGCTAAATTATCGTAAGTTGGCTGGTCGAGTATAGTAGTATTAGCGTCTGCAAGTAGGCTTGAAAGCGAACTGGTAGAGGGGTCTGCGTGCGCGAGCACATCGGCGTAACGCTGAGTGTCGTCATCAATATAGTCATCAATCTTTTTTGTGGCAGTTGTAATGCGTTTCCAGCGTTCAAAAGTTTCGGTGTCTATAGGGAGACCAAATGAACGCGCTGCACCGTAAGTAAACGTAACGCAGGAGAGGTACCCACCTTGTATTGCTGATTCATACCGAGCCGGAGAGATTGCCTCGTCGCCCGGAAAATAATGAACATTCTTTGTAATTATATCGGCATCGTGACGGAAAAATCGTGGCAGCGTGTGTTCGGGCATAGCGTATATAGAGTATAAACTATGCAGGGCAAGGTGTGCTATACTTTAGGTGATAATTAATAGGGAGCAACACTATGGATCGTGATCAAGAAGTTACAACTACCGAGCGTAATGTAGAGCAGGTGGGCGACACCACTGTGCAACGAGAGTCGGTACAGCGCGCATCTGAAGATAAGGTGTCGGCTAAAATTACAGTAGCTCGCCTAGTTTGGTTTATTACGGGCGTTATTGTGTCGTTACTACTGCTAAGATTTATTTTCTTACTACTTGGTGCATCAGAGGCAAGTGCGTTTGTAAGCTTTATTTACGGACTTAGTGCTGTATTTGCGCTACCGTTTGAGGGAATGTTTGGTACGCCTACTTACGGGCAATCAACAATCAGCATTAGCACGCTAGTTGGCGCGCTTATCTATACTTTAATTGGTTGGGGTATCGTAAAGCTTTTAACGCTTAACTCTCGCCACGCCCGCAGCGTATAGAACTAAACAACGCAAAGTACCCTGCTAGCACTCTTGAATTAAGAGTGCTAGTTTTATATACTAAAAGTAATGAGCAAGCGTGATTATTATGAAGTACTTGGCGTCTCTAAAGACGCGTCGGCCGATGAGATAAAAAAGGCCTTTAGAAAACGTGCCGTACAGTTTCACCCAGATAAAGAGGGCGGCGATGAGGCAAAGTTTAAAGAGGTAAATGAGGCGTACGAAGTGCTAAAGGACGCACAAAAACGTCAGCGATATGACCAGTTTGGGCATGCCGGCGTTGGCGGCGGTGCAGGCGGTGGTAGTGGAAATCCGTTTGAAGGCTTTGGTGGCTTTGGTGGGCAAAACGTACACTTTGATTTTGGAGACGGTGGCCTTGGTGATATTTTTGGGCAGTTTTTTGGCGGTGGTGCGGGCGGTAGTCGTCAGCCGCAACGCGGTAGAGATATTGAAACGACGCTAAGTTTAACGTTTGAAGAAGCAGTTTTTGGTGTCGAAAAAGACATCGCAATAGAAATGAACGACGAGTGCACGCATTGTCGCGGTAATGGCGCAGAACCTGGTCATAGCTTAAAAATGTGTTCAGACTGTAAAGGGGCTGGCCAGCAAACCCGCGTGATGAATTCACTCTTTGGCCAAATTCAGCAAGCCGTAACCTGCCCTACGTGCGAAGGTAGAGGCAAGGTGCCAGAAAAAGCCTGTAGCGTATGTGGCGGCGCTGGTGTGGAGCGTAAACAGCAAAAAATCGCGCTAAAAGTGCCTGCCGGTATTGACGATGGTGCAACTATCCGCCTTAACGAACGTGGTGAATCTATTGGTCAGGGGCGTAAACGCGGTGATTTATACGTAAATATTCGCGTGCGGGCGCACAAACAATTTACACGAGAAGGGTTGATTATTCTAAGCGAAGCGCATGTTTCGATGGTAGATGCAGCGCTTGGTACAGAGCTGGACGTGAATACCATCGATGGGCCGGTACGTATGAAAATTCCAGCTGGGACTCAAAGTGGAACCGATTTTAAGCTATCTGGCCATGGCGTGCCGCAGCTTAGGAGCGATAAGCGTGGCCCTCACATTGTGAGTATTATTGTAGATACACCAACTAAACTAAGTAAAAAACAGCGTGAACTGCTAGAGCAGTTTACTCAGGCTAAAAAGCGTAGCATTTTTTAATTTTTATAACGTATGTAATTTTGTGTACAGCCTCACCGTTTGAGATTAATAGTTGGTTTTGCTACAGTAAGTTGATATGAGTACGACAATCAGTATAGATATTTTGCATGTCGCTATGAAAGATTTTGGCTATAGCGTCGATGTTTTTACCCTTGATGGCCGCAAATACACGCGTTTTAAGCACGCGTCTGGTAAATCTTGGCTGACACGAAATGGACTTGTGTCATATCCTTTTGTTACATCGTCTGCGCATACGGTAAGTCAAAATAAGCAAAGAGCCTATAGTCTTGCTGGCGAAGTAGGGGTGTGCTACCCAGCTACTCATGTAATAGATACGCGCGTAACTAATGCTGATAAGGTAGCGATCGAGCGTATGATTGACTCTTTTGGGGGCGTTATAGTAAAACCCGAAAACGCTTCTGGCGCACGCGGGTTTACTGCGGGCATTAAGTCGATCAACAATCTTGAGGAAGCTGTAACGAAAGCCTATAGTAATGGCCACACGCCGTTGGTATTAGTGCAAGAGGCGGTTGACGCTGAAGAGATACGCTTTGCTGTTGTAGATGGAAAAGTAGTGTCGGCACTACTTCGAAAGCGACCTTACGTAGTTGGTGATGGCCACAGTACGGTTGCAGAATTAATTGCAAAAGAGAACGATAGTCGCCGTACTTTTAAAATGCCTTATGTTACCTATCCTGATCTTGACGAGACAATGCTTAATCCAGATACCATTTCTTCTCAAGAGATTTTAAATATGAACAGAGAGCTTACTATTGGTAGCGGTACCATGATTAAAAATGGTGCATCTATTATAAATGTTTTCGAAAATGTTCACGATTCGCTAATTGAAAAAGTGCAGCGTATTAGCAACCAAATTGGCCACGGGTTTGTAGTTGTTGATATGTTTGTAAAAGATTACACGCAGCCAGCAGAATCTGGTAACTATTGGTTTAACGAATTTAATTTTTCGCCTTCTCTAAAATTGCATTACAGCTGCCGAGACGGGAACCATGATGATATTTTGGCGTGTCTAATTCCATATTTAGACAAGACAATTGCGAACTCGTAGTAAACCGCGTATTATTTACTCAATATGAAAAAAATTTTGGTATTGTGGGATCGAACGGATAATCAGGCGTACGATTATGATGATCGTATTCGCGTTCTGGGTGAGAAACTTGGATCTGAATATACACTCTCTTATGCTGAACTCCGAACGCTAGAATATTGGATTGATGATAGCGGCTGGAAGGTTCTTGTTGGCGACGGTAGTAGGCAAGATCTCGCAACGTTTAACGGGGTGTACTTTGCACGATGGCGATCATACCAAAATGCACTAGCCGCTGCGGTTTATCTTGATGCGCACGGGGTGCCCTACAAAACAACCGAGGTAAGGCGTTTCCCTCCTACTAATAAGTTGGGTGAGCATGCATTTATGGCGCAAGCGTCAATTCCGGTACCAAACACAGTTATTACCAGTGTGGGGCGATTAAGGGCACAGGCCGAGCTATATCTACAAAAACTTGGTCTACCGGCGGTGCTAAAAGGTGTAGAGGCTTCCTTTGGTAATGATAATTTTTTAGTTACTAGTTTAGACGAGCTGATTGAGAAGTTAGGTGCCTATGATCCATACGATATATTTATGCTACAATCTTACGTTCCGAATAACGAGGATTATCGTGTAGTGGTATTTAACGGAGAGGCGCAAGTTGGCCTAAAGCGAATGAGGCAGTCAAATGACACGCATCTTAATAATACCGACAAGGGTGCAGTGAGTAATATTGTTGCACTAAGCGATAGACAAAAAATGCTAGCGGAAAGAGCCGCTGCATCGATGAGCCGATCTGATGTGGCTGGTGTTGATTTAGTTAGTGATTCTGTGACAGGCAAACAGTATGTGCTTGAGGTGAACAAGATGCCAATATTGTTTGGCGCTACATACCGCAGCGAGATGATATCGGCGCTCGCAGAATTTATAAAAACAATTAAATAACAGAGTGCTAATTATTGACTAAAGTAGTCATATATGTTAAAGTTAATCGGTAATAGGCGTCTTGCACAATAAGCCGCTCACTCATATAAATGTTACAATACAGAAAGACTGGTATTAAGTAGTATGGATATAAACTCGCTCATTACATACAATCGAAAGTTACCGCTTGGCGGTATTTATGATGATCAGTCTGTTTTTCTCCATATGCATCATTATTTTGATGATTTTCTTACAATTAGTGATACCCACGGCCGCTGGTTAGAGTCGCTAGGTTTAGCGGATAAAAACGCTGAACTTAACATTGACCACGAGGTAAATAAGGGTATTAAAATTGCTTCTTCGCGTGAATTTGCCAATTTTGTTAAGCAGCATCCGCGCCGCAAATATGTATTATATGGCCCGCTGTCACCTCCCTATATTGTGAATCCATTGAATTACATTATGAATTCACCAACCATTGCCCATGCGTATGAACACAAGCGCTACTTTAGAGACGAATTCTCAGAACTTATTAATATGCCTGATCATGTAGTGCGGCGTTTAGATGAGCTTGATGAGGCTATGTTCGATGAACTAGCAGGTATGTATGAAAAGTTTGTTATACAAGATGTTGAGTCGTCGGGGTCTAAGGGAACATTTATAGTGCGCACTAGATCTCAATACGGTGCTGCAGTTAAGCAGCTTAAGGCTACGTCTTTTAGCGGCTCAGTTGTTGTTTCGGAGTTTGTAGACGGATTACCGTGTAGCATTCAGGCGTGTGTAACTAAGTACGGTGTGTTTACGGGTGGACTACAACGGCAATTGGTTGATAGCCAGTATTTATGCAATGTTAACCTTCCTGGGGTGTCGCGATGGTGTGGTGGTGAACTTGGAGGCGATTCATCTGAAATTGTAAAACACCGTATGCAAGAGATTGCAACAGTTGTAGGCTCTGAACTTGCAAGCCACGGATATCGAGGTATATTTGGTATCGACTTACTAATAACGCCAGATAATGATGTCTACGCTATTGAGGTAAATGCACGGCTTACAGGTTACACTCACGTACTGAGCGATATGCAGTTTGCAAAAGGCAAAATTCCGTTCGCTCTCCTTCATACCTTAGAGCTAGGTAATTTTAAGTACGAGGTTGAAGATTTAGAGGCGCTGCCGACCATGAATAGTACATCTGAGCCGTATTCGTACTTAATATTTAATAATGAAATCGACAGCTCATTTACGTTACAAAACGAAATACCTAGTGGAATTTATCAATATGACAGTAGCACCCGTAGCGTAACATATGTTAAACCTGGCTATTCGGTTGCAGACTTGGCATCTGAAGAGCAATTTATTGTATTTTGTAAATTTAATAAAGGTGATGTAATTGGACGAGGCAAGAGAATGCTAAAGGTAATAAAAAAAGGCTACACCATGGCTGAAGACGGCGATCTAAATAAAGAAGCGCAAGTATTTGCTGCGGCTGTAAAAACGCACTTTAGCCTACCGTTAAGGACTGAGCAATAATGAAACTTGCTATATTGACACGGCTACCCCACTATTATACGGAACGCCGACTAGTAGAGGAGGCTGAAAAACGAGGTCACTGGATTGAAACAATTCGTTACCCAGCATGCTACGTATCTTTAACCTCAGAGGGTTCGGAAGTGTTATATAAAGGCGAGAAACTTTCGCCATATGATGCTGTAATTTCTCGCTCTTTTGCGGGCTCGTCTACGTACGGAACGGCTATATTGCGACAATTTGAAGTTATGGGTTCATATGCGCCGATTAAATCACTTGCAATCAATCGATCGATTGACACGCTCAGAACAATGCAAATCCTTACGCGCGAGGGTGTGTCGGTGCCAAAAACCGTATTTGTACGTGAGCCGGATCAGGCAGACGAGCTAATTGAGTATGTTGGTTTACCTGCTGTTGTTCGAGTGGCCTCTATGCGTAGAGAAAACAGCGTATTGGCTGAAACTCGTAAAGCAGTAAGTTCGGTAATTCGCGCGTTTTACGTAAATGATGCTACGTTTATGCTGCAAGAGTATATTAATGGAGAGACGGTTCAGTATGTTCGCGCTATTGTAGTTGGTTCGAGCGTTGTAGCAAGTGTGCGCAAAAACAGCAGCGCTTTTGCTTCGGAGGCGAATGATACTGGCGATACTAAGTTTGATAAAATTGCTGTACTTAGTGACGAAAGTAAAAAAGTTGCAGTTAAAGCTGCGAAAGCGATCGGACTTAATATATGCTCGGTAGATTTAATGGTGAGTGATGGAGCGGCGAAGGTTATGACGATTAATCCTTATTTTGGAATCGAAAATATCGAAAAGATAACTAAGCGAAACGTCGCCGGCAAGATTATTGAATATGTAGAACTAAACGCCAAGCGCCGTACTAAAAAAGATAAAGTTGGCGCCTAGAGAATGAAGCGACTTGCGGTGGTGGCGAGTCTGGTTGTGCTAGGTATTTCGTTGTACTTTGTTTGGCAGGTGCAAAAAAGTGATATGTCTACGGTTGTGGTGCGCGAAAGTGGTGTTAGGTTGCCAGTGCGTCTCGCTATAACCGAAGAGGAGATATCGACTGGATTAAGCGAGACGCGCGCGTTATCTCGGCGTGAGGGTATGCTGTTTGTAATGCCTGAGTCGCGCCAATGGTCTTTTTGGATGAAAGACATGACGTATGCCATAGATATTGTGTGGATTGATGCGAGTGGTGGTATTATTGCAATAGACGAATCGGTCTTGCCAGATGCGCCGCCACATGTGCAGTATCAACCGCCACAACCAGCAAATTATGTACTGGAGGTAGCTGCCGGTGTATCCCGCGAAATTGGAATTAAACCGGGCGGATCGATTGAAATAGGGAGAGTAGAGCGATGAATGGATTTATAATAGTTGCAATTGTAGTAATAATGCTATCACTCAGCATATACTTATTGCGTCGTCGCTTTGGGCTCATGGCGCTTGCCCTACTGGCCGGCGCGCTAATCGCTAGTCTATGGACTATCGAGGTTACTACGACGCTTCGGGCATATGGAATCCAAACGGGTGTGGCGCCACTTGAGGCAATTGTGAGTATAGCGCTTACATTTTCATTACCACTGCTCGCACTTATGTCACCACTTAAATATGCAAAAAAGCACGAACACTTGCTTAGTGCGGTGTTGTTTTTGGCGCTCGCAGTTGCTGTTGGTGTGCAGTTAGTTATCCGTTACGGATTAGTACCCGATTCGCTTCTTTTGACTATAACAACGGTTGACGAGCAGTCTCGTACGCTTATTACAGCCGCAGCAGTAGTCGCAATATTCGACTTTTTAACAATTAAGTCACCAAAAACAGGGGGTGATGATAAGAAGAAGCATTGACAAATTAACAGATACAGTGCTACTATTTAAAAGCGTAACGGGACCATAGCTCAGCTGGTTAGAGCACCTGCCTTTTAAGCAGGGTGTCCTGGGTTCAAGCCCCAGTGGTCCCTCCATAAATTTATTTATAAAAATTCTGATTATAGCGTGCTATGTCGGAATTTTTTTGTTTTATGCTAATGTATGCGATACTTCATCGTATGAGAGCAATACTACGCCGGCCAGTGCACAGTTCGTGGCTGCTGGCATTTGCGAGTTGCAGTTTTTGCGCCGGAGTAGCGTTGTCGTTGCTAGTAGGTTTGCAGTGGGTAAGTGCCCTTTGGCCGTTATGGGTAACACTTTTGGGGCTAGGGGTTATAAATCGTCGTGTAGTCGGCGCATGCCTGCTTATTGTGGGTTGCGCAGGAATAGGTCTATCGTACGGTATTTCTCACCATAATCAGCGAGCGGTTTTAACGGCGTATGTTGAGGCTGAGGTCACACTTCGTGGTGAAGTTAAAGAAGACCCAAGTCGGGGGGCTGGGGAATCGGTGAGTGTAATTTTAGAAAACCTTTCAATAGGCGAGCGTGATATTGCTGGCAGCGTATGGATGCAATTGTCGACTTCCGAGCAATATGTGCGACGATACGACACAATTAAAGTGACAGGACAAATGAGCGAGGGGTTTGGTACATTTGGCGCAAGTATGTATCGACCAGAAATATTAACAGTGGAGCGCGAAAATCAGGGCGATATTGCTGGCAACGTGCGTGATAGTTTTGCTGAAAAAATAAACAGACATTTGCCGGACGCAGAAGCTAGTTTAGGGTTGGGATTTTTGGTCGGCCTAAAGCAGGCTCTCCCAGCGGAAACGGCCGAAACCCTGCAGGTAGTCGGACTGACACATATTGTAGTAGCCAGTGGGTATAACCTTACAATTTTAGTGCGAGTAGCGCGAAGACTGGGTGTGAAGGTGTCGCGATTTTCAGCGCTAGCTTTATCACTGATGCTTATTGTCAGCTTTGTTTTGGTTACCGGCTTTAGTCCAAGCATGACCAGGGCTGGTCTTGTGGCGGGAATAAGTATTTTAGTGTGGTATGTGGGAAGAAAGCTACATCCGGTTGTATTATTAAGCGTAGTAGCGGCAATTACGGTATTTATTAATCCTGCCTACGTATGGGGTGATGTTGGCTGGATGCTTAGTTTTGCGGCTTTTATCGGGGTAATGATGGTGTCACCAGTGCTGCAGGCGTACTTTTTTGCCCAGCGCAAACCTGGCTTGTTAAGGCAGATAATTGGCGAAACTTTTTCTGCTCAAATATTAACACTGCCTATAATTTTGCTCTATTTCAACTCCGTTAGCCTAGTGGCGATATTTGCAAATCTACTGGTGCTGCCGCTGGTGCCTTTAGCGATGCTACTTACATTTTTAACCGGGATTGCTGACTATGTGACGCCAATTGTGGCCAGTGTTATTGCGCTACCAACTTCGTGGCTGCTGGGTTATATGTTGAATGTAGCCGAATGGCTTGGTAGTTTTTGGTGGGCGCAACGGGAGATGACGATCGCGCCGTGGGTGGCGATTCTTATGTACGCTGGCATTGCAGCGGTAGTAACATTGCTCTATAAATCGACTGGGCTTTCCTTGCGTCAGCATAACATTACAGAGTAGATTTGCTATAATTAAGAGTAAATGCAAGTAACGTAAAGAGAGAAGAATATGGCAGGACACAGTAAATGGGCAAAAATTAAGCGAGATAAAGGTGCAAACGACGCAAAGCGTGGCGCGATATTTACTCGATTAGGTAACCAAATTGCCGTAGCTGCTCGTGGCGGAAGTGATCCGGCGATGAATTCGGCACTCGCGCTTGCAATTGAAAAAGCTAAAGCCGCCAATATGCCCAACGCCAATATTCAGCGAGCAATCGACCGTGTAAATGACAAGAATGCCGCTGCCTTGGAAGAAATTACCTATGAAGCCTACGGCCCCGGTGGCGTAGGACTTATTATTGAAACTGCAACAGATAACCGCAATCGTACTTTTCCCGATGTAAAAAATGCTTTGTCTAAAAATGGTGGCACAATTGCCGATGCGGGAAGTGTATTATTTCAGTTTACTCGTAAAGGGGTTATTTCTGTAGCGGCAACTGGCGAAGATGTATTGCTTGAGGTGCTTGATGCAGGGGCTGAAGATGCCGTGGAAGAAGACGGTGAACTTATTGTGTACACCGAGCAAAAGGATCTTGCAAAGGTTCGAGAGGCTTTGCGTAGTAAAGATATTGAAGTAAAAGACGCTGAATTACAATACATTGGTACGGCGCAAATTGAGATTTCTGACGATGAAACAGCAGCAAAGCTAATGAAGCTACTTGACGCCATTGATGATCTTGATGACGTTGTGAACGTGCATACGAACGCCGCACTTTAGTACTTTACTTTATATAATTTATGCGCTACAATCGTGGCATTATTAAAGCATAATCGGTATAAGTAGTGTACACGCAGCCCAAAGCTAGATGTCGAACCGGTGTAACGCTAAGCGCTGTAAGTATAGCGATTGTGCTAATGTGTGCCTTTGTCCTGTCTCAATCTGTCGTGGCTACGATAGAGCCAGTAAATAGCGAACTCTCGGATATACTAGCTGTAGAGGAGATAGATGCGGTTGAGCCGGACGACGTTAGCGGGGATGTTGAACCTATTGTAGGTGAAATGGAAGAGCCGACTGAGCTGTCTAGCAGCTCTGAAGTCCAGTCAGAGGCAGTTACTCAACCTGAAGCCGTAGAGGTAACTGCGCCAGATTCCGTCACTTTCGCCCAGGTACTCTATATTACATCGCTCAATACAGATGCCGGCGGTAAACAAGAGTATGTAGGTATTTATAATCCATTAGAGGTACGCGTACAGTTAGACGATAGCTGGGTGTTGCATGCTAAAAGTGAATCTGGAGCAGTTACGCAATTATTTAGGTTTAGCGGCCAGTACATTGAACCGTACCAGCAGATTTTTATACGTAATCAGGCCTACGGTACAGGTACGGATGAAAATAGTTCGGCGCAAAGCACACTTTTGTTTACCAGTACCAGTGGAGCTGTATACAATAGCAGTCGACTTACTGCATCGGGAGCGGTTGAGCTACTACGTGGCGGCAGCGTGGTAGATAGCGTTAGCTGGAGTAGTTCTACGCTCAGTAGCACCGCCGTGTTGCATGACAATGGGCTGCCGTGGACTCGATGCTACCGCGACAACGTGTTGCTTAAACCTAGTCAGGGGTATGGTTTTTATCCTGCCACCCAGCCTGCAACACCGCTATTACCGCTATGTCCAGAAGATGTGGCGGTTGAAAAAGACGTGCCGGTTTTATGTCGGGCTCAAATTAGTGAAATTGGCGCGTACTTAGAGAAAAGTGAGCAATTTATAGAGCTGTATAACCCGCATACCGAAGCAATTGAACTAGCTGACTGTAAACTAAGGACTAATCGCTCTGATGCGGCGTACACGCTAGAGCAGTACACCTTGTTATCCGGTGAATATTTAAGCATAACTATAGATGAAACGCCGCTTACGCTCTCTAAAACTACCGCCGGCAGCGTGTCGCTTATGCATTTAAGTAGTGATGAAGTTATGGAAACGGTCGACTACACCGCTATGCGTGCAGGGCAAAGTTGGGTGTACAGTAGCGATAGAGATGCGTGGCTTGCCACATATACGCCAACAGGTGGCAGCGCTAACATTATAAAGTTGGAGCCGGAATGCTTATCTGGCCAAACGTACCGACAGAGCAGTGGGCGCTGCGTGCGCATAGAAACTGACGAAGTAACTCAGGCGGCATGTCCAGAGGGTTCGTATAGGTTTATTGAGACCAATCGTTGTCGAAAAATAGTTAGCGAAAACTCGGCTTTATCTCCCTGTAGAGATGACCAGTACCGTCATATGCAAACCAATCGTTGCCGATCACTAGCTGGCTTGTCGCGTCAATTAACGCCATGTCGTGACGATCAGTATCGCTCCGAAGAGACAAATCGCTGTCGTTCGCGTGTTGCGGCAAATGCCAGCTTAACCCCATGCCGTAGCGATCAGTATCGACACCCCGAGACAAATCGCTGCCGTCTAATTAGCAGTGGTACAGCTGAACTAACGCCGTGCAAAGAAGGTCAGGAGCGTAACCCCGACACAAATCGCTGTCGTAAGGTGCAGTCAGCAGTGCTTCCGGCGGCTCAATTTGCCGTTGATCCAATCGCAACTTCAAAAAAGACGGTATGGACGTGGTGGGCGCTTGGTGGTGGTGCGGCCGCCTTACTAAGCTACGCGGGCTATGAATGGCGACGAGAGCTGCGGCAGTTTGCCGGTAGACTGCGTCGGCCTCGAGACAACTAGGAGTGCTATACTATAAATATGAAATTATTTCTTTCTTCTTATGGCTTTGGTGAGCACGCAGCAGAATTTTGCCGCCTCGCTGGAAACGAAAAAAAACTACTTTTTATAGACAACGCCAAAGATTGTTTGATGGAGGATGAACGGGCGCTGCACGTAGCGGAAAAATTAGCGGAATTGGAGCTTCTGGGGTTTGAGCCGTACGAGTTAGACCTGCGTAACTATTTTGACAAACCTAATGAGCTTTGGCCAATTATTGAACAGGCAAAAGTAATGTGGGTATCGGGTGGCAATACCTTTGTGTTGCGTCGAGCGCTTAGGTATAGTGGGCTAGATGATATGCTACGTCAGCGACTAAAAGAGGGTGATTTTCTCTATGGTGGTTCAAGTGCCGGCTCAATTATTATGACTAAAACTCTTAAAGGGACTGAGCGCGGTGATGATCCATACGAGGTACCGGAGGGTTATAAAGAGGAAATTATTTGGGACGGATTAAATATGGTGTACCCGCAGCTCGTGCCGCACTACAAGTCGTCTTGGTTTGGTGACGAAGCGCAAGCGATGGTTGATTATTTTACCACTGAAGGTTTAATGTTTGAAACGTTACGAGATGGCGAAGCGTACATTGTTGATGGTGGTAGCGAGAAGAAGTGGTAGATGAGAATTATTGGGATTGATCCGGGGACGGGAATATTAGGTTTTGGCGTAGTAGATATTGTGCGTAATTCAACGCGTCTAGTTACGGCCGGTGTAGTCACAACTCCGCCACACACGCCTATAGACATACGACTAGAAGAGATTTACGACAGCCTAATGGAGATTATTGAAGAGACCAATCCTGAGGTTATGTCGATTGAAAAGCTATTTTTTTCTAAAAATGTTACAACCGCTATTAGTGTGGCGCAGGCGCGAGGAGTGGCTATGTTGGCTGGTCGTAAACACCGTTTGCCAATTGCCGAATATACGCCAAATGAGATAAAGCAGACAATAACCGGTTACGGTAATGCTGGTAAAAAACAGGTGCAAGAAATGGTGCGCATTAATCTTGGTTTACAAGAGGTGCCAAAGCCAGACGATTGTGCCGACGCATTGGCTGCCGCTATTACCCATCATTTGATGGCGAGACAAACACTGTAAAACGTATTATACTAAGTATATGAAGCGACAGGGAAAGTATACAAAAAAGATGCCACTGCATCGCCGGGTTCAGCGTAGCTTGCGTGGCCGATGGACATGGTTTAAGACATTATCGTGGCAAAAAAAGCTTGCATTAGTTGGTGTGCCAGTTTTATTATTTTGTGTAATTATTCCAATTATTATTTATCTTTATTATGCAAACGACATCTCCGATCCTGAGCGACTGATGAACCGTAACAACACTGGTATTGTACTAAAAGATAGAAATGGAGAAACATTTTATCGTACTGGTAAAGAATCGAGTGGGGAAATGGTGCCTCTCGATCAGATTGCTGATGTGACGGAGCAGGCGTTGATTGCGAGTGAGGATAAAAACTTTTACGAGCACAGTGGTGTATCGCCAGTAAGTATTATTAAGGCATTTACTCGAAATATTATGTCGCGCGATGCCACTGCCTATGGTGGATCGACACTAACTCAGCAACTAGCTAAAAACACCCTTCTCTCAACCGATCAAACATTTCTTCGTAAGTACAAAGAGTTGATTGTCTCGATTGCAATTGAGCGGCGCTACAGTAAAGACGAGATTTTAACTATGTATCTTAACTCGGTGTATTTCGGTAACAACTCATTTGGCATAGACGAGGCCAGCCAAAACTATTTTCGTAAAAGCGCCAACGATTTAACCCTAGCTGAGAGCGCTATGTTAGTGGGAGTACTGCCAGCGCCTACTGCGTACTCGCCAATTACTGGTAGCGAAGAGTTGACAAACCGTCAGCGGGCAACAGTTCTCAATAGAATGATTGATAACGAGATGATTACCGAAAGCGAGCGTGCCGACGCTGAAGCGACGCAGCTTGCTTATAACGAATCAATCTCTGAAATAGACAATGCGGCACCGCACTTTACAGAAATGGTAGTACAAGAATTGTATCAAAAGTATGGCGAAGAGCGAGTGAAGCGTTCAGGTTATCAGGTAACAACCACGTTAGATTTGGCACTTCAGGATACCGCTATCGAAAGTGTTGAAAACCGCCTGCCGTATATTCAACGCTTAGGAGGTTCAAATGCTGGCGTGGTGGCACTTGATTCAAAAACTGGTGAAATACGCGCCCTTGTAGGAAGTGCCGACTGGAACAATGAAGAATGGGGTAAGGTTAATATGGCGACCACTCAACGTCAGCCCGGTTCTACGTTTAAGGCAGTGTATTACGCTAAAGGCTTAGCCGACGGCACTATTACACCTGCCACGGTAATTAAAGATGAGGCAATTAATATTGGTGGCTACTCACCTCAAAATGCCACTCGACAATACTACGGCAATGTAAGTGTAAGAAACGCACTTGCATGGTCGCTAAATATTCCGGCGGTGCGGGTAATGCAGCGAGTAGGAATTGACACGACACTAGCTCAGTCGGAAAAGCTCGGCATTACGTCGCTCGATGATGCAGCTGATTATGGATTGTCACTTGCAATTGGCTCGGCGGAAGTGCCACTTATAGAAATGACGAATGCTTACGCTACCTTTGCTGATCAGGGGCAGTATAAAGATACAACCACTCTGGCTGAAATTGATGATAAGTTTGATAATGAAATCTACCGATATGCGCCAGTTAAAGAGCGAGCAATAAGTGAGCAAGGTGCCTATTTGTTGTCGCATATTTTGTCTGACAATTCAGCTCGCTCGCGTCTATTTGGTAACGCGCTAACAGTGAGCGGTAAAACAGTTGCTGTAAAAACTGGTACAACCGATGAAAACCGTGATGCCTGGACAATTGGTTACACCCCAGACATTACTGTTGGCACTTGGGTAGGAAATAATAATAACGAGATTATGGCAAGTGGCGGATCGGATATGGCGGCGCCAATTTGGCGGCAGGTAATTACTGCTGGGATTGGTTCGGCCTCACCAAGCTTTACGCGTCCGAGTGGTATTGTTGAGCGGCAGGTGTGTGCCAACGGCGGCTTGGCAGAACGCGCGGGTTCTAATACACGTAGTGAAGTCTTTCTTGCCAGTCGACTGCCGTCGGGTAGCTGTACGGCTGCGGTAGAAGAGGAAGAGCGCGAAGAAGAGCGTCAGCCAGAAGAGGACGAGGAAGATGAAAACACAACTCCAGCTCCTGCAGCCCCTACTACGCCAACTACACCTACCACTCCAACAACTCCAGTAGAACCAGAAGAGGAGTCTGACGACGAAACTCAAGAGGAGCCAGAGGAGGGTGGAACAGTTATACCTCCTCTCAATGGCAATGGCAATGACGGTAGCGGCGGTAATAACAGACAAGAGAATAGATAGATGATTGCCCATATTCGTGGTACGGTTGCCGAAAAATTTGTGACACATGTGGTTGTAGATGTGGCTGGTGTTGGCTATGAAGTTGCGCTTGCTCAGGGTGATTTTGAAAAAACGATGGTAGAGAGTGACGTAAAGTTTTTTACCTATCACCATATTAGAGAGCAGTCGCAAGAACTGTTTGGATTTTCATCGCTGCTTGCAAAAAAACTATTCGAACTACTAATTACGGTGCAAGGCGTGGGGCCAAAGGCAGCACTCGCTGTTTTAAGTTTGGGTGAAGCCGAAACGGTGAGAAACGGCCTAGCGCACGCTGATACCGCATTTATTCAAAAAGCTACCGGTATTGGTAAAAAAACCGCTGAACGTATTGCGGTTGATTTAGCTGATAAGGTTGGCATTCCAACATACTCGTCGCCGGGTGAGGTGGCTGTAAATACTGACGATTCGGTAGTAGTACCCGACGACGATGACGCGCTTGAGGCTCTGATGGCGCTTGGCTATACATTAAACGACGCAGTCGTGGCGCTGGCACCAGTTTCAAAAGACCTCTCTACGGCCGAGCGTGTACGCGCCGCCTTGTCTCGCTAGGTGCTATAATAAGGATTATATGGCAGTTGAGCGCATAATTGATACTAGTATTCATCCAGAAGACAACGAAGAGCAGCAAATTGAAGTTACGCTTCGTCCACAATCTTTCGATGACTATATTGGTCAGGAACGTCTAAAGCGTAATTTACGCTTGGCAATTGATGCTGCCAAAAAACGGCAGGAGCCAGTTGATCACGTTCTTTTGTATGGTCCACCGGGTCTTGGTAAAACCACCATGGCGAGTGTTATTGCCAACGAAATGGGTGTAGGATTGCGAATTACCGCCGGCCCGGCAATTGAGCGCGCTGGGGATTTGGCTAGTATTCTAACTAATCTTCAAGACGGCGACATTTTGTTTATTGATGAAATTCATCGCCTAAGTCGCACTATTGAAGAGGTTTTGTATAGTGCTATGGAGGATTTTAAGCTTGATATTGTGATTGGTAAGGGGCCAGCGGCACGTAGCGTACGGCTTGATTTGCCAAAATTTACTGTTATTGGTGCTACAACTCGTACTGGCAGCTTAGCTGCGCCACTTCGTGATAGGTTTGGTCATTTATTCCGCTTAGAATTTTACACCGAGCAAGAGATTGCACATATTATTTCACGCGCAGCAAATATTCTTAATAATCGTATAGATCCTCGGGCGGCTGATTTACTCTCTAAGCGCGCTCGTCTTACGCCGCGCATTGCCAACCGACTACTTAAGCGCGTGCGCGATTATGCTGATGTAAACGGTGATGGAATTATTGACTCTAAAACTGCTGAAAGCGCTTTAGCGCTCCTCGAAATTGATACACACGGACTCGATCCGGCCGATCGACACATGCTTCGAAGTATTCACGAAAACTATGGCGATAACCCAGTGGGTCTGACGACTATTGCTGCGCTAACTGGCGACGAAGCTAGTACGATTGAAGATTTTTTTGAGCCGTATCTTTTGCAAATTGGCTTTATTGAGCGAACGCCGCGTGGTAGAAGAATCACACCTAAAGCGGTGCGCCATATAGAGGTAGAGTGGAAATAATTACCTTACATAAGGTATAGTAAAAGTATGAAACAGGCTTCAGAACCTCAACCGCAACAGCAGAACACCCAGCCGCATACGCCAGCGCCAGCCGGGTATGATCTTCAGGGTAGGCCGCTGTACTATCATCCGCCAGCAGTTGAAGGGGAGCGCTCAGAACAACCGTCGGAGCAAAAGCAGGGAAACGCGCAAATGATTGCCGAAAATCCATCGCACGTAAGCGCGCCACAATCTATGCACGCTGGTGAAAATTTTGACCCGCGATTGCGTTCGCAATATGCAAATGAGCCTGCCGTGGTACACGCTGCCCGCCCTCATGAACCAGATGAATTTGAACTGAGCGATAAAGTAAAACGTCGCCATGAAGAGTCGCTTCAGCAATATCCATTTCTTAATTTAAGCCGCGGTGAATACGTTATTATGAACATTCAGCGTCACCCTATCGGATTGTTTATTCCTATCGCGATTACAGTCAGTCTTGCCGCGCTTTTTATTGTGCTTGCAGGGATTATACTTTTTAGCACAGACATATTTGGCTTTGGTATTTCGAATGTCGGCTCACTCTTTTTACCGCTTTTAATGTTCTTGGTACTTATAGGTCTTGGCGGTTATATTGCTGTATGGGTGTATTTACAAAATCAATTTTTCATGACAAACGAAAGTGTTATTCAAGAGATTCAGCATTCGCTTTTTTCTCGGCACGAGCAAACAGTTAGTCTTGGAAGCATTGAAGATGCAAGTTTTACAATTATTGGACCGGTACAGTCGCTGCTTAACTATGGCTCAATTCGTCTCTCTACCGAAGGCGAAGAGACGACGTATCGTTTTCACTACGTTACTAAGCCAAAACAGGCCGTCGCAATTTTAAACGATGCAATCGAGGCATTTAAAAATGGCCGGCCTGTTACCGATGAAATTGTGGCGCATCATCGCAAAGATAAGTAAGGTTAACGATTTTTCTTTGTAAAATCGGCTTCGTTCTCAAGCAAGGCACGCAAGCTGTATCCCGTGCAGCGCCCATCGTTGCAGCCAGTTGGTTCATAGCGATAATCGCTGTCGCTTGCACCAAGCTTGTTGCCGTTCGGATCGGTGAGGAGACTCGGATCGACCGTTTTAATAGTATCGTCATCAATTTGCTCGGGGTAATAACCACTGGCCGGCTTAAACGATTCCTCAAGGCCATAATAGATTGCGTTTATAGCTACTTTACGCTGATCATCACGAAAACTAATTTGAAGATCGTTCCATTGCCAGGCAAAAATTACAGCTGCTACTAAAAATAAAATACCAACAACGATAATTTCAGGTAGGGTAAAGCCAACTTGAGTAGATTGTTTTGTCATTCTCCATCAATTATAGCAAAAAATATGCTAACCACGTATAATAAAAGATAACGCTAATGGAGGGACATATGGCAGACAAAGAAGCAAAATCGGCTAAAACGACCGATACTACTGAAGCGAAAGCTCCAAAAAAAGTCGATGAAGGAAAACTCAAGGCGCTTGGCCTTGCAATGGATCAGATTACGAAGCAGTTTGGTGACGGCTCAATTATGAAGCTTGGCGACGCAAAAGCAATGCATGCAAACGTTGAGCTTTTGCCTGCCGGTGCGCTGAGCCTCGATTTAGCACTCGGCGGCGGATACCCGAAGGGTCGTATTATAGAAATTTACGGACCAGAGAGTTCAGGTAAAACTACACTTACCTTGCACGCGATTGCCGAGATTCAGCGCCAAGGTGGTACAGCGGCATTTATTGATGCTGAGCATGCACTAGACCCAGCCTATGCGCGTAAGCTTGGTGTAAACACCGACGACCTGTTGGTTTCGCAGCCAGACAACGGCGAACAGGCGCTAGAGATTGCCGAAACGCTGGTGCGCTCCAACGCCGTTGATCTTATTGTGGTAGACTCGGTTGCAGCACTGGTGCCGCAGGCCGAAATTGAAGGCGATATGGGTGATTCACACATGGGATTGCAGGCGCGACTAATGAGCCAGGCGCTGCGAAAACTTACAGGAATTATTAACAAATCACACGCCACGGTAATCTTTATTAACCAAATTCGTATGAAAATTGGCGTAATGTTTGGTAACCCCGAGACTACTACTGGTGGTAACGCCCTTAAATTTTACGCGTCGGTACGTTTAGATATCCGACGAATTGGACAAATTAAAGTAGGCGAAGAGATAATCGGTAATCGTACTAAGGTGAAGGTGGTGAAAAACAAAATTGCTCCACCATTTAGAATTGCCGAGTTTGACATTATGTACAACGAAGGTATTTCGCGCGCAGGAGACATTTTAGACTTAGCTGTTGCTCATGGTGTGGTTGGTAAGGCAGGTGCTTGGTTTGACTACAACGATGAAAAAATTGGTCAGGGTCGTGATAAGACGAAGCAATACTTAAAAGAAAATCCTACAGTACTTAGTGAAATTGAAGCCAAGGTTCGCGCTAAAGTTGCCGAAGAAGAAGTGTAGGGCTTTAAAGGTTAAACTGTAAATTTACGGTCGTGCTGGAGAGATTTACTGCTGCACGGCCGCGTAATTATAAAAGATGAAAATTACCGGACTTACCGCGCAGCAAAAATTCGCTAATCGAGTGAATGTGATGGTAGACGGTGCCTACCGTTTCTCACTTGATGTGGTGCAGGTGGCCGATTTAGGGATTCGCGTTGGCAAAGAGTACAGCGACACTGAACTGCTGGCACTAGAGGAAGAAAGTCAGTTTGGAAAGTTGTATGCCCGGGCGCTAGAATATTGCATGGTGCGACCGCGTTCTAAAAAAGAAATGCGTGATTATTTATGGCGCAAAACACGGGCGACGAAGTACAAGTCGCGAAGCGGTGAAATTAGAGAGCGGGAAGGTGTTTCTGAAGGCACAGCCGATCGTGTGCTAAAACGGTTAGAGGCAAAAGGCTACATTGATGACGCGCATTTTGCGCGCTATTGGGTAGAAAATCGTCATCAGCGAAAGGGCATTAGCAGTAAAAAACTGCAGGTTGAGTTACGAACAAAAGGAGTGGAGCCAGCGATTATTGATGGAGCGCTAAAAAATACCGAACGCGATGATTCAGATGAACTCGCGAAGATAATTATAAAAAAAGCCCGACGCTATCCAGAGCGTGAAAAATTTATTGCCTACCTTATGAGGCAAGGCTTTCGCTACGATGATATTGTAGCTGCACTTACTGAAGAGTACTAGTAAAAAATATTTACGCCATATTTTTACGAAGGGTCGGCCGGTGAGCCTTTACGAAATGGATTGTCACCTATAGCTGCTCGAGCCGAAGTTAGTACAGGTGTAGCGCGCTCTTCTTCGTGCGAATTTCGTACAGTAACTTCGCTATCAGATATTTTGACTATCTGAGAGCGATGAATAAGCATACTGGTGGTGGTAAAACTTTTTATGAGTGGTCGTTGAACTGAAAGCTGCTGTATTACAAAGCCGCCTGACTCGATAGTGTATGAGTGCACTTTACCAAGGCGCTGACGTCTGGTGTCGATAACCCGCATACCTTCTAAGTAAAAGTTATAGTCAATAATTTTCTGTAAATGAATGACGTCGCCGCTAGTGACTATGACATCTTGCGAATCTACAATAAAGCCCATGGAGCCTGTCTCGCGTATGTCTTCAACCATAAGATACGACGAATCGAGCCGTGTAAGATGTTGGCCTATGAGTTTGTAGGCGACAATTTTAAGTGTGCGAGGATCAATTACAGCTGCGTCGGTTACAGCAAGCTGCGCGCCTGTTTGAAGGCTCATGACAGGCAGTTGGAGGAATTTATCGGCCGATACTAGCATTACTTTCTCGCTTTCTTACCTATTCAGTAAATGGGTTAGTACGTCTATCGTTCGGCAGCGGCGTTACGGCTGAAGAGTCATTTCGTGTTCGCAGCGATTCAATCTGTTCTATTGTTGTAATGTCGTAGTTAACGGCAGTTGATTGCGTAGGCTGCACATTAATAGCCGATGCGTAAATACGGTAGAGCGTAAATACGGTAAAAGCGAGCCCCCCAAGTACAAGAACCGTAAAAAGTACAATGTGAAACCGACCAATAAAATGGCGTAGATTGCGCGAAATTTGCTGTGAACTTATAGATACTGATGGAGATGATTTTTTCATAGCTTACCTCATGTATACCTTTATAGTAAGTGTTTGCCCGCCTAGCGAGTTTCCGTCACTGCTGCCGCCACTACCGTCTGTGGTGCTGTTAGCTCCGCCAAGCGATAAGCCATCAACTTGCATTTTAGTAAGGTTTTGTTCAATGTAGCGAATAAATTGCAAGAAGTTTTCATACTGCACGGACTGACCTAGTTGCACAGAGACCGATTGAGTTTGAAGGGCTGTAGCGGTAGGGGTCGCAGGTTGCACGGCTCCGCCTTCGGTTATTCCACCGGTAGCGGCGGGAGCAGGGACGGGCGTTGAGCCTCCAGCGGCATCGCTTCCGCCAGCGTCGCTAAAGGTAAAGCCTTGAATACTGAGGCCTGAGCGGTTGGCGTATTCTGTAAGGTCACGCACAACTTGGTCTTGATACATGTACTGGGTGGTTTCAGCGGCAATGTTTTGCGCGCGTTCAACCGCATCGTCGTATTCAGTTAGTTTACGAGATGTATTTTGTAGTCGCGCAACCTCGGTGGCGCTATTGGCAGCCGATTCGGAGACAGTTTTTACTTCATTTGCGTAACCACGTGTTTCGCGAGATAGCAGTATAAAGCCCGCAACCATAGCAGCAAGAATTAATGCAATAAGTCCTACAAGCACAATGCGTAACTTTGAGGCGGTAAGGCTTTGCGATTTTTTGGTGTTACGACGCATTAGTGAGAGCCTCCTTGTTCATGGTTACTTGTATCACAATTGAATAGCCATAGTCTGAGTCGTTACCCGACTCTTCGGTAACGGATTGTAAGCTTACGTCGCTAAAATAATCTGAGTTCTGGAAGTTTTCTTTAAGACGCAATGCGTCTTCGTAACTTTTTCCCTGAGCGTTAAGCGACACGGGCACGTCAAATGTGCCTTCGTTAATCTCGAGACCATTGAGTATAACGCCAGACGGTAACGCACTCGCTACGGCAACTGGCACGTTAGAATAGCGCACTTCATTTGCAAGAATATTTTTTGCCGTAGCTAAGTTTTGTTCAAACTCTTTAGAGGCGGCTGCAACATCGCTGTATTCTGCAGCAGCCTGCGTGTTACCGTTGTAAATTGCTTGCTGTTCGTTTTTTGCTTGCATAAGCATAAAATAAATAAGACCAAATAAACTCAACATAATAATTAGGCCAACACAGCATAGAATTACATAACGAAGTAGCAGCGTATTAGCGCGTGCGGCGCGATATTCTTTGATTTGGGGTTTAGGGAGTAGATTAATCATTCCACACCTCGCTCTCTTTAATTGAAGCGAGACCCGCGACAGTAATGTAGCGAGATTTAAATTGACGCGCTGGCTCTTTTACCTGAGTAAAATTAAGTTTTTGCCAAGGACTAGCAACGCGCGCTGGCATAATAAGATCGTTGGTAAAAAATTCACCAATGCCAGGCATGTTGCTCCCAGCGCCCACTATAAGTACTTGTTCAAGTTTTTGTTCGGTCGTAAAGCGTTCGGTGTAGTAGCGAATAACCCGCTGTACTTCGCGCGTAATGCGTTGAAGATCGGGTTTAAGTGCTGCTGAGATTTTTGCCTGTCGCGGACCGGGGTTAAGACCATTAAGTACTTTATATTGATGGGCATTTTCGAGCGAAATATTGAGTTTTTTGGCGAGAGAGAGCGTAAAGGTATTTCCGCCAACTGCAATGCCGCCAGTTACGCGTAACTCACCGTCTAAAATGGCAATGTCGGTAGTGGTTGGTCCGATGTCTACAATAACAGTCGGCAGCTGCCCCTCTTCGGTGGCCTTGAGCACTCGCGCGACCGCACTAATTCCGGGTTCAATCATAATAACTTCAAGACCAGCTTCGCGCACAAGAGCTAAAAGGTCGTCGATAAGTTTTTGCGGTACGGCGTACATTAAAATTGTAAGAGTATCTTTGGTGCGTTTGATAACTTCATAGTCAACATACAGCGCGCTCAGCGGCATTGGGATATATTGCTCAACCTCAAGGGCAATGGCATCTTTCATGTTTTTTTGCGCCGATACTGGCAAGCTAAAAGTTCGTACGTAGGTACGAGCAGTAGGTACGCCTAGTACGGCGTAGTTGCTATGAAGCGTGCCAATTGTTTTGTTAGCAAGCAACTCTTTAAGTTTTTCAAGAATGTAGGCGCCGTCGCCATCAAGGGCGTCAAGCATTTTTTGGGGGTCAAGATCGAGTGAGCCGTAGCCACGTACGGCCCATTTTTCGGCATCAATATCCATAACCTTGATGCTTGTTTGGCTAATATCAAGGCCGATGATTGATTTATTACGGTAAAATAGTTTATTTTTCATGCCCACTCGTATTCACCTAACAGTATAGCATAAGTATTATTGAATTTGATTAGTTAATCCGGTAATTGGCATCATAACGCTAGCAGCAATTAGACCAACGCCTCCACCCATAATTACAATCATCACCGGTTCAATAATCGAACTTAGGCCGTCAATCGCAGCATCAACCTCTTCCTCGTAAAAGTCGGCCACTTTAACTAACACCTTTTCGGTTTGACCGGTTTCCTCGCCAACTGAAAGCATTTGAGCCACAATTGGCGGAAAAAGTACTTCTTTTTCGGTGATAACTGCCGAAAGAGTTTCGCCGTTTTTAACACGCTCTGCCGCATCGCGCAGCGACTCTTCGTATACGGTATTACCAATTGCCCGGGCTGTAACATCAAGTGCCTCAAGTACAGCTACACCAGCGCCAATGAGTGCCGAAAAGGTGCGCGCAAATCGTGCAACTGCCAGTTTTCGTACAATCGACTTAATTGCCGGAATTTTAAGAATTGCAATATGAAAATTTCTTTTGCCAGTTGGCGTTTTAATGTAGCGTAGTAGCATATAAACTGCGCCAAATAACAGCGGTAGTATAATAAACCACCAACCTAAAATAAAATTACTAAAACCAAGCATAATTTGCGTAATCATTGGTAGCTCGGCATCTTCGCCAGCTAAGTCTTTAATAGTATTGCCAATCATCGGAATCACAAAAATCATCAGTCCAAAAAAGGCTAAAACAGTAATACCAAGAAGTACCATAGGGTAGGTCATGGCGCTTTTTACTTTTTTTCTAATGCTGGCATTCTTTTCTTGTTGAAGAGCGAGACGCTTCAAAATGTCATCAAGAATACCGGCTGCTTCGCCGGCGCGCACCATATTTGAGTACACATCGCTAAAAATATTTGGATGTTTTTCAATGGCGTCGGCAAACGGCATACCACCCTGAATATCTTTCATCATTAGCTCGATAGTACGTTTAAAAGTAGGATTTTCGGCGTGAGAACCCAGCGAATCTAGCGCCCGAAGAATTGGTACGCCCGCCGAAATCATAGCGCTTAGCTGCCGAGTAAACATCACTACGTCATCAGACTTTACGCGTTTGCCCAGCAGTGCTTTACGATTACGCTTTTTAATAGCATTCGCATCTTCGCTGACGCTAATTGGTCGTAAACGCTGGCCAGCTAAAATAGCTAGCGCACGGCCACGATCGGTTGCATCAAGAGTACCGGTAATGCTTTCCTGCTTTTGATTAAGGGCGAGGTAGGTAAATGTTGGCATATTATTCCTTGGTAACTCGCAAAACTTCTTCTACGGTAGTATTGCCGCGCAAGGCTTTAATTAGGCCGTCCGATTGCATGGTAACCATACCTTCGCTAATTGCTTGTTCTTGAATATCGTTGGCGGTGGCGTTGGCGGTAATTAATTTTTGAATTGGTATGCTTACGCCCAATACTTCGTAAATGCCAACACGCCCTTTGTAGCCAGAATGGTTGCACTCTTCGCAGCCGTCTGGTGAATTTTTCCATAACTTTGTTACTGTAGTTTTAGTAGTACTAAGCGCTGTGTCGCCGCCAAGTTTTTGCGCGGCGGCAGCTTTTTCTAATTCGTGAATATGGGAGAAATTTTGCTCTTGGCGCAAGTGAAACAGCTTTACCACTTCGGCAATTTTTTCTTCTTCGGGCACGTACTCAACTCGGCAATTGTTGCATAAACGGCGAACTAATCGTTGACCAACTACTGCTTTCACGGTGCTGGCAATCAAAAATGGCTCAATTTCCATATCAAGTAAACGCGGCAAGGTAGTGGCGGCATTGTTGGTGTGCAAGGTGGAAAACACAAGGTGCCCAGTTAAGGCCGCCTGCACGCCTAAATTGGCGGTTTCGCCATCTCGAATCTCTCCTACCATAATAATGTTTGGATCTTGACGGAGGAGCGCGCGTAACCCAGAGGCGAACGTCATGCCGGCTTTGGCGTTGGTTTGGGTTTGATTTACGCCCGGGATTTTATACTCCACTGGGTCTTCAATAGTCGAAATGTTCACATCGGGCGTGTTAAGGCGGGTGAGTACACTAAACAGCGAGGTAGATTTACCAGAACCTGTTGGTCCGGTTACTAAAATCATACCGTCGGGCTCAGTAAGGGCCTCGTTAATGGTGGCGAGCGAGAGTCCCCAATAACCAAGCTGCTCAAGCGTAACAGCCTGATTAGATTCGTCTAAAATACGCATAACAATTTTTTCGCCGTCGGCAATTGGTAGCGTGCTTACGCGAAGCGCATATTTTTTACCGGCTACAGTTATTTTAAAACGACCGTCTTGCGGTACGCGTCGCTCATCAATCTTTAAATTAGAAAGAATTTTTACACGGCTCACTAGGGCGCCAAGCACATTGCGCGGTAAACGATTTACCTCTTTAAGAACGCCGTCAATACGGTAGCGAATTTGCACAAATTCTTCGCGTGGCTCTATGTGAATATCACTAGCGCTGGAGCGAATGGCGTATTCGAGCAGCAAGTTTACAGTTTGAGCAATCGGCGAATCTTCGGCAATTTCCGATTCGGTAACTGCTTGGTCAGTGTTATTTGATTCTTCTTTTTGAACCGCAATAACTTCGTTAAGTTCTTCGTTTACGTCGCCACGATAATTTTCAAGGCAAAGCAAAATATTATCATGTGTGGCAATATGCACTACGATATTATCGCCAAGTTGCTTTTGTAAAAAGTTAAGAGCCTGAACATCATCAGGGTCTTCAATTGCCAGATATTGTGCGCCATTTTTATCTACCTTAAACAACACAGTATTGTACTGGCGGGCAATGCGCTCTGGAATGCGTTGCAAATCTTCGTGCAAAATATCTTTCGGATTTAATTCGACGAAAGGAATATGAGCGTAGTCGGCAAAGGCTTTTGTAAGCTCTTGATCAGATATGACCTTTTGTTGCAGCACTTCTTCTTGGAGGCTGCGATTCATGGCTTCGGCAGATTTTTTTAACTCGCTAATCTGACCCGGTGGCAGTGCGACCGAACGAGAAAGCAGTTTTTCTACAGTAATATCTGATATTCGCATAATACTTATGATTATTGTACCCCACCGGCCGTAAATACGCTACAAAAATTACATTTCAAGATCAGTATTGTATACTAGTGAGAGTGAAAAAATATGTGTTTGAAATGGTGAACGAATCTGCGACCGAACGGTTTGCCATTTTATGCGCGACCTACTGTGTGTTTCCGCTTATGATTGAACTGGTGGGCGATGTAGGCGCCGGTAAAACTACTTTTACACGATTTTTTGGGCGTACTTTGGGGATATCTGAACCTATACAAAGCCCGACTTTTACGATTAATCGTACCTACGAACTTGGCAAAAACCGCCAGTTGGTGCATTACGATTTTTATCGTTTACATGATGCCGGAATTTTGCATGATGAGTTGCGCGAAGTAGCCGCCGATGCTGATTCGATTGTGATTATTGAATGGGCAAGCTCGGTTGCTGCAGCGCTTCCTAAGTCTCGTGTAATTATCGAAATATCGCCTACATCTGAGTTATCGCGCCATTTTGAAGTAACTGCAAATGGTGATAGGGAAATAGCGATGTTTGATGCCATTGCGGGCAGTTTAGAGGAGGATAGACATGTATCTACTACTTAACACTTCGACGCCCGAGTGCCAAGTAATTATTGGCGATGCACGCAATCAGCAGCAATATAGCTGGCAGGCAGGCCGCGAACTTGCGTATGGTATGCATGATTTTATTCGCGACTGCTTAGCGCAAAACTCATTAACTTTTAGCGACATTAAAGGGATTGGGCTTTATAGAGGGCCCGGAAGTTACACGGGTTTACGAATAGGTTGCACCGTTGGTAATACGCTTGCGACGGCGCTAGCCGTACCAGTAGTTGGTGGCGAGGGTGATATGTGGATAAGCGCATGTTTAAAACTATTAGATGATGGTGAGAATCATCTTGTAGTGCTGCCACTTTACGGCGGCGAGGCGCATATTACAGCACCAAGAAAATAAAAATAACGTAAGCGTCTCTTGCCGTTATGTTAGCCAGCGCGGTACAATAAATATATATCAATGCAATAAAAATTGCTTGGTATTTGATTGATTTACAAAAAATACGATAGTTTGCTATAACATTTTATAAAGTCCACAGCGCCATTTAGGCGTGTAGAGCCATTTAAGTATTGCTAGCTAGGCTGGCTCAGTGTCGTTTATTGTTACGTGTAGCACGAAAGGAACAATATGATTGAAGTATTAATTGCGCTTGTTGCATTAACTGTTGGTGCAGCACTTGGTGCAGTAATAGTGCGTCGACAAGTCGCTTTAGCACACGCCACCACCGAGGAAATTATTGCCGATGCGAAAGCTAAGGCGGGTACAATTGTGCTTGAGGCGAAAGACGAAGCTCTTAATTTAGAGAACGAACGTCGAGCTGAGTGGAAAAAAACTGAACAACGACTAGCAGAGCGTGAGACGGTATTAGACTCTAAGCTTGATAAGTTGGAGGTTCGTGCCGAACAACTTCGCAGTCAAGAAGATGAGGTTGAGGCGCTAAAAAATGAAATTCGTCAAATACGAACGCGTCAGCAAGAGAAATTGGAGAAGATTGCATCGCTTTCAAAGAAAGATGCTGCCGATAAGCTGCTGGCCATGACAGAGCGGGATATTAAGAATGACCTAGTAGGGCTTGTAAGTAAACTTCAGCACGACGCGATGGACGACGCCGAAGAGGTGGCGCAAACAATTTTACTAACAGCAATGGAACGTATGGCTAGCGAGGTAACGGCAGAGCGTACCGTTACCGCTGTAAAGCTAACCGACGACGAAATGAAAGGTCGAATTATTGGTAAAGAAGGCCGTAATATTCAGGCTTTGCAACGTGAAACAGGCGTAGATGTACTGGTTGATGATACTCCAGGTATGATTATCCTCTCAAGTTTCGACCCTGTTCGTCGTCAGGTAGCACGTTATGCGCTTGAAATGCTGATGAAAGACGGTCGTATTCACCCGGGTCGTATAGAAGAGGTGGTAGAGAAAGCTCAAAAACAAATTGATAAAGAGATTCGCCAAGCAGGTGAAGACGCACAGCGCGAAGTAGGCGTGGTTGGTGTACCTAAAGAAATGCAGCGACTACTGGGTGAGTTAAAGTTTCGTACCTCTTACGGGCAAAATGTGCTTAAGCACAGCACCGAAATGGCGCAAATGGCCGGTATGATAGCTGAAGAGATTGGTGCAAATGTGCGTACGGCTAAAATTGCTACTCTGCTACACGATGTTGGCAAGGCGGTAACTCATAAAATTGAAGGTAAGCACCATCATATTGGCGCCGAGCTTGCGCGAAAGTATGGTATGAGCGAAGAAATTGCCCACGCGATTGAAGCTCACCACGATGATATTGAGGCAACGACACCTGAAGCTTTAGTGGTGCGTGTGGTTGATGCCGTGTCGGCGGCTCGTCCTGGCGCGCGAAATATTAGTGCCGAAAACTTCTCGGAACGTATGCGTGATCTTGAGAATGTGGCAAAAAGTTTTGAAGGAATTGATAAGGCATATGCAATTTCTGCTGGTCGCGAAGTGCGTGTAATGGTGCGCCCGGGCGCGATAGATGATCTTTCGGCGATTAAGTTAGCACGTGATATTGCGACAAAAATTGAAAGTACCATGCAGTATCCTGGAACGATTAAAGTTAATGTGATTCGAGAAACTCGTGCGATTGAATTTGCGAAGTAATAGGCAAGGTAAGCCGGTGGTATGGCACGAGTCGGCAACCTGGCGAAAGGTGTTAAAGTCGCTACCTAAGCGTATTGCCAGTGCCGCCCTAGAGCTTGAAACCGATGACGGAAAACTACTAATTGTTAAGGCGCACTACAAGGCGCATTGGTCGCTACCAAGTGGTGTAATTGATCCGGGTGAAACGCCGCTTGAAGCCGCCATACGAGAGGCTTATGAAGAAGTGGGATTAACTATACTTAAGGGCGATGTGTCATTTTCGCGTATCGTTAATCGCGCAAGTACAAGTGCCGACACGTACCAGTTTGTGTTTAGGGCACTGTTGCCTGCTGGTTTTAATGAATCTTCAGTTACGCTTCAGGCGGCCGAGATTGATGCATGGGCGCTCGTTAGCCGCAGCGATGTACTTAAGGGTGAACGAGATTATGGCAAAGTTATTTTAGATTGGGCGCATGGCGTAAACGGTTACGCCGAACATACATTTGGTGCGTAACACTTACGCACGATATTGATCTGGCCCAATGGCGCGGAGTTGGCGAAGTAATGACGATAGACTCGAGGCGGCTGCTTTAGTAAAAGGGTCGGCGATCATAGCGAGTTCCGACTCTTCCTCGCTCGATGGGTTGTAGATAGAGTTTTCGCTGTTTCTTTCAAATTGAACAGACATGGATTTTTCGAGTAATTCTCTAGTGGCGCGAGCAATACTCGATGGTGTATGGTCGGCGGTAGTGTCGTGGAGTGTGTGGGGAGCAAGAAAGTCAGTTGCAGTAATTGCCACCTGAGCAATCCGTTGTTCTACTTTGTGAAAATACACTTCGGCTGTTGCGGTGCCGCTTATTACGTCTCGTTCAAGAAGATGATGCTTGTACCAGTCGAGAAAACTGCGCGCTGTATGATAGCCTGAGTCTTCCGGCTCAAAATCAATTACAACTGAGGCACTAAGTTGGTGTGCAGTAGTTTGAAGATCGTAATTTGCAAAATGACACATTCGGTTATTTGTTTCAAACTGCTTATGTGCGTACACGTATAGATCGAGCAAATGGTGCCATGTTGCGTGGGCGCTTGCTATAGCCTCTGGCGGTAAGGTCGAGAGCTCTTTGGAGTGTGTGTAGCGCTGAGGAGGCATATTTATGTTATAGGCTTATTGTTGATTTTAAACAAGTGTCGATTACAGTTAAGCAGTTGGGGATAGCGCAAATGTAACGGCGCGATGGTCGGAAAGTAAGTCGGACGAAGTTGATACCGCCATGTTAACACCAGCGGTTTTTGGTATAAGTGCATAGTCTATACAATAATTTTTTGACGGGTAAGATATGTAGGCGTGTTCACCTGAGGATCGGTAATTTTGCTGCCAGTGGTCGGCGGTTGTGGCTAAATCGGGCATATTAAAATCACCTACAATAATGCGGTTGTAATCTTCGCGAGATTTAAGAATGTCGAGTAATTCAAGAAAATGAATTTCGGCATGATGAAATTTTTCGGCAAAGTGTATATTGGCAAATTTTACAGTGTGCCCGTTTACATTTATATCAAGTAGCTGCACAATTCGCTGCAAGTGGTCATCGGGATGTTGGCGAAGCACAAGTGTTTCGGCATGAGTAATTGGAAAGCGACTCGCAGCTGCTAATCCTTCGCGATATTCACTGTGGTGTGGACTACCTTGTAGACGAGTTACGGCCAGTTGCTGGTAGGTGTAGTCTAATTTTGAAAGAACATCGTATGCTTGTGGCCTAGGAGCTGTGTCGGGAAGATAGACAACTTCTTGAAAAAATATTACCGCCGGTTTTTCTTCGCTCAAGTAATTTAAAATATGCGGGAGACGTGATTGCCAGTCGTTGAAATAGCCAAATAGATTTAGGCTGGTAAACTTCATGTTGATTATAATAGCAGATTAAGCGTAAAGGGTATAGAGCCTAAGGGTGCTAACTTTGGCCGCCTCTTGTCCAGCTGCGCCAAGTTGGTGTTTCGGTCGAGACGTAACCGCGCCAATTAGTAGTAAGGATCGGATCGATATTAGTGCACGGAGTAATTGAGTTAGTACTCCAACCTGCAGTATAAGGTTTTAGTCCGCCCGACTTATTTGAGGCATAGTAGGCGTTACCCGATTTACTTAATCCAACCACCGCATAGTCGGCATTGCTACCGCCGCTTTGAAAGCAATACATAAGATTATGTGCAGTGGTTGGACTGATGGCGTAGCTGCCGGTTGAGGCGTTAAATCCAATTGTTGAAATCTCTGTTGTATTAGGGTAGCGGCCAGCGGTAGTGTTAAAGATTTCAATCTTTTTATATAAATTCGTAATGTCTGACTGCACGGCCGTATCGTTGGCTCGGTTTTGAATTCCATTATATGCCACAATGGTAATTGACGCTAAGATTGCAATCACCACAATCACCACAAGTAACTCAACGATGGTAAAACCTGCACGGTGTGACGGAGAATGAACGTTTAACATAAGTACTTTAATAGTAGACTAGGTGCATTGGCTCCGTCAAGCAAACATGAAGGCACCCCGACACAAATGGTCGAAATGCGGGTGCCAAGGGCGCCTTCAGCCTTTCGGTTGGTGTCGGGGTGTTGGACTAGTGGAGGTGGACCGTCACGGTGAAGATTGCGCGGTCGGGGCCGTTCTCGTACCAGCGCAGCTGGCCGACGTTGACGTCGTGGACGCGACTGCGGTTGTTGCGCTTGAGCATGCCGTAGAGCTTGCCGGCGAGGTCCTTCATCAGCCTGTTCTCGAAGCGCGTGCCCTGAAGGCTGGGGCTGATGTTGTCGATCTCGACGGTGTGCGTGAAGGTGCTCGATTCGCGCGACAGTCGCTTGGTGATCTCATCTCGCGCCTTGGGCGCGGCGATCGTCGCCTGCTTGGTAGCGAGCTGGTACTTGTCGTTCAGCGTGTTGGTGGGCATGATGCCGCTCCTCCTGAGTCAGTCACTAGGAGTGTTCCTAATGATTTTACTATTATAACACAATAAACATAAAATATCAATAGTTAGTTGCATATATAGATATCGTGTAAACTAACTATATGAATACACGTACACGCATGGCGTCTGAGGGAAAAGTAAAAATAAAATTTTTGTGGGGTATAAGTATTATATTAAGTATAGTACTTACTTTGCTTATTAATCTTGTGTTGATGTTTGTTTCGTAAAAAGTTTACGGCGTTGTTCGCCCTATGTCGTAACCGCAGTAGGTATTATCTCCCCACACCGTACGGCGCGTAGCTGAAGTTCCATTAGCGACGGGGCAGTTACTGAGTGCGCCGGCATACGTGGCGTCAATGTACACAAGCGTACCATCTCCACCGCCGTACGCATACATCAGGCCACGCCGCCAGTGACCAGTGTTATTAACAGCTGTCACAAAAGCGGGCGTAGGAAGCGATCCTTTAATGTAGGGCTCCATGTGGGTATTGAATGTGGCGTTTACTGTATAGCTACCAGTGTCTTGTCGGCACTGTGCGGTGCCGCTCGTGTCGTTGCCGGATACGCAGTATTTATACCCTTCACCAAGACACACCCAGCCGCCAGGATAGCGCTCGTTATCAATTTTGTAAAGCTCTAACGCTTTCATCCAGGCAGTAAGGGCACTTGTTGTTTGACTGTTTTTAGCGCGCTCTTGGATTCCGTTGTACGCCACAATCGTAATTGCTGCTAAAATAGCAATTACTACAATAACGATTAGCAATTCTACGATAGTGAAACCGCGCTGGCGAGCATTAATTAACATAAGCTTTATTTTAACCTACGGCTACATGATTGCCAACGCTGACTATATAGGTGCGGTATACTAAAAATATGAGTTACGCGGATTTGTATCGTGATATTGATTTTAAAAAGCATCCAGAGAAATATCACATAGGGCGCGGCGAACAAGGGGTGTTACTTGCCGAGCCTTATAAAAGTGAAATTTTGCCACATTGGCGGTTTGCAACCCCCGATAAGGCTGCAGTTTCCGCCGAAAAAATATTTGCTATGTTTTGCGCGTATCGAGATGAGGGCGATTTTGTAGGTATGGATATGGCGCGCAAATTTTTACAAATGGGCTTTACGCGCTCGCGTAGGTACGCTAATCATAAAGGCGGCAAAAAATACGACGGTCCAGTGCCAGACGATAAAAAAGGTCAAAGTGGGGCTCACGGCCGCCAAGAGCTGCCGCGCAGCAAAGAAGATCCGTTAAAAGCAGAATCGGCACGAATATTTTATGAAAAATACACGATCGCGAAAAACGATAGCGAGTATCAAAGGTTGATGAAAAAACATAAAAATAATCATTGATAAATAGCGTGTTTAACAGAGGTGATACACGTTTTATTAATCAGGGTTGTGTGACGAGAATATTAATAATGTCAATTCTTACATTTTGCCCGTGATTGGCATAATATTGTCCAATGATTATGAATAATAATTCTCTTAAAAAGTATGTAAACTTACACAAAAGGTGGTTTGTGCTGGTTATTGTTGGCATTGCCTTACTTTTAATACTCTCGATAATTCAATTCTTTATACAGCGCTCCCTACGCTCATAGAAGAACTTGGCGCTAATCACAGTGAAAGCCTTTGGATTATTAATGCCTATCCACTTGTTATGGCGGGGCTTTTGCTTGGTTCGGGTACGCTTGGCGATAGGATTGGGCATAAAAAACTATTTGTTGCAGGGCTAGCTATATTCGGAATTGCTTCATTGCTTGCGGCTTTCTCTCCGAATCCAAGCATGCTTATTGCTTCTCGGGCTATTTTGGCGGTCGGTGCGGCAGCAATGATGCCGCAAACATTGGCGATACTTCGGTATACGTTTAAGAAGAAAAAAGAGCTTAACGTAGCAATCGCCATATGGGGAACACTGGCAGTTGTTGGTGCTACTCTTGGCCCGATTGTTGGTGGACTTTTACTTGAATGGTTTTGGTGGGGTTCAGTATTTTTGCTTAACGTACCGTTCGTAATAATTTCGCTTATAGGAACGCTAGCGTTAGTTTCGGCAGGTAAAGTAGACAAGTCACAGAAGTGGGATTTTATATCGTCGGCTCAATTTATGGTTGGACTTACGGGGTTAGTGTTTTTGATAAAAGAGGTTACAAAAACTTCACCAGATGTACCTTTGCTACTTACCGCAACCGCCGCTATGGTACTGGGGTTAGGTACATTTATTTATCGTCAAAATACACTTAAGCAACCTCTTCTTGATCTTGGTCTATTCAAAAACCAAGCACTACTGGCGGGTGTTATTGGCGCATCATTATCAATGTTCGCCATTGCTGGTATGCAGTTGCTTATTACGCAGCGTTTCCAGCTTGTGGCAGATTTTACGCCTTTGCAAGCAGGGCTTGTAGCGGCAACTGCAGCCCTTGGCTCATTGGTGAGCGGGCTTGTTGGTGGTGCGGTACTCCACAGAGTTGGACTTAGGCGTATTATTGCAGGCGGATTTGCAATTGCGACTATTGGAGCATTGACGCTCATCTTCTCGTTGCCTTCGTTGTTGTTTACGGTAGTCGGATTAATAATTACAGGTGTTGGTTTAGGTTTTGTAATGTCAGTAGCATCGACCGCCATTATTGGTAATGTCCCTATTGAAGAGGCTGGTATGGGTTCATCGGTGAATGAAGTGTCATTTGAAATGGGTAGCTTGACTGCTGTAGCGGTTCTTGGAAGTTTGGTTGTGTCAGTATTTTCTACAAACTTAATACTACCTACTGGAGTGCCCGAGGTGGCACGAGATGGGATAGCAGAGGCACTGACTGTCGCTAGCACCGTTACTAACGGAGATGAACTTGTAAAGCAGGCTGGTATTGCGTATGACTATAGTTTCTCGGTCATTATGATTATCATAACCGTAGTACTTGCCGTAAGCTTTCTCGCTACTCTTTATCTTCTTAGAGGGCATGGGAAAGGTACAGAGGTTGGCGCTCACCACTAATTCTTAACCCTGTGAATCCTCGTCCACGATAGTTCTTGTAAGGCCTCGCTTATTTATTAATTGGTCAAAGCGGTTGTTCATACAAAATTAAACCCACCATACGGTATGATGGTGGGTTTAATTAAAATGCATTGTGGTCGAGCGATACAACCCAGTCTCGAACTTCTTAATTTCGTAAGCGAAAACAGAGGTTTTATTGAAACTTTAGGTCGAGAAATTGGATCAATCTCGAATCCAAGTGATATGCAAGCTTTAAAAATTAAACTATAGTTGCAGTTAAGCGACAAAGATCAGGGTGTGGATGCTTCTTTTTTTGTAGCCTAGTATGCCTCAAACTTAGCTCAAGAGCCCTTGATTAACCTGGTCTCTACATATCTCGCACCAAATGGCAGGTGCGTAGTATATTTTACTTTCGGAAAGATTCTCATCTAAACTAGTATCAAACTCCTCCCATACGATGTGGCCGGGGTTGATCTCATTGCCTGCCATGTCGTGTCCGCAACATTCGATCGCATACTCTCGCTTGGCCTCCAGGAGTTTGTAGGCTTTATCCGATATTACCAATAAACCAAAATCAGTTTCATGATATGTATCAGTAGCCTCGTATATGTCGGCTGTTTTTGCAGCAAGTTTTGAAGCTTTATTTACAAGGCGCCCCGCCCATACTTCATTGTTATTGCGTGCACCCCTTTTTCCAAGACGTCGCACGAGAATCTTGTCTACATGTAGCGCCGCTTTAAAGTTCATGGGTTGATCATCTGTCTGAAACTTTGGACGTATGTGTTTTTTAAAGAACGTACTGAATGTAATTGCTGCAGAGAGTGCTCGAAAAACGGCATCTTCTCCTTCAAAAATTCCGAAGACCCCATCTCCTTTTACGTCTATGTATTCAGCTTCGATACCCTCAATAGACATTACATCAAACAATGTTTGTGTGAAATAGTCGTATATTTTTGCCATTGTTTTAGCGTGAGACTTAAACGACATCTTTGACGACTTATCAAGGTCAATAAAAAGGCAGACGAACTTACTGTCGCCACCAACCCAGACCGGCGATTCGAGATAGCTATCCTCGTAGATCTTTTTTATTGTGTCAATTTCTTCAATCTTGAAGTCGTCGTATCGTTTCTCTGCCTGCTCTAGTAAATCTGATTCTATATCTGCAATATCGTTCATATCTCTCCTAAGTTATTTTCCAGTGGTAGGTGGTTGCTCTTATAATCCTCTCAACGCCACCGAAGAACTGACGCACCTCTCCTGACCACATATGCACACCATTGGAAAATATGCGTGTGTTAGATAGTTTTTTGTACACTGAGTCAGTTATAGCTATTGCATCAGCTACCCCTGAAAGTTTAGCAGACGTATTGGTGCATCGACCGATCCATGCAACATCGTTCGTTCCTTTAATGCCCACTCTGACTGCGTATATTGTACCTTCGTCAATACCGATGCCAATTGAAAAATTTAGCGCACCTCCAAGAGCGCCCATGTTATTCGCAAAGTACGACCTAAACTTTGGCTCAAGTATGTTATTAACAAAATACTTGAGCTGCATGGCTGCCTTCACCGCATGGTCGTCTTTACTTGCACCTATGAAGATTGCTAGCATTCCGTCCCCGTTAAAACTCCGCACCTGTCCATTGTTTTGATTGATAATTCGAACTGCACCAGCAAAATATGCCTTCATCATTTTTGCTGCAGTCTGTCGGCGAAACGAGTTAGTAATATCAGAGGACTGCCTGACATCCACAAATAAGGTCGTAGCCTCCAGTACAGCAGCCTGATTTCCTAGCGGTATATCTTGGGGGTAGGGAATGCCCTGCTTGTTGACGGTGGTGTAATTGCCAGAGGTGAATGAGTTAACTTCACTCTGTAGTTCGATTAGTAGACTCATGACAATGCTGCGAACCCAACCCATGCAGTAAACGCCATCCATATGGTGACGGCCAGCACAAATAGAATTAACGATTCGGCAAGTGCTCGATGCTTTTTGCTCGCAATAACAGATGACGTATGCACTTGTGCCGCAAGCTCTTCCTTGTATGCTGGTGTGCGCTGGGCGTTGAGTTTTTTTCTAAAATCTTCATATTTCATACGCGATATAGACTCGAAATATAGCAAAGAGGTCATTTTTTTCGGTAAACGTAACCGGGGCTTAAGCGCCCAAACCGCCTTTAGCATGCCGTACGCAAACAAGACGAATGACACTACTAGAAGCCCTATCTGACTCCAATTTAAATCAAAAAAACTGTGTTGTATGAGTTTGGTAGTCGGCACGGCGATAAGGGCTAAAACGCCAACTTCGAGTGCCAGGGCAATGCTAACCTTTTGATCAACTGATTTGATCCAGTCGTGGATCTTGTCTAATAGTTTTTCAATTTCTACTGTCTTCATTTGATAATATTATATTCTGCTTGCGTTAATCTTGAAAGCACTAACATAAAATGTTTTGATACTGTTACTTCTGCTGGTCTCTGACGTGCTCCTCGAGAACCTTCAATAGACCTACTATGTGCATCAGCGCTATGAGCGCATTTAAACGACTGTATTGCCTTTTTGAAACACCGTGCGCACTTGCATGTCTGGTGTATCGTCGTGGTATAGGGTCGCCATTAGATGGCCAGTACTGACTGTAAGAGCCCCATATTCCTGCAAAAACTATCGCAGGACGGAGAGGGTAGGTTTTCCAGTCAATTCGAGTGCTTTGGTCGGTTAACTTACGTTTCGATACGCTATCAAATGATTGATGAAGTATGGAGTCGATCAGGTTAGTGCTCAGCGCTTGACTGGCGCGCCAGTGCTTACTTTTGATTGAGTCTGCAGATTCAAGGGCAAATTGTAAATAGTCTTTTAGTTCAGGCTCTTCTATCGATTCTAATTCTTGTATCGTAGCATTCAAAATACCACGCCAGTTATTGCTTAGTACTTTTCTACGTTCAGCCGGGGTGGTTGCTGCAAAAAGTTTATCAAGGACTTGCCGAGAAGGAACCCATGCCAAAGGGAGGCCTTCGTCTAGTAATAAGGTCTCGAGATTATTCGGCAGTTGGATTACTCGGTCGCCTTTCCAGTTTGGCGGATAGCTTGTTTCTGCAATCTTCCTGATACTCTCAGCGATTTGAGAAATATCTTTATGATAAGCTTTGATTAGTCTGTTAAGTCCAGGTAAGATTGATGAGCTCAGTGTTGCCGACAACCTATTGACCTCCGGCAAAAGTGCTGACAGGGATGGCACTTCAATCTTCGGCAGCGTGCTCTTTGAAACTAAGTCGCGCGAAAGGCTTGCAAGGGATGCACTCGCGCCAATCAAAGGCCTTTGATGTTTCATGAGACCTTCAATAGCCTTGCTAATCCCAGTAATTTGGACACTGCGCGACACTCCCCGGGAACTTTCGGGAGCATTCTTTTGCATACTGTCTTCGTCAAGAGAGGGCATGCTTCAAGTATAAACCAAGCCGAACAGTGCTTAGGAGATTTTAAAGAAGGTTACTTTATAATCCGAATATTTCCTCTTTTTGCGACATATCGATCTAAGTCACCACCTGCATGTATTAGGTCACGGAGCCAGCCAAACATAAAAAGGCCAACAGTAAACATATACAGAATACCCTTGCCGTATTCTTCAATATAAAATTTGTGTAGACCTAGCCACCCGCCTGCAGCACAGAGCCAGATATAAGTTGATCTTTTGCGCATAGTTAACCTCCTTATTTTATAGAGGCCGTCAAAACAAAAAATGACAGCCACGATTGGACTGTCTAGGTCTACAATAAGCGGGTTACGCCTAAAGCTCGTGGCTGCCATTTACAGGGCATAACCACAATTCGAGCATAGCTCGCTTCGCAAATTGTAAACCTAGACCTTCTTATCATACCATTCAAATACTCTACTGGGTTATAATTTGAGTATGGATGAGGACACTAATATGGCGGACGCACTAGATATTATTGAGTCTATGGATGCCGAGATTAAAGGTCGGTCAGGTGAACACCCTTCGAGCGGGAAGTCTGGTGTTACGGCTATCGACACCGAGGGAAATGTCATACGGTTGGACGACGTGCAGGTGACTGTCGGTAAAGACGGTTCTCGCTACTACCTATCAAAGACTAATGGTTACACAAAAGGCGGTAAGTTAGTCGACTAAATGTCACCACACGTGACACAACAGGACATTGCGATACTAGCCACCTCTGATAGCAAATGTCCTGCCATGCGTCATATTGGATGAAAAGCGACACTCACATGCGTGCAAGCTACCCCTGTCTATGTTGGACTAGGCACCGTCAAGACGCCATCGATTTCAAGGGGTTCAAGCTATAATGTAGAGAGATGGATACCAACCAGCAAGCACAGGATGAACTACTAAACTTTATCGACTCACAAAGTAGCTCTTTTGCGTTGCGGCAAATAGACCGCTCGACACTTCGATATGTCGTTTATGCGCGCAAGTCGACACTCAACGAAGATCGTCAGGAAAAGTCGATAGACGACCAGGTAAAGATCTGCATCGATCAGGCGGAGGCTCGAGGTCTACCGAAGCCGGTAGCTATTATCGAGGAGAGTGGTAGTGCCAAGGAGCCGAATATTAGGCCAAAGTTTACGCAGATGCTGCAGGATCTGCGTGACGACAAGATCGATGGCATCATAGCTTGGCATCCCGATCGGCTAGCTAGAAATATGAAAGAGGCTGGTGAGATTATCGACATGCTTGATCGTTTTATGATCAAAGATTTGCAATTTGCTACTTCCGTATTTGACAATACCCCGACCGGCAAAATGCTTTTAGGTATATCATTCGTACTCTCTAAGCAATACTCGGAGCATTTAAGTGAGTCTGTTACCCGCGGCAACAATCGACGTACCGAAGACGGCATCTTTCTGGGTAAATTTAAGCATGGATACGTTCTTCAATCTGACGGCAGGCTATTCCCAGATGACAATAACTTCACGCTAATACAGGAAGCATTCAAGATGAGGCTCGAGAATGCGAGGCTTGAAGACATCGCGAACTATTTAAACGCGCAGGGCTACACGAAGCACGTCAGGAGCGGCGAACATCAAGAGTACGTATGGAATAAGCAGCGTGTTTCAAAACTAATGAGCGACCCGGTTTACTGCGGAGTATTGTGGTACGGAGACGCTCGCGCTGTTTTAAGTGAATCATATTCATTTACGCCGGCCGTCGAGATGGCCGATTTTATGCGTATCAACAAGATATCTGACTTAGAAAAGGCATCGAGTGGCAAGTTGGTGCTAGCAAATCGAACTCGACACACAAAGCGCAAGGTGCAGGCTGATCTGTGGCGTGGGATGGTTTTATGCAGTGGCTGCAATAGGGCTATGCATTCAAGTATTACAGTCAAGAAGGATGGAACTCGTTATTACTACTACTTTTGCGCGACCGAAGGGTGTGTCTTCAAGAAGGTTAGCGTGAAGCCATCTGTGATAGTGACCTTCTTGCAGGACTTTTTTGATACCTATAGCTTCACGACAAAGTCGAACTATGAAAAATACGTTACTGACTATATGGCGCAGGTTTCGCTGGCTCGATCCATGTGCACTTCGGAGATTAACAGGCTAACAGCCAAGATTGCTAACGAGAAAAGAGGCCTAGCCGAAACAAAGGATGTGATAAAGCACAACAAGGAGATGGCTCGCTACTATGTCGAGGATCTGAAGGTATATGAGGAGCATATAGAGAAGTGGTCTAAGGACAGGCGGGATCTTGTAGCGAAGCGAGATGCTTTAAAGGGGTCACGAAAAACCTATCCAGAATATCTCGAACTTATGCAGAAAGTACCTGATTTACTGGGGTCGCAGCCTACGCTCGAGCAACTGGATAAAATAGGCCGTGAATTCTTCTCGAACTTTGTAATTTACGACCGCGGAAAGACCTCAGAACAGAGGTGGGAGATCGAGTATAAACTAAAGGAACCCTGGGAAGGGTTCCTAAAAAACGATGATTTCTCATGTGGTCGGGGTGAAAGGACTCAAACCTTCGACCTCTCGGTCCCAAACCGAGCGCGCTATCAACTGCGCCACACCCCGATAGGTGATTCATGAAATATTGTACCCTATAAATTGCAAAAATGCTAGCCATTTAGCGCTAAAATAATAGTATACTAAGAGATATGAATGTACCATTTCCTGCACCAGATTTTTCACTGCAAGCAACAGACAAGACAACTGTAAGTTTGAGTAACTATTTTGGTAAATGGGTGGTGCTGTACTTTTACCCTAAAGATAACACGCCAGGCTGTACGGCGCAGGCCTGTAGTTTGCGCGACAGTCGTGATGAGCTGACCAAGCTGGGCGCTCAGGTAATTGGCGTGTCGAAAGACGATATTGCCGCGCACGAAGCGTTTAAGCAAAAATATAATCTTAATTTTACGTTATTAAGTGACAAGGAGGGCGAAGTAATTCGTGCATATGGCGCATGGGGCAAAAAGCAATTTGGTCGCGAAGGTATTTTGCGTAAAACATTTATTATCAATCCTAAAGGGCAAATTGTAAAAGTGTTTAGCAAAGCTATTCCGCTTGGCTATGGTGAAAAAGTTGTAGAGGCTTTGAAAGAGCTACAGGCCGCACAGGGTTAATATGTCAGAACGTTATACTATGCCTGTCTCTTGTAAGGCGGCGCTCTTTAATCCATCGCGCACTAAAGTAGTTATAGTAGAGTTAGCTCCGGGGAAGTTTGGTTTACCGGGCGGGCATATGGAGGCGGACGAAACACCAGATGTTGCGGTGCGGCGAGAACTTGCGGAAGAAATTGGGCTTACGGATACGCGACTTATACGAACTGATTTTTGGCTACGACCGGGTAAAAAGTTAGTTTTAGGATTTATGGGTTATATTGACGAATCGACTAAATTTACTCTTCAGCCAGAAGAGGTTACGAGTATTTCATGGGTGGAGCTTAGTCAGATTGCCGACGGTAGCGTAGATATTGGTGATTATAGTAGTTTTGTTATGAGAGCTGCTAGTAGGGCAGTTTAACGAGACCGACTAATTGCAACTTTGCGGGCTGCAGTGGCAAACCGGTCGTCAATTACGCTTGGCGTAAACTCGCCGTATTTGTTTATAGCCGCTTGCTCAATAAGAAAATCGGCAATTTGCGGATTTTTAGGTAGCAATGAACCGTGAAGATACGTGCCAATTACATTATTGTATTGAGCGCCCTCGCTTGCATCTTGTCCGTTATTACCGGCGCCCTTAATTACCTGCCCAAGTGCAGCAAGACCCTTTGACAAAAATGTTTGTCCGCTATGATTTTCGTACCCAATTATGTCTCCAAATTGCTGGCTTTTTGTTACAATGTTGCCAATAAGTCGCGTTGGCCCGGCGTGCGTTTCGTGATCCATAATGTTAATGCCGGGAATAATTTCGCCACCGGCTGTTTTAAAAAACTTACCAAATAGTTGGTAAAGGCCGCAAACCATGAGCATGGGTGTGCCGTTATTGGCGAGCGTTTTTAGGGTAGGCGCTAGCGCTTGTAGGTCTTGTTGAATTTTAATCTGTCCGCTGTCTTGTCCACCGCCGCCAATAACAATATCTACTTCGCTCGGAAAAGCATCTTCGGGGTTATAGTCGATAACGTTAACGTCGTAACCGTGCCATTCGGCGCGTTTTTGAACCACTAGCACGTTGCCTGTGTCGCCGTAAATATTCATATCTCGTGGGTATAGTTGTACTAGTGTAAGTGACTTTTTCATTATATAGCCTCAACTTTCGTAAACTTAGCCAGCTCGCGTCGTAACTGAAGCATAGCGGTGTAGGTACAATAAATACGTTTTGGCGTACCAGAATTACTACGTATAAAGTGGCGCAAACTTTTTTCCAGTTCGGTTGACACATGCCCGATCTCTACTTCGTCGTATTGCAGTCGTAGGGCCATGTCGTAGGCTCGAATACCGCTCACGCAGGCTACGCCGTCTTCGCGCAGGCTGTTAAATTCCACGTCCCATAGCCAACTCATGTCGCGACCGTCGGCGTAGTTATCGTTAACGGCAATCATAGTTGCGGTATTTTTAGCGTTAAACGAGCTGAGGCCAAGGCGAAAGCCACTGGGGTTTTTAACAAGCACAAGTTCGAGCGGCTGGCCGTCTACACTAAACGTTTCGCCGCGGCCAAAGGCAGGTGTTATTTGGGAAAGCGTAGAGAGGAGTGCGTCTGTTTTAATAGTTTCGTTACAAATTTTACTTACCAATGCGAGTGCGGCTGCGGCGTTGTAAATATTATATAGACCACTTAATCTTAAATTAAGAGTATGAACCTGCGTACCAATTGAAAATGTAGCAGTTTGACCGTGTAGCGCATCGAGGGTGACATAGGCGGGCGGCAAAGGTTCGGCGCTAAGCGAGGGTTTACGAAGCGAATCGTCATCTGGAAAAAGCGAACGTGTAGCATCGCTCAATCCAAAAAATGTTGGCGGTTGAGAACTAGAGGTTAGTGATGCGATGTTTCGTACGCGCTGATCTTCCCGGTTAAGCACCACGGCCCCAGTGGTGGCTTGGGCAATTTTTGTTAGTAAACCGGCAGTGTAGTCAATTTCGCCAAATCTATCGAGTTGGTCGCGCATAACGTTAAGTAGCAAACTGTAAGTTGGAGCGACTTGTTTTACAAAATGAACCGCATGAGCTTCATCTAATTCTAAGACGGCAATGTCGGCGTTAAGCTTACCGTGGATATCGACACTTTCAAGTAGCGAGGCAATAACGCCGCGCACAAAGTTGCTGCCAGAGCGGTTGGTGAGCACTTTTAATCCTTGAGATTCGAGTAGTTCGACAACCATTTTTGTGGTAGTGGTTTTACCATTTGTACCAGATATTAACACCACACCTTTAGGTAATTGTGAAAGGGTGCGTCGTAAAAAATCTGGATCGATTTTCTCGACAACTAAGCCTGGTAGCGCCGAGCCACCGCCGCGTAGTTTGCTGATAGTTTTTATGCCTTTTCCAAGAGGGGTGCTTATTCGCCGAATCATGCGTTCTATTATAGCGCATAGAACAAGACTAGGGTACAATAAAAGCGGTTATGTATATTTTTAGCATGCTTTCTTGGTGGTATAGCGGAGGTTTGCGTACGCAGTTTCGGCTGCAGCTCGAGCGTCTCGGCGCGACTCTTGATTATTTTTCTATTTCGCTTCTTTTAAGAACTCTTTTTTCTCCATATAAACAGATTTCTGCCGGACGAGTGCGCGGACCTTTGCCGGTGCAGTTACGGGCTTTCACCGATAGGTTGTTTTCTCGGGTAATTGGCGCAGTGCTTAGGTCGTTTGTAATTGTTATTGGCATTGTATGGGTAGTGTTGCAATCGATTTTGGCTTCCGTAGCGCTAATAGGTTGGTTGCTGCTGCCAGTATTTCCGATTGCCGGTGTGGTTGCTACGGCTGGGGGCTGGTTGGTATGAATGAGCTAAACCTTAAAAGTTCGCGTGCTGGCGCGGCTCGCTTAGCGGTAGCGATAAATTGGTGGGTGCGTGCTGGTTTACTTTTTGCAGCCATTGGGCTTGTGGCCGGAGGAATTTATTTTTTGCTACTTTCGTTTGCCGCTGGTTGGTTGCTTATTGGGTTGGCCGCACTGCCAGTTATGGTGCTGGCTTGTGAGAAATACGGCTTACGTAATTTAGCCGTAGATAATTCGACTACTACTCTTGATGGGCAGATAGAAGTTGGTTTATTGGGTAGATTATCGCCGCATAAGCCACTTTCGCCGTATGCAGTTGCCGAGCAAGTAGGACGAGTGTTGAGTGGTCAGTTTATGTCGGCGCGGTTTGGCGTAACTCCAAATTTGCTGCTTAATATTTCATCGAAAGATCCAGCAGACTTACCGGCATTAACTAAAATGGCACACACTATTGCACAAAAGTTAAACACGGAGCAAATTACGGCTGCAGTATTTGCCGTGGCGCTCGTTGAGTTGTTTGATCGACACGAAGATTTACTGGCGCACATGTCACTCGATATTGAGGCGCTATATAGCGGTATTCGGTGGTACGAAGATGTGCAGCAAAAGGTTAAGCACCATTCGCGAAGAAAGCGAACTGGCGGTGTGGCACGGGATTGGTCGTTTGGGTATGTACCTACTCTGCAAAGATTCGGAACAAACATTAGTGAACAAATAGCCGCCGGTCAACTGACGGTTGATCTTGAGGCTCACCACTCGATAGTGGATCAAATGCTAGCAACTTTTAGCAATGGTGGACGCCAGAATATTGCCTTAATTGGCGGGCAGGGGAGTGGAAAATCAACGTTAGTACGCGTGTTTGCCGAGCGTATTCTTGATCCAGTTGCCAAAATTCCCTCAAGCCTTAAGTATCGACAAATATTTACTCTAGACGCAAGTGCTTTAATTTCGAGCGCACCAGGCAGGGGTGAGCTTGAAAATCTTGTAAATCGAGTGCTAGGCGAGGCTTACTCGGCTAAAAACGTTATTGTATTTTTAGATAACGCTCAGCTGTTTTTTGAGGAAGGTGTGGGTTCGGTTGATATGTCTAATCTGCTTCTTCCAATCCTAGAGGCTGGTAGACTACGCATTATACTCGCCATGGACGAACAACGATTTTTACAAATTTCACAGCGTAACTCTTCGCTCGCTGGGGCACTCAACAGAATTATGGTAAAACCCGCTAGTCAGCAAGAAACAATGGATATTCTTCAAGATCAATTAATTATTTATGAATACCAGCGCAAAGTCACTTATATGTATCAGGCGTTAGAAGAGGTGTATCGGTTGAGTGAGCGGTATTTACACGATATGGTTATGCCAGGCCGAGCGGTACGTTTACTTGAAACAGCCGCCGCCTATGCCGAAGACGGCTTTGTTACAAAGACTTCGGTTCAACAAGCTATCGAACAGACAATGGACATTAAGGTTGGGGCTGCCTCGACGAGCGACGAAAAGAGTACGTTGCTTAATCTTGAAGATCTTATTCACAGGCGAATGATAAATCAAACACGAGCCGTACAAGTAGTGAGCGATGCACTGCGCAGGGCGCGGTCGGGTATTCGTAATCAAAACCGACCAATTGGTACGTTCCTATTTTTGGGTCCAACTGGTGTTGGAAAAACTGAACTCTCAAAGGCACTAGCCGACGTATATTTTGGCGGTGAAGAACGCCTTATCCGACTTGATCTTAACGAGTATGTTCGCCCTGAAGATGTCACTCGCCTCATAGCCGATGGCGCGCAAGATAGCTCGAGCCTGACAGCGCAAATTATGAAACAACCTTTTAGTGTGGTGCTGCTTGATGAAATTGAAAAGGCTCACCCGCAGGTGCTAACTACGTTGCTACAACTACTCGACGAAGGTGTATTACGCGACATCAATAACAAAGAGGTAAGTTTTAGAGACGCAATTATTATTGCCACCTCTAACGCAGGTGCCGATAGAATTCGTGAATATATTGAACGCGGCTATAAACTTGAGCAATTTGAACAGCAGTTTACCGATGAGCTTATTCAATCAAACCAGTTTCGTCCGGAGTTTTTAAACCGATTCGATGAAATTGTTATATTTAGACCGCTTGATAAATTAGAGTTGTTGCAGGTTGTTGATTTAATTTTGGCGGGAATAAATAAAACATTAGAGCCACAACGTATTACTATTCAACTTGAAGAGGCTGCCAAAAAAGCGCTCGTTGACGCCGGTTATGATCCGCGCCTAGGGGCTCGGCCAATGCGTCGAATGGTGCAGCGGGCGGTTGAAAATACGATTGCTCGACAAATGTTATCGGGTGAAGCTCAGCCGGGGTCGCAAATAGTATTAAGTGCTGAGCAGGTTGAACGCACGCTTGCGTTACGCTAGCGACGACAGAACGATTTGCGCCTGAAGTGCGCTTGCCTCTTTGTTTTTAATCTCTAGCATAATATCAATGTCGCGATGCTTAAGACTTTTAGCAAAACTTCTAAACTTATCTACGTCTAGCGTAAGGGCGTGTGCGCCAGATTTTTTTGCATCATTTTGAGTCGAAAAATCAATCATTGGCGTGCCGTCACGCTTGATATCCCATGTTGCCATGGCAAGAGTCAGACCTTTTAAAAGAGTTTCGCCGGTATTGTAAATTTGATGATGAAGCGTATCGAACAATACGGGAATCCCGCAAGCGCGATTTATTTGCAGGCAGTCATCTAAACAGGCCACGCGTTCGTCGTTTTCAATAACCAGTCGGCGACGGACTTTTTCTGGTAAGGCTTTGTACCTTTCAACAAACAGGTTTAAACTCGCTGTTTTATCACCATGCACGCCGCCCATATGAAACTGAAATTTATGCGTCGAATCTAAGCCAAGTAGGTCTAGAATGTCGGCGTGATATTCTAGCTCGCGTACACTGTTTAGGTAAACGCTTTGGCTGGGTGAATTGAGCACTACATATTGGCCAGGATGAAGCGATATCCTAAAATTATTATTGCGGATAAACTCACCAATTTGCTTAAATTCTTCTTTAAATTTTTGTTGCCAGTTAATAGTCATGTTGGCGTGCGAGGCAAAAGGAATCAACCCAGAACTTATACGGTAAAACAGTAATCCGTGCGCTGCATTCCATTCTAAAGTTTGCCTAAGGGATTCAAGGTTTTGGTTGACGACCTTAGTGAATAATTCTTCCGAAAAAGATGCAAGACGGAACGTATGCGTTGATTTGTGCCCAAGACCCAAATTTGTAACAGGATAGCCAATTTTCATAAAGGTAGTATAGCGCGCGTAGCAATGTGGCGTAGTAAGAATAATTACTCAGCTTTTAATTACGCACTACAAAAGACGCAGAAGGTGAGTTTGTGCTATGATTATACTGAATTAGACGGGGAATCGCATGGGCGCAGGCAAGTTGGCAATTGAGGTAGAAAACTTAACCAAATCATATGGAAAAACAGAAGTACTAAAGGGTGTCAGCTTTAAGGTTGAGCGTGGCACTATGCTTGCATTGCTTGGGCCAAACGGGGCTGGCAAAACCACCACGGTTCGTATATTAAGTACACTGTTATCGCGAGATGGCGGCAAGGTAACCGTAGAGGGATTTGATACCGCTAAAGATGCCGACAAGGTGCGGAGCGTTATTGGCTTGACTGGGCAATCTGCGGCAGTAGATGAATTACTAACGGGCCGTGAAAATCTTGTTATGATGGGACGATTGTATCGTTTAACCAGGCAGAGTGCAAAAAAACGTGCCAATGAGCTACTAGCTGATTTTGACCTGTTAACGTCGGCTGATCGTCCCGCTAAAACTTATTCTGGTGGTATGCGCCGCCGGCTTGATTTAGCAGTGAGCCTTATTGCTGCGCCGCCGATTATTTTTCTTGATGAACCCACAACTGGGCTCGATCCGCGCTCACGAATTGCCATGTGGGAAATTATCCGCAAGCTAATGAAGGGGGGTACGACCATTCTATTAACTACTCAATATCTTGAAGAGGCTGATCAATTGGCTGACAATATTGTGCTTATAGATGGCGGGAAAGTGGCTGCCGAGGGCACAGCCAAACAATTAAAAAATCAAATGGGAAGCGACCGCTTAGAGTTAGTTTTTTCTAATAAAAAACCTTATCGGGCAGCAAAAAATGCACTTACTGGCATGCAACTTAATGAAAATGAGGCTCAGCTTACTCTTGTGGTGCCGGTAGATAATCCAAATGACGACGTGCGCGCGGTGCTTGAAAAATTGAATGCCGCTAAAGCTTCGGTAGACTCATTAGCGCTGCACAAACCAACCCTCGACGACGTATTTTTATCAATCACTTCTAAACAAGGAAAGGGAGTAGAGTAGTGGCAACAAAACTAAAATTCAACTCGTATCCGCGGGTCGTGCAATCGCTTATCGATTCTGCGGTAATGATTAAACGTAGTAGTACGCACATTATTCGCAACACCGATCAATTGCTGGGTACATTCTTTCAGCCTATAATGTTTTTAGTATTGTTTGCGGCTGTGTTTGGCGGTGCTATAGAAGCGTCGTTACCTGCGGGCGTTAGCTATTTAAATTTCTTAATGGCAGGTATCATTGTACAGACTGTAGCATTTGGCTCTACTACTACGGCAATTGCGGTGTGCAACGATTTACAAAAAGGTATCATCGATCGTTTTCGCTCGCTACCTATGTCGAATATCGCCGTTCTTAATGGCCATGTTATATCCGATCTTTTCCGTAACAGCATATCAACGGTTGTAATGATTCTTGCTGGTTTGGTAATAGGTTTTCGAAGTTCGGCAAATGTTGTCGATTGGTTAATGATTGCTGGAATCTTGTTACTATTTACCTTCGCTATTTCGTGGTTGGCGGCGGTTGTAGGGGTGGTAGCTAAAAGCGTCGAATCGGTGCAGTGGTTAACATTTATTATTATTTTTCCGCTCACGTTCGCAAGTAGCGCCTTTGTGCCAACCGAAGGAATGACACCGGTGCTTAAGGCGTTCGCCGAAAATCAGCCAATTACCCACGTGGTAGAAGCGGTACGTGCTCTAATTTTAGGTACCCCAATTGAAAACTATGGCTGGCTTGCGGTAGCTTGGAGTCTTGGTATTCTGGCGGTAGCTATACCATTAGCGACATATCTTTATAGTCGTAAATCGGCATAATTTTTTAAGGCCGTCGATTGTCATTATTGCTTTCTTGCGGTCGCTGCCATGGTGCCTGCTCGGGCCAGTGTACAAATATGCTTCGTAGGCCCATAGGAAATCGCTTGAGTAAACCGCGAAGAGAACGAAACGGTCGGGCAGAAATAGGCATTTTTAAGTGGGGATTATAAAAAATTTTACCGTATTGAGCAATGTGATAACTGAGGTCGATATCGTCGTGAAGATCTTGACGATGGAGGTGCGTGGTGTTTTTAGTTTTCTGCCACATCTCTGCACGAAAGTCACAATTAGAGCCAAACAATGGTTTTTGTCCAAGCGCCGCACCAACGCTCCAAAAATATAATTGCATGTAAAAAAATTGAGCGAAAGGCTGGAGTGGTGTAGGCAGGCCATTAAGCACACCCGGGCCGGTAACGGCAGCAATGTGTGGATACCTGTGAAACGTTTCGACAATTGATTCAACCCAATCTTGCGATGGACGGGAATCGGCGTCGCAGCGAAGAATGATGTCCGCCAAGTTCGCCGCAGTATCGTAACCGGTTTTAGCGGCGGCACAAATCCCTTGGGTTGTTTCTTGTACAACTGTCACGAACGGATAATTAGAGGCAATAGCAGCCGAATTATCGGTACAATTATTATCTACCACAATAACTTGGTCGGGCATATGAGTCTGCTCAGCTAAGCGCTCCAAACAGCGCCGAAGATACGCAGCGTCGTTGTATACGGGAATGACGACTGCTGTTTGCAGAGAGAGTGCTTTTTGATTTTTTTTCGGTGATAAGTGGCGTGTATGCATATATCGGACTATTTATCACCGTAAAGATAGTCAAGGATTAGTGTTTTTATAAAATTCATCTTACGTATCTAATATCGATGCGCCATACAGCTGTAGCGCAGCAAGAAGATTTATATTAACAATTTCACCTTTTCGTACTTTTGATTGTAAAATATCCACACTCATCCATTCATTGTCTATAAACTCTTCAGAGTCTGTACGACCTTTTTGTTCTTGGAGCTCTCTGCAAACGACAACATATTGCTTTCTATCAGAACGACGATTATTTAGATAAAAGGATCCGATTACTTCGCATTTTTTTCCGATATAGCCCGATTCTTCACTTAGCTCGCGATTAGCCGCCTCGATAATATCTTCATTAGCGTTTGTCGCATCGCCAGGCAGCTGGTACATAATCTCGTTAGGAGGGTAGCTGTATTCCTGTTGTAGCAGTAATTCGTTGTTATCATTGATCGCTATGATAGCTACGCTGGCATTGTCTGTAGGTTTCTCTCGTATGTATTGAATCCTTTCGCCCGTAGGAAGCTCGACAGTATCTTTTACTACTTTCATCCGCGGATGATCCAATATATTTTCTCGATTTAAGAAAGTCCATTTTTTTATCATTATTTATATTATACACATTTGCCGACTGATTATTTTATCCATCCTATAAAATAAAATTCAACAAAATTATAAATACTCATGGTACCCCGGGTTGGAATCGAACCAACGGCCAAAAGCTTAGAAGTCTCTTGCTCTATCCACTGAGCTACCGGGGCATTACCTTAAATTATACAAGGTTTATCTGTTATGGCTAGTGTCTCATGCGGTCGTTTTACTGTGATTAGTTTGCTTTGTGCTCAAAACCAGCTTCAATAGCTTCGGCTCCCGTACAAAAGTACTTATTTGTAATTATAGGGTTCGATCCAGTTGGAACATGATACGACTCGTCAGTAGGTAGGGTGTATTCTGAACCAAAAAATGTAAACGCAGTTACAGGCTTTTTGCCGCCACACTTTTGTTTAGCTGCAAGGTATTTAGGCCAACCGCCGCCCATAACTACTACATAGACAATAAGGCTGACTATAAATAAGATAAGTCAAAATACGATACGCCAAAAACTTTTTGGTAAATCATAATCTTTATCGTCCGATATTTTTTTGGTTTTTTAATCATAATTCCTATAATACTCGAATAAAATTAGTTATCAAAATAAGTCAATTGAAGATACCCCGGAGAGATAACCCTCCGGGGCAGCGTTCTTCAGTGAATTCCGGTGACTACCTCACAACCTCCTTAACTTTAGTCCCAACAATGCGAGCGTAGGCTGCTTGTCCTTCCTTGTTGGGATGGAAAGAACCATAAGAAGCCTCCTCTGCCGTACTCACATGGAGGGCAATGTCATTGATCCACGGCTTGAGCGACCCGCAGATTTCATGGCCTTTGAACGAGGCGCGCGGATCGACAAAGTGGGCGTTCGGGTTGCCGGTTCGTTGCACGGCTGGTTCTGGTTTTCGCCTTTCTTGTCAAAGGAAACTCTTTATTCTAAAAATTAGAATTAGATAGTGACTTAACAGGAAAAGCCCCCGTTAAAGCTTTCGCGATGACGGGGTGTCCCTACTGCGTGTGCTGCCTAGTCGGCTAGACTCATCCGATGCTGCTGGTGAAGCCGCTTGGGGATCGGCCGACGGACCGAGAGGTATCCAACGACCCTCCATCGTTGTACTTGATGGTCATGAGGAGCGTCGTTCCAAGCTGTGGGACGTTGACCAGCTTGTCCAGAACTCGTTGCCGACCTGGGTGCCTTTCAACCCGTTCGTGGTGATCCCGGATTCGTTTTGGGTGTTGAACGCAACCCAAGCTACACCGGCGTGTTGCGCACACGACTTGCCGTACGCGTCCACGCGAGCGCTCGAGTACCACGCCTGCAGGCTCGTTGGTGTTGATGGTGGTCAGGACACTATTAATTATCATGAATGCTAATTAATGTTTAGTATATGCTTTGTGGGGTTGATATAATAGCGGCATGCAAAAACAAATTACATCCAAAATTACAAACAAAATAATATTTATTATACTGGCCGTGATTTTTATAATCACGTTGCTAAATTCATTTATGATATCTGGTTTAATGAAAGATTATACCGCACTCTCTGACCGCACTATGTCTATTGGCACGGATCATGATAATCGTTTAAAAAGCTTAGAAAATCAGTAGAATATATAATTTGTTTTAATCAAAAACTCCCGTTTAAGGGAGTTTTTATAATCATTCGTGGTGCGGGCGGAGAGAATCGAACTCTCATCACTTGCTTGGAAGGCAGGTATATTAAGCCATTATACGACGCCCGCATAAAGGCTAAAATTACTATAGCATATTGCGCGCTTGCTTAGCAACTCTCACGGTAGTTTGTTGAATTTGCTATACTATAGAGAGTAACAATTTAGCAAAAGGGAGAGTATATGGCAGAAATTCACGATTATGGTGCAGAACCGTATGTGGTAGATGTAGAAGAACTGACGCTAAGTAACGATTTGTTTAGACAAACCGCCTGGACCGGGAGCAACTTGCAGATGACTGTAATGGCGATACAGCCTGGTGGTGATGTTGGTTTAGAAAAGCACGATGATCATGATCAATTTTTGCGTATTGAACAAGGTAGCGCAAAAGTGGTAATGGGACCGAGTAAAGACAATTTAAATTTTGAAGCAGAGGCTCGAGATGATTTTGCAATTTTTGTACCAGCTGGCGTATGGCACAATATTGTAAACGAAAGCGATGAGGTGCTAAAACTATATTCAATCTACGCGCCGGCAGAACACCCTAAGGGAACTGTGCACAAAACTCAAGCCGAATCGGAAGCGGCTGAAGCAGAGGCTCACGGAGCCTAGGCCTGCGTGTTAAATGAGTATTCAGCGTCGACTTTCCCAGCCGCATAATAACCGTAAGCCGTTTCACTCAAGCGGTTATATTGACCCTGCTAAGATAAATGCTATTGGATCCAGCGCTCACGGAATTCAGCCTCGGTCGAATCGTCCACAAAATAGTCGTATACACGGCGCTCCGCGAGTCGGCAGTTATCGGCAGTCTATTATCGGCAGCACTCATTTTACCGCAATTGATGGCATTTCTCGGCCCATTCATAACGAACATACACACCGTCATGGTGCTAAGCGGCATGCTGGCGATGATAGCCATCTGACACCCACGCCTCAGGTGAAAAAAGAGTCTCGCACTCATCGCTTCATGCGTGGTAGAGGTAGTACGCATGGACCAAATAACGAGCAGGTTCATCGCTCGGTCGATGGTATTAAAGGAGTGGCGCCGCGACACACTTTTACCGAGCCAAAAAGCCGTGGCTTCAATCCGTACGCTTGAGTGCACACTCGGCATGTGCTACAATAATTTTTGTTAACGAGGCATTTTTGTCTTAGGTAATACGTTCATATGGCGGGTGTAGCTCAGTTGGTTAGAGCGTCGGGTTGTGGTTCCGAAGGCCGTGGGTTCAATTCCCATCACTCGCCCCAAATTTATATTAAAAAAACTCCTGATATATTGCAGGAGTTTTTTTAATATTTATTAATTTACCAGTGTGGTGATATCGGCGCCAATGGTGTTAAGGCGCTGGGCTAATTCTTCGTAGCCGCGATTGATAGAATAAACATCACGGAGAATTGATTCACCGGGGGCGGCAAGCATGGCAAGAAGAATTACTACAGACGGCCGAAGTGCCGGTGGCGCTACAACGTCGGCTGGCTTCCATTTGGTTGGGCCAGATATATACACGCGGTGCGGATCAACCATTTCAATTTGGGCGTTAAGTTTTGAAAGCTCGGTAAAGTAAATTGCCCGATTTTCGTAGCTCCAATCGTGAAGCAACGTACGACCTTGTGCGGCCGTTGCGATTAGCCCAAGAAACGGTAGGTTATCCATGTTTACACCCGGAAAAGGCATGCTATGAAGCTTATCTTTAGGCGCATGTAGCTGAGATTTTTTTAACGAAATATCAACAAGCCGCGTGCGACCGTTGCGGGCGGTATATTCGGCGCTTCGTTCATAAGCAAGTCCCATGCCTTCAAGTACTGCCAGTTCTATCTCGGTAAACTCGATTGGCACACGTTTAACGGTAATTTCAGAATCTGTTACGATGCCAGCAGCAATAAAACTCATAGCTTCAATTGGGTCTTCGCTTGGGTAGTAGTCGACAGTTTTGTTGATTTCTTTTACGCCGGTAATTTTAAGGGTGGTTGTGCCAATGCCTTCAATTTTTACACCCAGTTTTTCAAGAAAGAAACAGACATCTTGCACCATGTAGTTAGGACTGGCATTGCGAATTGTCGTTGTGCCGTTGTAGCGGGCGGCTGCCATAATAACGTTTTCTGTTACGGTATCGCCGCGTTCAGTTAGTAAAATAGAGCGCGAGACTTCACGTGGTGCAATAGTTGCGTGGTAGTGATCGGTTGTGGCTTCGACACGCATACCAAATGGTTCGAGACCTGTAAGGTGAGGCTCTACGGTGCGCGTACCAAGGTTGCAGCCACCAGCGAACGGCAGTTTAAAGTCGTTGTATTGATGAAGCAGTGGGCCAAGAAACATAATTACCGTACGGGTACGTTTAGCGGCTTCAATATCCATGTTTTCAAGCTGCAAGCGTTTTGGCGGAATGATTTCTAAATCGTTATTTTCTAGCCATTTGGTCTTAACGCCAATGCTGTTAAGTACTTCAATAATACGGTTAACTTCTTCTATGCGCGCTACGCGGTGTAACGTTGTTTTGCCCTTATTAAGTAGACTAGCGCACAGTAGTCCTACTGCGGCATTTTTGCTAGTTTTTACCTCAATTTCACCGTAGAGTTCTTTGCCGCCGTGTACTTTAAAATTCATTTTACCAGTTTTATTAAGCGTAACAATGTTTTGAGACAATACTTCGCTAATGCGTGCAACCATCTCTAGGCTAAGATTTTGGCCGCCGTTTTCTATGCGGTTAATGGCGCTTTGGCTGGTGTTTAGTTTTTCGGCCAACTGGGCTTGTGTCATGCCTTTAGATTGACGAGTATCTTGAATAAGTTTTCCAATTTTGTGTACATACGTATCGGTAGTCATAGCGTTAGCTTATATCATCTATGATATAAAGTCAACAAATGGTATACTAAAGAAAAGGAGATCTATGGGTATGAAAGATACGCAAATTACGGCGCTTATCGCAAAAGAGCGCCAGCGGCAGAGTGAGGGACTTGAGCTTATTCCAAGTGAAAACTATGTAAGTGAACAGGTGCTAGTCGCCCTAGGAAGTGTGCTCACAAATAAATATTCCGAAGGCTACCCAGGTAGACGTTATTATGGCGGTCAAGAGAATACCGATCAGGTTGAACAGCTAGCTATTGATAGGGCGAAAAAGTTATTTAACGCCGACCATGCCAATGTTCAGCCACATTCTGGGGCGCCTGCTAACGAGGCAGTATATAGCGCTTGGCTAGAGCCAGGTGATACGGTGCTTGCGATGGATTTAAGCCATGGTGGGCACTTAACGCACGGTGCACCAGTTACCCGTAGCGCTAAATTATATAACTTTATTCGTTATAAAATGAAAAATACCGAGACAGGCGAAATAGATTATGATGAACTTGCCGAGCTTGCTAGAACTCATAAGCCTAAAATTATTATTGCTGGCTTTTCGGCGTACCCGCGCGAACTAGACTACGAAAAGTTTGCGGCCATTGGTAATGAAGTTGGCGCGCTGCTTATGGCAGATATGGCGCATATTGCCGGTTTAATTGCTGGCGGTGTAGCCAAAAACCCGTTCGACTATGGTTTTCATGTTATTACTACCACTACACACAAAACACTCAGAGGTCCGCGCGGTGGGTTAATTCTTTCCAAAGGTGTAGTTGGTAATCCACTTAGGGCGCCAGAAAAAACCATTGAAAATATTCCAACGCTAATTGATCGGGCAATCTTCCCTGGTATGCAGGGTGGCCCACACATGCACGTAATTGCAGCCAAAGCAGTAGCATTTCATGAGGCATTGCAGCCGGAGTTTGCTGAATATGCCAAACAAGTTGTTGCTAATGCCAAAAGGTTAGCGAATGAGTTGAAGGCTCACGGCTTTAGTCTAGTTACAGGTGGAACCGACAACCATTTACTGCTTGTAGATGTATTTAGCAGTTTCGGTATAAGTGGTAAAGAGGCTGAGCGAGCGCTTGATGCAATTGGCCTAACTTTAAATGCGAATAGCATTCCCGATGATACTTTGCCGCCATTTAAACCAAGTGGTATTCGCCTAGGTACGCCGGCGCTTACAACAAGAGGATTACGTGAGGAAGATATGCCGCGAATTGCAGAATGGATGAAGCAGGCAATTGAGCGACGTGATAATGATGATATTTTGAGTGATATACGGCTTGAGGTTAAAGAATTTTTAACTGCATATCCGTTACCTAATTAGCAAAAGCAACAAAAATAACCCGCAGGCGTAAAGCTGTGCGGGTTATTATTGTTACTTAGTTCAGCCAGCTTAGCAGCCGGTGCCAATTGTAATAGAGGTTGATGGCGTATTGGCCGAAGATAGTCGGTTATTAGCGTAGTCGAACCAGTGAATACGAGCGCCAGTGGTACCGCAAGGTACATACTGAACAGCAGTAGTACCGTTAGTGGTTGTTGGAGCTGTCGATATTGCGGAACCAGTATTATCGAGTCGTGCCTCTTGTGGACCTGTGGTACCAGTAAGTTGTGCAAGAGTAGGGTACGAACTTTCGATTGTATTGTAAGCTTCAGCTTTTTTGCTAACGTTGTTTGCAAGTGCCTGCGCGCTTGAGCTTTTAGCCCTATTTTGGATACCGTTGTACGCCACAATGGTTATGGCGGCCAAGATCGCAATCACAACAATTACAATCAAAAGCTCAACAATGGTAAAACCAGATTGTTTAGTTTTGTTTTGAAGATTCATTTTAGGAATGCCCCCTAATTATTTTATTTGTTCATTTATAAATGTACTATAGCCAGTAGATAAACACAAGCAGTATACCTTGAGATAAAACTGCTTGCGTGACGCTAATTTATATAATTTAGCAAGAATATGGTGTTGTAGTATTGCCAGACCCAGCTAGTGCGGCTGTGTTTGCTCCACCTACGCCAATTACTACATGAGTGTTTTCGGCTGCACTTCGGTAGACAACTTTAGCACCAGTTCCACAACGAACGTACTTAACGGTTTTCTCGTCTGTCGGAAGTGCGGTTGTTGATCCAGTCACGGCTGCTGCATCATCAAGGCGTGATTCGGCAGGTGCACCAGTGGCGTTAAACGAAGTGTTATTTGCTGGGTATGAGCTCTCGATGGTGTTAAAGGCCTCGGCTTTTTTTGCGACGTTACTAGCAAGTGATTGAGCACTTGATGTTTTAGCCCTATTTTGGATACCGTTGTACGCCACAATGGTTATGGCGGCCAAGATCGCAATCACAACAATTACAATCAAAAGCTCAACAATGGTAAAACCAGATTGTTTAGTTTTGTTTTGAAGATTCATTTTAGGAATGCCCCCTAATTATTTTATTTGTTCATTTATAAATATAGCGCGTAAATTAGTAAAGCACAAGCGTTTTATTTAACCTGTTATTGCTCAAATCGGGTGGCGTAATATACCTGCTGTTCGGTAAGAGTAGTGCCGTTTACGTTTTGTGCAAGCTCGAGTGTAATTCGAGCTGTAGTGGCATTAACGCCGGCTGAATTTGTAGAGTTAATAGCGGTTGTGCTATTGGCTGTGGCAAAATACGCAACTCGAAACGCCTGCACGTTATCGGCTACAAGTTGATCTTGAGTGACGCAGCTTGTACCGTTTTGCCTCCCCGGTGAACATGTAGAGCGTTGCCATGACGGCGTGCAGCCTGTCTCGTTGGATTTTATAATCCGTCGCCATAAGGTAGATTCTTTAACGAAATAAATTGTATAGTACTGTAAAGCCTGAGAATTTGAAAACGTTGCATTGGCGCATGCTACTCCAGCGCCTGGTTGCAGCACTAGCTGACGAGTTGGCTCTAGCGGGTTTTGATCGGTTTGGAAAGAGGCAAGAATAAGGGTGTCGTTAGATGATTCCGCAGGCGAGTCTACAAACGACGCCGTGTTATCGTCGCGGCCAAATGGTGTAGATAAATTAAAGGGAATTTCGGTCATAAAACTAGCAGATAGACGGATATCTTGTGTTGCGGTGTCAATTGCCTGGCGTGTGGTGTGAAGAAGCTGTGATTCGGTGCGCGAGCTTAGGGTTGAGGTTGTCATGGTAATAATGGCGGCAATAATGGTAACTACGGCGGCAATCATAATTGGCGCAATTACCGCAATCTCTACAATAGTAAAGCCGGCATTTTTTTGCTGGATAGGCGTACGCTTAGAATGATCGAAACATCGCATGATTTACCTCTTGGCGATTTGTATTTGGTCCGTATTGAACCCGAATATTTACTTTTTTCACTTTATCTGTCCAGGGGCAGCCGTAGGGGGCGGTAATAGTGGCGGTGATAACAGGATTGTCGAGCTTAGAGTCGCTTGGTGGTGCGGGTGTGAGGACGCGTGTAGTTTGGCAGGCATGGTTATCGGCAATTACTATGTCAAGTTGCTCGGAGGCGATTGCACTAGCACGCGCCCTAGCGCGCGTACTGCCTCCGTCATCAATAACTGCGGTGTAAAGTGCGTAGCAAGCAGATAAAAAAATAATTGCTACAAAAAGTGTCACTAGTAATTCAACGGCACTAAAGCCGGCTGCGGTGCGAGCGTGACGATGTAATTTATTGGTCATTATTGTTGTTTGCTTTCAATTACGTGTCTAGTGCCGTCCTCTAGCATATAAAATAGTCGAAATTTTTCGCACACTTGAGTTTGATTGCTTGTACAAAGCTGGTTGGTGCGGGTAAGAGGTTGATAAACGTAGCGGCTGATAGTAAGGCTTGGTGCTACAGAGGTTGGTGAACTTGTGGTGTTGGTGGCGGCGACAAGACTTGGTGTGCCATCACTTGGTTGATCGGGTGCGTATACATCGGCACCCGCTAACGGTGGCAAAGTGCGAAGATAGGCGACGTTAACGCCGCTTGGCGTGGTGGTAAAGTTAAGATGAGTAAGTGCGAAAGTCGCCGGATAGCTACCCCGAAAAAGCACACCGTTTTCGTTATAGCGTTCCTTCGGGTATTCCTGTTCTAAAATTCGAGCAATATTTTCTGTATCTGTTCTGCGCTCTTCGTCGCGCGCATTTTGCTGCAGCGAACCTAGGCCAACTACGCCAATACCAAGCAATATGCCCATTACAATAATGACCACAATAAGTTCTACTACTGTAAAACCAGATGACTGTTTCATATGCTAAGCATAAACATTATTGTAAAAAACTACAAGCTAGACTAGTTCGAGTGGCTCTTGTTCGATGGTGATTCTAAACATATCTCGCACCTGAGTAATAATCTCTTCGCGGGCGGCCGCCAAATCGCTGTAAGAGCCAGCAGATTCGTTAATCAATACTAGCGCATTGGCTGGATTTATACGCATACCATGGAGTAGCTGGCCTTTAAGACCAGTTTGCTCAATCAGCCAGCCGGTCGGGATTTTAATCTGCCCATCTGGCATGTCATAGTGTGGCACATCGGGAAACTTAGTGGCGACTTCGTCGTACAGCCATTTCTCAACAACACTATTTTTAAAAAACGAACCAGTGTTGGGTTGAATGGCAGGATCGGGAAGTTTTTTGGCACGAATAGCTGTTACGGCGTCGCGAATTACTTGCGGTGTATATAGGGTGATGTTTTGACTATCTAGGTAGTTTTGTAGGGCATCGTAAAATGGCGGCTGCGGCATACCCCGATAAAGCCGAAATGTAACCGCAGTAATACAATATTTACCAGCGGCTTCGCCTCGAAAAATGCTATGTCGGTACGAAAATTTACAGTCTTCGGCTGATAGCTCGACAAATTGACCAGAGGTAGTGTCGTAAGCTTCTACGGAAACAATAACATCGGCGGCTTCTTGCCCGTACGCGCCAATGTTCTGCACAGGCGATGCGCCGCAAGTTCCTGGTATAGCCGACATTGCGGCAATTCCGGAAAGTCCCATTTCAACTGTTTTTGCACAAAATTCGTCCCAGTTTTCACCGGCACCTACCCGAATTGTAACGCTCATTTCGTCTTCTTGAACAATTTCAAATCCCATAATTCTGTTCAGTGCTACAATGCCGCGGTAACCCTCGTCACGCGCAATTACGTTACTGCCACTACCTAAAATATAAACCGGCAGTTGACGTTCCGCCGCCTGAGTGTAGAGAGATGTAATGTCCTCGAGGCTTTTAAGTTCTACCATAACGTCGGCCATGCCGCCGAGTCGCATGGTCGTAAAGCTTTTAAGTGCAATGTTGGTATGAATATTCATACCTTTTAGCGTACAACATTTGTAAACTATGTGCTATTATGAAAGGGAAAACATGAGCACCCGTAGCTCAGTGGATTAGAGCACTGGTCTTCGGAACCAGGTGTCGTACGTTCGAATCGTACCGGGTGTACCAAAGAAATTATGACAGCATGACTATGCGACCCTCAACTCAAGCGTTCGTGAAAAATGTTGTTGCCATACGCGAGATTAACGCGCAGGCACGTCTTCGTAACGAGCACGTCCAAACTATTCACGTCGCCAATATTGGCGGCGTACTTAGTGCAGCATATGAACATTTACGTAAGGCAGCCGAATATACCGAAGATCATCTCCTGCTTCAAAATGCGGTAAAGCGATTTTACGCTCGGCTCGCGGTGCTACGCGATCAATCTCAGTATGAAACGTCTGGGGGCGACCTTGTAATAGAACTTACGTTGGCAGGATATCTTGAAAACGACACCGTAAGTGTAATAGATGTAGCCGAGATTGATCGGTTGGCGGGCGCTTATCTTAGGTTTTATGAATCGTTAGAGCGATCGAGTGAAAATCCTAGCCGCTATAAAGCGTGGTCGCTTGATGTACTTGCGGTAGCGGTAGAGCAAATTTTAAATCCGCATGCTCAAAACGATGCCTATATTCAATTTGCGTACGATCATTTTGCTGAAACCATAGACGCACCTCGTCTATTTAATGGCCAGCGGCCACCAGAGTTTAACTTGGCGCTGTACATAGCGCTGCAACGAGGTTTACTTAAATCTGATGAGGCAACAATTCGGGCTGGTTTGCTTAATCGTTTTAAGCTTACGCCAGAAGATCATTCGTACATTGCACTTAACAAGCAGATAGACGAGTTATTAACGCATTCGGTTACCGACAAGTTATTTAGATATATAAATAAAAATGGCGCACCGTTTAGAATTCTCTACCGAATGTTAGAAAACGATGAGCAGTTTTTATCTCATATCGAGCAGCAATCGGTGTTTATGGATGCGTATCAACGACAGATTGAAAAAGAGTACAGTGAAGTTACAACACGAATTAATAGGGGTGTGTGGCGAAGTATTATCTTTTTGCTTATTACAAAAGCGTTAATTGGACTACTAATTGAAGTTCCTTACGATATTGCCGTACATGGTCAAATTTTATGGCTGGCGCTTGCTGTAAACTTGCTGTTTCCGCCGCTTTATATGATATTACTACGCCTTACACTTAAAACTCCGCCGCACGTTAACACGCTGCATCTTGCTGATGAAATGGAGCGAATATTATACGAATCGTCGCCAACAATACATAGTGCGCGAGCTACCGCACCCGCACATACACCGGTATTTTCTCGTATTTACAATGTAGTATATGCGGCCACTTTTATTGCAATTTTTGGCGCTGTAGCTTATGTGCTTTGGCGCTTTTTCCAGTTTGAGTGGATTCATTTAATTATTTTCTTTGTATTTATTTCAACCGCCAGCTTTTTGGGTTTTCGACTCTCACGACAAATTCGCGATATTGAAGCAATTTCCAACGAACAGGGTGGAGCTGCATTAGTACGAGATATTTTGTATATGCCGTTCGTGGCGGTGGGTCAGTGGGTAAGCGAAAAGTACGCCAAAATTAACGTAGTAGCAATGGTGCTCGACATGGTAATAGAGTTGCCAATGAAAATTATTTTACGCCTTATTCGTCAGTGGAGTTTGTTTCTCAAATCAAAGCAAGACCAGCTGTAGTGGTATACTAAGGGGTAATGCTTAAGATAGACGAAGCTTGGTTTGAGGCTTACAAAAACTGCACTAGACATCTGCCGCAAACGTTTGCCGCTCTTGAGCCAACTCCTAGCGAACTTACTTTGCTATGGCAAGAGTTTAAGCATAGTAATTTTAGTGCTAATCTATCGCTTTACCCGAATAAGAATGTTCAAACTGGTTTAAAAAAGACGCTAGAAGACTTAGACGAATTACGTCGCCAGATTTACGAGCGCGAAACAAATACACTAGTAAAAGAGCAGTATGTAGCGGCAATTAATGAAACGAGCCTGAATATACAACTTATTTGTGCTGCCGCGCAGCGCAACGATGTTGAATATGCGCGGTTAAATAAACAATTATACGGCCAGCCAAAGCAAGAAATTTTTGCGGCCTCGTGTGCATTTATTCATAGTACGCTAGATGAACACGTTTCGCAGCCTACACATATTGGTGAGCTAGCCAGACGTGTAGCCGCTCTTCTTCCTAAGGCAGAGTTAAAAAGTAGCAATGTGGCGTTACTTCCTAGCGAAGATGTATTCTCGCAAGTTAAAGCGCTTCATTATCAGCCGGGTGGCTACTTTGATACACTTTTTGATGGTGAAATGCCTGATTCTGCCTATGTAAATCAGCGAGAAGGTGACGAGTGGTGTCAAAAAAGCCTGCACGCTATTGGTGCAAAAAATTATATAATTAAAGATTCACCCACAGTTACGTGGGCGGTTGATACCGAGGCCGAAATTGTATATCGTCCGGTTGGTTATCGGCTTAGTCGAGATGATTTTATTGGTATTGTGGCTCACGAAATTGGTAGCCACATACTAGAAGCGGTGAACGGTGCACGATCGCCGCTTAAATTGTTAGGGAGCGGGCTAGCAGGTTACCTTAACGGAAACGAGGGACGAGCACTTGTAAGAGAGCAAATTGTGTATCCGTCGTGCGCGGTTGCTGCACGTCAGCTGCCGTGGGAGTACAACATTCTTAAACATTTATCGGTATGTCTTGCCTTAAGTTATGCCGGGCCGTGTACTTTTAGTCAGCTTTACCTAACTCTAAAAGCGCTGTTTCATTTTTGGCGAGAACGCAGACATCCACTAGAGACAAACAATGAAGAGGTTGCTACAGAGCAGGCTTGGTATTTAGCGGTACGAATTATGAAAGGCACAAACGGATTAGGTGGTTGTTACGTAAAAGACATTGTGTATTTAGAGGCCAATATTGCACTATGGCAAATAGCTAAAACAAAACCAGAACATATTTTATATGGTGATAATGGCAAATTTAATGTGCTAAATAAAAATCAGTGCGCCGCGGTAGAGAGATTAATTGCCAGCTGATTGCCGATAGCGTTCAAGCGCAACTTTACGCGCTTCGGCATGGTCAACCATCGGTAGTGGGTAATCTTTGCCTAAAATACAACCAAATTGCTGCTGCTCTTCTTCACTCATTTGCCACGGTTGGTGTAAAAATTTAGTTGGTACGCGTTTAAGCTCTGGTACATAGCGACGGATATAGTCGCCACTTGGATCGAATTTGCGGCTTTGTGATGACGGGTTGTACAGGCGTCGATAAATCGGTGCTGGGTCTACACCAACACTAGCGATCCATTGCCAGTTACCATTGTTGTTGGCGTCGTCGCCATCAAGCAAAAGACGCATAAAATGTTGCTCGCCTAGTCGCCAATCTAGCCATAAATCTTTAGCTAAAAAACTCCCCACAATTAACCGTGCCCGATTATGCATCCAGCCTTCTTCTAGCATTTGGCGCATCGCAGCATCAACAATTGGATAGCCAGTCTGACCATCTTTCCATGTTTGCAAGTGCGATTCGTCATCGCTCCAATCGAGTTGCCGATATTTTTCTAAAAATTCTTCGGTCATGTTGCGCGGGTGATGAAACAAAATATAATAGTAAAATTCTCGCCACGCCAGCTGCCGATGCCACGCTCGAGCGCCTGTCGAATCTCCAAGCATTGTTTCAATTTCGCGAACACTAACGCAGCCAAAATGAATATCAGGACTAAGTCGGGACGTAGCGTCGGCTGCAAGGTCGTTATGACATTTGGCGTAATCATCAATCGGTCCATCTAAAAAGTAGTTAAGTCGTTCGCGTGCGGCCGTTTCTCCACCGCGCGGCACATTTTTAGAGAGTGGGGAATCGGTAACTACCAACGACTCTAGGCTTGGCAATTCACCTGGTATTATATTGCTAGGAAGAGATAGCGAATTTGGCGTAGAGGCAATGTCGCGCCGCCGAATTGTTTGCCACGCGTGAAAGTAGGGCGTAAATACACGGTAGGTAGAGCCTGTTTTAGTTTGAATTCTAGATTGTGAATGGACAATTAACTTACCAGGTAGATTTTGGGCTTCGATGTCTTCGTTACGCAAGGCGTGGCAAACTTTAGTGTCAACCGAGAGTGAACGGGGCGAGTAGTCGGCCATGTAATAAAGCGTGTCAGCTTTAAACTCTTTTGCAAGGCGAACAAGCGTTGCAGCGGCATCGCCTTCGTCATCGCGCACAACTAAATCGCCACCAATTTTTTGTAAATTTTCGCGCAAGTTTTTTACGGCCTCTAACAGGTAACGGTTACGGTTAGAGCTGGCTCGCGGTCCATAAAGATTCGTTCGGCTCCACAAAAAAAGTGGTATCACCTTATCGCCGTTTTTTATTGCCTTAGCGAGCGGTGGGTGATCATGAATACGAAGGTCGTTTCTAAACCATACGATTATTGTCTTCATACTTAGAAGTATAACGTTAGCCCAACCTGCTGCTCAGTGAGATTGCACACAAAGCACAAAGTTATTATTCAAATTGTTGGGTATAGCTTAGCGCATAAAATATACGCTCGTCAACGTAGCGAACTTTGCCGCATAATAAATCACCGTCATCGAGTGTGTCGTCGACAGCTTGTGCCACTGATTGATCGCGTACAAAACGCACCACGATATTTACGCCGTCGTAGTGCATGTCGCATTCAGTTTTTATATCACCTTCATTATCGTAAAACCAGTCGTCGGTATGAACACCAGATACTTTTGGAATCGAACTAAGATTTTCGCGCAAACTTGGATCTTCGTCTATCATCTCTTGCAAGGGTTTACCACCGCCAGAAATTGGATCGAGTGGCCAACGGGCGAGTTCGTTGTTTAACCCCCAAGCATTCATACTTCGTTCTACTTTAACAAGCCCGTCACTAATGGCGGCTGCCTGCGAACGAGATTTCATACCGTTATATCCAATTAAAACTATTGCCGCTAAAATTCCAATTACAATAATAGTAATTAGTACCTCTACAATAGTAAAACCGTGCCGACGTGTATTCATAAGCCTATTATAGTCGCGATTTAAGCGAAAGCGCAATGAAAGTTTTTAGCCAAATAAAAAACACCCTCGGTAGCGATCAAAGAGTGTTCTTTATTTGGAGGGCCAGGAGGGGCTCGAACCCTCGACACCCTGCTTAAGAGGCAGGTGCTCTAACCAGCTGAGCTACTGGCCCGTATCAACGCTAGCTAGTATAGCAAATATAGCCCTAATTGTAAAGCAGCCGTACCTGTGTTTATAGAGACAGTTGCGCGCTAAGCGCGTGATGCGTCTCGTCGTGCGTCTCCCAAATTTTCATGCCACGAAGACTTATCGAATGCTAACCAACCTAGCCATACTAGCTGAGCAAAAATAGCTAAAATTACAAATACGCCAGGCTTTTCTAACTTAAGACCAATTTGATACATAGCAATATACACAAATATTAGTGCGAGCAAATTAAGACCGGGGATAATTGTAAGTAGCGACCATGCACCATGCTGGCCACCAAGTTCGAGTATTTTCCATACATTATAAAAGGGAACCCACGCAATCCAGCTTGGTACCTGGGCTTTTTTGAATATTCGACCCAGTAGGTAGGAGCTGACGACATAGGCGATAAGCGCAACAATAAGGCTAAAAATAAAAAAAGCTGCCACCAGAGTGCTATCTACAGCTGTGTGTTGTGCGGCTGGATTCATGAGTATCGTGTTCCTATTTAGATCGGTTAACTGTATTGTAGCATGCTATACTAAGCTACGTATGGCGAAACTACTATCAGGCTCCGATCTGGCCGAATTTATTAAGGCGCGACAATTAACGCAGGCGCGTAACCTCAGGCAAACGTACCGAATTATTCCTAAACTTGCAATTGTTACGACATCTAAAAATCCGGTCATTGCTACCTACATGCGGCTTAAACAGGCATACGGAAACGATATTGGCGTAGAAGTTGAAGTTTTTTCGGTGCAAAGCAGCGAAGTTATTGAGACGTTAGCGCACCTTAACGACAATGAGTCATTTCAAAGTATTATTGTTCAACTGCCACTAGATGACGCTGCTGCAACAGACGAGGTGTTGGGGCAAATTAATCCAGCTAAAGATGTTGACGGTCTTAATCCGGCGGGTACTCACTTTGACGCCGCAACTCCTCAGGCAATTAACTGGCTACTTGCTGGCTACAATGTTGATTTGCAGCACAAAAAGGTAGCAATTGTAGGGCGCGGACGACTTGTTGGTGCGCCACTTGAAAAAATGTGGCGTCAATCTGGTGTTAATGTAGATGTATATGAAAAGGGCGATAGTATCGACTCTTTGCGCGATGCAGATATAATTGTAACGGCGACCGGCATACCGCGACTTATCACATCTAGGCATGTTTCTCTGGGTGCAACAGTTATAGATGCCGGCACTGCTTCAGAGTCGGGTAAAATTGTAGGCGACGTAGACGATGATGTACGACTGCGGCCGGACGTGTCTATTACTCCTAAAATTGGCGGTGTTGGTCCGCTAACGGTTGCCTCGCTTTTTGAAAACGCATTACTAGCAGCGCGACGGATTGCTGAACGAGAAGGTCCAAAAGACGGCTCAACAACTCAAAATCGTTAAGCGAGCGCAGCTTTAACGCGCTCGACTACTTGCCGTGGCGTTAAATCGGCTTTAACAATATAACTATGAATACCAAGCTCGCGAATGCCAGCGGGTGCTTCTTCTTGGCCAAGGTTAGTTAGTACAATTACCGGAATATTTTTCCCCCAATCGTAACTACGAATTTCTTTAAGAGCCTCGTCGCCGGTAAGTTCTGGCATTTGCATATCAAGTAAAATCATATCGGGTGCAAACTCTTTTACTAATTGTATGCCGTCTCGGCCGTTATCGGCGAGCGCCACGCTAAAGCCGTCGGCTTCAAACTTCATGCGGTACATTTGAGAAATAATAGGATCGTCTTCAAGAATAGCAATTTTGGTCATACCTTTACTATAGCATAAGCAAAACGTGGTATAGTTGGGGCATGATGATTGGACTTATTCCGATTGGTGTCTCGCTACTGGCGTGTGTATACACGGTGCTTATAATTGCCGGTGCCCGCGAAACTAAAGAGCGCAACGCACTTTTATTGTTTCTTTTTAGCCTTGCCTTTTGGGCTTCCAGTAGTGGGGTGGCGTTGTTTCAAATAGGTACCGACGCCTGGACTATAACAATGCGCCTTAGTCATGCGGCGTTCGTACTAATGATTGTTTGTATGGCGCTTATGGCAGTTACTCTGTCGCGGTCTAAGCGTGATATTAGTGGCTGGCAGTATACGCTCGCAACAGTTGTAAGCGGGGTTGCGCTAGTAAGTGCAATTATTCCAGGCGGTGTAGTTGGTGGCGATACAGCATTAAACACGCCATCGTCATTTTATCTTTTGTTATACCTAGTTAGTGTGACTGCGCTTTTGGCGTGGGTGCTTCGATTACTTATTATTAATTCGCGACTACAAAGTACTAGCCGAGCGGTTGTAGCGTTTTGTTTTAGTGCAGTGGTTGTTTGTACCGCGCTTACGCCAGTATTTGCAAGCGAGCGAATAGTGCCGTACTATTCGCTATTAATTGTGCCGGTTATGATTGTATTCTTGCTTGAAGCAATACGCGGCAGCTTGTTCGACTTGCGAGCATTTGTGGTACGCGGAATTGTAGCCGTAGCTTCAATTGGCAGTTATGCGTTACTTTTGTATTGCATTGTTTTTTTGTGTCAAATTGTATTAGGGTTGCCAGTCAACGAATTAATAATTGTGTGGATGATTGCAGCTGCAGGTTTGGCACCGCTTTACTATTACATTTACCATTTTTATTCGCGGTATTTAGGAAAAATATTTTACCGTAACGGATATAACGAACAAAAGTTTATCACCTATTTTACAAGACAGTTAGTAAAAATTAACGATGGGCTGCAATTAAAAGAGTTTGCCACGCAATTTATTGCACGAACATTTTCGGCAAGTCATGTGGTTATATATACCGAGCCGCGCTTGGCAAAAGATGCTTTGCAAGATGAGTACAGGCCAGTGTCTTCGCGGGGTGGTCACCGTGCGCGTCGGTTACCGCAGCACGATTTAGAGTTACTGCGCGCACAGCCGCAATCGCCAATTATTGGCAGTTTACTTCATAAAACGCATACTGTAAATTTGTCTGACTTAAGAAGAATTTTACGTACGCATAAAGCAGAGATGATATTTCCGCTTCATACTGGAGAGCGAAGGGTGGGTTATATATTTATAGCTGCGCGAAACAAAGGTAGCTATTCAGCCCGAGATGTTGGTGTGCTGCGTACGGCTGGCGAAGAGTTGGCAATTGCCCTAGAGAGCGCTTCGCTAGTAGGAGAACTTAAAGAGCTTAATCGTACGCTCGAGCAGCGTATTGCTCATGCAACGCGAGAATTGCGACACTCGAATGCTCAGCTGCAAAAGTTAGATGCTACGAAAGATGAGTTTATCTCTATGGCTTCACACCAGTTGCGTACGCCACTCACGAGCGTTAAAGGCTACATAGACATGGTGCTTGAGGGTGATGCGGGTGAAATTACGCCTATGCAGCGACAGTTTTTGTCTGAAGCTTTTACCAGTAGTGATCGCATGGTGCACTTAATTGCTGACTTTTTAAATGTGTCTCGTTTGCAGACGGGTAAATTCTTGATAGAGACTCGCAAGACCGATGTGAAGCGCATGGTAGGTGAAGAACTTGATAGTTTAAAAATTGCTGCAAAACAGCGCAATCTTACGCTTGATATATCGCTGCCTAAGGGCTCGCTTAATGCAGAGATAGACGAGGGTAAACTACGGCAGGTAGTAATGAATTTAGTCGACAACGCCCTATATTATTCAAAGCCGGATACGACGGTAAAAGTAATGCTTAGACAGCAAGCAGATAATATTATTTTTAGCGTAAAAGATAATGGCATTGGGATAGCCGAAGAGGAGCAGGCGCAACTATTTACTAAATTTTACCGCGCATCAAATGCTCGTCGTCAGAGACCCGACGGTACCGGTGTAGGGTTATTCATGGCAAAAATGGTTGTTGATGGTCATGGTGGGGAGATGATCTTTTCATCAGCTCTAGGGAAGGGTAGTACGTTTGGGTTTACGGTTCCAATTTTAGCGCATGAGTCAACTAAAATAAGCTAATAATACCAAGGATAATTAGCGTAAGGACTAGAAAAACAAGGACAGCAACACCAACATACTTTAATAATGTCTTGCGTTCAAATAGCCACTGACCAGCTCGCGAACGATCTGCTGCGCTTACTCTAGTGACTGTTGGACGAGTGTTGGCTGCGTCCCAGCCTTGATATTTTTTGTTACGTTTCTTCTTCGATTTATGTGCCATATAATTTTACTATAACAAATAAGCCCCGATTAATCTAAATCGGGGCTTATACACTGTGGTTTCAAGCTGATCGCTTTTTATAGTGTTACAAGTGAGCGGTCAGTCTCGAATTATGCACGGCGGCGAGTTGCTACGTAGGCAAGTGCGGCAACCAGACTGCTAAGTCCTAGTCCTGCACCAACTACACCAACAGCGCCAGTTTTCGGAAGTTCTACCGGGGTAGTGCTTTCTGAGGCTTCAGGAGTCTCTGGTGTTGGAGTAACCGGAGTCTCAGGAGTCTCTGGGGTAGTAGGCTCTTCTGGGGTTGGTGGGGTTACCACTTCTTTACAGTCATCGAGGTTCAACGAATGTTTGTTCTTGTCAAACTGATTTTTGCTAATCGTCACAATCTTTTTAGTTGTAGTGTCACAAACTTTAACTTTTTCTACTTCAGGTTTAGCTTCACAGTCTTTAAGATTCTTAGAGTGTTTGGTGCTGTCAAAGTCTTTTTCGTTAATAGTAACAATTTTCTTTGAGGTCAGCTCACACACTTTAATGTGCTTTTCAACCGGAGTTGGTGGTGTAGTTTCACACTTTTTCTCAACAGTTACTGTAGCAGTGTCTTCGCGAGTACCGTTGTCGGTGCTGGCGATGGCGTTGTTTACAAGGCTGTTAACACCACATTTTGCAAGTTGATCGTTTGTGGCAACTTTAGCCCTAAAGGTTACAAATGCATTAGCGCCTGGGGCGAATGAACCAATGTTTAGTCCGCTGCTAACAATCGAATCTTCTTTTACGCTTGATAGTTGTCCGCCAGTTGTACTTGCGGCAAATTTTGTTGAGCCAGGTACGTAAGAGACACCTGCAGGTAGCTCATCAACGATAAATACTTTGTCTTGTTGAGTAGTACCGGTGTTGCGGTATTGAATTTTGTATTCAACTTCGCTACCAGCAGCTACATTTACGTTGTCACTAAACTTGTTTTCACCAGCCTTAGATACAAGCTTTGCTACTTCGAAGTTAGGTTGATCAACTACAAAGTTAAAGGTGACAAATCCAGCATATTCGTTACAGCCAGGTAGTTTGCCATCTAGCTTGTCGTAGCCAAGGTGGGTACCTTGCTTGAATAGGTTGTCTGAAAGGCTTTGACCGTCTACAGCACCGTTGCTCCAAATTTTAGCTGAACCGCCTACATAACGTAGAGCGACGTCGCCTTTTGTAGCGTTGCCGTAGGCTTCGTCCCATACAGTTTGTGGCTGGGCGTTATCGGCGCTTACAAAACCAGTTAGTCGAGCCGATTCACCGCTTTTTACAACTTCAGGCATCTGGAATCGAGCAGAAGTATTGTGAGCGACGCCCTTGTGGTTGTGGGCGGCGTCGTTAAGGTTACTCGCGGCGTTGTTGTGAAAGTACAACATTACTGTGTAAGCCTTACCAGGGGTAAGGTCGAAAGAGTCGGTGTAGGTGTTATTTGCTGCACCGGCTTCTTTTACGCGTACAAAATTACGCTCGTCGCCATAATTTGGCGTGTTTGTCATTGAGTTGAACGTGACATGCCCAGCTGGCTTGTCGTAGGTAAACGTTGGTCGGCTTGCAGGACCCCACGCAAGGGTTACGGCCGGCACGATTACGGCTGCGGCTACAACGGCTAGCGAGGCTGCTCGTTTAGGCGCGCGCTTAATAGCGTCGATTACTTTCTTCATATTATCTCCTCCCATTTAAATAGCACTCCACATGCTAACGAACGGATAGTTAAATTACTTTGCTAATATACCACAAAAATATTTATACGTCAATACTCTGACAACGTATAGAGGTGATTGTCAAAAATGTTAATGAACATTTGTTTTACAAATCGGATTATTTCAAATGAAAGTATGGTGATTAAGGCATCACCGGAGTAAAAACTCTTACGGTGATGCCTAAGATTTTAGCGTTTGTTACATCTTGGCAAACAAGCCAAGGTCTCAAGTGCACACGTTCACACTTGGTACGTCGCTTTTTGGAAAGCGACTATCGAGCGGATGCTCTACTACCTAGAGGGCTTGCAACCAGGGTACTGCAAGGTGGCGCGTGAGCGCCGTTAGTGCATGAGCACGAGTGCTCGAAAGTACTAGCCCGCCAGCGTCAGCTGGTCGGCCGTCGGCATGACATCCTCGGCCACGGGGACCGGGGTGGTGCCAACGGTCTCGGCCTCGGGGGCCGGAACAGTCGCCTCTGCCTGCGGGGCAGCGACGGGCACGATGGCCTCGGCGGCGGGAGCTGCCGGGGCCTCGATGGTTGCAACCGGGAGGCCGTTGTCGGCGCCGGGCTGCAGACCTTCGTACTGAATCGGCTCCACGGGCTGCGTGGTGGCCGGCGGCACGGTGATCGGCTGGTTGGCCCAGTCGTTCGGCGACCCGGTGGGGTCGGCGATGTGCTGGTTGGCCGGCGCCTCGACGTTGCCGTTCTGCTGCTGTCCTGCTTCGACGATGACGACCCCGGTGTTGGGATCGACGACGTCGTTCACGGCGGTGTTGCCACCGTACGCGGGGTCGTTCACCTGAGTGTCGCGGTCGATCTGGCCACGGTCGGTGTCCACGTTGCCGTTGCCGACATCCATGACAGGGTCGGCCGGGTTGGCGCCGTGGTCGGAACCGATCGCGGTGTCGGCCTCGGTCTCGCCCACTCCGACATTGCTGCCGGGCTGGACGGCCGGGTCGGCCGGACGGGTCAGAACGGGAATTTCTTCGATGCTCTCCTCCGGCTTGTAGTCCGGGTGGAGATCGGTGCCGGGAGTAGGTGCGGGGTTGATACCCTCGTCCTTGATCCGGTCATCGTCGCCGTCCTTGGGGTTGCACTCCGGCTTGCTGGAGTTCGGCGGGCACGTCGGCTCGCCGGGCTTCTCGGGCTCTTCGGGAGTCTCCTCCTTCTTGCAGTCCTCGATGGCGGGGTAGTTGCCTGCCTCGTTCTCGGGAACCTTTCCGATCTCACCGGTCTCCTTGTTCAGGCAGACCTTCACGAGCTTCTCCTCGGGAACCTCCGGCTCCTCCGGCTTGTGCGGCTCCTCGGGCTTGGGGCCTTCGGGTCCGCCCTCGCCGGGCTTCTCGGGCTCTTCGGGAGTCTCCTCCTTCTTGCAGTCCTCGATGGCGGGGTAGTTGCCTGCCTCGTTCTCGGGAACCTTTCCGATCTCACCGGTCTCCTTGTTCAGGCAGACCTTC
>VGLK01000003.1 GCA_016866755.1 Candidatus Saccharimonadota bacterium | reverse complement strand
GCACGGTGATTTTTACCAAGCCGGTTGCCGTAGAAGAGCTGCAGCGGCGCGACATCATCACCTACACCGACCCGCGAACAGAGCGCGTTACGACACATACGTTCATCGAGCAGGCGGAAGATGGCTCGCTCGTTACGCGTGGTGATGCCAATCCGTCGCTCGACAACCACCGACCCGCACTCACCGCCAACCACGTGATTGGCAAAGTGTGGGCGGCAAGTGCTATTCCGGTGGCGTCGGCCGAATTCTGGTTTACCAACCCGCGAGGGATTGGTATTCTGGTCATTTCTGCCTTACTGCTGTTGCTTTTTGTGCCCGGTAAACGCCGAGAGAAAAGCAATCAGTCCAAAGTGAACGAGAGCGACAAGGTGCTGCTGCGCTAAGCGCGCAACTAACCCCGCATAGCCATACGTAGGCCGCGTCGAGACCTCGAACACAAAGAGGACCCCGCACTTACAAAGGTTGTGGCGGGGTCTTCTTTTTATTTAAAACTAATTTAGTGTTTTACTTCAACACCGCCTAAAATAGCATTGCCTACAATGTGCAGGGTTGGTGCGTTGTCGCTCTGGGCGCGAACGGTTTTGTTCTCTACGCCGCCTAGCACTGGCAATACCGAAGAAGTAACGCTCCAGCCTTCCGGCACGCGCAGTTCAATGCCGCCCATTAGGGCAAAAACTTCAACCGTTGCGTGCTTTTTAATTTCGGCGTGGCGTAAATCAAGTACGGTACCGCCTAAAATTGCTGTAAGCTGGCTACCGGTATAATTTTTATCTTCGCTTTTAGTTTCAACGCTACCTAAAATAGCGGTAAGGTGATCACCAGCTTTAATATTACGATTATTTGCGTCGGTACGATTAACTGCTACCGACCAGCCGATTGCTATTATTACTAATGGCCAAAACAATTGCCACGGGTTAAATTCAACAATATCTAAAATTTCGAGCTGCCATAAAACACCAAGCAGCACTAAAATAATTGGCCACACATAGTTGCGCCGATCATTAAGATAGAGCAGTACACCGGCAGCAATAGCAATAAGCGGCCACCAACCTCTCCATATTTCGCCAAAGTTAATAAGCTCAAGGCTACCTAATAGGGCAAGTACGCCAACAAAAATAATTAATCCGCCAGCTGCAATTCGTGTGGGTGATGAGTTTTTCATACCACCTAGTGTAGCATATAGTCAACGCTTAATATTGTACTTATGCTAAAAAGCAGGTACAGTAGTGACAAATGAAATCACACACAAAAACAACTGCTAAAAAACCACTTATTGGTGTTACTATGCACTACGATCATTTTGATGAGGTTAAAAAAGGCGTGCGGTATAGGTTTATTCGCGAAGAGTACGGACAGGCTATTACTAGAGCTGGCGGTGAAGTTATCTTTATAGATGGCAGTATTTCTCCGCGACGAGCCGCAAAGTTATGCGATGGTATTGTAATTTCTGGCGGTGAAGATATTGATCCTGCGTTATACGGTGAAGCAAAGCAGGGTAGCGCCTGGATTGAGCCGCTAGAACGAACACTATTTGAACGAGAGTTGATTGATGCGTGTGATGAAATTGGCGTGCCTATTTTAGGTATTTGCTACGGTTCACAGCTGCTAAATATTCATTATGGCGGTAGTTTATATCAAGATATAGCCTCGCAATGCGGCGCGCGCGATCATGGCACGAGTTCTAAGGCGGCCTTGGGTGAAATTATATTTAAAAAATCGTGTCTTGGCTTTAAGGCACGGTCGCATCAATCAGTGGCGCATCGTCATCATCAGGCGGTTGCTCGGCTTGGCGATGGTTTGCACGTGGTTGCTCGGGCGTTAGATGGAACAGTTGAGGCGATTGCCGGACGGGGACATGTAGGAATACAGTGGCACCCCGAAGCCGACGGTTCGGCCGATGCAATTTATGGGCCATTTGTGCGTTCATGTAGATTGGGCAAGACGAAACGTCGAGCGACACTTCCTTTGCGTCGCGGAACGCGAAAAACACTGTGGCGAAAGCCAACTATGTCGCAATTGTGGTCGTAATTTTGCTGTTCACGGCCTATTAAATATGCTATTCTAAGAAAAATTTATATCATTACTTCGAGTGGAGTCGAAAGGTGTGCGATGAGTAGAATAGGGATGCGAGCAACGAGAGTACGACAAAAGTTCACCTATGGCATGGCAGTATTGGCGCTACTGGTGCAGCCGTTTTACGGTACAGCTACCCAAGTGGCTGGTGCAGAAAGTGTAGAGGTGACACCGGCGCATTTAGGGTTAGTTATTAATGAGGTTTATCCAAATCCGGCTGCGGGCGAAGATGAATGGGTTGAGATATATAACCCCAGTGACAAACGACTTAGTTTAAATAAATGGCGACTTGCGTATGGGGATAGCGACGACAGCAATCGCTACTTTAGCAATGTATTTGGTAGTAGTGTTGCAATTGAGCCGTACGGATTTTTACTGCGCTATAAGGGAACAACAAGCACAAGTCTCCATAATGAAAATGGACGGCTACAGTTAAAGGCGCCAAGCGGTGAGGTAGCCGATGATTTTACGTACAATGGTACCGATCGGGGGCAAAGTTTCGCTCGTGATGGCGACGGCAACGAACAATACACAACAACACCCTCACCTACGCCTGGGCGTTCAAATGGTGGTGTAGTTGTTCCGCCTGCTGCACTAGAGCAAAACACAATTTGTAGTAGCGGCTGCGAGTTTACCACACTCCACGAGGCTGCAAGTGGGGCAAGTGCAGGCGATGTTCTGACTATTAAAGAAGACCAAATGCTTACCTCGGAGGTTACTTTTACTCAGCCGGTAACGGTAACCGCTGAAGCTGGACGAACCATATTTGTACAAGGTGTCAGTGCCGGTGTGGTTGCTAGCTCTGCGCTCACGTTGCGCGATGTGACCTTCGAGAAAACTGATTCAGTTGACACTCAGGCGATAGTAAAAATTCAGGCCGAGGGCGTGGTAATTGATAACGCAACGTTTAAAGGTTTGTGGCAGCCTGGCGATAGCGCGGTAAGCAGTGGCATTAAAGTAGAGGCGAACAATTTTACTATTAAAAATAGTCGTTTTAGCAACTTACAGCAAGCAGCGCGCATTAACGGCTTTAGCGGTGTAGTACAAAAAAATTACGTAACCGCTAGCGACGGCTGGGTTGTAAGTGGCAATAGTGTGGTAGATTTTACGCAAAACACTTGGGGTGAAAACGTAGTTGATATTGCAATTATTGGTAATGATGCAAGCGTAGAGCCGGTGAGTAACAACTATACGTGCGAGCGAATTGCACGCATTAAAACTGAAAATAATAATCCCAAAATAGAACATGAGTTAATTGACTGCTCGGTGCCAGCCACGCCTGAAAAGGGCGTTCCAGACAGCGCCCATAGGGCAAGTTACGATTTTTCATTTAGCTGGAATAGGACGAGCGGAGCGGCTGAATACGAATTTCAAGCCTCACAATCAGCTGAGGTAGACCGCTACACTGGTGTACTTTTGTCGCCAGAAAAGACAGTAACCGGCATTGTAGGCACTCAACTTACATCTCCACTTGAAAAACAGGGTACATGGTATTGGCAGGTGCGAGCCGTAAGTGATAGCGGCATAAAAGGCGAGTGGAGTCGTTCGTACCGGGTGATGATTGATACAGATGCGCCTAGCGGTTTTTCACTAAAATTTGATAATAATAAGCCTGTGCAAAATACAGTGGTTACTGGTAATCAGCGCGTAACGTTTAAACAAGATGAGCTGTATCCAAAGCGCATATACATTGAATATATGCAAAAAAATGCCAACGGAGATTGGCAAAAGATTACCGGAAAAGAGGTAAAAAATTTAAATCAGGCGACACTTGACTTTGCAGTACTTGGCGAAGGTGAGCGACAGATTAAAATATCGACTGAAGATAACAGCGGCAGAAAAACGGGTACAACAGCTCAATTTTACGCCGATTCAACTCGACCAGCGCTAACGGTAAAACCAGAGTCGGTTAGGGTTGGAGAGGGAGATACTTACGAGTCAATCAGTTTTAAGCTGAGCGATAACCGAGCAGTAGTGGGTGTGTATGTAAATAACGAGTACAAAAGTTTAAGTCCAAACCGCTGGAGTGATTTAAATGGTGTAGAAATTGGCAAATTTGGTGGCGAAGAGGGTGGTAATGTGGTGTACGCAGTTGATGCGGCAGGCAATAGAAGTCTTGAATATCGCTTTACACTTGTAGCGCCAGATTCGCCGGTTACCATTAACCCCGACGAGACAGGCGATGACGATAGTGGCAGTAACACCGGTACGGACGAAGAAGGTGAAAACTCGACCGAAAATGGTTCGGGTGAAAACTTAGGTGGCGACGCCCCTAGTAACCCTTTAAACCCTAACCCAGGCAACGCTTCTTTGGCACCAGATGCAGCAAACGAGATTGAATCGAGTGGTGATGAATTTAATGTTAATGAGGGCAGAGAACAGCAGTTACCGTTTGATGTGCAGCCAGCGTTCCTCACGCCAATCAATCCACTCACCCGAATTGCTGTTAGAGCGGCAACGGTGTCGACTGCGGGGACTACACCATTTGTAGCTGACTCTACCGCCGAAGTGCTGGGCGAGACTAACCGGCCTAGCGATGACGAGACCAACGATACGCGTGAAGTGCTTGGTTCGTCAGAAGCGGCAGTCGATGATAATGACGCTGCACCCGACTCTTCGTTTAGTTGGGGCTGGTTACTGCTAATAATTGGTGTGATTGCGGCAATTGTTAGCTGGCTACTACTAGCAAGACGACGCAGCGATGACGGCGAACTTCCAGCCAGACGCCTAAAATAAATCCTAAAATAAGCATAACTACTGTATACTTAAGAGTAGTATGGTGCGCACAACTCATAGGCCTGTCGTTAAAAGTATAAACCGCTTTATTCGACACGTGTTTGTGCCACATGGTGGCAATAGTTACCGCCCGTATCTGATTCGTCGGTACGGGTTATTGCTTATTATTGGTGCGGTAATTGGCGGTCAGGTGGCAATAAACCTATCTCATTATGGTAGTGTGCTGGGCGAACGGCCTAGGGTAGAGATTGGGCAATTGTACGAATCAACTAACAAAACTAGATCGGAGTTTAATCAGCGTCTGCTTGCACTCTCGCCGCAGCTCTCAACCGCGGCAGATGCAAAAGCTAAAAATATGTTTGATGAACAATATTGGGCGCATACTTCGCCAAGCGGTGTATCGCCGTGGTATTGGTTTGATCAATCGGGTTATGTCTATGCAGCAGCCGGAGAAAATTTGGCTAAAAATTTTTATACATCAGAAGCAACTGTTACTGCCTGGATGGAATCTGAGGCGCACCGTAAAAACCTTTTAAGTAGCGACTATAGTGAAGTAGGTTTTGCGGTGCGAGAGGGTGAATTACGCGGCGAACAGACAACGCTTATTGTGGCGTTGTATGCCTCACCGAAATCGGGGGGCGAAGTTGCCGCGCGTGAGGTTGTTACGCCAAATTCATCACCTGATGCTAGTCGCCTGTCACTGCTGGGCACGCTTGGTCAATCGTTCCAATCTTTGTCGCCAACCCTGCTTGGGTCGCTTATGCTCGCCGTGATAGCGCTATGTGTTGCGTTTTTGGCGCACATTTTTCGGCATATGCTTCCACGCGATCTTCGTACATCGTGGTATCGACATCATGGCGCTATTAAAACCGGTGTATTGCTAGTTGTGGTGGGGGTAGGGCTTGTACTTTCGGGCGTATTTATTTAAAAAACTATAATTGTGAGATTTTTGACAATACTCTTTTTCAAACTTTTGTATAGTACAGGATAGCTAAGGAGGGTAATATGACACAATTTGATATGCAAGATCCACTAACGCAGTACGATAAGTTAGATATTCCAGAGCAAACACAAACAGAACCAGGTCTTGATAGCGAGTTAGTTCCGGCGGCTGATCACGGTCAGTCTTCTTATGTAGGGCTTGGTCGCTTAAAAGGCCGAAAAGCACTCATTACCGGAGGTGACTCGGGAATTGGGCGAGCAGTTGCCATTGCCTATGCACGCGAAGGAGCTGACGTAGCCATTAGTTACTTGCCGAGCGAAGAGCCAGATGCTCAAAATGTTAAAACAGATATTGAAGCAGCTGGCAAAAAAGCAGTGTTACTACCTGGTGATTTAAGCGATGAGACGTATGCGAGGCGTCTTGTCCACGAGGCTGCTGAGGCTTTAGGCGGATTAGATATTGTTGTAAACAACGCTGGTAAACAAATTCATGTTGATGACATTACAAAACTCTCAACTGAGCAGTTAGAAAGTACCTTTAGGGTAAACATTATGGCAATGTTTTGGATTGTGCAAGAGGCGTTAGAGTACCTTCCTAAAGGCGGAACAATTATTAATACAACATCTATTCAAGCCTACCAGCCTTCTGAAGGTTTGCTAGACTATGCTGCTACAAAAGCTGCGATTGCTAATTTTACACACGGATTAGGCAAACAACTTATACCAAAAGGAATACGGGTAAACGGGGTAGCGCCAGGACCAATTTGGACACCATTACAGCCAAGTCACGGGCAGCCAATGGAAAAACTTACGCAATTTGGAGAACAAGCGCCGATTGGTCGCGCTGGTCAGCCAGCCGAGTTAGCTTCAGCTTATGTGTTTCTAGCGAGTCAAGAATCTAGCTATATAGCGGGAGAAATAATTGGCGTAACAGGTGGGCAGCACTTACCGTAAAGGGGTTCAACGGTTGACATAAACATTTTAATGTGTTAAATTAGTAGTATAAATTACTAAACAAAAATTAAACACTATGTCACTATTTCGCCACATGAACTTTACAAAATCTAATCCGCTTGCCGATGGTTTAGATGACGAGATTCGCGCTGAACAAGCTGAATCGGATGCGTTTGCGCTTGATGCAGATTTAAACGCTGACGAGTTAATTAATAACATTTCTCATATTGTAGACGATTTAAAAGCCGATCCTACGTGGTTTGATTTTTCAAACGAATAATCTGCTATAGTGGGCGTATGAACATGCCTCAAATTACTCGCGCTATTATACCAGTCGCCGGCTGGGGGTCTCGTCGTCTACCAATTACTAAGGTAATTGAAAAATCTATGCTACCAATAGGCAATAGGCCGCTGGTAGATTATATTGTGCAAGACTGTATTGAGGCTGGTATTCGCGACATTTATTTTGTGGTGAGTGAGGCGGATTCTCAGGTTGAGCGCTACTATTCTACCAATGAAAAACTGGAGTCTTATTTGCGCGCTCAGAATAAAACAGCACAGTTGGCGCTGGTGCAGCCGCCGGCAAATGTACAGTTTCATTTTGTAGTGCAAGACGTTGAAGGTAAATATGGCACCTCGGTTCCTGTGGCGCAGGTAACCCAAATAATTGGCACCAACGAGCCGGTGCTGGTTGTAATGGGCGATGATTTTTTGTTTACGGCCGATAAAACTCAGCCAAGTGATATTCAGCGGTTACTTAACGAATATTCGTTAGATGGCGAAGCGGCAATTATTGGCGTAGAGTTAGCAAATGACGAAGATGTTTCAAAGTATGGCGTGTTGCAATACCATAAAGACAACGGTCGATTTGAGGGTATTGTTGAAAAACCAGCTGCAGACCAAGCGCCGTCGCGCTTAATTAACGTAAGTAAATATGTATTAACTCCAGCGTTTCTTAAAAAAATTGCCGAGCATGTAAATATTGTGAATGACGGGGGCGAGTATTATATTACCGAGCCAATTTCTTGGGCAATAAGTGAAGGCGAAGCGATGCGCGTGGTGTCAGCCCAAGGTCAATATCTTGATGGCGGTAGTGTTGAGGGGTGGCTACATGCTAACAATGTAGTGTGTAAAGCCGAGGGTGTAAAGCCAGCGTAAACTATTGTCGGGAGGTAGAGGTTTGCGCCTCGTCACCTCTTGTGGTATACTAAACCAGATACAAATTTAATGGGACGTTTAAATGAAAGCAGTCGTAAAGATTGGTGGCAAACAACATATTGTCACCGAAAACGAGACCCTCCTGGTGGACCTCCTCCCGGAAGGAACAAAAGAGCTCACACTCGACGCAATGCTGGTTGTTGATGGAGATAAAACTACCATCGGCACACCTACCGTTGACGGTGTAGCCATTAAAGCCGAAGTAGTTGAACCACTAGTAAAGGGCGACAAGCTCCGAGTGATTCGCTATAAGAGTAAAAAACGCGTACATACCGAAATCGGTCATCGCCAAAAGTACTCAAAAATTAAAATTGCTTCAATTAAGTAAGCAATACTGCCTCTAGCAGTAAACGTTATTCACCTAAAACACGCGCCGCGGCCACGGAGCGTGTTTTTTTTGCTATAAAAGAGCATAAGCGGCTAGCTAAAAAAGGCGTAAACCATGCTACAATAGGGGAAAAGAGAGGGAAACATACAGCGTGGCAACAGTAATTGCAGTGACGAACCAAAAAGGTGGCGTCGGTAAAACAACAAGCAGTATTAATTTGGCATACTATTTTGCCAAAAGCGGCAAAAAGACGCTACTGATTGACTTTGATCCGCAAGGTAATGCCACTAGTGGTTTAGGCGTAGATAAACAAGGTTTAACGCGCACCATGACCGATGTGGTGCTAGGGCAGGCTCGCCTTGATGAAGTGGTAATTGCGACCGAATTTAAAAATCTTTCTCTCGCGCCGTCTACACCGCACCTTGCTAACACTGAAGTAGAATTAGCCCAAGCTCAAGGGCGTTTTGTGCGCCTTAAGCAGGCGCTAGCTGTGCAGAACGATTACGATTTAATTGTGATTGATAGTCCACCAAGTCTTAGCCTACTTACAGTAAATGGATTGATTGCCGCACAGTACGTAGTGCTACCGGTTCAGGCTGAATTTTATGCGCTGGAAGGCTTAGGGCAACTACTGGAGACTATGAAGCTTATTAGAAAAGGCTTAAACCCAACACTGGAGCTGCTTGGCGTGCTGCCAACCATGATGGATTCACGTACCGCCCTAAGCGGCCAAGTGTACGATGAGATTAAAAAATACTTTCCTGGCAAGGTATTTAACGCTACTATTCCGCGAAATGTTCGTCTTGCCGAAGCGCCAAGCCACGGTATGCCGGTAGGGGCGTATGACCGTTTATCAAAGGGTGCCAGAGCCTATAAGGCAGCCGCAAAGGAGGTGCTTGATCGTGTCGGTTAAAAAAGGCTTAGGGCGTGGATTTGAGTCGCTTATTCCAACAGATTTATTAGACGAGTCGTTTGACCCAACCTCGGCGCAAGATGAGCAGGTGAGCGAACTCCGGAAAATTCCATTAGAGCAAATTGTGCGCGATCCGGGGCAGCCTCGTAAACAATTTGATGATGGCGCGCTTGAAGAGCTGGCAGATTCGATTAGAGAACACGGCATCTTACAGCCGATTGTAGTGGTGCCGCATGCCAGCGGTGAATTTATGATTGTAGCCGGTGAGCGGCGCTTTAGGGCGGCCAAATTGGCCGGGCTTGATAAGGTGCCAGCGCTAGTTCGTACTCTTACCGATCAACATCGTTTAGAATTATCACTAATCGAAAACCTACAGCGACGAGATCTTAACCCGCTTGAAACCGCTACCGCATATGTTAAATTACGCGATCAATTTAACCTTACGCTCGATGAAATTGGCGTGCGTGTTGGTAAAAAGTCCAGTAGTGCTGTATCGAACACTATTCGCCTATTAAAGTTGCCAAAGCCGCTGCAAACGGCGCTGTTTGAAGGAAAACTCTCGGAGGGCCAAGCGCGGCCGTTAATTAATATAGACCCCGATGTGGCGATAGAGATTGCTGAAAAAATTATTGCTGAAGGTTGGAGTGCGCGCCGGGTGGAGCAGTGGGTAGTAAACTATAAATCTGCGCAAAAACAACCAATCGAAAATCGTAAAAAAGAAGTAGAAAATCGTCCGCACGAGGTTGCACGTGAGCAATTTGAGAGGCGCTTTGCGGCTCCAGTTAAGGTAAAAACTAACGCTCGCGGGGCGGGACAAATTGTTATTAGTTTTAAAAGCGAAGAAGAGTTTGCGCGCCTAAGTAATCTACTCGCCAAAGATTAAATAGCTAAAAAGTTCGCGCTTCGTTGAACGGGTAAATGCGCAGAGCTACCGGACCGATAACATCGTAAAGTGGAACCAAACCAAGTCCATTACGCGAATCGTATGAGAAATTATCTTCACGGTGATCGCCAGCTACATATACTGTGTCGCGAAGTACGCGCACTGTACTATCGCCCGAGGTAGGGCTACCTGGCGCATCATCGAATGTCGGGTCGGGTTCAAAGCCATCGGGGTGAGATTCGTTATATACTTTAAGCGTACCATCGCTTACCGTTACGGTTTCGCCAGGCAGGCCAATAACGCGCTTTACAATGTATTCGTTACGCTCGGTAATAGGATCAAAGTTTGGGTTTTTAAATACAATAACATCGCCGCGGTTCGGTTGGTATTGCTCGTTGCGTAATTGCGATAAGGTAATGCCAATGCGGCTTACCAGCAGGCGATCGCCAGTGTAGAGAGTTGGCTCCATGCTTGGTCCTTCGACTGTAAAACTACGAAAAATAAAGCTATTTACAAATATTGTGCCAATTACTACGCAAATCACAAAAAATATGACCGAAAAACCGTCGCGAATAAAAGGGTGATTGCGCATAAAGCTATCCATTACTTAGGTAAGTATATACCGTTTAAGAGATGAATACAAAATAAAACGCCTATGTTTTTTGTGGCATTTCTTACAAATTTTACGTATACTGATAGGTAGTATTTATGGTAAAAAATAATAATTCAGTAGACGGCTTTGTTCGTCGACGGCCACAAAACACGACACATGCTAAAGGGGTGCAGCATGCTGGTTCGCGTGATTTGTCGGCTGATCGCCCCGCGCAAACAACAATACACTCCGGCAATCCGTCTCATCGGCCATCTAGAGGGCAAATGCATAGCGGCAGGCACGACGATATTCAGTCGGCTTTAGCGGAACTTGATAAAAACGCCAATTCGGTACAGCAGCAAGATGATAAACCGTCGCGTAAGCAAAAATTGTTTGGTAAAAAAAATCAAGCCTCTCCAGTAGTAGGCGCTACAGATAAGAAAAAATCTCGAAAAAAACTTATTAAACGCCTTTTTATTGCATTAATAGTGTTGGCGATACTGGTTGGCGGTTACGTGGGTGTACGGGCATTAATTGCTAGCGGCAACGTGCTTGAGGGTAATATTTTTGGGGCGTTTCAAGAAGAACCTTTGCAGCAAGACGAAAATGGACGGAGTAACATTTTAATATTTGGTACCGCTGAAGATAGCGAAGGTGGCGAGCATGAAGGTAAATACTTAACAGATTCGCTAATGGTCTTAAGTGTTGATCAGACAAAGAAAAACGCTTTTATGGTAAGTGTGCCGCGTGACTTATGGGTTGAATATGAAGAGGCGTGTACGGCGGGCTATGAAGGAAAAATTAATGCAGTATTTTTATGCGCATCTAACGATGGAGCAGATGAGACGGCTGGTACTGAAGCCCTGAAGCGTAAAGTTGGTGAGGTAACTGGATTAGATGTACAGTATCACGCCCATGTTAATTTTTCGGTGGTTGTAAACGCAGTAGATGCGGTAGGTGGTGTTGAGGTTAAGGTAGAAACCGACGACCCGCGCGGCGTACTTGATCGTAACTTTGACTGGAAGTGTAATTATGAATGTTACTATGTGCGCTACGATCAAAACGAAGTAGCTCAGATGGACGGCGAGCGCGCCCTAGCGTTTGCTCGAGCTAGAAATGCTTCGGGCGGTTATGGTTTGTCTGGCGGAAACTTTGACCGTGAGCAAAATCAGCAAAAGGTTATATTGGCGCTACGGGATAAAGCGCTCAGTGCTGGTACACTTACGAATGTTGGCAAGGTAACCGGTTTGATAGATGCCATGGGTGATAATTTGCGTACTAATTTTAAAACTTCTGAAGTGCGTACACTTATGAAAGTAGCGCAAAGCATTGATACGGCCAATATTCAATCTGTTTCACTGGTTAATGAGGAAAGCCCAGTACTTACAACTGCCCAGTACGCCGGACAAAGTATTGTTCGTCCGATAGACGGTCTCTACAGTTATGCGAGCATTGCGAGATACATCAATCGAACTGTAAATGCTGACGCGGTTACAAGAGAGGCAGCACGGGTTGTAGTGTTGAATGGTAGCGATGTAAACGGCGTGGCTGGCGACTTTGCCGAGGAACTTGAGGGTCAGGGCATGTCAATTCTAGGGGTTGATAATGCGCCAGACGGTAATTATGGTACCTACACGGTGTACAAAATGATGAGCGAGCGTGAAACCCCAGAGACACTTAAGCGCCTACAGAGCCGTTACAAAATGAACGTTGTTACCAATCAAGATCCGCCAGTAGTAGTTAGTTCGGATACCGAGTATGTAATTGTGATTGGCACGGCAGCAGATGCTGGCACGTCAGCGCAGTAACTGGTATACTAGCAGGTAATGATAGAGTTACTACGAAGTCGCTCGGGTGGCAAACGCCCGGCGTATGCAGAGATTTTATATTACGGTTTAAATATATTATTAGCCGTTGCAGTTTTAAGTATTGTAATAATCTCGGGCTCGCCACTTTTGGCCCTAGTGTTAGTGATTGCCAGTAAATGGCGCGTTTTAGCAGTTCGACCGCGATATTGGTCAGCTAATATTCAGTCTAACTTGGTAGATATAATAGTAAGTATTAGTCTTGTTATGCTTATTTTTGCCGCGGCAAGTGAGCTATGGATGCAGCTATTACTCGGACTTTTATATGTTGGCTGGTTAGTAGGAGTAAAGCCGCGTTCTACAAACGGCTGGATTTACATTCAGGCTTGTACGGCTATTTTGTTTGGCACAATTGCGCTTTATACCTTTACCTATCAAATGCCAGTATTTGTAACCGTGTTTGGTATGTGGCTTATTGGATACGCTTCGGCACGCCACATTATGGGTAGTAATCATGAAGGTCATATTACGTTTTTCGCCTTAAGTTGGGGATTAATTATGGCACAACTTGGTTGGATTACGTATCACTGGGCGTTTGCATATTCGTTACCAATAACGCAAAATATTTTGTTGCCGCAAGCTAGTCTTTTAGCGCTGGGCTTTAGTTTTGTAGCAGGATACATTTATTTGCAATTTGTGCGCGACGGTAAATTAACAGCATCTGAGGTAGTAGTGCCGTCGCTAACAATTGGCGCACTTATGGCCGTACTTCTTGTGTTCTTTAACTCGCCAACTATTTAATAAATAAAGAGCTTTTAAGCTTGAGAGGGTAGGAGAAATGCAATGACAGCAACACACCAAACATCGCCAGATTCAACTCTACAGCACAAACACGAAAAACAGTCTCGTCCACCACGCCGAACTAAGCGTTGGGCAAAGCGCTTAGGATTATTTTTGCTAGTGGTGCTTATAGGTGGAACATCTGGTTATGTGGGAAGTTGGTTGCAAGAAGAAGGTGGTTCGCTTACTAGCATTACAAGCGAATTTGACGGTAATACGCGCTTAAGCGACGAAGAGGTTGACGTATCGTCGGTTGCAGATTCGGTCGCCGGTAGCGTAGTATCGATTGCCACTGAGCAAACGGCGCTAGGACGCATGGGTGTGTCGGTTTCTGAAGGGGCTGGAACCGGTATTATAATAAGTGAAAACGGTTATGTACTTACAAATAAGCACGTAATTGAGGGTGCCGAACGGGTGCAAGTAGTACGTAATAACGGCGTTCAATACGAAAATGTTGAAGTAGTCGGCTCCGATCCACTTAATGACATTGCATTTCTAAAAATTAACACCCGCGATAGCTTGCCGACAGCTAAAATCGGCGATTCATCTACCGTAGAGATTGGTCAGCGCGTTATTGCAATTGGCAACTCGCTTGGGCAGTACCAAAACACCGTCACGAGCGGCATTATTTCTGGTAAAGGCCGGCCAGTGCAGGCGCTTGCCAGCAATAACACAGTCGAGACATTAAGCGATCTTTTGCAGACTGACGCTGCTATTAATCCTGGTAACTCTGGTGGACCACTTCTTAATACGTCGGGGCAGGTAATTGGCATTAATACGGCCGTTGCTGAAGACGCCGAAGGTATTGGATTTGCAATTCCAATTGATAGTACTAAGGGAATTATGGCTGGCGTGCTAGAAGACGGTATAGTGTCGCGCGGTGTGCTTGGGGTGAGTTATTTGCCTATTACGCCAGATGTAGTTGCAGAGTATAATCTTGATCGTCGTAGTGGCGCTTATGTATTTAGCGAGAGTGGCTCGGCGGTACAGGCTGGCGGTGCAGCCGACCAAGCCGGCATACAAGATGGCGACATTATTATTCGCATAAACGAGAGTGAAGTAGGTGAAGATGGCGGCGTGAGCAGCCTGATTGGTGAACAGCGACCGGGAGATACAATTCGTGTTATCTATATTCGCGATGGCGAAGAGCGTAGTGCAAATGTGACTCTTGGGGAATATTCGGAGTAATATTAACTGCGCTGTAGGACTACTAAATAATCGGTAGTCTCTAGGGTTTTAAGCCCGTACGTTTGGGCGAATGCTATTATTGCGGCATGTTGTACGGGGTCGGCTTCAAGAAGCAGTAAACCATGCGGAGTGAGATGGCGATCAGCCTGAGAAATAAGTGCAAAGATAATTTCTAGGCCGCCGCTACGTGCAAATAAAGCTAAACTTGGTTCGTGTGCTGTTTCGGGTGAACGCTCCCACGATTGATCTACATACGGCAGGTTAGCGATAATATAATCGTATGTATCTGTCTGCGATAGGGCAGAGAGAAGATCACTTTCAAACACGCGGGCAACCGGTGCTTTAAGGTTGGCGATATTTTTTTGTGCTACCGCTAAGGCCGAAGAACTTATATCGGTTACCTCAACGTGCGCGTTTGGCAATTCGAGGCTTAAGCTGATGCCTATAGCACCACTGCCGGTGCCAACGTCAAGAATGCGTCGTTTATTAAAATTGGCGTAGACATCTTTTTTCACCCAATCAATAATTGTCTCGGTTTCGGGGCGCGGGATTAAAACGGCTGGCGTCACAAAAAATTGACGACCATAAAACTCGCGGTGGCCGGTAATGTAGGCAAGTGGTACACGATTTTTACGCAACGTTAGTCGGGCGTCGAGGACTGGAACGTAGGTTAAAGGGAGTTTATCGTTTGAATGCGCATGTAAATAAGTACGAGGTTTATTTAGGGTGTGAGCCAAAATTATTTCAGCATCAAGCTGCGAAGTAGAGATTTTACTGGTACGCAGCGTGGCGGCAGCCGCCCGAATCCACCCACCAAGAGTAACGGAAATATTAGCTGCTGGCATTGGCGGCGGCCAGTTCGCGTTCGTACGACGCAAGATGTTCAAAAATATCATCTATCGCACCGTTAAGTGCCTGTGGAATACCGCTACGAGAAAAGCCAATTCGGTGGTCGGTAATACGATCTTGAGGAAAATTATAAGTACGAATCTTCTCGCTGCGATCGCCCGAGCCAATAAGACTGCGGCGTTCGGCTGTAAGTTTCGCCTGTTCTTCATCGATTTTTTGCTGTAGCAAGCGAGCCCGCAGTACGCTCATGGCTTTTTCTTTGTTCTTAAGTTGCGATTTTTCGTCTTGATTTGTTACCACCAAGCCAGTGGGAAGATGAGTAATTCGCACGGCTGAATCGGTAGTGTTAACCGATTGTCCGCCGTGGCCGCCGGCGCGGTACACATCAATTTTTAAATCGTTCGCATGAATCTCAATATCAGATTCTTCGGCTTCGGGTAATACCGCTACCGTAACCGTGCTGGTGTGAATGCGGCCTTGGCTTTCGGTGGCCGGTACGCGTTGCACGCGGTGGACGCCTGATTCAAATTTAAGTTGTGCGTACGGACTATCGCCCTTTACACCAAAAATAACTTCTTTATAGCCGCCAGAATCGTTGGCGCTTTCGCTAATAATTTCGGTCTTTAAGCTATGTGCTTCGCAGTAGCGTAAGTACATGCGATATAGTTCAGCGGCAAACAGACTGGCTTCGTCACCACCAGCACCAGCTCTAATCTCCACAATAATATTTTTATCGTCGTTTGGGTCTTTTGGCGCCAGCATAATAAATAGATCGTTTTCAAGCTTTTCAAGTTCAGCTTCGCTGTCTACTACCTCTTGTTTGGCCAGCTCAGCTAACTCATCGCTGCCACCAGAAAGTTCGCGGGCTTCGGCGATATTTTGCTGTAGCTGCTGACGACGCTTGGCGGTTGCAATTAGGGTTTCAAGCTCGGTGAAGCGTTTGTTTTTGGTTGAAAATTCTGGGTTAGAATAGGCGCTAGGATCGGCGAGAAAAGCCGACAGTTCGGCGTATTCAGATTGCAGGGCGGCTAAATCGAGGGATATTTTTGGCATACTATGTAGTAGTGTAGCAAAAAATGGCGGTTTTAAACAGAGGCCAGCTATAAATATTTGAGGCTAAAATGAAAAATCCAACCATTTAATGGTTGGATTTTTATGAAATTTTTAACTGTACTATTCAGCTTTGCGTGCGGTTTTGGCGTTAGCTTTTTTTGCTTTATTGGCAAGGGCAGCTTTGCGCTCTTCAGCTTTTGCAAATCGCGCCTTAAATCGATCAACACGACCTTCGGTGTCGATAATCTTTTCTTCACCAGTAAAGAACGGGTGAGACGCACTAGAGATGTGTACCTTAACGAGCGGGTAGGTGTTGCCATCTTCCCATTCGATTGTGTCGTTGGTTTCTGCGGTACTCTGGGTCAGAAACGCAAAACCTGCCACATCGTCGCTAAATACGACTGGGCGGTAGTTTTGTGGGTGTATACTGCTTTTCATATCTTTGTAATTCTATCAGATAGGGACGGGCTTGTCAAAGCTTTGGGTGCAGGGTAAAGGCTGGTTTGCTAGACGAAAGCGTAAGCAGTGTGGCATACTATAAGGTATGAAAATCCAGCGAGCAAATAAGGGGTTTACGATAGTTGAACTGATGGTTGTAGCGGCGGTTATTGTGGTGTTGGCGCTAATTTCGGTAGTGGGATATAACGCGTATAAAAATCGTTCTTACGCTAGCCAAACTGATGCAAATTTGCGCCTTATTAACTTAGCCGTAAAGCAATACTATGCCAAAAACGGCAGTTATCCACCGAGTGGTAACGGTAGCGATACATGGAGTCGTTTGGCTCGTGATGGTACTAATTTTGTACCAGAGCTGACACCGTACTTAAAAATGCCAACCGATGTAGAGTACGGCGATAAAACTAGCACTTGGTATAATACAATCCTTTACCGTTCGAATGGGCGAGAGTATAAACTTATTCGTTTGGCAGCAAATGGGCAGGCGGTCCCAAAATATGAGTATGATTTTGTTTCTACAAAAACAGAGTTGCAAGATCCTAATAGATGGACGGCTGGAAGCCCGCAGTTTCGTGGCTGGGGGTACTGGTCACTGGGTGCCGCAAACTGGTAAGCGGCTTGCTAGTGGCGTACGCTCTTGCGATACGGACACTTTTTGTGCTAAACTACCCTAGTAATTAAATTAACGACACAGCTTGCCACTTATTCTTCTTACATTAAGATGTGGCTTGCAAGGAACTAAGGAGAAATATCATGGCCGTAAAGGTTGATATTAAAGCTCTGCTCGAAGCTGGTGTTCATTTTGGACACAAAACGAGCCGTTGGCACCCTAAAATGGCAGCGTACATTCACTCTAAAAGACAAGATTCGCACATCATCGATCTGACAAAAACCGTCGAAGGCCTTGAACTTGCACTTCCTTTTATTGAAAGTGTGGCAGCAAGCGGAAAAAAAGTTTTGTTTGTTGGTACAAAAAAGCAAGCAAAAGACGTAGTAAAAGCAAAGGCCGAAGCGGCCTCTCAGCCATATGTAACCGAGCGCTGGATTGGCGGTATGCTTACAAACCGTGCAACAATCTCATCGCAAATTAAAAAGCTAAAAGATCTTGAAAAGCGTATGGAAAGTGGCGACCTTGAAAAGCGTTACAACAAGCTAGAGGTACAGCGCTTCCAAGAAGAGATTGATGCGCTTAACGAAAAATACAGCGGTATTAAAGACCTTAACGGAAAACCGGGTGCAGTGTTTGTAACCGACGTTATTAGCGACGCCAACGCGGTTCGCGAAGCTCGCACCCTTGGCGTGCCGGTAATTGGCCTAGTTGATACCAACGCTAACCCCGACGGTATTGACTATGTTATTCCGGCTAACGACGATGCAATTAAGGGTATTAGTCTTATTCTTGATTATGTTTCGGCAGCAATTAGTGATGGCGCTAACAAAGAGGAGAAGTAGAGATTATGGCGATTTCTGTAGACGACATTAAAAAACTTAAAGAGCTAACTGGTGTTGGCCTGACTGATGCTAAGAAAGCCCTAGTAGAAGCCGACGGTGATTTTGACAAAGCGCTAGAAGAAATGCGCAAAAAAGGTCTTACGCGTGCCGAGAAAAAAGGCGACCGTGAAGCCCGCGAAGGTGTAATTGACAGCTACGTACACGGTGGTCGCATTGGTGTGGTGTTAGAGCTAAACTGCGAAACCGATTTTGTGGCACGACTTGACGACTTTAAGCAGCTAGCTCATGAGCTTTCTATGCAGGTTGCTGCCATGAGCCCACGCTATGTATCAGAAGGCGATATTCCCGCCGACGAATACAACCGCGTAAAAGAAGAAGCGTTAGAGCGTGTTAAGAATGAAGGCAAGCCAGCTGAAATTGCTGAAAAGATTGTTGAAGGTCAGGTTAAAAAGCATTTTGCTGAGCAAGTGCTTATGAGCCAGGCGTATATTCTTGACGACAAAAAGACTGTTGAACAGCACGTAAAAGAAAACATTGCAAAACTTGGCGAAAACATTGTAGTTGGCCAGTTTAAGCGTATTGAGCTAGGTGTAAGCGAATAAAAATCGCGTTAGCTTACAAAAATAACCTCAGAAAAATCTGGGGTTATTTTTTTGTACTGAAATTGCGCTTATGGTAATATTTAAAAGATATGAAAAAACAAACGAACGCTGGTTTTACAATTGTTGAGCTGCTTGTTGTAATTGTGGTAATTGCAATTTTAGCGGCCGTTACAATTGTTGCCTATAACGGCATTCAAAATAGGGCTAACGACACGGCGGTGCAGAGTGATTTGCGTAATTTTCACGGAATTGTTTCTCAGTATAAGGCGGTGCATGGCTTGTACCCAGCAACCCTGGCGGCCGATATGGGGATAAAGTTTAGCCGTGATGCTCATGGGCGTGACGTGCAGCAACGTAGCGCTCGCTACTGCGTTAATGCCACAACCGATGAATACCTTATTTATGCAAAATCAAAATCGGGAAACCATTTTAAATATATGTCTAGCGGTGGACTTTCTGCAACGCCGGCAAACCAAGGTGGGTATGATATTTGTAGTCAAATCGGGCTATCAACAACAAATCCTCAGCACAATGGCGTATGGAATGAAAACTGGGCAACTTGGGTAAATTAGCCTTGCATTATTATACCTAATATGCTTTAATATTCTTTACATATAATTTGTAGTTACCTAGAGATACACCCGTGCCTCGCTACGTTATATGGAGCAAGAGAGTAGGTCATCATGGCATTCAAAATGTATTACGGCAAGCACTCCCTCCGTCCCCAGCCCAAGAGCAGTTCGGACTCCGACAAGAGCCCGAACCAGGGTTCGGACAAGGGGGGTGGCGGCAAGTCCAGCAGCTGAGCTGCGTACATGGCGCCGTTTATCTAGATAGAGTCTAGGTGCGCTACCGTTAGTCATTGAGACCGAAACCCTCAATGCCCCCGTACGAAAGCCATTCGTGCGGGGTTATATTTTTGCTATACTAAGAGTAAAGATAGGAAACGAGGATTTATGTTTGATACAGCGCAATATGAAGATAAGATGAAAAAGGCCGTGGCGCATTTTGAAGAAGAGTTGAAAAAAGTTCGTACCGGTCGTGCGCATGCGGGTATGCTTGATGGCATTGAGGTTGAGGCGTATGGCACAAAAATGCCGCTTAACCAAGTTGCTAACGTTAACGCTCCAGAGGCTCAGCTTATTACGGTTACACCTTTCGACCCAAGCATGGTGGCGGTAATTTCGGCCGCTATTCGCGAAAGTCGCGGCCAAGATTTTAATCCAAGTGATGACGGTCGCATTGTACGCGTGCCTGTTCCGGCTCTTACCGAAGAGCGACGTAAACAAATGGTAAAACAAGCCGGCGAAAAGGTAGAAGAGGCTCGAATTGCTCTGCGTAATGTTCGTCAAGATGCACTAAAAGATGCTAAACGAGCAAAAGATAACAAAGAACTTTCTGAAGACGACATAAAATTGATTGAAAAAGAAATTGACGGGCTAATGAGTGAAATGAGCGCTTTAATTGACGCCGCATTTAAAACAAAAGAGAAAGACATTCTGACTGTATAATATGGTGAATTCATCTGGCGTGCCGGCGCATATCGGTTATATTGTTGATGGAAATCGCCGCTGGGCAAAAAAACAGGGTCTTCAAGCATACGAAGGCCATCAGCGCGGTTACGAAGTATTAGAGTCGATTGTGAAATCGACTTTCTCTCGGGGCGTAAAATATGTTTCGGCCTATGTGTTTAGTACTGAAAATTGGCAGCGATCAGAAAACGAAGTGAATAAAATATTAAGTTTGTTTATGCGCGCGCTTACAAAAGATCTTGATAAGCTTGGTGAAGTGCAAATTAGGTTTGCCGGTGCGCGTGAGCAAATTAGTGAAGCTTTGCAAGGTAAAATGCGAACGTTAGAGCAAAAGACAGCGCATTTTAACGACAAGGTGTTTGTAATCTGTTTTAATTACGGCGGCAAACAAGAACTTGTCGATGCATTTAAAAAAATGCTTCACGATAGTGTAGCGGCCGACGCCATAACACCCGCACTTATCGACAATTACGTATACGCGCCTGATGTGCCACCGGTTGATATGATTGTGCGCACCAGTGGTGAATCTCGTTTAAGTAACTTTATGCTATGGCGTTCTGCCTATAGCGAACTTTTATTTTTAGAAAAATACTGGCCCGACATGACAGACAGTGACGTTGAAATGTGCCTTGATGAATTTGCAAAACGAACTCGACGATTTGGAGAATAGACAGTGGAAACGATAATTGGAATAATAATTGGACTTATATTGCTGGTAGCACTTGTGGTGCTTCACGAGCTTGGTCATGCAATTGTAGCTCGGCGTAACGGGGTGGTTGTTGAAGAATTTGGAATTGGTTTTCCGCCAAAGGCGTGGGGTAAAAAGCTTAAAAATGGTATAGAACTTACACTTAACTGGTTACCGCTAGGTGGTTTTGTGCGTATGCAGGGCGAACACGATGCGGCTTCGAAACCAGGTGATTACGGTGCGGCAAGTTTTTGGCAAAAAACCCGTATTTTACTGGCAGGAGTAGCAATTAACTGGCTGACTGCCGCCATATTATTTAGCGTACTGGCGCTATTTGGTTTGCCAAAGTTGCTGCCAAATCAGGTGGTGCTTCCGTTTGACAACCGAATTGAAACTGCACCAATGAGAGTTGCCGGCGTGGTTGATAATTCACCAGCCGAACGCGCCGGACTAACGCTTGGTAGCGAGGTGCTAGAGATAGACGGACAACCTGTTAATTCACCAGAAAAATTTATTAGGGCTGTAAAAAATTCTAGCGATGATACGGTACGCGTTACCTATCAGGCAGAAGGAGTTGAACAAAAATCAGTTAATGTACAGATTGAAGCGAATCCCGAGAACGGGGCGCCCTATGTAGGTGTAGTTTTGCAGCCGCAGCGCGAATACATTTATAGTACGTATAGTGCGCCGCTGGTGGGATTAGCAACAACTGGTCAGTTAACAATCGAGACCGTGAAGGGAATTGGGGTGATGATTGGCAATTTAGCCTCTGGATTAGTGGGTAAGTTATCGCCAGATGAGTCTGTAAAAACTCAAGCAGACGAAAAACTTGATAGCGTAGCCAATAGCGTTGCTGGGCCTGTAGGTATTTTAGGTACACTATTTCCGTCGGTGCGCGAAGCTGGACTGCGTGAACTTGCGGCATTTACTGCGCTTATCTCTTTAACGCTAGCTGTTATGAACACGCTGCCGATTCCAGCACTTGATGGTGGCCGATGGTTTACGATGGCTGCGTTCAAAGTGGCTCGTAAACCGCTTACTAAAGATAGAGAAGAAATTATTCAAACAGTGGGATTTTTTGCCCTGTTTGGATTGATAATTTTAGTTACAATTGGTGATATAGGAAGGCTGTTGTAATGAAAGGTAACCAAGCACAAAACCGGCGCAAGAATATAGCACACCGCATAGGTCGTAGCGCATTGTATGTAATTTGGGCAGTTGTTGCGTATCTTGCCAGTAGCCTAGTTGTTGTATGGCTAGAGCAGGCGCTTGATAGCGCTGGTGTTTTACCGGTATTTTTAAGCGGTAATCAAACGGTTGCAAGTACGGTGCTGGCGGCGCTCATTTACTCTATGGCGCTGGCCCTGTTAATTGGTGGGCCTAAGCTATCGCGACTCGATGCGACAACGTGGCGAGAAATGGGCATTTCAGGCTTGCCGCAGTGGCGCGATATTCTACTCACTCCGCCGGCGATTATTATTTACTTTATTCTAACTACAGTGCTTATTGCGCTAGTGTCACTGTCGGTGCCAGGGTTTGATATTTCTCAGCAGCAAACTTTACCGTTTGAGGCATTGAGTGGTCGAACTGATATGCTGATTGGCTTTATAGCGCTCGTTATTATTGCGCCAATTGCCGAAGAGTTAATTTTTCGTGGTTATCTATTTGCTAAGCTGCGTCGCTACCTGTCTTTTTGGCCGGTAGCACTTGTGGTAAGTGCCGTGTTTGGATTGTTGCACGGCCAATGGAATGTAGCACTCGATACCTTTGCGCTCAGTATGGTAATGTGCGTGTTTAGGGAAAAAACCAATAGCTTATGGATTCCAATACTTATGCACATGACAAAAAACGGCATAGCCTTCTTTATTTTGTTTGTAAGCCCAATGATGATCGGCGGCTAGTAAAAAAATCGCCGTCCGAGTACAATAGAAACCAATATGCGACTATCACACTTATTTACCAAGACAAGTAAAACTACACCAGGCGACGAGGTCGCAAAAAATGCTCAATTGCTTATTCAGGCTGGCTTTATTCATAAAGAAATGGCTGGCGTATATAGTTATCTGCCGTTAGGTAAGCGAGTTCTTGATAATATTGTGCAAATTATTCGCGAAGAAATGAACGAAATTGGCGGCCAAGAGGTGAGTCTCACTGCACTGCAGCAAAGTGATGTATGGCAAGCAAGTGGTCGCTGGAGCGACGAGGTAATGGACGTGTGGTTTAAGACGAAGCTGGCAAGTGGCAGCGAACTGGGGCTTGCGCCAACGCATGAAGAGCCAATGACGCGCTTAATGAAGAATTATATATCTAGCTACAAAGATCTACCTATTTATCCATACCAGTTTCAAATTAAGTTTCGCAACGAACTTCGCTCTAAAAGCGGCCTTATGCGCGGACGTGAGTTTTGGATGAAAGATCTCTATAGCTTTAGTCGCACTCAAGCCGAGCACGATGAGTTTTATGAAAGAGTGGCTGGGGCTTATGACAAAATTTATTCTCGGCTAGGGTTGGGCGAACTAACCTATAAAACATTTGCTGGCGGTGGAAGTTTTGCAAAATATTCACACGAATTTCAGACATTGAGCTCTGTTGGTGAAGATAAAATTTATGTGCACGAAGGCAAAAAAATCGCCATTAACGAAGAGGTATATACCGATGAGGTGTTGGCTGATTTAGGGGTGAGTCGAGACGAATTGGTAGAGAAAACAGCCGTAGAGGTAGGAAATATCTTTACACTTGGTACAAAGTTTTCCGACGCACTTGATTTAAACTTTACCGACGAAAATGGCGTAGCACAAAAAGTAATTATGGGTAGTTATGGCATTGGTCCAAGTCGGGTAATGGGGTTGATTGCTGAACATTTTGCAGACGATAAAGGGTTAGTGTGGCCAGAAAATATTGCACCAGCACAGGTGTACCTAGTGCAAATTGGCGGTGAAGAATCTAAGGCCGAAGCAGAGAAATTGTACCAGACGCTTACAGCTAAGGGCATTGAAGTGATATACGATGATCGTAACGAGCGGCCGGGTAAAAAGTTTGCCGATAGCGAATTGATGGGGATTCCGTATCGGGTAACAGTGAGCGACCGAATAGGAAGCGGCAGTGTTGAGCTCGTAGGGCGTGCTAGCGGCGAGCTAGGGATATTGACGCAAGACGAACTGCTTGCTACACTGGAAAAATAAACTACGGTAGCGCGTCTACAAGGTGAGTAAACCGACAAAAAGTAGCAACATCAAATGCCTCTACACTATGAAAACTGGCGTATAGGCATTTTATTTATGAAATAAGGAATATAAAGTATGAAAAAAGCATATCAAATTACAGAAGAGGGACGAAGCGAGCTTCAGCAGGAGCTTGAAACACTTAAGGCGAGCCGAGGTGAGATTGCAGAAAAAATTGCCGCAGCTCGAGATTTTGGCGATCTTTCTGAAAACGCCGAATACGACACAGCCCGTGAAGAGCAGGGTCTTGTTGAAACACGAATTGCTGAAATTGAAGACATTTTGCAGAATGCAGAAATTATTAAGGCTGGTAGCTCGAACAAGGTTACGCTTGGCGTTAAGGTAGAGTTGAGTGCCGGTAAAAAGCGCTACACATACACCGTTGTTGGGCCGGTAGAAGCTGATCCGATGGAAGGTAAAATTAGCGACGAATCACCAATTGGCGAGGCGATTTTAGGTAAAAAAGTTGGCGAAACTGCTACCGTAGTAACCCCTAAGGGCGATACCGTTTACACAATTGAATCAATAAACTAGCAATAAATAGCGAAAGGCGCGCATGGCAACTCTTTCGGATTACCGAAACGAACGACTCAGAAAACTAGCTGAACTTAAAGAGTTAGGTTTCTATCCATACCCTTCAACTGCCACTCGCACGGCAAGTATTGTAGACATTGTAAATAACTTTGATGCACGAGAAGGTGCGGGCGCGACGCTAGTTGGGCGCATTACAAGTATTCGCAAATTTGGCAAGCTTGCCTTTGTTGTAATTCGTGACATGAGCGGCAGTATTCAACTATTCTTACACGCACCAGACGTACAAGAGACTACGCCAAATGATAATATTGTGGGAATGAAATCGCTTAACCTGCTTGATACTGGCGACTTTGTAGAGGCGCACGGCACGGTTGCGCGCACTAAAACTGGCGAGAAATCGCTCGCTGTATCGTCGCTTAGATTGCTTACAAAATCTTTACGGCCGCTGCCGACGGAACTTGATAACAAAGAAGAGCGTTTTAGACGGCGTTATGTTGACATGAACGTTAATCTAGAGGTGCGCGAACGTTTTTTGCGTCGGAGCAAATTTTGGCAGTCTACTCGCGACTTTTTAACCCAAGAGGGTTTTACTGAAATTAATAACACCGTGCTTGAAGCTACAGCCGGTGGAGCCGATGCGACGCCATTTATTACACATATGGATGCACTTGATCAGCAATTTTATTTGCGCATTTCGCATGAATTACCCCTTAAGCGACTGTTAGTAGCTGGTTTTGAAAAAGTATTCGATATTGGTCCGCGCTTTAGGAACGAAAACTATAGCGACGAACACTTGCCAGAACATAACGCCATGGAATGGTACTGGGCGTATGCCGATTGGGAAATGGGTATGGAGCTTACCGAGCGGATGATTCGTTACGTGGTTGATACTACATGGGGTACGCGTACGTTTACGCTTGCAAGCGGTGAAAAACTTGATTTTGGCCAAGACGGCGAGCATTTTAAGCGAATTAGCTTTGTTAACGTGCTACAAACCGAATACGGAATTGATGTGTTTGAATCGTCAATGAACGAGATTGCGGCACAATTACGGCAGCACGGGTTAGAAGTTGAACAGCAGGATAATCGCATTCGTAGCCTAGATAAACTGTGGAAAAAATACCGCACAACTATTACCGGACCAGTGTTCCTTATTGATATTCCAACTTTTATGCAGCCACTTGCCAAGGTGCAACCTAATAATCCGGCACTTACCGAGCAGTTTAACCTAGTGTTTGGCGGCAGCGAAATGTGTAAGGCGTTTTCAGAGCTTAATGACCCGATTGATCAATATGAGCGCTTTATGGCACAGCAGGCGCTGCGCGATAGTGGTGATGAGGAAGCGCAGATGATGGACATTGATTATGTAGAGGCGCTTGAGTACGGTATGCCACCAGCTTGCGGGCTTGGTTATTCGGAGCGTGTTTTTTGGAGTCTTGAAGGGGTAACAGCGCGCGAGGGAGTTCCGTTTCCGCACCTTAGAAGCGAGACTGATGAAACTACGAAGGCTCTCTATCCAGAACTTTACAAAAAAAGCACTGAATAATTAGCACTCTAGGGTGTAGAGTGCTAGACATAGGCGGATTAAATTGCTACAATTAAAGGAGCAATTAGTAAAGGAGAAAAAAAGATGAAGATCGCCGTACTTGTAGGTAGTTTACAAGAAAAATCTGTGAATAAAATGTTAGCTCGCGCTATGGAGGCGCATGCGCCAGAGGGGGTGGAGTTTATATATGCCGATCTTAACTTACCACTCTTTAATCAAGATGTTGAAGCGGCGGCTTTCCCGGCCGAAGCTACAAAACTTAAAGAGCTTGTAGAGTTAGCCGATGGCGTACTAGTTGTTACGCCGGAGTATAACCGTAGTTTTCCGGGCGTATTAAAAAATGCCCTCGACTGGGCTTCGCGGCCTTGGGGTCAAAACTCGTTTGATGGTAAACCGGCTGGCATTGTTGGTGCTTCAATTGCTCCAACTGGCACCACACAGGCACAGGCGCAACTTCGCAGTGTTATGGTATACCTAAATACGGCTCTGTTAGGTCAGCCTGAACTTTATGTTAATGCGCCGGCATCTTTTGACGAATCTGGACAGCCAAATGAAGGTACAGATGAGGCTATTAAAAATTACGTGGACACATTTATTGCTCACGTGCAATCGGCAACCCGCAGTTAGTTAGCTGAAGTCTTTTATTAAACTGTCTGCTTTTGTACAAGGGCAGACAGTTTTTTGTTAGTTATAATGAGGGCGGTGGTCTGTTACAATAGTGCTAATGAATACCGCCGACTATCACGATTTACCAGTACGAAATTTTTATGACGAAATTGTACAATCGGTGCATAATAATCAAGTTGTAATTATCACGGCTGAAACTGGTGCCGGAAAAAGTACTCAAGTGCCGCAGTATTTAGCCGAAGCTGGTTACGAAAAAGTTATAGTTACGCAGCCAAGAATTTTAGCGGCACGAAACCTCACTCGGCGAGTTCGCGAAGAATGGGCGGAACGCCATGGCGAGCGCGAAGCAGAAAATTGTATTGGGTATCGAACAGCGCACGAGCGTGATGACAGCGGCGAATCTCACATTTTATATTGTACCGATGGCCTGCAGCTTGTACGTGAACTAGTGGGGTTTGGCGCTAAAGAACGCCAAATCTTGGTGCTTGATGAAGTGCATGAGTGGAACGAAAATATGGAAGTGTTAGTGGCGTGGGCTAAAAAACGCTGCCGCGAATCGGCTGATTTTAAAGTTGTTATTATGAGCGCCACGATTGAGGCGCACCGCTTAGGTGAATATTTTGGTACGAACGCTATTTTAGAGGTTCCGGGAAGAACATTTGAAGTTAAAAAGCGACGAGGCCGAAGTGTGCTAGCAGAATTGCAAGAGGTTATTGCGAGCGACCGGCCGCACAATGTACTGGTGTTTTTGCCAGGGAAAGCCGAAATCGAAGATGCTATATTTGCACTTAAGGGCGAGGCAGCTGCACGCAATATACCGCTAATACCGCTACATTCCCAACTTGAAGCCTCGATGCAGCAGGCGGCATTTGAATCGTACGAACACGGTAAGATTATTCTTTCTACTAATATTGCTCAAACTAGCGTTACAATTGACGATATTGATTTAGTAATAGATTCAGGATTAGAGCGGCGCAGCGAGGTGCGATCTGGCGTGGAAGGCTTGTTTTTGGCACAAATATCACAGGCTGATTGTTTGCAGCGCGCCGGACGAGCCGGACGAACTAAAAAGGGCGAATATATTTTAGCACCGTATGGTACTTACGAATGCGCTAATTTTGATGATCGAAATGAGTATCCAATTCCAGAAATTCTGCGCACTCATCTTGATAGATTGGCGCTTCGTCTTGCGGCAATTGGGCTTAATATTGAAGATCTTGATTTTTATCACGATCCGAGCCGCAAAGCCATAAAGCACGCTAAGCGAACGCTTATTGCCCTTGGTGCGCTTACGGCAGACGGTCAAATAACTGATGTAGGGCGGCAGATGGAGGTGTTTCCTGTTGAATCGCAATATGGCCGCATGTTGGTTGAAGGTAAAAAATTATTGCGCGAAACACAAATTTGCTTGGCTGGCGTAATTGCTGTGGCTGAAGTTGGTGGTGTAATAAAAGGTGGAACAAAATTTCGAGAGTGGCGTCGTTTAACCCGCGAGACCGATTCCGACCTTTTAGCTCAGTACGAAGTGTATTGTGCGGCGCAAGAAATCCCCGACACTATGTGGGAGGAGCTGGGAATTATTAGTAAAAATATGCCAAAAGCTCAAGAGACATTTAAACGCTTAGCGCACGATCTTGGTCTTGAGATGAGTGATCCGATTCCGCTGCCCCAAGGTAATGAACGCGAAGGATTATTAAAAGCGCTGGTGGCGGGGCAGCTACGGCATGTGTGGCAGGTGAACTACAAAGGTGAGGCTGTACAACTCCACACTAGGGAGCGGCGACAGTTATCAAGTAGCACGGTACTTAAAGACCCGCGATTAGTGGTGGGCGAGCCATTCGATCTCGAGATCCCGCTCCCTAGTGGTGGTCGCGAAACATTACACCTAGTGCAGTCAGCAACCAAGGTAAGACCACACTGGCTAAAAGAACTGGCGCCAAAATCTTTTCAAATTAACCCTGGTAATTACTATTACGACTCTCGTTCACGCGAATTACGAAAAGCCCATTCGCTCTCTTGGCACGGCCAAAAAGTAGAAATTAGTGGCGAGCGAGTTGATGCTAGCGAAAAGGGTTATCATCAAAAGTTTGTTAACGCTTATGCGGCGTGGGTGTTTGATAGAATGCAGCTTTCGTTTACTGGCGCAGGGCGCAAGGGTAAGAGCCGACGCTTTGGTGAAGTGCACCGCGAGGTAGCCGAAATTGTCGGTCGCGCCTCAAGTGCCGATGAACTCAGCCGAGATCAACGCGAGGCTATCGGGTTACTTATTCGTGGTAATCAACGATCGAATCGGGACGGAGATTCACGTGGTCATCCAAACCGCCGAAAATTTTATCAAAAAGGTAAAACTCACCAAAAAAAATACAACCGCTCAAATAAATCTGGTGGTCGTAAAAATAAACGTCGGTATAATGAAGAATGGTAAATAGGAGAAACTTATGCAGTGGTGGCACGCGATAATTATTGGCATTGTAGAGGGAATTACAGAGTTTCTTCCGGTTTCGAGCACGGCGCACATTAGTGTAGCGGCAAGTTTTTTTGGTTACGAGGTAAGTGACCCAAGCGTGACGGCGTTTACGGCTATCATTCAGGTGGGGGCAATTTTGGCGGCTGTAATATACTTTCGTGATGACATTACGAGAATTGCAACGGCGTGGCTGCGTGGTCTGTTTAACAAAGATCAGCGGACATTTGATTATAAATTTGGTTGGGCGGTAATAATTGGCTCGCTACCGATTGTAATTGCCGGACTCTTGTTTAAAGATCAGGTAGAAACGGTGTTTCGAAACCTTTGGTGGGTGGTGGCAGGATTACTAATCTTTACCGTGGTAATGTGGTACGGCGATAAATATGGGGCGAAAAACCGCACCGAAAAAGATTTAACGCTGAAAGATGCAATCATAAACGGCACAATTCAGGCATTCTCGCTCATTCCGGGGGTGTCGCGATCGGGAGCTACAACCACAGTTGGACTTTTGCAAGGGTTTGATCGCGTAACGGTAACGCGGCTGTCTTTTTTCTTGGGAATTCCGGCGCTGCTTGGTGCGGGCGCTCTTCAAACGTACAGCCACTACGAGGCAGTTGGCGCCGGCGTAGGCTGGACAGCAACGATTATTGCTACCGTAACATCGTTTGTAGTAGGATATCTTTGTATTGATTGGTTGCTTAAATTTGTTGCACGGCACAGTTTTTCGGTCTTTATTTGGTACCGATTTATTACTGGCGGTGGATTAGCGGTGTTGCTGCTGCTTGGTGTTGTACAGCCCTAGTTTTGCCTGACGCCTAGAACGTAGCGAGACTGATTAAACTGCTTACATTTAAGCTATAATAAATACATAGAGGGAGAAAAGTATGATTGAAGTAAGAAACGTTACCAAAACGTATGGTCGCGGTGAAGGCGCTTTTGTGGCGCTCGACGATGTAAGTTTTGAAATTCCTGATGGCGTTAGTGTGGCAATTTTAGGCAAATCTGGTTCTGGTAAATCGACACTTATGCACATTATGAGTGGGCTTGACAGCGTAACGAGCGGTGAAATACGTATTAACGGTGAAAATATTTTTGCTAAAAAACAAAAAGAAATTGATGCTTTTCGGTCGCGCCAAATGAGTTTTATTTTTCAAAGTTTTTTTGTGCAGGGTAAAGAATCGTGTTACGACAACGTTGGCATGCCGCTAGAAATTGCTGAAGTGCCGGCAAGTAAACGAAAAGAGTTAATTATGCACGCGCTCAACTCGGTTGAGCTTGGAGAAAAGGCTAAATCAAAAGCCAAAGACCTCTCTGGCGGACAAAAACAGCGTCTTGCTATTGCTCGAGCGATCGTTAATAATCCCAAAATCCTTTTTGCCGACGAGCCAACTGGTAATTTAGACACTACCACGGGCGGCATAATTGAAGATTTGCTTTTTAGCTACAACAGAGACAAAAATGCGACGTTAATTGTTGTAACCCACGACCCCGAATTAGCTGAAAAATGTGACATGCAGATTATTATACGTGATGGTCGCGTGCAAGAAATTCGTGATAACACCACAGCGAAAGGAAAGATTTAATATGAAAATTGCTGATACTTTACGGCGCGCTGGACGTAGCCTTAAGCAGGCAAAAGCTCGCACACTATTAACGAGTTTAGCAATTGCAGTTGGTGCGTTTACAATTATGATGAGTTTAGCGGCTGGAGAGGGGACGCGAAATTACTCAAATAATCTTATTCAATCTAATGTTGATCCGCAGGCGCTGTTTATAGTGCAAGATGATTCGCTGTTTGAATCTGGTGGTACGGCAAGTACAGGATTGCGAGAGTATGATGCTGACGTTTCCGAGCAAGGCGGTCGTTCACTAAAGTTAATGAACCAAGAGGCGATAGATGGATTGGCAGCTCGTGATGATTTAACTGACGTTACGCCAACCTATCAGCTATCAGTGCGCTCAATTGAGTTTTCGCAGAGCGATACACGTTATTCGGCTGAAGTAGCAGCCTATAATCCCGATGTAATTAGTGAAGTTGCTGCCGGAAAGTTACCCGAAAAAGGCACCTCGATTGCGGCAGATGAAATCGTCTTGCCCGAAGGGTTTGCAACAACCCTTGGCGTATCGCCAGAAGAGTTAATAGGGAACGAAGTGCGGTTAACCATTGTGCAGCCGTCTAGTACTCTAGGTGAAGCCGAGGCTCGCGAAGTAATTGCGACCGAAGGGGTTGAAGGGTTGGCCCGACGAGCGCAAGGTGAAACACGCACTATTACCACAAGTGTAGTGGCGGTTACAAAGCAGTCGTCTACAAGCTTTACGGCAACCACGGCTGCTAGTGTGTCGGCCGAAACAGCTAAAGAGATTGCCGAATTTACAACTGAAGGCACCGATTCTTACCAAAAATACCTTGGCGTTACCGCTAAGGCAGCCGAAGGGTACGATCCGGCAAAGGTTAAAGCTGAATTAGAGTCTGAAGGTTTTTCTGCTCAAACGGCTGAAGATTTACAATCGCTCATATTTACAATTGTAAATGTACTGCAATATATTGTTGCTGGATTTGGTATTCTTGCGCTGCTTGCTAGTCTATTTGGCATAATTAACACTCAGTATATTTCGGTGTTAGAGCGCACATCGCAAATTGGTTTAATGAAGGCACTTGGTATGCGTGGACGAGATGTTTCGCGACTGTTTCGCTACGAGGCTGCCTGGATTGGCTTTTTGGGTGGCGTGATAGGCATTGGCCTTGCGGCACTTGCAACGGCGTTACTAAATCCGTTTATTAACAAGACACTTGAGCTCGGTGAGGGTAATTATCTGCTAGCGTTTGTGCCATGGCATGCACTTGTACTACTAGCGTGTCTTATTCTTATTGCTATTGCGGCCGGTTACTTTCCAAGTCGTAAAGCGGCAAAGCTTGATCCAATTGAGGCGCTGCGTACCGAATAATAACAAACAACTACTAATACGCTTGCCATCTCGCTTATGGCAGGCGTATACTTTTTATATGGTTATATTTTCTCGAGCGTGCCGAGCATTTGCTCAATCAAAAAACAGTGGTTTTACTGTAGTTGAGCTTGTAGTGGTAATTGCAGTTATTGCTATTTTGGCGGCCATTACAATTGCAACGTTTAGCAATACTCAGGGTGATGCGCGTGATTCGCGCCGCGTTCAAGATATGGCGACGCTGCAAAAAGCACTCGATACGTTTATTCTTCGTTCGGATACTATTCCGCAGCGGGCAACTGGCTCGTCTAGTTGGGCTCGAAGCAATGAATACCCTACAAGCTATATTCAAAATCTCGTAGGTACTACGTCTAATCTCCGTTCATTACCGGTCGATCCAATAAACGACACCACGTATCGTTATGAGTATTATGTATATAGCGCGGGACTTTCAGGCTGTGATGTAACCCGTGGTCCGTATTATATTTTGCGAATTGTTCGCATGGAGTCAATACCTGCTGGCCAGCCACATCCACAAAGTCCCGGCTTTAGTTGCTCAGGTCGTAACTGGCAAACCGAAAGCCCTGGTCCAGCTTGGGTGCAGGGCGGCTATTTCTACGAGTAATTTTTTATCCGTTCTGCCGCTTGCGTAAAAAGTGCTACAATGTATAGCATGTTAGATATACGTTTTATCCGTGAGAATCCAGAACTAGTACAGCAAAATGCCACCAACAAAGGATACAAGGTGTCGATTAGTCAGCTACTTAGTCTTGACTCGTCGCGTCGTGAGCTTTTAGGGCAAGTTGAAACACTGCGAGCGCAGCGAAACGATATATCTTCGCGTATGAAAGGTGGCGGCGTGCCTCCTGCCGAGTTAATTGTCGAGGGGAAGGCTATTAAAGAGCAACTAATGGAGCTTGAGGCGCGTTTAAAACAGATTGACGCTGATTTTGAAATTATGCTAAAAGCAGTGCCAAATATGGCCGATAGTGACGTGCCATTTGGTGCAAGTGACGAAGAAAACGTAGTGGTTAAAACGTACGGCACACCCACAGAATTTACTTTTGCGCCGAAGAATCATTATGAAATTGCCGAAGCTCGTGGCTGGCTAGACAAAGAGCGAGCCGCTAAGGTTGCTGGCTCTCGATTTGCCTACATTAAGGGCGATTTGGTGTTGCTTCAAATGGCTATTGTGCAATTTGTAATGACGACCTTATCGAACGAGAGGGTAATTAAATCAATTGCCGATGAGGCAGGCCTAGAGGTGAGTGTAAAACCGTTTACGCCTATTTTACCACCACTTATGATTCGAACTGATCTTTACGATGCGATGGATCGACTTGAGCCGCAAGACGATCGTTATAAAATTGAAGGCGAAGATTTATGGCTTCAGGGTAGTGCCGAACATGTGCTAGGAAGCATGCACGCTAACGAGATTTTTAACGAAAGCGAACTACCGGTTCGTTACTTAGGTTATGCAACAAGTTTTCGCCGCGAAGCCGGTACTTACGGTAAAGACATGGAAGGTATTCTTCGCATGCACCAATTCGATAAACTTGAGATGGAGAGTTTCTCTACGCACGAGACCAGTCGCGACGAGCATTTGCTTTTTGTGGCAATACAAGAATATTTATTACAGCAACTAGAGGTGCCGTACCAAGTGCTACAAAAATGTTCGGTAGATATTGGCAAGCCAAACGCGCGCGGTGTAGACATGGAGGCGTGGCTACCGGGGCAAAATAAGTACCGCGAAACGCACACCGCCGATTACATGACCGACTATCAATCTCGTCGACTTAACACCCGAGTTCGTCGTGAGGACGGTGAGTTAGAGCTGGTACACACAAATGACGCTACAGCCTTTGCGCTAGGCAGGGCAATGATTGCGATAATTGAAAACGGGCAAGACGAAAAGGGAAATGTGCGAGTGCCTGCTGCGCTTGTACCGTACCTTGGCGGCCGAACAGTGCTATAATAAAAGTACAACCATATTTAAGGAGGAGCAGAGCATGATACATTCTCTCGATATATCCGGAATACAATATGAAGTACCTAACGAGCTTGGCGATTATATTGCCAAAAAAATTGGTCGGCTCGATAAGTTTTTACCTCGGCACGCTCGCAAAACTGCTACGGCCGATGTAAAAATTAAGTCGGTAACTCACGACCATAAGGCACTCTTTGAAGTTGAGGCAATTATGAGCGTACCCGATAAGACAATTCTAGCTAAAGAATCGGCCGATGATCCCCGCGCAGCAATTGATGCAATTGAGACCAAGTTGCAGACACAATTTAAAAAGTACAAACAGCAGCTTTTACCGCACGTAGGCAGGCGAAACTATTTTGTTCGTAACGCAACACGGTTGGCGAGCGCAAATAGTCGCGACGCATAGGTGTTTTTTAGCCGTAAAGCCCCGTTTTACCTAACGACGGGGCTTTTTTTGTAGGCCTAAACAGCGTATACTATGAGGCAGTAGACAGAGAATTTTCCGTTAAGTGAGGGGTAAAATAGAATGGTTAGCCGACAAAAGGCACTTTCAAAAGTATTTGGGGATCCACAAAAAAAGTTAGTTGCTAAACTACGCAAGCGAGCAGACATTGTAAACGGCCTAGCCGATACATACGCCAAAATGTCAGATGAGCAGCTAAAAAAGCAGACAGCTGAGCTTAAAAATCGACTAAAAAAGGATAAAAAACAAACGCTCGACACGGTGCTTAGTGACGCATTTGCGGTTGCCCGTGAGGCAAGCCAGCGCGTACTTGGCATGCGTCACTTTGATGTGCAAGTAATGGGTGGCATGGCGCTTCATGATGGAAACATTGCCGAAATGAAAACTGGTGAAGGTAAGACTCTTGTAGCAACATTGCCCGTATATCTTAATGCACTAAGCGAAAAAGGTGTGCATGTAGTTACGGTAAACGATTACCTAGCGCAACGTGACGCTGGTTGGATGGGCGAGTTATATGACTTTTTAGGCCTGACAACAGGGGTGATTGTAGCAGATGCATCGTACATTTTTGACAAAGACTACGATAATGACGCCCACGATGACCCACGGATGCGTAAACTTCGACCGGTCACGCGTAAAGAGGCTTACGCGGCCGACGTTACCTACGGCACTAATAACGAATTTGGGTTCGATTATTTGCGCGACAACATGGAGAGTGAAGCGACCATGCTTCGTCAGCGCGAGTTAAACTTTGCTATCGTCGATGAAGTCGATTCGATTTTAATTGATGAAGCTCGTACACCGCTGATTATTTCTGCCCCAGCTGCTGAAAATCCAGATAGCTACTATCAGTTTGCAAAAATTGCCGGCAAGCTAGAGCCTGTAGACTACATTTTTGATGAAAAGCGTCGAAGTGTCGCCCTTACCGATGAAGGTACCGAGAAAATTCAAAAATTATTAGGTATAAAAAACCTCTACACCCCCGAGCATATTCGCTCGGTGTATCATCTTGAACAGGCTCTTAAAGCGCAAATCGTATTTAAGCGCGATAAAGATTACGTGGTAACAAACGACGGCGAAGTAATTATTGTAGACGAGCACACCGGCCGATTAATGCAGGGTCGTCGCTACAACGAAGGCTTGCATCAAGCAATTGAAGCCAAGGAAAACGTGCCAGTACTGCAAGAGAGTCGCACGCTGGCAACCATTTCGTTCCAAAACTTTTTCCGTTTGTATAATAAATTGAGCGGTATGACCGGTACGGCTTTCACTGAAGCTGAAGAATTCCAGCAAGTGTATAGCCTTGATGTAGTGCAAATTCCTTCGAACCGCCCCATGCAGCGTAAAGATCAGCAAGACCTCATTTTTAAAACCGAAAAAGGAAAACTTAAAGCAGTTGCGCAGGCGATTAAAGAGCACCACGCTGCCGGACGACCGGTGTTGGTTGGTTCTGGCTCAATTGTAAAAAATGAAATGATTGCCGCATACCTTGACAAAGAGGGTATTGGATACGAACTTTTAAACGCCAAAAATAACGAGCGCGAAGCGGCAATTGTTGAGAAGGCTGGGCAAAAAGGTGCAATTACACTAGCGACCAATATTGCTGGTCGAGGTACCGACATTAAGCTTGGTGAAGGCGTGGCCGAAATTGGCGGTCTTGTGGTTATTGGTTCGGAGCGACATGAATCGCGCCGTATTGATAACCAGCTGCGCGGCCGTGGTGGGCGACAGGGAGATCCGGGTGAAACACAGTTTTATGTTTCGGCAGAAGATGATCTTATGCGTATTTTTCAGGGCGAGCGTATTGCGGCAATTCTTGACCGACTTGGAGTGGACGAAGATATGCCGATTCAAAATGCAGCCGTATCAAAAACGCTAGAAGCCGCTCAAAAGCGTGTAGAAGGTTACCATTACGATTCGCGTAAACAAGTGGTGCAGTACGATAACGTGATTAATCGTCATCGCCGTGTTACCTACACTATGCGCCACAAAATTTTAATGGGTGATACGATTGAGCCAGAAATCCATCGCCTTATTCGTGAAAAAGCCCGAGCACTTACTCTTGTGCCAGCTAAAAATAATAAAAATTTTGAAAAAAGCTTTGATTACTTAACTATCGGCTCAAAGAAACTGTCGGCGATTGGTAGCGAAAAGAACGACAAAAAACGCTACGAAATGGCGCTTAAAGAAATTAACAAGTTGTATCAGGCCAAAAAAGATGAACTTGGCGACGATATGCTGCACAAGGTTGAGCGCGAAGTGTATATGACCGTACTTGATGAATTATGGATGCACCACCTTGAGAATATGCAGCACCTTCGAGATGGTATTGGTTGGCGCAGCATAGGTCAACGAGATCCGTTGGTAGAATATCGAAGCGAATCGCAAAAGTTATTTGAAAGTTTGCAGGAGAATTTGCGCGACGAAGTGCTAAGGGCTGTGTTTACTGTTCACTTGAGCGACGCCGTAGTAAAGGCTGCCGATGACGACGAGTACGACACCGAATTAACTCGTATGGCTGAGGCGTCAACTTCAAAAGGTGTGAACGAAGTAACATCTGGCGAAAAAAATCGCGATGATGATTTTAAGAAAGTTAAAAAAGCCGCCACAGTTAATGAAGTAAATAAAGCTAAAAATGATGCTCGTAAGAAAAAGAAAGCTCAGCGTCAGAACAAGAAAAAGAACCGTAAGTAATAAAAAGTTCGGGTGGAGAAAGTAAAAAGTTAAAAATATATGCAACATTCAGTAGAAAAGGTGGTATTAAAAAACGGTGCAAGCGGCTTATTAATTGATGTGCCGGGTGCAAGTGTAATGAGTTTTCAGTTTCATTTTCGGGCTGGAAATCGTTATGTTCGTTCGAACGACGTGTATGAAGCGGCGCACATTATGGAGCATATGGCATTTGGTGCCAATGAGCATTTTAAAAACGAGCATGATTATGAACATGAATTTACTAAAAATGGTGCATATCATAATGCGTATACCTCTGATATTGCCATGGTGTACGAAGCGATTTGCGCCGACTTTGAATGGAACAGAATTTTTGATTTACAGCGAATGGCAATCTGTACACCAAAATTTCGTCCTACCGAACTAACAAGCGAAAAAGGCAATGTAAAAAGTGAGCTAACCGGATATCTTAATAACCACAACCGCGTGTTATGGCCGCGAGTACAGCAGGCGCTAGGCGAAGACATATTAACTTATTCGCAGCGCCTTAAGGTAATTCCTCACGTTACACTTAAAGATATTAAAGAGCACCACGCGCGCACGCATACCTTAAAAAATATGCGTTTTGTAATTGCGGGGAAAATTGGTGAACGACGTAAAGATATTGTTCGTCAGTTAGAAGATTGGCAGTTAGAAGCGGGTGAGCGTTTTAATGTGCCAACAGACGAGTATAAAAAGTCACGACCAGTGCTTATACGTCGCAAAGAAGCGTCTAATTTAACATTCGGTTGGTCGATGATGATTCCGCGCGAATTAAGCGACACCGAGGGTGACGCTATGGCGTGTCTTGACCATATTTTAACAGGTACTATGAGTTCACGAATTTTTGGCGCCGCACGTAAAAAAGGCTTGGCTTATGGAATGTTTAGCGACACTAGTATTGGCTTTAACAACAGTAGCTGGGATTTTGGTGGGCAAGTTAATCTTGATACATCTGACGAACTGTTTGCAATTATGGTACGTGAACTGCGTCGGGTGCTTGATGACAAAATTACCGATGAAGAGTTAGCTGCTGCAAAATCATACGCTGTAGGGCGCTACCAAATGGGTGCGCAAACCGTGGCGCAAATTAGTAATTATTATACTCATCGTTTTTTTGCCGACGACGTAGTAAAAGATTACGACAAGGTACCAGAGATGATTCAGGGAGTGAGCCGTCAATGCATGATAGACACGGCGCGCGAATTTTTTGCCGCCAATACCTGGGTTCTTGCTGGTGTAACAAGCGGTGAGCGCGAGCAATTGGCGTTACTTTCCGATAAGTTGGAGCAATTGTTCTAGCATGAAAATTGTGATTGCTGGATACGGCGTTGAGGGTAAATCAAACTTGTCGTATTTTTTACGCAAATACCCTCAGGCTGAATTTATTATTGCCGGAGAGCAAGTTGATAGTCCAGCAATTGAAGGTGTAAAAATTGAAAGTGGCGAGGGGTGTTTTGAGCGTGTACCGGTTGCCGATTTAGCTGTGCGCACTGCAGGTTTACCACCGCGAGAATTGCTACGGCAACCGAATATTACATCGGCGAGTACTGAATTTTTTGCCAAGTGTGGGGTGCCAATTATTGGCGTAACAGGGTCGAAAGGCAAGGGTACGACGGTAAGTCTTATCTCGGATGGTTTGCGCGCCGCTGGTTTTCGTGTCATTGTTGTGGGTAACATTGGCGTTCCGGCGCTTGATGTGCTTGAGCAAACACACGAGTACGATGTGGTTGTGTATGAGTTAAGTAGTTTTCAGTTATGGGATATGACCGCGTCGCCGCAAATTGCAGTTGTAACCATGATGGAGCCTGATCATCTTGATGTACACGCTAGCATAGAGGAGTATGTAGCGGCAAAATCTAACATAACGCGATATCAGTCTCGCGAAGATACTTGTGTTTACTATGCGAATAATAAAATGTCAGCACAGGTAGCAAGCGCCGGAGAATCTAAAATTGTAGCTGTGCCAACGCCAAGCAGTGTGTACATTAAAGATCAAAATTTTATTTATAAAAAGCAGGTAATTGGTACAACTGAGCACATTAATCTTCCCGGAGAACATAATCTTACCAATGTCTGTATGGCACTGGCTGCGGCGTTTACCTATATTGAACGCTACGCAAAAGAATCTATTACAGCAGAACTTTCAAATGATATTTTAAAAGCTATGGGACAGTTTAGCGGCCTTGAACATCGCCTAAAATTTATTGCAAATGTAGCAGGCGTTTCGTATTACGACGACAGCATTGCTACAACGCCTGGCAGCGCACTAGCGGCGGTAAAGGCGTTTAGTGGCTCGCTGCATTTAATTATCGGCGGCTACGACAAGGGTGGTGACTACAGGGAATTAGCTAAGACGTTACGCGAAAGCGAACTACTTAAAAAAGTATATTGCATTGGCGCAAATCGACGTAAAATTATAGCCAATTTGCAACAAGCCGGGGTGGATTCAGCGAAAATTGTCGAGGTGCAGGGTAATTACGATGAATTATTTGAGAGACTTGGCGCATATGTACATCGTGGAGATACAGTAGTGTTAAGCCCCGCAGCGGCAAGTTTTGACATGTTTAAAAATTATAAAGAACGTGGCGACCAATTTATTAAACGCGTACAAGCATTGGCGCAAACGCAGGTTTTATAGCTATGCAGCCGCTTTTAAAAAAGGTACGCGAATTGATGGGTGAAGTTGATTCGGCCAGCAGAACGATTGATCTAGCTGCCAAAAAACGGCAACTTGCAGCACTAGAAATAGAAGTAAACGCCCCGGAAATTTGGAATGATCCGGCGCGAGCAACGTTAAAAAATCAGCAATTTTCTAAACTAAAAAATAGCATTGAGCCATGGGAGACTCTTGCGGTTCAACTACACGATATAGGCGAACTGTTAGAGATGGGCGACGATGAATTACTGGAAGAGTTTAGGGGGCAGATAGACGCACTAGAACAACAGTTTAGCGAGCTGCAAAAAGAAATTCATTTTAGCGGCCCCTACGATAACCACGATGTAGTACTGCGAATTTCGGCCGGTGTTGGCGGTCTTGATGCGCAAGATTTTGCTGCCATGTTAGAGCGCATGTATCTTCGTTACGCCGAGCAACAGTTATTTTCTAGCACTACGATTGAACGATCTACTAGCGACGAGGCCGGCATAAAAACCAGTGTTATTACGCTCTCAGGCCCTTATGCGTACGGAAAGTTAAAAAGTGAACATGGCGTGCATCGTTTGGTGCGACTTAGTCCTTTTAACAGTGATAATTTACGCCAAACTAGTTTTGCGCTTGTAGAAATTTTGCCGCAAATTGACGAGCCAGATGAAGTGAAGCTAGAAGATAGCGAACTGAAAATCGATGTTTATCGTGCTGGCGGGCACGGTGGCCAAAGTGTCAACACTACCGATAGCGCCGTGCGAGTAACGCATTTACCGACGGGCATTGTGGTAGCTATTCAAAACGAACGTTCGCAGCTGCAAAATAAAGAAACGGCGCTAAAAATTTTACGTTCTAAATTAACACAATTACGTTTAGAACAGCACGCCGATAGCATTAGCGAGCTACAGGCCGGTGAGTCGGCGAGTTGGGGCGCGCAAATTCGTAACTACGTATTACACCCGTATTCACTGGTAAAAGATACCCGTACTAAGCACGAAGATCGCGATACTCAAAAAGTATTAGATGGTAAAATTGATGGATTTATTGACGCCTATTTAACGCAGCAGGCAGAAAAAAACTAGCTCGCGGTACATAAACCGCATATGCTACAATAGAAATATATGATTCTGCTAGATAGGGTGACAAAAACGTACGGCAAAGACATGAAGCCGGCTTTAAATCGGATTAGTCTTCATGTTGAACCTAAGGAGTTTGTTATTTTAGTTGGCACGAGTGGTGCTGGAAAATCTACACTACTAAAACTGCTTACGCGCGAAGAAAAACCAAGTAGCGGTAAAATTGTTGTGGGCGGAATTGACTACGATACGCTAAAAGACAAGCACATTCCGCTGCTACGTCGTAAAATTGGCGTGGTGTTTCAGGATTTTAAACTTTTACCGCAGCGTACGGTATTTGAAAATGTAGCTTTTGCCCTAGAAATTGCCGGAATGACAAATCGAGAGATTAAAAATACCGTTCCTAAGGTAATTGAGTTAGTAGGGCTAAAAGGTAAAGAAAAAAATTTTCCACACCAGTTGTCGGGTGGTGAGCGTCAGCGCGTAGCAATTGCTAGGGCTATTGTGCGTCAACCTAAAATATTGGTAGCCGATGAGCCAACCGGAAATCTTGATCCAAAACATAGTTGGGACATTGTTCGTTTACTTGAAAAAATTAATAAGTATGGCACGACCGTGTTACTTACTACGCATAACGTTGAAATTGTAAATAAATTAAAACGTCGAGTGATTACACTTGAACACGGAAAAATTACCTCCGATCAAGCGCAAGGGAGTTATCGACAATGAGCCAAGCAAAAAAGAAAATGTCTGCACGTAGTTTTGCGCAGCAAAAACGCAATAAACGTCGTATGCTTACTAGTCTAAGAATGGTTCGCTATGGCGTGAATAACTTTAGTCGTAACGCGTGGCTTACCGTGGCGGCAACGGCGGTTATGACAATTACGTTGTTAATTGTATTTACAACATTTGCTGCCCGTGGCGTATTAGTAGATACAGTGAGTGATATTAGCAGCCGGATTGATATGTCTATTTATTTAAAAAATGATGTGCGCGAAGATGACGTTGCTACTATAACTAATGATCTTGAGAGTTTAAGTAATGTACAGCGTGTGCGCTATATTAGCCCAGAAGACGCACGTAGGGCTCAGGTAGATCAGCAGAAAGGTGATCAGGAAACCTTGCAGGCTTTATCAGAAGCAACAAATCGTCTGCCAGCAACAGTCCGAATTTCGCTGCACGACATTAACGATGTGAGTCAGCTTAATAGTTTTGTCGACTCGAACCAAGTTTACATTGACAACAGAGATACTGAGCGCGAGCCTTCGTTTGCGGGTGAGCGGCGTCAGGCAATTGAAAATATTACAAAATGGGTAAGTTTTGCAGAGCGTATTGGTGGAATTGCGACCCTAGTGTTTATTGTTATCTCTGCACTTATTGTGTTTAACACTATTAGAATGGCTATTTTTAACCGTAAAGAAGAGATTGCCATGATGAAACTGATTGGTGCCGATAGAAACTTTATTCGCGGACCGTTTATTGTAGAGGCAAGCATGTATGGTTTTGTGGCTGGTGTAGTTGCAACTATTCTTGGTGTAGTACTGCTTTATGCCGTGCGTGAGCCATTGGTTGAGTACGGGTTGCCAGTTGCCACGACTATTAATGACACGGTTGCGCTGATTGGCCTTGTGCTGCTAGGCATGATAATTCTTGGTATTTTAATTGGTGTTATATCATCTTACTTTGCCACACGAAAATATTTAAAAATTTAAATAATCTCGTTTTTACAGAGGTGGTGAGAGTTTGACGGCACATTATGCTTATGGTACGATAAGAGGTAATGAAACAAAGGTCCACCACACCCGTTTCAGCTTCGTTGTTCAACAAGGCCAGTCTTGTTGCGGCAGCGGTGTTGATGGCAGGCTCAGCGCCAATCGCTCTGGGTTCTGTCGCGGTCGCTCGCGATTATGATGCCGAAATCCGAGCGCGTGCCCAAGAGGCGTCGAATTATTCTGGCGAAGCTGGCCGCCTAGGTGAAGTTGCAAGTACACTAGAGGCTGCGTTGTCGCAGTTGCGTTCGCAAGCCGAATCTATTCAGGCTGCAATTAACGAAAGTCAAACCAAGCATGCTACGCTTGTAACGAACATTCAAACAAATGAAAAAAAGATTGTGCAAAATAGGGAAGCATTAGGTACACTGCTTGCCGATATGTACGTAGACGATCAAATATCACCGCTCGAAATGTTAGCGAGTAGTAATAGCATTGGTGATTACCTTGATAAGCAAGAATATCGCAATGCTGTTCAAAATTCACTTTCAACTACCATTGCTGAAATTAATACATTACAGCGTCAACTTGAAGATGACAAAAAGAATGTTGAAGTGGTTCTAGAAGAGCAAAAAAGCCAACGCGTATTATTAGCGGAAAAAGAGCAAGAGCAAGCTCGTTTGGTGGAAGAGACGCGAAATGACGAAAACAATTATCGTCAGCTTGCAGAAACTAAGAATGCTGAAATTGACAAGCTTAAACAAGAGCAAATTGCAGCTAACCTAGCAGCTATTCGCGCCTCTGCTGGCTCCTCAAGCGGTGGCATTTCTGGCATTCCTGCGGCATCATCTGGTAATGGTGGCTACCCAGCAATTTGGGCAAACTCACCAATTAATGCGCACGTAGACAGCTGGGGAATGTATTCGCGGCAGTGCACTAGCTATGTAGCCTTTAAAATTGGTAGTAAAATGCCAGGCTGGGGCTTTACGGGCAAGGCAGATGCTAAAAACTGGCCTGCTCGAGCTGCAGCTTCAGGGATTGCTACTGGCTCAACACCGCGTGTTGGAGCAGCAGCAGTCACCTATGGCGGTCCTTATGGGCACGTTATGTACGTAGAGGCTGTAAACGGCAATACGGTAACTGTATCCGACTACAACCTTGGTCTTGACGGTCTATATCGTTATTACGAACGATCGGCAGCTGGAATGACTTACATCTATTTTTAAAAGCGTAATCTTTACTACATATATACCGCACTCGCTCTACGTAAGTGCGGTATACTTTATATAGAATAAGTAAAAAAGTAGGGTGTAATGCAAGACAGACAGCAGGGTAGACTAAGTAAGCAATTTGGTTGGCGTAAGAGGAGTTTTGTGCCAGCTATGCTACTTGTAGCGGTGGTGGCATTTAGCGTTGGTGTAAAAAGTGATGAAATTGCAGTATCGACCGCGCAATTATTTGGTAACGATGCGAGCGTTCAAGATCTAGAAACCGGTTCACTGCAATCAACCTACGATGAGCTACAAGCAAATTATGCAGGCGAGATGGACGCGACGACACTTGAAGAAGGCGCCGTGCGAGGCATGGTAGAGGCTGTAGGTGATGAGTACACTCAATACATGAGCGCAAGTGAAGCCGAAGAGTTTAATAACGAATTAAGCGGTTCAATTGGTGGCGGCATTGGCGCCGAGATTGGTCAGCGTAATGACAATCCGACAATTATTCGTGTGTTAGATGGTTTTCCGGCTCAAGCGGCGGGCTTACAGGCGGGCGACACAATAGTAAGTGTTAACGACAAGGCCGTGCTTAATGGTTCAGTAAACGACGTTGTAGAGCAGATTCGTGGTCAGGTTGGCACCAGTGTTGAAGTTGGTGTGCGTCGTGATGGTAGTGATGAACTAATTGAAAAAGCAATTGTACGCGAAGAAATTTCTACACCTAGCGTTGAGTCTAAAATTGAAAATAATATTGGCATTCTTACAATATCTCGTTTTGACGAAGAGACCGGTAATCTTGCACGTAAGGCCGCTAATGAATTTAGAGAGAACGATGTACAAGGTGTCGTGCTTGATCTGCGTGGTAATGGCGGCGGGCATGTAACGGCCGCACAAGCGGTAGCTGGCATTTGGCTCGATAATGAAACGGTACTTACAGAGCGTCGTGGCGATAAAATTATTGATACTATCACCTCAACAGGCTCGCCAATTTTACAAAATACGCCAACAACTATTTTGGTAAATGAAACGAGTGCGAGTGCCAGTGAGATTGTAGCTGGAGCGCTAAAAGAGTACAACAAAGCAACGTTAGTGGGTCAAAAAACATTCGGTAAGGGAAGTGTGCAGCAGCTTATTCCGCTACGCGATGGCGGGCAGCTTAAGGTAACTATCGCTAAGTGGTATACCCCGAAAGGCAAAAATATTACTAAAGATGGAATTGAGCCTGACAAGCGTGTAGAGCTAAGTGCTGAAGACGTAAATGCTAATCGTGATCCTCAACTAGACGCCGCACTAGAAAGCCTAAGAGATTAACACTTGTGCTTTTAAAAGCGGCACTGTAGTATAGGTACAGATATGGATAAGCAAAAAATATTGTTAGTCGAAGACGATACTGCTCTAGCGAGCGTCTATCGTTCTCGGCTTGAACTTGAAAATTTTGATATTAGAGAAGTGCATAATGGTGAAGATGCTTTAGCCGCCGCCATAGAATACAAACCCAATCTTATCTTGCTTGATGCTATGATGCCTAAGATTAGCGGTTTTGATGTGCTTGATATTTTGCGCAACACTCCTGAAACAACCAATATTCGAGTGATAATGCTTACGGCGCTCTCGCAATCTAAAGATAAAGAGCGCGCAGAAGCACTTGGTGTAGACGATTATCTTGTAAAATCACAAGTGGTTATTAGCGACGTAGTAGACCGCATTAAGCACCATCTTGCATCAGAGTAAAAAGTAAATCAGAAAGTGTATTACCCCCTACAGTTTAATCTGTCTAGGGGGGTTTTAGTATAAGGCGCTAGTATACGTTCTAAAGAAAAAAGCTACACATTTGTGCAGCTTTTTTATAAATGTTTTTTACCTTAGGCGGCAGTAACAATAACTTGAGTTCGCGGTACAGATTTGCCTGTAAACTTAGTCTTTTTTACTTTCTGGAAACTCACCGTACCTTCAACGGCAGCGTGAATAGTAAAATTGCGACTGACATAGGTGCCAGGGCCAGCAATTTTAGTAGCGCCAGTTTGGCGAACTAGAACTTCGCCAGCGTTTACTGCTTGACCGCCAAATCGCTTCACACCAAGTCGTTGACCGGCGTTATTGTGAATGTTCTTACTTGAACCACCAGCTTTAACTTTTGACATATTGACTCCTTAATTTTGCTCTAACAATCTTTACAATTGTAAATTACAGACTACTTATTGTCAAGCAATCTTGCGTAGTACCAATAGTTGTCGACCTACAATTTGATCGTCACGTGCGTAGAGTAAATTTTGACTATCCACATGAGTGAACGAATGCAGGCTGTAACCGTATTTTTCGGGTGTTGATGCGAGAGGAAGTCGCACAAACGAGCCTTGGGGCGTGCGCCAAGCGGGCACTGCTACACACAGTGTTGTGTCGTTGGCTAGTTGAGGGTGAAGGTTGCGCAAAAAGCTGCCAATAATATGATTACAGTTGCGTTGCACCTCTTTAAGTTTAGCCGGAGAAGGGGGTGCGCTAAAGGGTTGCCCTAGGTAGGTTTCGCAGGCTATGGCCGAAATAGGTTGCTGCCATGTAGTTGTCATGGCGTCGCCCTGATGGAGAGTAATTTGAGGTGTATGCTTGTGGCGTGCGAATATCCAGGCTAGGTTCTCTTGGCTATAATCAATCATTTTATCGGAAAGATCGGTGCCGTAAATGTCGTAACCCATAAGGCCAGCCTCTTGCAAAAGTACGCCTGTGCCACAAAATGGATCTAGAATACGTGGTGTACGGTTGAGTGAAGGATCAACTGCAAGATTGATAATAATTTGTGCTAATTTTGGCGGCAACATACCCACAAATGCATCGCGTTTTGGTCGCTTTTGATCGCGTGCGGCGATAGCGGTGATATTTTGCGCACCAATACTCTCGGCAATTATAGTTGTACGGCCACTTTTTATTACAAGTAGCTCAACTTTATTTTGCGAAAGTCCCAGCTTATTGTGATGCGACGTTGCAGAACTGAGGGCGGCTTCGGTATTGGGCAGTAAACGTAGATTAACGCCATGTTTTTTTAATTTTTGCTTTAGAACAATTCCAGTTTTTTGAACTTCTCGAGCGCTAACGTCAATCCCATATGCGCTCACGCCTAGCGTAATTTTAGTTTCAGAGGTTTGCCAGGCGCTAGCATATTCTTTTACAAGCTTCATACTTACGCTGCGCCAATCGCCTGTAAGTTTTGCTACTATTTTGCCCGCCTTAATTGTTCCGCCAATTTCTTCAAGTGGAAAACTGGGTGCATCAACAAGGGCGGCGTGCGGCAAGAATGGTGTAACTGCACTTGCGCCAAAACGACGCTCTAGTTCTGCGAGTGAAAGTGACGGTTGTCGTCCAAGTAGGGCTATATACATGTGCCTATTATACGCTACTGGGAGCGTGTATAATAATAAGAGATGTCAGTAAGAGGTTGGTTAACGATTATCACGCTTCTACTGCTAAGTGCGGTAGTGTATTTTGGCTGGAGCGAAATAGAACGAGCTTGGATGCTGATGGGTTCAATTAATCTTTGGATTCTTGCGCTAATTTTGCCAATTCAGTTTATAAGCTATTACGCAACTGGCTCAATGATATTTTCGTACTTGCGCGCTAAAGGTAACTTAAAACATATGTCGCATATGTATATGACCCGCCTAAGTTTAGAGCTTAACTTTGTAAACCACATTCTACCAAGTGGTGGGGCAGCGGGATTTTCGTATCTAGCCTGGATACTAAGCCGTCACGGCGTAAGTGCTGGTCGTGCCACAATGGCACAAGTTGTGCGTTTCTTTTTAACTTTCGTTACTTTTACGCTTATGTTGCTTGTGGCGTTTATAATTTTGATTCTCGATCATTCGGTAGATAGAAATATTGCGTTGTTAAGTGGTATGTTAATTGTTTTGCTGCTTTTGGTAACAGGAGTAGGCTATTATGTAATGCACAGCCGAGCCCGATTAGTGCGATTTGCCGAACGTCTTGCGCGCGTTTCTACGGCAGTAGTTGGATTTTTCTCACGGCGCGGTAAGGGCAAAAAAGTTGCCTCTAAGCCAATTGTCCGTTTTTTTCTTGATATCCATGATGACTATGAAGAACTAAGCAGAGATAAAAAAATTTTATGGCGGCCGTTTTTGTGGTCGTTAGTGGCGAATGTTTGTGATGTTGCACTGCTATATGTTGCATTTTTGGCACTTGGCGTAAGTGTAAGCCCGGCAGTGTTAATTATTGCATTCGGACTTTCTTCGGTGGCAAGTGCCGTGTCGGTTACGCCGGGTGGTACCGGCGTGTACGAGGCCATCATGATTGCCTTCTTGTCATCGGTAGGTGTGCGACCAGATATTGCAATTGCCGGTACGCTATTAGCGCGTGTACTATTGCTGGCTGTGACTATCGTGGCAGGCTACGCGTTTTATCAATTAACGATTTTAAAATATGGCAAACACACCAATCGTTTTAGCCGTTAGCGATTTTATTGCCATTGCCAACCAAACGCTTAGTTATGCGTTTGCGGGTGTGTGTATTGAGGGCGAGGTGGCTAGTTTTAGCGTGAATCAGGGTAAATATGTATTTTTTGATATTAAAGACTCGAGCGGCACGCTAAATTGTTTTATGACAGTATGGAATATGCGGCAACCATTACAAAACGGCATGAAAATTGCGGTTTACGGCGAACCAAAACTGACGGCGAAAGGTAAGTTTAGCTTTACAGTATCGCGCTATAGCCTTAAGGGCGAGGGGGCAATTAAAAAAAGCTTTGATATTTTACGCAAAAAACTAAGCGATGAAGGACTGTTTAATGATGATAAAAAACGTTCTCTCCCGCGTTATCCAAAACGAGTTGCAGTTATTAGTAGTCAAACTGCTGCCGGCTATAAAGATTTTATCTCTACGGTAATGGAGCGCTGGGGTGGGGTTGAGTATAAATTGGCGCATGTTCAGGTGCAGGGTGTTGATGCGCCAGATCAAATTATTCGCGCGCTTAAATATTTTCAGACATCATCGTGGCAGCCAGAGGTAATAGCGATTATTAGGGGTGGTGGCAGCGCCGATGATTTGGCTGCATTTAACGATGAACAGTTGGTGCGAGAAGTGGCCGGAAGTCGCGTACCGGTACTAACGGGTATTGGCCACGAGATAGATACTTCGTTAGTAGATTTAGCGGCCGATGTGGCTGCTATAACACCAAGTCACGCAGCGCAACTTATTGTTCCCCACAAGGGAGCGGTGACTAAAGAGCTGCGAAGTATAGTACGAGAGCGGGTTTTTTTGGCGTTAAGCCAGCACATAGCACATGAACACCACGCCACTCAGTTGGCGGTTCGAAAGTCATTTGCGCATCTTGATGCGGCAGTTAAGCGTACGCGCGCTGATTACACTTGGCGTCATGAGCTGGCGCGTGAACTTAACCCGGCGCGAGTACTGGAGCGAGGGTATGCAGTGCTGCGTGGTACAATTAAAGCAGATGAAATAGTTCATATCACTACTCACTCACACGAAATAAATGCGGAGATAATAGATGTCAAAAGACGAGCAAAATAGTATTGAAGAAAAGATGAACCGACTTGATGCGATGACTGCGTGGTTTACTAGTGATGAGTTTTCGCTTGACGAGGCGTTTGATAAATATCAAGAAATTGAAGTGCTTTCGGGCGAAATTGAAGCGCAGCTCGAATCGATGGAGAACGAAGTAGAGGTAATTAAGGCTCAATTTGACAGCACTCAGACTGCAGAATAATTAGCTTAATATGCTGATTATAGGAATTATTAGTGGATTTGTTATAGCGCTTTTTTTATTAACGGCACTCATTGGTGCCCCGTATGTTCCAAGCCACAGGCAAGATGTAAAAGCTTTATTTGAAAGTATTGCTCTTAATAACAAAGATGTAGTGGTAGATATAGGCTCGGGAGACGGCGTAGTGCTAAAGGTAGCTGCCCAAGCTGGCGCTCGAGCCATAGGATACGAGATAAACCCGATACTTGTAGCGATTGCTCGATTGCGCTGCTATAGCTATCGTCACTTGGTTAAGGTAAAGTGCCTTAATTTTTGGCAGGCACAGTTTCCTAATGACGTAACGGTATTTTACACGTTTGGTGAATCGCGCGATATTAGACGACTATATAATCTTGCGCGAACTCATGTGCAGCGTACTGGTAAAAAAGTTACTTTTGTAAGTTATAGCTTTAGGGTGCCACACGCTGATGCGCCCGAACAAAAAAAGGGTGCAATGTATATTTACACGTTGCAGCCTTTACAGGTTAATTAGCCATAAGTATAATAACCACATGAATAAAACTCGAAAATCTCAACTTGGAGTCGTAAACGGATGGCTCGTGACGGCAATTGCCTTTATTGTGCTATTTTTGGCCGCTGGATCGTTTGCAATCTGGTCGTTTGTACAATATAGCGATTTAAAAACTAATTTCGATGCGCGCACCGATGTTGCAGTTGCTGAAGCAGTGAAAAAGCAGGCTGATGAAAGCGAGGCTAAATTTGCCGAGCGAGAAAAAGAGCCAAATGATCAATTTGTTGGACCCGACGAATACGGTCGCGTAACGTTTCGTTACCCTAAAACCTGGAGTGTTTTTGTAGAGAGTTCTGGCCAAGATAGAAATGACTACAAAGCTTATCTAAGTCCTGGTGTAGTGCCGCCAATTCGTGAAGATAGTCGCTACGCGGTTCGTGTTGAAATTTTAAATAAAAACTTCGATGACGTAAATCGTGAGTACGAACGCTTAACAGAAGATGGTGCTATAAAAATTTCGAACGTCGAGATTAACGGTAACGCAGGCGTACGCTACGATGGCGCCTTTAGCGATACACGGCGTGGTGCTGTTACTCTGCTGCGAGTGCGCGACAAAACCATTCGCTTAAGTACCGACGCAGACACCTTTAAGCCTGATTACGATGAAGTCTTGAAAACTGTACAGTTTAATAATTAAGGCTCCCTAGGTTCCTCTCATCTGCTACACTAAGAGTAGTGAATGAGGGGAATTTTTCGTTTGAACTAGTTGCAGCTGCGCACGAACTTAAAGCGCCACTTTCTTTAATGCGCCAGTTGGCGCTACTTTTAGAGGACGATTCTTTAACGCTACGGGAACGTCAATTGTATGCTGAGCGCCTACGATTAACAAGTGAACGAGGTTTGCGTTTGACAAGTGATTTAACTTCGGCTCATCGTGCGGCATCATCGCTGTTTCCTCTTGAGCCAATAAACCCGCTGTATTTTTGCAAAGACATCGCCGATGAGTATCGACCACTATGTATGGCTCGAGGCGCGCAAATACGAGTAGCACGAGTACGCACTGCACCGGCAATAATTGCTAATCGCGATTTACTGCGCCGGGTATTAGTAAACTTTATTGATAATGCGCTTAAATATAACGAAAGCATCAAAATACTACAGCTGCACATTGGGCAGTCTAAAAAAAGCGTAGTTAGAATTGGAGTGCGAGAGTATGGTGGTGAAAAAATGCCAAAAAGACAATCAAATTTATTGCCTGCAGCAGACTCGACAGCCGCAAGTAGCGGACTGGGATTGTTTTTGGCTGGTGAGTTTGCGCGCAATATGCAGGCAAAAATCGGCTCGCGCGCCCATCGCCAAGGTGGCTCTACGTACTATATAGACGTGCCAATTTCTAAGCAGTTGATGTTATTATGAACAAAAGTTTTGCCGCCGCTATTATTATTGAGGACGACCCGTGGATGCGCGAGGTTCTTGAGGTAGCGGTACGCCGCTGCGGGCTTAAGGCGGTTGGCGTAGCCAGTGGCGAAGATGCAATTTATGCCATTGATGATACGGCGCCAAAAATCATTTTAGCCGACGTGCTACTGCTTCACACTACAATATTTACGCTGCTTAACGAGCTGCAGTCGCACCAAGATCTAGCGCAATTACCAGTGATATTATGCAGCGGCATAAGCGAGCGCTTACCAGATGACGTGTGTCGTCGCTACGGTATAGTTGAGGTCTTAGATAAAGCAACAATGACGCCAAATGGCATTATGGCGGCCATTAAACGACATTTACACGCCGAGGTTATTGCATAATGAAAACCGAGCGCACGCACGCTATAGTACTTCGGCGCACCAATTACGGTGAAACCGATCGAATTTTACAACTCTTAACGACACATGGTCGACGTGCCGTAATTGCAAAAGGTGTACGTAAAGAAAAATCCCGCTTAGCTGGCGGAATAGAACTTTTTTCGGTATGCGACGTGGTGTTATCGCAAGGCAAGGGGACGCTTTCACTCCTTACGTCGGCTCGGTTGGTAAAGTACTACAGTCATATTTTAGATGATTTTGGGCGAATGGAATTTGGCTATGAGGCAATGAAGTATGTTGGCGCAGCAAGCGAGCAGATTGACGAGCCTGATTGGTATAATGTTTTAAGTGAAGTGTTAATGTCGCTCGATGCGCCATCAATTGACTTGCGGTTGATAAAAACTTGGTTTTATTTACAATACAGCGCCTTGCTTGGTCGGCAACTTAATCTTGAGCGCGATAGTAATGGCGCTCGCTTGCAAAGCAATGACAGATACAGTTATGACAGTAACGAATCGGGCCTACAGTTAAGTTTGCGTGGCGAGTTAACTGGCTCGCATATTACGCTACTTCGTCTGCTTCAGGCTAAGCCACTACATGTGTTGGTGCAAATAGGTGGAACAGAGGCAGTACTGGGCGAATGTTTGGCTACTGCGCGGGCTCACGCGGCGCTTAACTAGTGTTTACATTTTAGTGTGTCTGTTATAATAAGTCTAATTATGGCTAAAGAAATTAAGAATCAGGCAATGGAATCAATCATAAGCTTAGCAAAGCGCCGCGGTTTTATTTATCAGGGGAGTGAAGTTTATGGCGGTCTTAGCGGTACCTGGGACTACGGTCCATTAGGAGTAACTCTAAAGCGCAATATTATGAATCTTTGGTGGCGACACTTTGTAGAATCACGCGACGACATGTACGGCGTTGATGCAGCAATTTTGATGAACCAGAAAGTCTGGAAGGCCAGTGGTCACGTTGATACGTTTGTCGATCCTTTGTGTGAAGATACGGTTAACCACCGTCGTTTTCGAACCGACCACGTTTTAAAAGACAATGGGATCGACCCAGACGGTATGACCATGGAGCAGATGGACGCTGCAATCATAGAAAACGGAATTAAAAGCGTTGATGGCAATCCATTGTCGTCGTCACGTACTTTTAATATGATGTTTAAAACTAATGTAGGTGCGACATTTGATGAAAATTCAGTGAGCTATCTGCGCCCAGAAACTGCCCAAGGAATCTTTACAAACTACAAAAACGTAGTTGATAATTTTTATCCAGATTTGCCATTCGGTATAGCTCAGCAGGGTAAGGCGTTTCGTAACGAAATTTCACCGCGCGACTTTGTTTTCCGTTCACGCGAGTTTGAACAAATGGAAATTGAATACTTTGTTCGACCAGAGAAGTGGGAAGAGGCGTTTGACGAACTACTAGCGGAAACTCATTTATTCTTAGAATCACTAGGTCTACCTAAAGAAGCAATTCACGAGCTAGATGTGCCGGCAGAAGATCGAGCTCACTACAGTAAAAAGACAATTGATATTGAGTTTGATTATCCAATTGGTAAAGAAGAACTTATGGGAATTGCCTATAGAACTGATTTCGACCTGGGTAATATCCAGCGTGATAGCGGCCGCAATATGGAATATACCATTAAAGGTACAAACGAAAAGTTTATTCCGCATGTAATTGAGCCAAGCTTTGGCGTCGAGCGGGCTCTCATGGCCGTATTAACTAGCAGCTACCGCGAAGACGAAGTAAACGGTGAGAAGCGGGTTTATCTACAGTTGCCAGAGCACTTAGCGCCAGTTAAATACGCTGTTTCGCCGCTGCTTAAAAACAAGCCAGAACTCGTTGCAAAAGCTCGGGAAGTGTATAGTTTACTTAAGAAAAAACATGGAGCTGTCATGTGGGACGACAACGGCAATATTGGTAAGCGTTATCGCCGCCAAGACGAAATTGGTACACCTTACTGTGTAGTAGTTGATTTTGACTCGCTAGAAGATGACTCAGTTACCGTGCGTAACCGAGATACCACCGAACAAACTCGTATTGCAATCTCTCAGCTGTAGTATATAAATATTGACATTGTATTACGCTTATGTTAATATATGCGTAAATGAATGTAGCAAATACAAAAGAAACACCAATTCAGTCTGCAAACGAGCTTTACGACAAGCGTGTATTGCTTCGTGCTGAAGATTTAGATAAGGCAAAAACTTACGAGCAACCAGTGGCGGTTGTTCAAACGTTATCGCACTACGCAGTATGGAATACAGTCGCCGGTTACGTTGAAGACAGAGACGAGTCGGGCTTTAGTGTAAGCGACCATGAAACAACTCACCGATTTAGCTACGGTGAAGTTAATTTATATAAAAATGGGATTTTACCAGCTGGCGAAATGCCAACTGGTTACGTATTACAACTTACGCCCGATGAACTCGCACAGCGAGAAAACTCGTTAGGGCTGATTGAAAGCGAGTAGATGAATTACCCGTTATCTACTTATTAAAAAGATCTTTCGCAACACCTTTAAGATCAGCTAAATCTATTTTTCCGTCTTCGTTAGCGTCAGCTTTTTGCTTAAGCGCTTCAATTTTTTCGTCGTTGTTGCCATCTTTAAGAGCTTCAAGGTCGGCAGCGGATAAACGCCCGTCGCCATCTTGGTCTGCCAATGATTGCGCGTGTGTCTTAATATCGTCAAAAATTCCCATATATCCTCCTTGTTTATAGGTTTTACTGTACAAGAAAGCGCAACTTGAAGGTGTAATAATTCATACATTGGTGAAATTTGTAGCGACTAGGCTGTTACAATATAGACATGATTACTTACTATACAGATGGAAGTGCAAGTCCTAACCCTGGTCCCGGAGGCTTTGCAGTAATTAGAGACCTAACGCCACATATTCTGGGTAGTGAAGACGGTGTAACGACAAATATACGTATGGAAGGCATGGCAATTATTGCAGCACTTAAAGATGCAGGTGGCAAAACATGCAAAATATACACCGATAGCGAATTTTGGATTAACGTAATTACTAAATGGGCGCCAGGTTGGCAGGCAAAAGGTTGGAAAAAAAAGGGTGGTGATATTAAAAACCTAGATCTCGTTCAAGAGGTTTACCCATTGTATCAAAGCTCTCAGGCAACGCTTATTTGGGTGCGTGGCCACGAGGGTGATGAAGGTAACGAGATGGCCGATGAATGGGCGAACAAGGCACGTCAGGGTGTGCGACTATAGTTTTAAACTGTTTATTTGCGTGACTGTATTTGCAAAAGGCTGGTTATTTCGCTACACTAAACATATACAAAATAATATCAAGAGTATGGTGAGGGACTGGCCCGACGATCCATCAGCAACCTGCCGTACAAGTAAGGTGCTAACTCCAGCCTGAGAACCAGGAAAGATATAGTTACTCTAATTATTCTTATTGGCTTCTTGGGGCAGATAGAAGGGAGCTTTTTTATGTCTGTGTATCAAGAATTTAAAACCGCCGAAAGCGTAAGTCCGGGGCATCCCGATAAAATTTGTGATCAAATTAGCGACGCAATATTAGATGCGCACTTAACGCAAGATCCGGGGGCACGAGTAGCTGTAGATGTAGCTGGAGGGCACGGCACGATATTTGTAACGGGCGAAGTTACTTCGAACGCTATAGTATCTGTGGCCGATATTGTAGCACGACTAGCGGGTAAAGACATAAAGTTAATTGAAAATATCGCTGCCCAGAGCCCCGAAATTGCTCAAGGTGTTGATATAGGTGGCGCGGGCGATCAAGGAATAATGATTGGTTATGCCTGTAGCGACACACCGGAGTTATTGCCGCTTGAAGTGGTACTGGCGCGAAAGCTCAATCAAAGCCTATATGCGTTGTGGCCGCATGATGGCAAAACGCAAGTTACGGTGGTAAATGGTAAAGTGCATAGTGCTGTAGCAAGTTTTCAGCATGCTAGTACCGAAGAGTTGGCGTTGGCGGTAAAAAATTGGTTACGCGACGAACCATTGGTAGTTCCGTGTGAATCAATCGAAAATATTAAACTCTACATTAACCCTGCGGGCGACTGGAAGGTAGGAGGTTTTGATGCCGATGCCGGCCTAACTGGGCGTAAATTAGCTGTCGATAATTACGGGCCTCGAATTCCGGTTGGCGGCGGGGCATTTAGCGGTAAAGATGCCTCTAAGGTTGATCGCAGTGCTGCGTATATGGCGCGAAAAATTGCCGTCGATTATTTGCAGCAGCGCAAAGCAAGCGAGGTATATGTGCGTCTTGCTTACGCTATTGGCGTGGTTCAGCCGCTAGAAGCAACGGTAATTATAGATGGTGAAGCCGAAAAAATTAATGGTTACGATCTTTCGCCGCGCGGTATAACAAACTTTCTTAACTTAACGCGCCCGCTTTACGAGCAGACCGCTCGCTATGGTCATTTTGGGCATGGTTTCGACTGGGAATAGACGGTAAAAAAACTATGCCGCGCTAATGCTCGTGTTAAACTAATTACTAGACGTTATTAAATAAAAACCGACATAAGGATAGACGAGACAGGGATGAATACAACCGACACGGAGCCGACAGATATTTTTTTGTGGGCTAACCACGCAGATGCGATTAAAAATAATTTCGATGTAGAATTTTTTTTGTTTAACAAAAATTATACGCCGTATGCAACTAGATTTTCTACCGAACTAGCTTCACAAATTAAACCACTATTTTTGTTCGACTACATAAACTTTGTAACCTTAGGTGCTGGAACTGGTCTGAGCGTTCGTGAATATGAGCAGTATAACGGTGAAGAAAATACACTGCTTAAAACTACCACCGATAAAGTTGGCCGCGCCGAAACGCTGCTGCACCTAATTGAAAAAGAGCGTCACGACATTGTAGAGTTTTCTGAGGAAGAACATGAGTTTAAGCGCATAAAAGGAATTGTGGCGCGGTTTACGCTTAAAGATGAACCAAACCGAACCTTTTACTCGGTAAAAGCATTACAACAAAGCTCGGTATTAAAGGGGGCAACCGCCTGGGAGTTTCGTGAAGGTGCGTTTGGTTCGTTTAAGGCGGAGGTAGGATTAAAAGTACCAAGCGACAATCAGGTATTAATTATTGGCAAAGATATTTTTGCGTTTAATCCCGCTAAATTTGAAACCCTTTTCCAATACGAGTATAAAAAACTCGCCGTAGCCGATGAGAAAAGCAAAGAGATTTCTGAAAAGTACGACTTAGCGTTTGCCGACGGACTCGATCTTGAAAGTTTGGTGCGTGAAAAAAAGAAAGTGCTTAATAAACTTCAAAAGCTTGAAGTAGGTGAAATTACACAAGAGCAAGCACTTGAATACGCCGATGAGATGGAGCTTGATTTAATGGTTGATGACAATGGGGCGATTATTATTATGGACGGCAATGATCTTGATACGTTCATTAATCTTATAAATGAGGATTATATTACTAGTCAGGTTACCGGCAAGCGATACGAGATAAAGAGTAAAAAATTGCTTTCACCACCTGAGGGCGAAGCACCGCGTGGTATTGTAGATACTGAAAATAATTAAAGTTTTAAACCCCGCAGCTATAGATATGCGGGGTTTTTAATTTGCTACCCAAGCATTCCACTGCGGATTGGCTGATCGAGAATAGCCAGCCGATGTTACGTATAGCTGCGGGTCGGCGGCATAATTACCGGCAAAAACATTATTTTTATCGGTAAGATCAAGACAGATATCAACATAATCGTTCATGGTGTAGCTACCGTTATAAATACCGTTACCATCTGTGCCATGATAAAAAATTGTACCCGATTTACTACGTCCAAGCACCGCAAAACTGGTTGATGAATCGTATGGATACGGAGGGCAATATACAAGATTGAAGTTATCGGTATTGTACGAGCCGCGCGACGCCTTAAAGGAGAGGGCGGTTAGCTCACTAGACCATTTAGGATATACACCTTCTTTGGTATTGCTAATTTGAACAGATTGATAAAATGATCGAAGGTCGCTTTTGATTGTACTATCATGAGCTCTACTTTGAATACCGTTGTAGGCAGTGACGGTTATGGCTGCTAAAATACTTATAACCACAATTACAATCAGGAGTTCTACGATAGTGAAGGCCTGATATGAAGAGCGGGGCATACTCATGATTAAAACACTCTTATGTAGTTCATATTATAGGAGTTGAATGGTGTAGAGGGGTTAGTGGGGTAGCAATTATATCGCTGAGCAGTGGCAATGGCGTCGTTTTTACCTGAGTTCTCGTTAAGGCTAGCATACACAGCGCTTCTTCCGTTCTCGCATAAATAAAACATGAGTATTCGACCATTGTTACTGACGGTAGAAGATTTTAACTCTTTAGAAAAATCTGGAGGCAAAAAACCTTCGCTAATTAAACGATCTTCAATGGGGTTGGCATAGGTGCCCGATTGAAACCAGCCTTGACCAGTACCAGCTGTGGTGTTGCCGGCGATACTTCCGTCACCAGTGCCGGGGACATTGACGCGTTCATTTTTTTGGCTCGCCCGAAGTTTAAGGGCGTCGGCTGCCTGAGCAACCGCGGTTTTTATGGCGTTATCGCGCGCTTGAATTTGAATTGAGCGATAACTTACTAACGTAACAGCAGATAAAATGCCAATTACGGCAATTACCACCGCAAGTTCAACTACGGTAAAACCATAAGCTTTTTTCATATCGTTATTATACGCCATAATTTTAAAAAAAGGTATAATGATAAGAATGAAGCAGCAATTAGCGCTAGAGATTATGGGGGAAGGCCACAGTGTGTTTTTAACTGGTCCGGCTGGATCGGGGAAGACATACGTTTTGCAGCAATTTATTCGTCTCGCAAAACATCAAAATAAACACGTGTCAATTACTGCCACTACAGGGTTGGCGGCGTCGCATATTGGCGGTACAACAATTCATGCGTGGTCGGGGATTGGAATTCACGACTTTCTACCAAATAATTTTGACAGCCAGCTTAATAAGGGTCGGCGAGAAATTATTGAGAAAACCGACATACTGATTATTGATGAGATATCTATGCTTCATGATTACCGCTTAGATATGGTTGACTATGTGTGCCGTGCGGTACGCAAAAAAGATCAGCCGTTTGGCGGAATTCAGGTAATATTTTCGGGCGATTTTTTTCAGTTGCCGCCGGTATCGCGCGGAGGCGATGAGAGCCGTTTTGTGGTGCATTCTAATGTCTGGCGCGAGCTTGATCCGGTGATTTGCTACCTTAACGAACAGCATCGTCAAGACGACGAAGCGCTGCTAAATATACTAACGGCTCTGCGAGCTGGCGACGTGCGCCGCCACCATGCTGAAACACTTTTGTCTCGTGTAGAGGTTGCACCCGATGAAGATGCACAGGTAACCGAACTTATGACCACTAACGTAGATGTCGATACGATTAATGAACGAAAGCTAAAAACGCTGGCCGGCGATTCGGTTTACTATCATGCAACTTCTACTGGGGCCGAAAATTATGTACAAACTTTAGAGCGCTCGGTGCTGGCACCTATGGCGCTGCAACTTAAAAAAGGCGCGCTTGTTATGGCCGTAAAGAATGCCAGCGATCATAAATATGTAAACGGCAGTTTAGGTGAAGTTGTGGGGTTTGAACCGGGAACAAACTACCCCGAGGTGCAGTTTACAAACGGCCGATTAGTTGTAATGGTGCCTGATACTTGGGAATTGCGTGATGGTGATAAAAAACGCGCAAGCATTACACAGTTGCCTTTACGATTAGCGTGGGCAATAACAGTACATAAATCGCAGGGTATGACACTTGATGCAGCGGTAATTGATCTTAGAAAAGCCTTTATTGAGGGTATGGGTTATGTAGCGTTAAGCCGTGTAAAATCGATTGATTCGCTGTATCTAAAAGGAATTAACCGCATGGCGCTGGCGGTGTCCGCGGAGGCGCAGCGCATTAATGCTGAATTTGCTTCTAAGGCCCAAGAAGACGAAGCTACTCATGTATATTTGCTCAATAAATCTACTCACGCTGCGGCGCTTAAAGAGATAAAAACAGCACGTAAGTCGTCGTCTAATTGGCAAGATAAAATTAGTCGTATGCGCGAAGACTATCCCAATGCCTATAAATCGTGGACTTCGCAACACGATGATGATCTGCGGCAGGGATTTTTACAGGGAAAATCGGTGAAGCAGTTGAGTCAGGCGCTAGGGCGACATGAAGGTTCTATAACTCTTCGCTTGCAAAAATTAATGGGCGAGGATGTGGTTGGGCTATGAGCATGCGGGCATTAAATGAGCGTTTTAGCAAAGATTTTTTATGGGGATCGGGCGTGTCGATGTATCAGGTTGGCGAAGCATCTACACAAAATCAGTGGAATGAGTGGGCGAGCGAATTTTCTAAAGTTCAGGCCGCGCAAAGCCGTCATCAGTATGCCGATTTAGAGCTGTGGGACGAGCATATTAAACCGCTGGCTACAGACGCAAAATCGTATATTGTTAATTCGGCCATTAATCATTATCGCCGCTACGAAGAAGATTTTTCATTAGCTCGCAAAATGGGGCTTACAAGCTTTAGGGTAAGTATAGAGTGGGCGCTTATTGAGCCAAAAGAAGGCGCATGGGACGCGGCGGCAATCGCGTATTATGTGCGCTATTTTAAGGCATTAAAAGCGGCAGAGTTAGAGCCGGTTGTAACGCTGTTTCACAATACATTGCCCACGTGGTTTGCTGCTAATGGCGGTTTTTGTAAACGTTCGAATGTGCGTTATTTTGAGCGATTTGCACAAAAGATAACAGAAGAATTGGGTGCCTATTTTAAATATGTCATCACTATTCATCAACCCGACACCTATGCTCAAGAGGCTTACTTGCATGGCAACTGGCCGCCGCTACAAAAAAGTCGCTTCGCTTATGCAAAGGTTTTACGAAACTTAGCTTTTGCGCATACAAAAATAGCCCAAATGCTTCATGGGGAACATGCGAAATATCAGGTATCGGTGGCTAAGACAACTCGCTTTGTTTATCCTGGCGATGACGCCTATTTATCTCGAGCATCTGCGAGAGTGTTGCAATATATGTACGATGATTTCTTTTTAAAAAAAATAGTAAAAAATTGCGATTTCATTGGCGTTGAATATGAAATGTCGTGTCGTGTATATGGATATCGAATACACAATTCCGAGGGTGTAAAGAAAGACGATGTTGGTGAGGATTTATTGCCAGAAGATTTGCAATTTGCTCTTGAGCGTTTATATAGACGCTACAAATTACCACTATTTATAACCGGTTGTGGAATTATAGATGCCCAAGACTCCCAGCGCGGCTGGTGGTTAATGGCAACGATTCGAGCTATGGGCGAGGCGATTGATGGTGGCGTGAGGGTGATTGGCTACAGCTATTGGTCATTTTTAGATGGTTACGAGTGGGATAAGGGCGGTTGGCCAAAACGCGGATTGATAGCTATAGACACTAATGGCGAGCGCAAGTTACGCAAAAGTGGCGAACAGTATGCCAAACTTATTCATAAAATTAGAAATAATTAGCAAAAGGCGTATAGTGAAGATATGAACGAGCCATTTAAAAAAGCTGAGGTTAAGGTTGCGGTAATTGGTGGCGGTACCGGAAGCTTCACCTTGCTTTCGGCGTTAAAAAATCACACCAGCCAGTTGGCGGCCATTGTTAATATGGCAGATGACGGCGGTAGTACTGGTGTGCTGCGTGATGAGTTGGGCGCGCTGCCACCTGGTGACGTGCGACAGTGTTTAGTAGCGCTATCAACGTCGCCGAAAATTCGCGAATTATTTAACTACCGTTTTGAAGAGGGAACCTTTGGTGGTCACTCATTTGGAAATGTGCTTTTAACGGCACTCGAAAAAGTTACCGGCAGCTTTTCGGAGGCAGTGCAAACGGCGTCGGAAATTTTACGGGTGCGTGGCGTGGTGATTCCGAGTACGCTCGATGATGTACGACTAAAAATGGAATGGCCCGATAAAAGCGTTATTCTGCATGGCGAACGGGTGATTGATGCCGACCATTTTAAACACGATCCACGTAAAGCTACGCTATCGCTGCTACCAGAGCCAACGGTCAATCAGCTTGCTGTTAAAGCTATACATCAAGCCGACGTAGTAGTGATTGCACCTGGTGATTTGTACACTTCGCTTGGACCGCTGCTGATCATTCCTGAAATTAGTCGTGCGCTTAAAGAGACAGGTGCTTTAAAAATGTATGTGTCAAATTTGGTAACAAAAAAAGGCCAAACCGATGGCTTTAGTGTGGTTGATCATGCTGATGAGATTGAGCGACTAGCTGGACAGAAATTTTTAGATGTGGTGCTGTATAACAATCAAATTCCTACGCACGTGCAAGAGCAGCGTTACGAGAAAGAAGGCGCTTACATAGTTAAGCCAGATAGCGATCGACTAAAGAAGGCTCACTATTTAGGACAGGGAGCCTCGTTGCTTGGCAATATTGTGGAGCGTGATACAAGTGATATTATTCCTGTAACTCGATCGCTAATTCGTCATGATTCTCAGGCGGTAGCAGAGGAAATTATGCGTGTGTATGCTAAAAGTTTACTCCCTGCGGGTAAGTAAATATTTGTATGAAAAAACGCATATGGGTAATTGATTTTGATAGAACTATAGCCGAAGTCGATAGTATAATGGCGGCATTTTACGATACGCTTAGCGCGCAAAATATTGTCGAACCCCATAAAATACGAAGCCAACTGGATAGCGCTAAACAGCATATCGAGGCTTCGGGTGGCTCGTTTGATGTTGCGTCGTTTTTAGATAGTACATACTCGCCGCAGGTTACAAGTGCGTTGTTTGAGTTATTTTCTAAATCAATCCCAAGTAATGATATTTATACTCCCGGGTTGCATAAATTTATTAAGCGGCTAAACGAGCAGGGCGAGGACTTTGTTATTTTATCGTACGGAGACACGCGTTGGCAGGCGGCAAAAATTCGCCATGCTCGTATTGCCGCACCATATCTTGTAACGGCTTCACCCCATAAAATTGATATTTTGGCCTCATGGATAGAGAAGAGTGGAGCGGTTGTATTGCCACATGAACTTATGCCAAAAAAGCGCCAATATAACGAAATTATACTTATTGACGATAAAATTATTGCGTTCGACGGCATTGAAAAATACAAAGGTGCTATACGCGGTTACCACTATGTAGGTGCAAAAAGCAGTAAGCAGACTGGGAGATGGGAAGATTATGGTCCGCACGTAACTAAGGTTCAACACTTTAGCGAAATAAATTTTAGTTAAGAATGTTGACATATAATAAAGTTTATGCTAATTTATTAATATATGAAACACACCACACAAACAGCATCAAACAACACCAAGGCTTCGTTATCGTGGAATACTATTCTTAACGACGAAGCGGCAATTGCACAAACTACCCGTGATATTGTTAACGCAACTCTTATTGTATCAATTGCGGTTAACGTAATTACACTAAGTGTTGCCGTTGTTCTTATGGCGTAAGGCTGTAAAGACAAGGTCAACCGATAAGAAGCGGCGCTATATGTAGCGTCGCTTTTATAGTTTTCCACGATTCTGTGGAAAAACCATGCAGGTAAACATAAACACAATAAAAAGGTATTGCGTGTGGGTAGCAGTGGGTAGTATAGTAAAGCCAGTGGAAAGAAGTGGGTAACACCACAAACATAAACACACCACTAAAAGTAAAAACATCATATAGAGTCTGAAAGTAAAGGACGTATTCGCGTGGCACAAGTAGACTACTTTGAGCGAAAATTGGACGACAAGCGACGCTTGACGATACCAACTGAACTTAGGGAAGAATTTGCAACCGGAGTCGTACTTACTAGAGGATTTGGCACCTATCTGCACCTATACCCGCAACACGTGTGGGACAGGGAAGTAGAAAGCGCACTACAGGGAAGCATACTTGACGAAAAGGTGGCCGACCTAAACGTACGATTTCGCCGAGGTAAAACTGCAGCTGGACTCGACCAAAAACAAGGTCGCGTTACAATAGAGCAGCACTTACTCGACTACGCAGGTATCACAAAAGATCTTGTTGCGGTTAGGGCAGGAGCATATTTTCGAATACAATCCGCTGACGCCAACGAGACAGGGTAGTACGCACTGCGACGCTGCTACAAAACGTACTTTAATAATTTGACGAAAACTCTCGAGATCAACTATTCGGTAGTGAGGCACGTAGTATTTATTGCCGCTACGTAAAAAAGGGTACCGTACCTTGCTTTCACATACACACCTCCCAAAAACTCCACCTCACACACATATAAGTCTCTCATGAAAAGCCTGTATGAGTTTCGCGTTTCGCGCTCATCTATTTTAGCTTTTCATACTTATTACAAAAACAAACACATTTCAAAAAACACAAATATCGCCTCTCTGCCGATTAGGTGATCTCGAGCTTTCATCTCTGCCACTCGTGGTATAGTAGATGAAAGATGAGTATTAAAGAACATCCACCACAGTCGAATAATAACGACAGTTCTACGCTACATATACCAGTTTTGCTGCAAAGTACATTAACTGCCTTAAAGCCTAAACCCGGCGAGTCTTACTTAGATTTGACCGCAGGGTATGGCGGACACGCATCACGGGTACTTAGCGCAACACAGGAATATACAACAAGTGTGCTGGTTGATCGTGACATAAATGCTATAACGTATTTACGTCAATCATACGATTGGCCGGTCCGGTTGCTTCATACTGATTTTGCTCAAGCAGCAAAGCAGTTGGTGAGCGAAGGGGCAGCATTTGATATTATTCTCGCTGATTTGGGGGTGTCATCACCACAGCTCGATAAGAGCGAAAGAGGGTTTTCCTTTTTACGAAACGGTCCACTCGACATGCGAATGGATAGTCGACTTGATGTTACCGCCGCCAAGGTAGTTAATACCTACAGCGCCGATGCATTAAAAAAGATTATCGTTCGCTACGGAGAGGAATCGCCTAGTGTGGCTAAACGAATTGTTGATGGCATACTGGCAGGACGGCCGTATTCAACTACCGAAACTTTGGCGACAGCAATTGAGCAAAGCCTTGGTGGACGACGCGGTAAAAAGAAACACCCGGCAACCCGCACCTTTCAAGCACTACGTATTGAGGTTAATCAGGAACTTCAGCAGGTAGAAAATTTATTGCCACTTATTCCAAAGCTTTTAAACAAAGGCGGAAGAGTGGGGATTATAAGTTTTCATAGTCTTGAGGATAGATTGATTAAACAATACTTTAAAGAGCAGGCAGATTCCGGCTACGAGGCAGAACTTCAGATATTAACCAAAAAGCCGCTCGATGGTGCAACTTACGACGTTCACAATCCGCGATCGCGTAGCGCAAAGTTACGCGCCGCAGTGAAAAAATAAAAAAACAGGAAAGGGCACAAAATTATGCCAATCCACATCCAAGTACAATTCCAAGACCAAGACGCAGCAGAAAACGTTGCAGTACGTCGCGGATAATACGTAGATACTACGTAAAATTAATTTTTGTAAGTACTCGCTTCTCTCTACTAGAAGCGGGTACTTAACAAATCACCAAAAAATAAAAAATAAAAAGACACAGAGAATTTATGGCTTATCAACGCACTCCAACCTATTCTGCAACTCGACGCGCCAGCCAAAACTGGAATCGAAACCAGAATACAGCTCAATTTAAATCGTCTGTCAAACTTGGCCCTGTGGCACATACAGTGATTGTTGCACTTATGATTACAGTGCTTGGCTTGATATATCTTACGCAGGCAACAAAGGCCACAAGCTATGATTACCAAGCGAGTGAACTTGATGCTAAAATTGCAGAACTTGATGCGCGAAAGTCTGAAATGGAAGTACAAAATGCACGTCTAACTGCGCTTGAAACGGTGAAAGCTAGCAATGTAGCAAAAGCTATGACACAACCAAGCGATGTGTCGTATACTGAATAGAGATGAACATAACCACAATCAATAATCAGCGCATAAAGCAGCTTGGCTTGTTATTTGCTGCCGCTTTGGTGATTATTATTTTGCGGTTATTTTATTTGCAAATAATTCAACACGGTGTATATACCGATATTGCTCGGGCTGAACAGCAAAAGCAACTGACGCTACCGGCTTCGCGCGGCGAACTATATGCGCTTGATAATGGTGAGCCGGTGAAAATAGCCATGAACGAGACGGTTTATACGGTATTTGCTGATCCCGAAACGGTTGATCGAGACGAGCTTGGTGAAATTATCTCCTCGCTTAACGAGATTGCAGGAGCCGAAACAGTTGATGAGGTGCGTGACAAACTGACTAAAGAAAACAGTCGTTACCAAGTTGTAGCTCGCGACATTACCCGAACTCAAGCGCAATTATTAAAAGATAAAAAATATGCGGGCATTGGTTTTATTGAGGGTAGCCGACGAACCTATCCAGAAGGACGCTTAGCCGCACAAACGCTTGGATTTGTGAACGCTGAAGGAAAAGGTCAATATGGCATTGAACAGTACTTTAACGAGCGGTTAAATGGTGTTGATGGTGAGCTTAGAACCGTTACCGATGTGCGAAACGTGCCGCTTACAATTGGAAGTGACAATTTGCGTCGTGAGCCGGTTGACGGCGAGAATCTTGTATTAACAATAGATAGAAATGTGCAGTCGTATGCCGAAGAGGCGCTGCAAAAGGGCTTAGAGCGTGCCGGCGCGTCGGATGGAAGCGTAGTGGTGATGAACCCGAATAATGGCGACATTCTTGCCATGGCAAATTATCCAACGTATAACCCAAACGAGTATTTTAAAGTGCAAGATGCGGCGCAATTTACAAATAGCGTAGTATCTGTTCCGTACGAACCAGCATCGGTAATTAAATCGTTTATTTTTGCGGCGGCGATTGATCAGGGTAAAATTACGCCTTCAAGTACTTTTTATAATTCCGATTCGGTAAAGATTGATGATGCCACAATTCGAAATGCCTACACAGGGATTACCGGTACGCGTACCATGCAAGAGGCCTATGATTGGTCGCTCAATACTGGATCGGTGTATGCCGCTCAGCAGCTAGGTGGCGGGCAGCTTAATCGACCTGCGCGGGATATAATGTATCAGTATTACCATGATCGATTTAAAATGGGACAATTGACCGGGATAGAAGTTGCGGGCGAGGCGGCTGGTTCAATTATATCTCCAGAGGAAGAGCAGGGAAACGCGGTGCGCTATTCCAACATGACATTTGGCCAAGGAATGGACGTGACTATGCTACAGGTGGCGAGTGGTTACTCATCTATTATTAATGGCGGTACATATCAGCGACCACATATTGTAAAAGGTGTAATTGATGCCGATGGTGATTACAGCGGACGCGCCGCCGAAGGAGTGGGTGAGCGTGTTGTGTCGAACGATACCTCGAGGGCTATGCGCGAAATGTCGGCTGTAGGTCGCGGTAATCTTATGGGTGGCACGAATGGCGATAAAACAGGGTATACTATAGGAGGGAAAACCGGTACGTCGCAAGTTGTAGAAAATAACCGCTATATTTTCTCAGAAACAATCGGCACGTATCTTGGTTTTGGCGGCGCAACAAAACCTGAATATGTAATTATGGTTCGGGTTGCTGCACCTGGTAAAAAAATGGAAGGTGGTGCGCACGCCTCGCCAATTTTCACAGAAATATCAAACTGGATGATTGATTATTTACGACTTCATCCTAAACAAGGTGACCAATAACTATGACAGAAATGCTTCTTGCTGCAGATGTAACGGCCGAAACTAGCCATATGCTATTTTTAAGCGTAGTAACGTTTTTGCTGGCAATGTTTTTAACGCCCATGTATACGTACTTTGCGTACAAATATAAATTTTGGAAAAAACAACGTTCTTCATCAACAACTGGCGAGAAACTAACCGTTTTTAATAAGCTGCACGCTAATAAATTTAAACGCCACATTCCAACTATGGCTGGAATTATTGGCGTGGTAGCTATTACTGTTACGACACTGCTTTTTAATCTTGATAGAGCCGAAACTTGGCTGCCTCTTGCGGCCTTAGTGGGTGGTGCAATTGTAGGATTAATTGACGATGTAATCAACCTTCGTGGCACAGGCACGGGAACAGCTGGTATGCGCACAAGTGTAAAATTTCTACTTATTACACTAATTGGAGCAGTACTAGGCTGGTTATTTTATGTAAAACTTGGCTACACATCAGTGCATATTCCATACGTCGGTGATCTTACGCTTGGCTGGTGGATTATTCCGCTATTCACCTTCGCGGTTGTGGCTACTGGAAACGCGGTAAATATTACCGATGGTCTCGACGGGTTAGCGGGTGGATTGTTGGCAATTAGTTTTGTAACATTTGGCGCAATAGCACTATTTCAGTCACAGTTTGCTTTGGCGGCCTTTTGCTTCTCTGTGTCTGGTGCGCTGTTAAGTTATTTGTGGTTTAATATTTATCCGGCACGTTTTTTTATGGGAGACGTAGGCAGTTTTGCCTATGGTGTGGCTCTTGGGGTTGTGGCTATGTTAACCGACACACTGTTTCTTTTGCCAATTATTGGTTTACTGTTTGTGGTGGAGGCTGGCTCAAGTCTTATTCAAATTACATCTAAAAAATTGCGGGGTAAAAAAGTGTTCATCTCTGCACCGATTCATCATCATTTAGAGGCAATTGGCTGGCCAGAAACTAAGGTAACTATGCGCTTTTGGGTAATTGCGGCCGTATGTGGCGCAATTGGTTTTTGGATGGCAGTGAGCGGAGGTCACATTTAAAATGGCAACCGCTGCACAGCCAGCCAACACCGATGGTACATATTTTGGTGTTGATGTAAGTGGAGTGCGACGGCATCGTCCAGATTATCAAATTTTATTATATATGGGCCTACTTATTTTACTTGGCCTTATTGTAATGTATGCAATTGGACCTCAGCGTGCGCAAGTTATGAACGCCGCCTACGGTGCCAGCTACTCTGATAGCTACTTTTTCATTAAACAATTAACAAGTGTCGCGGCTGCGTTATTTGCATTTACCGCAATGGCGCTTGTACCTTTAAAAATTTTTAGCCGTTACGCCAAACCGCTGTTATTAATTGGTTTGTCGGCTTGTTTGTTTCTTGTAATTGCCGGGCGGGTGCTGGGGCTTGAATCTATAGCGCCAGAGACGCTCGGTGCCTATAGGTGGTATTCACTCGGACCGCTCGGAACATTTCAACCTTCTGAAATGTTAAAATTTGGCGTATTGTTTTTTATGGGTGGCTTTTTAGGTATGCGGGTAAGGCAAGGTTATGTTAACGATAAAGATAAAGTTCTTGCGCCACTAGCTATAGTAATGGGCGTGGCGTTATTTATAGTTGTGCTGCTGCAAAAAGACCTTGGTACGGGCATTGCAATTGTGTCGATTGTGCTTGCTATGTTGTTTGTGTCGGGTATGAGTTGGCGACGACTTGGCTTGATTGTTGGGACACTTGCAATAATTGGAATTTTGTCGATTGTTACCGCACCACACCGTGTTGAACGTATGGTGACATTTTTAGCCGGTAATGATCATACGCAGCTTGCCGATGACAATAGCTATCATATTCGTCAAGCGCATATCGCAATTGGCACTGGTGGTCCAACGGGTCTTGGTATTGGCAAGAGTGTACAGTCTACTGGCTATTTGCCAGAAGCTACCAACGACTCTATTTTTGCGGTTATGGGCGAGATGTTTGGATTCGTTGGTTTAGTGGCAATTATTAGTCTTTATGCGGTGCTTTTGTGGCGAGTGCTGCGCGTAATGGATGCGCTGGCTGATATGAGACACAAATTACTTGTTGCTGGCGTGTTTGGCTGGATTGGTTCACATATAGTGCTTAATATTACTGCCATGACAGGTTTAGCGCCGCTAACTGGCATTCCGTTACCTCTGCTTAGTTACGGCGGTACCAGTATGCTCTTTATTGCTGCTGCACTTGGGCTTGTGTTCCATTTGTCGCGTTACACGGTGTATAATACAACAGAGAAGGGGAATGCATATGAAAGTATTAGCAGTCGGCGGGGGGTCGGGCGGACACGTCACTCCGGTCGTCGCCGTTATTCGTGAAATAGCTCGTCAGCGCCCGGCTGTAGAGTTTGAGTTTTGGTGCGATAAAAAATTTTCTCAGCAAGCTAAAAAAATCTTAGCCGAATACGACGCAGCTATCCCTGTAAAAACTATTACCTCAGGTAAACTTCGGCGTTATAATACCTTACCGTTATGGCGCCATATTGTAGAGCCGACTATACTATGGCCAAATTTACGCGACGGTTTTTTTGTTGGTATTGGATTTATTCAAAGTTTGTTTTTACTTTTTAAATACCGACCAGACGTAGTATTTACTAAGGGTGGATTTGTATGTCTTCCCGTAGGCTATGCTGCCGCCCTGCTTAAAATTCCGTTAGTTATTCACGACTCCGACGCACACCCAGGCTTAACAAATAGATTACTAGCGCCGTACGCGACGGCAATTGCAACGGGTTCGCCACTAAAATATTACAATTATCCCGTTAAAAAAAGCCGATACGTTGGCATACCAGTTGATGCGGCGTTTAAAGAGCAACCAGATCAAGTGGCTGCTGTAAAGCAAAAATATAAATTACCGGTAGACGCACCGCTTGTGGTTATTACTGGCGGTGGCTTAGGCGCACGCAATATTAACAATGCCATTATGCGGGCTCGTAATAGGTTACTTAAAAAATCATCTATTGTACTTATTTCTGGAAAGGCGCAATATAACGAGCTTTCTCAGCAACTTACAGAGGAGGGTGGTGCAGATAATTTTGTACTACTGGAATTTGTGTCTGGAGGCATGGCTGAACTTTTAAATGCCGCTGATGCTGTGATTGCGCGAGCGGGCGCTACGACACTTTTAGAGCTTGCAGCACTAAAAAAGCCGTCAATTATTGTGCCAAATGCCTTACTAACCGGTGGTCATCAACTAAAAAATGCTCAAGTATATGTTGACGCACAGGCGGCAATTGTTGTAGATGAAGCTGAAATGATAAGCGACGAAGGTGTGCTTGTTCATGCTGTGGAAGGGGTATTAAATATGAGTCTGTCTGAACGTCAGGCAATGGGTGAACGCTTTTATAAATTTGCCCGTCCACAGGCGGCACAAGATGTTGCAGAGATGATTATAGACGCAGCTAAAATAAAGCATTAGTGGTAAAATTAAGTAAGAACTGTGGGCAAAACATTAAATCAATCATCTGATCGTCACGACAGAGTTGCGCGTCGGCAAGCTCAGCTTAGGGACGAGTCGCGGACGTTCCATCGCAACAGCGTCATAAGCGGTAGTCGCTCGTCTCGCGTAACCAGTGCTGTTGAATCTCGGGGTCAATTAAAGTCTGATAGAGTTGTAGCCCATGAACTTTATTATAAAAAGCGCCGGTTACAAATATCTGCTATAAGCGCCGGCGTAGTTATGATTACGGTCTTATTTGCCCTGTATCAGTTTACGCTTTCGGTACAAATAACCTCTAACGCTAACGAATCGCTGTCGTCTCAGCGTCGCAACGAATACACTGATCGTACCGAAGCTTACTTAAGTATGCATCCAATTGAGCGATTTCGCCTATTATTAAACAACGATAGCCTTACTCGGCACCTTCAGCAAGCATTTCCAGAGGTAGAGACGGCTAACGTAGAGAGCGGTGCGAGTGGTTTTGTGCGCTCGACGGTTCAAATTACACCTCGTGTTCCTGTGGCAAAATGGACGATAGATGGAGCGCCCTACTATGTCGATTCTAAAGGGGTCAGTTTTCAGCAGAATGATTTTAATGAGCCCTCTGTAACCGTGCGTGATGACAGTGGCTTACCAGTTAGTGCCGATGGCGCGGTAACGACCGATCAATTTATGCGTTATATTGGGCAACTTGTCTCGGTGAGCGATAGCTATGGCCTTTCTATTCAAGAAGTAATTATACCGGAAGGAGCTACTCGGCAAATCAACGCAACGCTAGAGGGAAAGTCGTATTATGCAAAATTACTTATCGATCGTGGCCCAGCAGAACAGGCCGAGGCGCTATCTAAGGCGGTGGCGTTTATTGATAGGCAGGGCGAGGAAGTGCAGTACGTTGACGTGCGGGTGAGTGGGCGAGTGTTTTATAGGTAGTAGTTCGACTAGGTTTCAATTATAAATATATATTAAAACATTTTTAACAAAAAAGTCAAAGTTTCACGATAGTTGAAAGAGTGGGGTAGTAGGGCAATAAATTATACAAAAAGTCAAACGTATACATTATTGTGGAAAACTTTAACTAATGCGTCGTTAAGTAGTTGCATGCTAATTATATAAACACTTACAATTAAATTTTATTAAACAAAAACTAACAACTTACCGCAAAAATATTTTTTTAAATATAAAAGCCCCCTACCTGTATTTATAGTAAAGAGTCGATAGATGTATAACTGTTGCTAAGGCATGAGTAAGATTAAGTGTTGTACTGGCAGTCATAGATAGTAATTGCTAGAGTGTTTAGTCTAAGAATACAGGAAGTAAAATTTGGTAGCGATATTAAGCACATATACTTACCACATAAGCACTGTTTACATTAAGTCGTAAAAGATATATTGTGCGACACAAACTATATATTACGTTTATGATTGCTTATACGCCTTTAGCAGTGCCCTATTTATAAACTTCAGTATAAAATAGTATATTTATTTAGCTAGGCTTACTGTTCTTTTGTGATGATACTAAATTTACTTATACACTCATCGCTAGCCGCATGTTGTGCGTAAATGTCGCTATGTGTAGTTGCGTGTTCAGTGTTCTATAATATTTTAATAATGCCTCATGCAGGACTAGCGAATTAAATTATTTAGCGCAGAGAGATAATTTTCTCGCTTGGCTCGCTTGACGATACGGTGGTTTTAATAGACGATTTTTCATTAAGATTGAGAGTAGGGGTAGCAGCAGATTTTAACTGCTGGTCAATGGCAGAATCTGGCTGCTCCTTCCCTGCTTTATTCACTACTGGATCGCTCTCTGTGGTAGAATTCTGTAAATCTGGCGATACGTCTGACTTTTTTTTGCGACGACGGCGGTTACGCTTCTTTTTTGGTGTGTCGCTCATTTCGCTTTGAGAAGCAGGTGATTGAGGTTGAATAGTGCTATTTTCACCCCCCTGCTCTTTTGCTGTAGCTTCAGTAATCTTAATGTCGGGTAGTAAAGGTGCAGAGTCATTGGCATTAACTGGCGACGAAATAGCCGACATGACCGCTTGTGCGGCAGCCGATTGTGCGACAACTTCTTTAGAAACGGGTGGGACGAGTTTAGGTTTCTTTACAGGGCTAGACGGTTTTTGTACAGATGTTGGCGGTTCTACCAGTGCAGAAATTTCAGCTTCAATATCAGCTCGACTGCGGCTATAGCGACGCCGTGAGTTATCAATAATTAAGTCGCTGTTATCATACTGAACTGGCGGTAATTCGAGCGTTCGCGCGCTAAATGCTGGAGACTTTTCGCCATTAATTACCATGTTAATAACAAAGTTGCGATTATGCATTTGTAGTAAATCTACCGATTCAAAATTTGGTTCAAACTGTTTGGCAAGGATTGTCGCATCATCTGGCGAGACGCGAAATGAAATCATTGTGCCGACATTGCCAAACACGGCGTCGCGTACTGTGTCGGACATTTGCGCGGTGTACTGGTTAGCGACCGTAAGGTTTAGGCCGTATTTTCGAGCTTCAGATAGAATCGTGGCGAATGAATCGGTGGCAAAGTTTTGAAACTCGTCTACGTACAGATAAAACGGCCGACGATCCTTTACGTCAGCAATGTCTGAACGACTCATGGCCGCCAATTGGATTTTTGTTACTAAGAATGAGCCAAGAATGCTGGCGTTATCTTCGCCGATTAAACCTTTAGAAAGATTAACAATTAAAATTTTTCCGCTGTCCATAAGCTCGCGAATATTAAATGTAGACGTCGGCTGTCCAATGATGTTGCGAATTACGGGGTTAGCTGTAAAGGCGCCAACTTTGTTAAGTACCGGCGCAATTGCTTCCGCTTGAAATTTGTCTGTCCAGCTGGCAAATTCAATATTCCAAAACTGCAACACTACAGTATCTTTACAGTAACTAAGCGTTTCTTTACGGAACTTTTTGTCGGTGAGCATACGAGTAATGTCTAGCATAGTCGTAGATGGGCGATCAAGAAGTGCAAGAATAGTATAGCGAAGAATATACTCTAATCGAGGCCCCCAGCTATCGCCGAACATACGTTTTAACACGCCAATTACCTCAGATGATATATTACTTTTTTGATTTGGGTCGGTCACCTCTAGTGGGTTAAATCCGAGTGGAAAGCTGGTGTCGGCTGGATTGAAGTAGACGACATCTTGAATGCGACTACCCGGCACAAATTTCATATTATTAACAGCGAAGTCACCGTGTGGATCGATAATAGCGTAACCTTGGTTATGGAATACATCGCTCAGCGCAAATAGTTCAAGCAAACCAGATTTACCTGCACCAGTTTGACCAATTATGTAGACGTGTCGTGAGCGATCATAGCGCAACATGCCGAATTGATGATTAATACCGCGAAAGTTAGTTAATCCAAACGCGCTAATATTGTCGTCTACCTCATCTTTACCGGTAATCATTGGTAACTTTGCTGGTGGTTCGGCGGTTTTACTGCTCGCCCAAACAATATTTGGTGTTTCCACGTTAGTGTGTGGCAAGTGATAGACTGAAGCTAGCTCCTCGATGTTAAGAATAAATCCCTTATCCATAAATAGACGGGCTCGATATTTTGCCAAGTTTTCTTTAGAGAAAGACGCGCCAGTCATTTTTAGCCCATTCAAGTTTGTACTATTATACTGCTTAAATGTACCAACCAGTGCTTGCATGCGAAGTTTGGCGTTCGATTGACTCTCTCCAAGATATGCAAGGCGAATTTTTACTTCGTAACCAAGTTTTGTAGCTTTATTCTGGGCTTCAGTAATACGAGTTTTATCGCGATCGGATATTTCGGGATCACTACTCCCTGCCCCGCCTTGCTCTGGCGGTTTCCATAGTGCTTCAAATAATCCACCAATCCAAGACAACGCACTGCCGCCGCCAAAACCGCCGCCCTTACCTTTTAGGCTATTAATGTAGCGGTCGGATTGCCGCTGCCAAGTGTCTGAAATTGGTCGAACCAAAATTTGAATCCACAGCTCTTCTCCGCTGTCTTCTAATTTAGCCAGTGTACCTGTAATACCGGCTAACGGGTCAACCTCAAAACTTTGAAACGTTCTTAGCGGTAAAAATTGATTACCGGTTGTGGTTAATTCAGAAGTAAACGTAACGCTATGGCTGCGTTCATGCGATACATAATCTTCCTCAGCTTCTCTAATTTGCACAGTTGGATACTGCGAATAAATCTGACCTTCTACAAAACTTTGCAGGGTTTTTGGCACCCACACGTAAAATCGAATTTGGCCATTTACCGAGGCGATTTCAAAACTAAGATGCTCCTGAATACCGCGATTACTTTTTAACTCTTCTTTATCTCGTAAAATCCCATGCAAGCTAGCAAATAGCTGCTCGGCTGCTAACTCCGACTTGTCGTTTGTACGCGGAATTTCAAGGATTAATAATACGCTCTCGGTGGTTTTAATGATTTCTTCTTGACGATTATTTCTCCATGTTAAGTAAATTAACACGCCAACAATTGGCATCCATACATACCATTGAAACAGTGTAGAAATAAATAATGAGAGAGCGCCCATCGTACCTCTATTATTGCACTAATAACCGCCCGCCGCAATGCCGCCTTACGAACGAAATTAGTACGATTAGCGCTTGTTAGGCGCCTACGCTTTCTTCAAGCGAATAGGTAGCTTTTGCAACTCGCTTAAACTGAGGTTTAGATTGTAAATTAAGCAAAATTGTCGTTTCTTTTACCTGTCGGCTTTTTAGTACGCGTTTTACAATTTCATCGCGATGCAATGGTTCGGTTGCCTGCTTAAGTACATCGGTAATAATATCGGCTACCGTTCCCTTAGAGAATCCCCAACTATCAAGTGCGTAAATCCCGCGACCAATCAGTACAAAGCGCTTATCTTTAATAAGTTCATTATGAATAGCTTGGGTGGTGACATTTTTACGTTTAAAACTGCTGTCTTTAATGGCCTCGGCAATTTCAGAAAAATGAAGAGGTTTTGCCGCATCAGCTAAAATAACATAAATTTTGTCGCGAATATTTTTAGGGTTTACGGTTGGCCACTTAGCTAGACCCCAGTTATCTTTAAGGTGCGCAAGTTTTTTACTTATTGACGCAATTGCTCTAATCTGAGATGGGTGTTCATAATTTAACATTTCGTCAAGTTGGTGAACAGTAAGAGGTTCGCCATGCTTGCGAATAATTTTTACTAACTCATCTACCCGAGCTTTAATTTCTTTTTCGTTACCGTAGTCGGCAATAGCTACCGCTTGATGATAATTGTCATTTTCACTGACGGTAGATAGGTGTGGCGCTAGCTCGGCAACAAATGCGATGTGTGCTTGTTGAAGCTCTGGTGTAGTACCGGTTTGCGGAAAGTGGCTAGAAAGTTCGCTAACACGTGCAGCGCGGCCAAGTTCTGCTAAGGTTCGGACAAACTGCTTTTCGGTGGTGCCAATTGCAGGAATTCTGCCCTCTTCGGCGGCAATTTTAAGACGAATAAGAATAGATTTTTCGAGTTGGCGAACGCGTTCGCGAGTAATGCCAAGTAGCTCACCAATTTGCTCTAAGGTTTCTTTGCGATCGTAGAGCCCAAAGCGTCGAGTGATAATTTCTTTTTCGCGCTCTTGATCGATGGTTGATAGTATTTGAGCAACAATCTCGGGGATGTCGAGGGATTTTTGTGTGTCAGCGGCATCGCTCATGTGTCAGAATGTACCTTTCCGTCTCTTTTTTCAAGCTGTTTTGAATACTAATTTACACTATAAAACATATATTTACATATGTCAAATATATTCTTTAGTTATGCTAATTATAGCATAGAGTGGACGAGATTATAAAATACTTTTGTGAGACTTTTAAATGCATACGTTCATTACATAACATAAGAAGTATAAAAACTACTACTTCTTTTTAGATACACGACGACGTGGTTTTTTAGCAACAGCACCTGCTAAAAGTTCTTTAGCCTGTTCGTGGCTAATAGTTTTTGGATCAGTTTTCTTGTCAATTTTAGCGTTCTTTTTGCCATCGGTTACATATGGTCCATAGCGACCATTTAGCACCTTTATGCCATCACCAAAATCCGCAATATTTTTTTCTGCTTCTGCTTTAAGTTTTTGTGCGTAAAGATTTTTCGCATCTTCAAGTGATATCTCGTGAGGATCGTGTGGCTTAATGCTTACATAAAGCTTGCCAATTTGAATGTACGGGCCAAATCGTCCGATGTTGGCTTTAATATCTTGCCCATCATCCGTTTGGCCAACCAGTCGAGGTAATTTAAATGCGTGTAAGGCTTCTTCAAGCGTAATGGTATCAATTTTTTTACCATTTGGCATGGGGGCAAATTGTGGCTTGTCTTCGTTTTCGCCGGTGCCCAGTTGAAGCATTGGTCCAAAGCGACCAAAGCGCGCTAAAATAGTCTTACCTGTTTTAGGGTCGGTACCAATCTCTCGGGCTTTAGCAACGGCAGTCCTGTCAATGCCGCCAGATTCAACAATAAGCTGATGAAACGGTTTGTAGAATTCTTTTAGCATGGTGGTACGATCAAGTTTGGCCTCGGCAATTTGATCAAAAAATTCTTCGACGTTTGCGGTAAAGTCGTAATCCACAATTTGATCAAAGTGGTCACTTAAGAAATCACTAATTAATTCGCCACTTGGTGTCGGTATAAGCTTGCCTCTATCTGAGCCAGTTTTTTCGCTATCAATAGTGCGCGCAACTTCGTTATTTTCGAGTTTTAACACCACTACTTCGCGCGGTGTTCCCTCCGCCTCTCCCTTTTCGGCATACCCGCGCTCTTGCACAGTATTAATAATAGTTGCATAGGTGCTCGGGCGACCAATACCAAGCTCCTCGAGTTTTTTAACTAAACTACCTTCGGTGTAGCGGGCTGGCGGACGGGAAAAAGTCTGTCGAGCTTGAGCGAGAATAAGCGCCAGCTGATCACCCGAAGTTAACGCCGGTAAGAGATCAGCTTCTTTTTTGCTGCCGCCATATACTTTCATAAAGCCATCAAACAAAATAACTTCGCCTTTTGCTTCAAAGTGGTGGCTATCTGAAGTTGAGATATCCACGGTTACAGTTGTACGCTCTAGTTTTGCTGGTGACATTTGACTTGCAAGTGTGCGTCGCCGAATAAGATCGTACAGTTTTTGGTCGTACGTATTTGAACTAGCAATTTCTTGTGCAATATTAGTTGGGCGAATCGCTTCATGGGCTTCTTGCGCGCTCGAGCTTTTAGTTTTAAACTTGCGTACTTGCGAATATTCTTTGCCAAAGGCTGAAGTAATAAATTCAGCCGCCTGAGCAACTGCCTGTGAAGACAGGTTAACTGAGTCGGTTCGCATGTAGGTAATTTTACCCTCTTGATACAGTTTTTGCGCCGCCGCCATAGTAGCCTTACTGCCAAAACCTAGCTTGGCGTTGGCGTCTTGCTGTAGGGTGCTGGTAGTAAATGGTGCGGCTGGGTTGCGAGAGCTTGGACTTGTGGCGATCTGGCCTACGCTAAAGGTTGCGCCCTGTAAACTTTCAAGGAAAGTCTGGGCATCTTCTTCAAGGGCAAATCTCTTTGGTAGTTCAGCTTTAATAGGTTGATTATTGTAAATGAATTCAGCCGTAATCTTAAATTGAAATGAGCTTTCAAACTGCGATATTTCACGTTCGCGTTCCACGAGTAGTCGTACGGCCGGGCTTTGCACACGTCCGGCTGATTTTCCACCAGGCACTTTTTTCCACACAACTGGGCTGAGTTCAAACCCTACAAGCCGATCAAGAATTTGCCGTGCCTGCTGGGCGCGCACTAAATCCATATCAACAAAGCGCGGTGTTTTAATGGCCTCTTCGATTGCAGATTTTGTAATTTCGTGAAAGACAATGCGCTTAGTTTTTTTAGGGTCGAGACCTAATACCTCGCATAAATGCCATGCAATCGCCTCGCCTTCGCGGTCTTCATCGGTTGCCAGCCAAACGTCGCTAGCGGCTTTAACGGCTTTTTTTAGCTCAGTTATCACCTTTTTTTTGTCGGGATCAACTTCGTAGGTTGTTGCAAAATCGTTGTCTACATCAATTGGTGGCGTACCGTCTTTAGTTTTTTTGGCGATTGAGCGGATGTGGCCGACACTCGAGAGTACGCTAAAATCCTTGCCAAGATATTTTTCGATAGTTTTGGCTTTAGCTGGACTCTCTACGATAACTAACTGCTTGCTCATATATAATTCTAAATTTTCTCTTATTATAGGTGCTTATTTAACAGCACAAGCTTAATTTATACGCACCAAACGCCTACGCGTCAAGTTTTTTAGGCTAATTAAGCGCTAATGGTTGTACCAACCTGATTGCCGGCAATGGCTGCGGCAATGTTTCCAGATTTTAGCAGTTCGCATACTAAAATAGATTGTTGATGATCGGCGGCGAGTGCAATTGCGGCTCTGTCCATTACGCGAATGTCAGGGCGTTCGACGGCTTGCTGTAAGGTAAGTCGGTCGTAACGTGCTGCATCGCTGTGAGCGGACGGGTCTTTATCGTAAACGCCATCTACTTTTGTGGCTTTGATAACGGCGTCGCATTCTAGTTCTAGTGCCAGACTTACGGCAGCGGTGTCGGTGGTAAGGTATGGGCGGCCTATCCCGCCGGCCACAATAACAACCCGTCCCTTAGAAAGATGAGAGATGGCTCGACGATGAGTAAATTGATCGACGATTTGGTCGGTTTTAATATTCGAGAGCACCCGTGTTGGTACGCCACAGGCGTTCATTACATCGGCAAGTGCTAAGCCGTTCATAAGCGTGGCGAGCATACCGATATTATCAGCGGTCACTCTACCTATGCCGTTACCTGTTAATTGAGCGCCACGGGCATAATTGCCTCCTCCTACCATTAAAACAATCGAAGCTCCGGTGTCGGTAGCCTGCTTAATTTCGTGAGCAATCCAAGTGGCTCGCTCGGCGTCAAAACCGCCATCAAATTTACCTTTTAATTGTTCGCCAGAAATTTTTAAGAGTGTGCGTGTATACATATATTATTAGTATAAGCGCTGAGTGTCTCGACGTCTATGCCTCAGTCTATTTTAGCGACCACATATTGGCGCCATGGTTTTGTATGTGGCCGTTTAGTTCTAGCATAGTAAGGGTAAGAGAAAAGGTTTGGGCGTCTAGGCCTGAAGCCGCCTGAAGTTCATCGCCATCACGAATGCCCTTATTAAGCAGCAATATAATGCGCTCTTCCTCGGGATTGGCGGCAAATAGTGTCAGTTGACTTGATGCTGGCATACTGGTGGGCACAAATTGGGCGATAAACTCGTCAACCGAGGTGATTGGCGTTGCGCCCTGCGCAATTAGGGCATTGCACCCAGCCGACAACGGACTAGTAATATTGCCTGGTACTACGTACACATCTTTTCCTTGCTCTAATGCATGCGCTGCAGTATTGAGCGTACCACTCCGTGCTGCTGCTTCAGTAATAATTACCGCATCGCTAAGGCCGCTTACAAGGCGGTTTCTGGCTAAAAATTGGTAAGCTTTAGCTGAAGAATGGGGCTCATATTCTGATATGATCGCGCCACCGCTGGCTACCATTTTCTCGCCCAGTTGGCGGTTGGTCGCTGGATATATGTTAGGTAACCCATTTGCTAAAACGGCAATTGTAGTTCCTTTAGCGTCAAGTGCGGCAGAATGCGCGATTGCATCAATACCAAGCGCAAGGCCACTTACTATTACTACGCCACGCCGTGCTAGCCCTTCAGCTAATGCTTTCGTCACCTCTTTTCCGTAGCTGCTTGGTTTGCGGGTGCCAACAATCGCTATTGTTAGGTGTCGCTCTGCAGGTAGTGTTCCTATATAATGTAATGAATTTGGTTGTTTTGCAACAAAGCATAACGGGTTAAGAAACGCGTTGTCTTGAGGTGAGGCTTTATTGATTTTTACCATAATTGTGTCAAAATGTGTTGACATAGTGTCAAATACGTGCTAATATCGTAGATGATTGATCACGTTGCGAGTGTGATCAAACGCACCTTATACCCCCTATTCTAACTTATGTTAGGTTGTATGCAATGAGCATTTAAAGTAATCTACCCTCCACTTTGTGCTACAAAAACATTGCATACATACTAATCCCTTTAACCGGCGGACCTCCATATTTGTGAGGTGGGTCACGCTATGCCCTGTCTGGGTGGGTTGAAGGGCTAAACAAGCGTCGAGCGATGCCCACCCTTGCTCGGCGCTTTTTTAGTGCCAAAAATTAGGAGCAGAAGTAGTAATCGTCTTGGCCACGCTCTACAAACTGAACATTTTTAAAGGTAGATTGTAGTAATGACATAGTAACGGTTCTAGGTATTGATATGTGTTTTTTGGCTGGAGGCGTTTGCAGTGGGTTTGGATTGATAATTACAAGATAACCCTGTTTATTTAGCATTGACTGAACATTATTCAAAGCCGTACGAGCATCTGATAGGAGCGGTAATACATATTTGCACGTAATAAGATCGAATTTTTGATCAAGCCGTTGGCTTTCAATGTTTAAAATTTTAAACTCAATCCCCTTACCTTCGTAAACAGTACTTGATTTAGCAATATTTACGGCAACTTCAGAAATATCAATTCCCACGACAAAGTTTCCCCGATGAAATATATCACGTGCTACTTGTCCGGTGCCACAACCAATATCTAAACACCAAGATTTTGGTGCAATATTACAACTACTCAAGATAAAATTTAGATCATTAGTTTTCAGCCATGTAAAATCTCGTTTGGCAGTGTAGGCGCTATTCCATTGTTGTTGCGGAGTGCTCATAAATAATAGTATACATAAAATTTAAGCGTGCCCAGCACGCCTCCTTGCGGAAGAATACTGGACACGATGACCTGACCGAAGTCTGATCAGTAGATGCAGGCTCCGCACTGGCAGCCCTGGCCGCCGTTGCAGTTGCTGCAGTCGCCGTTTGGCCTCGGAGTGGTCCGCCTTGCACAGGCAGGCCCACAGGGGCTCGTCGACGGTGATGCCGGCCATCTTCATGGCCTTCATCGTCTCGTACGAGCCCCTACTGGGGTTGAGCGTATCGGTCTCGTCGGTCGGCTCGTAATAGATGAACCTACCCCCGGTGATCCTCCGGCACAGCTCGCCGTAGGAGCGGGTGTACAGGATGAACGTGTGCCAGCCGATGTCCACGAGGGGCGACGGGCTGTAGTGCCCGCTCGGATCCTCGGCGGCCAGCTTGAGGTCGGTGAGCTACACGCTCGTCGGCGCCGCGCTGAGGGCACTGTGGTCGTTCGACATTGAACTTCCAATCTGCTTGACGGGTTTAGTCTGCTTGTGCAAATTTTGATTATTTTAATACACAAATTACCTATGCCAATATAAATAAGATTGAACGATGTATTATTGTATGCCCTGCTGGCACGCCGCACAAACGCCGCTGAGTTCAAAAGTGTGAGCGGTGATTATAACTCCAGCCGTTCGCTCGTAGTGACGTAGTAAATCTTCCAGTCCGGGCGGATTAATATCGGTGTGGCTGCCACATTTTAGGCATATAAAATGGTGATGATGCGGTGCATAAGGCTCAGCTAGCTCATATTTTTGTTTCCAACCAATTGGTATAATTTGTACTACACCAAGCGAAAGATAAAGTTCGAGTGTTCGATAAATTGAGGTGCGATCAATATTAGGTAGCGATGTGTAAATATCGCGAATTGATAGCGGATAAGTGGCCGTTTGTAGGCATTTAAATATGGCGCGACGAGGTTTTGTGAACCGAATGTTGCGGCTTTTAAATTCAGCTTCAAGCTGGTGATAGGCTTGCATGTGTTGCAGTATAGCACACTATTGCAACAAAGTTGCAGTAGCTGCAATGCTCTACTATTCTTAGGAGATGAAAGTAGCATTTACTGGCAAAGGCGGCAGCGGTAAAACAACCATAAGTTCGTTGTTTAGTCTTTATATGGCGCAATGTGGGCGGCGAACACTTTTGCTCGATGCCGATATTAATCAGCATGCGACAGCAGCAATTGGCGCGCCTGCATATCCGCGTAGTATGGGAGCGGATATGGCAGATATAAAATCGTATTTAGCTGGATCGAACCCGTTATTATCTGGCGGTCGGGCTATGCTTAAAACCACTCCGCCTGGCACAGGTTCAAAACTTGTTTCTTTAGACGGGGACGATTGGTTTATTAACGAGTTCACGTCAGAATCGTACGGTGTACGCGTGGCGGGTGCGGGTTACATTCCGGACAGTAACATTGGCGTGCGTTGCTATCATGGGTTGAATGGCGCAGTGGAGTTAGTGCTGAGTCATATGATTGATGCGCCCGACGACGCTGTAATTGTTGATATGACAGCCGGTGCGGACGCGTTTTCATCGGGCTTATTTACTAAACCAGATGCGCTAGTGGTAGTTGTAGAACCAACGCGTAAATCGCTTGATGTATATCACCAGTTTACATCTCGTTGCAAAGAATATGACATTCCCCTTTTTGTTGTGGCAAATAAAGTAGAAGATGCTGATGACCGTGCTTTTATTGAGAGTGAAGTTTTAGCAGTGGTTGCCGAGATTGGACTGCAATCAGCTATACGAAAATTTGAAAAAGGCCAGACAGAATTACGTGCAGCGCTACAAATACACGAAATAACCGCAGCATTCGACGCTTTATGCGATACACTTTTGGCGGTTAATCGTGACTGGAATTTGGTTCAGCAGCGTGCAGTAGCTATGCACGTAAAAGCATGTAATACATGGGCCGGCAGTGAGGCGTTGCGACAAGTAGATAAAAGTTTTTCGCTAAAAGCTGCTGCTCAAAAAATATTGTTAGCCTAAGTTACATTAAGTGGTGTGTAGCTAGGGCTGGCAATATCTGTCAGCAGAATCTCTTCTAACGAAAGGTTGGTCGATTATTATGACCATGCCCATTACTGCCGCGTACATTTCATCGCTGGGCCCTGAAGCGAAGTCGCCGAGGCAACTGGCTATCGACTCCGATCTTCATCGTGAACGGTTGTTGTTCGCTCAAGACTGCTTGCAGCAAGATTTGGGTGATGTGGTGGCCAAGATTGGTGCCGCTTCGCTCGAGAGCCAAACGTGCGAATGTGGTGCGGCGCATCTTCGGCTCGATGATTTCTCTTCCGATCCGTTGGTCTTCAAAAACGCCGTTCGACTGTTGGCAACGCCGTTTGGCGGAATCATGCTTGAGGTTGCTCGCATAAGCCGCCCGGGCATCACGGCTATTAAGTTTGGCTGGGAAGGCTTGGAGGCGTACGCGCCTACGTTTGTGAAGGAGGTTGATAGGCTTGGACATCGTGCTATCTATGCCACCGAAATTTCGAATGCAGACCTCAACCAAATTGTGGCGGCAGTCCGCACGGACATGCCGCTGGCGGTGGATATGATGGAGCGCTCGGCACAGGCAACGCACCGGCGCTCCATCGAGGGGTATCTTCCCTTCTCGATCAATCCAGAAGTAGACGGTGGCTATGAGCGCTGGGGGCAGCGGGTGTTTCAGCTAATGTTTTGCTGGTCAACGCCGCTTAAGAAGTATTTGAACGAGTGGCTGATGCGCACCTACTCGGTGCGTGGCGCTGCTATCAACTGTTGCATGTTCCCCACCGAGAACACCAAGCCGGGTTCGCACCTGCGCAAACCTGATGATGAGCAGCTGTTCGACATTCAGTGGCGATCCCAGCGAACACCCGACTGCTGAGTCTTTGTTAGAGGAGACTCAACAACATCCGTGTGGTGCAACGCTGTATGTTGCACCACACGGGTACACTTTCATCTGAATACAAACTATAATGAGCTATATTATGAATGAACTATATATAATACTAGGAATAATTTTAGGAAGCGCGCTATCTTTAGGGTTAGCCTCGCTGCTATTTTTTACAAAAAAATCTCGCACCACTGCACTCGCAATCACCTTGCCGCTTGGCGCTGGCGCACTCCTTGGTGCGGCATTGTTTGATTTGCTACCAAGTGCAATTGAGCATTCCGATGCACACGATGTAGTGCCCTATTTTGCAATAGGTTTTCTTGCATTATTTATGCTTGAGCGGTTTGTGCGCGGTTTTCATCATCATCACGAACATATTTCAACCGAAGTTCCTGTATCCACTCGCACATCGCAAGCTAATGGCGGATTTATGGTTGCCGGCGATTTACTCCATAATATAATAGATGGTATTGCGATTGGTGCGGCATTTTTAGTTAGTGTGCCAACTGGTATTGCAGCTATTGTGGCGGTATCGCTACACGAAATTCCTAAAGAACTTGGTACGTTCGGCATTTTGCTATCTAAGGGGTGGCGAGATAAAACAGTTATTTTGGCAAATATATTTACAGCCGTAGGAACGGTTGTTGCGGCGTTAATTACCTTTTGGTTAGCCGGTGAATATGAACATGCCATCGCACCGCTTATTGCGGTTACTGCTGGCTTTTTTATGTATATCGCGGCCAGCGATATTATTCCCGACATTCACGAACAACCGCGTCGCCGCGGTGTTATACAGGCCTGTGTGCTTGTTGCCAGTGTGTTAATATATGCACTACTCGTAAGTGCCGTTCATGCTACTGGCGGTCACGCGCATTAAGCTTTTGTTTCGGGTAACGAAAAAGAATGCGCTTTAAGTGAACCGTTTAAAAATTTTTTTACGTATAAAATAAGCGTTGGTTGTAGCTGCTTTAAAGCCTCTTGATCGGACGATGAGAGTGGATTTAAGACATACTGAGAACTGTTTGCGACCTGGTGGTTAGGTTTAATGCCAATACGTAATCGCCAATACTCTTCGCTCCCAAGATGAGAAGAAATTGATTTGATACCGTTATTACCAGCACTCGAGCCACTCGGCCGCACTCGTACACTTCCGCGCGGTAACGCTAGCTCATCGTGTAGTACTAGTATGTCGGAGGGTTGTAGGTTGTAAAAATCGGTGACTGTTCGCACTGCCCTTCCCGTGTCGTTGTAAAAGGTTGTTGGCTTAAGTAAGAGTGCTTTGCTGTCATTAAAGGTTACGGGCGCTACAAATCCATGAAATTTAGTTTTCTGTTGCCAGTCGTCCGCATTCAGTTCGTTAGCTATCGCATCGAGAGCCAGCCAGCCAATATTGTGGCGAGTCTTTTTATATTCTGAACCGGGGTTGCCTTGTGCGATAATAAGTTTCATACTTATACACAGTGTACCGCATAGTGGTCGGGTGGAGCTAGCCCTGTGCAAACATAAGCAATATTAAACAATACTATTGCTTTTAAATAAATTATATGCTAATGTATATATTACTAATAGCGATAATGCTAGAGGAGGTGAAAAGTGAGAACATCAATAGTAAAACGTGTAAGTAAGCGAGCGGCGCTTGGTTTTGCTGCCCTTGCCTTATTTGTGCAATTATTTTCAGGTGTTGCCTTACCGGGTGACAGCAACCAGGCGTTAGCCTTTAACCGTAACGATCCAGACAATATTGTTCACGGTGGTATTAAAGATAAAAATCATGCACTTTCTGTGTACGATTCTAAAAGTGAAATTCGTGCAATTTACAACCAGTTTGGTGTAACGCGTGAAGATATCGCTGCAGCATCGCACGGTTCGTTTAAAACAACCGACTTTAATGGCAAATTAAAAGTGTTAGGCCGACTTAATCATAACGATCCAAATCGTTACCCAGTAAAAGTTCAGGGTACAAATACAACTGTATATTCTGGTGAATTTTTGGGCGGCGCAAACCGTACTCCCGGTTACAGCTTTGAAGCATTAATTGGTAAGCGTTCAGTGGATGGTAAATGGTTTGCACTTATGCTTTACTGTGGTAACATCGCCTATGTTGAAGAGCCTAAAAAGCCACAGCCAAAGCCAGCCGCAGCTTGTGAAGCAGTAACAATAACCAAAATTAGCCGTACTAAGGTACGCATGAATGTTACAGCTTCTGTAAGCAACGGCGCAAAGGTAACTGGACACAAATACGTAATTACCTCGAATGGCTCAGTTGTTTCAGACCGTACTGTAACTACGTCATCGTTAACGGGCTACACTGAATCAGCCGATCTTGCTCCTGGCACCTACAAGGTTAAAGTAAGCGTACTTACAACTGCTGGAACAAAGGATTCAGCAAACTGCGAAAAAACATTTACTGTTGAGCAGCCTCCTGTAAAAAATATTCCAGTATGTGAAATTAAAACTGGCAAGTCGATTACTATTAAAGAAACTGAATTCAACACCTCTAAGCACTCAAAGGATTTTGACGACTGTAAAGACGTAAAAGTATGCGACACTACAACTGGTAACATCGTTACAATTAAAAAGTCTGATATGAATAATGAGCGTTACACCACTGATCTTACTAAGTGTGAGAAAATTGAAGTGTGTGAAATTGCCACAAAAAATCGAGTAACTATTTCTCGAAACGAAATGGACGACGCTAAGTACACAACTGATTTCTCTCAGTGTGAAGAGACTCCGGTTACTCCTCCGGTAGAGCCTGAAACTCCGGCAGAGCTACCTAAAACTGGTATTGCAGATGGACTTTCAGCTGCACTAGGTATTGGCTCACTTTTCACTGCCGCGCTTTATTACGCAGCAAGCCGCCGATCACTCCTTGGTTCTCTACTTGACCGATAAGTAGCTGCGCCTAATAAGCAAAGACCTCAGCATGACTGAGGTCTTTGCTATTTATACAAATATATAATATAGTATGATTTGTCACCTTTGTTTACCAACCTGAAAAGAGGTCGCGATGCTACTAAGGCATGAGGTGCAATTGGCAAGCTCGGTGCTACTTGAGCCCGGTTTGCGCGGCAATTCCATTGCCGTTGGGGCTGCAGTTGCACTACTGTTGCTGGCGGTGGTCCCTTTTGTTGTTTTTCATCAGCGTATGCGGCACCAGTTGCACCCGGGTAGCTTTGCAAGCATAAGCTACCGCTGGATTGCATACTACTTGACGGCGGCACTGGCTGCCGGGTTCTGTCTGTATTTTGTAATTGGAGCTTACGACCACGACCTCCCTGCTTTGCTGTTGTTCGCAGCGGCATCGGGTGTCGTCTGCCTACTGTGTGGGTTGTTGGCGCTGAGTTTGCTTTTGGCTGAAAATCGCGCTGCAACCTACGACCCAATGAGAGTGCTCGAGCCGGTTGAATAAGAGAAAGGTGGCAAAATACCCCGGCCGCGTGTGCGTGTCCGGGGTTTTGTCATGTCTTTTTTATTATAGTGCAGTAGAAATTAGATTTTAATATTTGCTACGACTGAGTCTCTTGTTCGCGCTCGGTTTCTTTTTGGCGTTTATAGGCCTTAGTTACTGGGGCTTTACCTTCTTTTACGCGCTCTTTGTTAGCCTTAATTTGTTTCTCGTCTCGAAATGACAGTTTAATTGGCGTTCCTTCGTAGTGATAAGTCTCGCGAATTAAACGCTCAAGGTAGCGCTTGTAGCTCCAGTGTACAAATTTTAAGTTAGATCCGTGAATTACAAACCATGGCGGCGTGGTGTCGGTTTGTACCATGTAGCGCAATTTAGGGTGTGTATTTTTTAATCCAGCCGGCGGGTGTTTTTGAATTGCTTTTTGTAACATATCGTTAAGAACGCGGGTTTTTGTTGGCTGTTTACGGCGCTCGTCTATGTCTTGTGCTAGATCAAAAAGCTTTGTGACATTTTGTCCGGTTACGCTGCTGGTGAAAATGAGCGGCGCCCAGGGTACAAAATTAAAAGTGTGAGCAATTTTAGGCGTTAAACTGTCGTGGGTGTAGGCATCTTTGTCTTCAATGCTGTCCCATTTACTCACTACAATAACAAGACCTTTGCCCGCTTCGTCAATAATACCAGCCAAGCGTTGGTCGAGCTGAGTATTTAATTCATTTACGTCCATAAGTAAAAAGCATACGTCGGCCTCTTCGATTGCCTGCAATGTACGTAGCACGGAGAATTTCTCAATTCCTACCTCTTGCTTACCGGGTTTGCGCATACCGGCGGTATCAAGAAGCTCGATCGGCCGGTTGTTGTAACGAATTTTCACTCGGTTAACATCACGCGTGGTACCGGCGATATTTGCAACGAGCGCCTGTTGCTTACCAGCAAGACGATTGAACAAGTTGCTTTTACCAACATTTGGTCTACCTATTAGCGCCACGCGTAGGGTGTCGTCATCTTCTTCCTCGTACTTAGCTGGAATGTGCTCTACAATTGAAGATAGGAGACTGTGGGTGCCGCGGTTGTGCTCGGCAGAGGTTTGAACAACTGTTTTAATACCAAGCTTCACAAAGTTGTCTGGCGAAAGGCTACCTTTTAAATCGGTCTTGTTAAGCACTAAAATAACCGGCTTTTTACTTTTAAGAGCCTTTTTAGCAACGGTGCGGTCGTGGTCGGAAAGATAAAGTGTACTATCGACTACTACAATAATTACGTCGGCTGCAACAGTTGCTTCGCTAATTTGCTCTTGAATAGATGCCTCGAAATCATCGTCTGGATCTTTTAGTCCGGCGGTATCAACTAGCCAAAATTGATGCCCTTGAAATTCGACCTTACCCAGCACGTTATCGCGTGTGGTACCGGCTTCGCGGGCGACGATTGCCTGTTGCGAGCGCACCAGACGGTTAAAAAGCGAACTTTTTCCAACGTTCGCCTGGCCAATAATTGCTACAGTAGGGAGTTTTGATGCCATAAGTACTTGTAATTATACCAGAGGTCGCCGGATTTATCGAGCATGAGCGATTTGTGTGAGTGCTTAAAGCTCTCTCCACTCGCCACGCTTAAGCTCACCAAGATGATAATTACCAAATTCGATACGATGAAGCTTAACGACGCTATAGCCAAGTGCCTCAAAGGTGCGTCTAATTTGACGATTGCGACCTTCGCTCATCTCTACTTGCCAACCGTAGCGATGATTATCATCTAAGCGCGTAAGTGTAAGTTTACTTATTCCGTCTTCAAGCTGTACGCCGTAGTCGCTAATCATTTGTTGATGCAGCGGCGCTAGTTCTTCCCTAAGTCGTACCCGATAAACTTTTCGCTTACTAAATTTAGGGTGCGTAAGACGAAATGCGAGATCGCCGTCATTTGAAAGAAGCAATAGGCCGGAACTAAGTTTATCGAGGCGGCCAACGGCCTGTAAATGCTGAAAATTTTGAGGCAAAAGTGAAAAAATAGTTGGAGCATCGCCTTGTGCTTTACGTGAGCATACGTAACCAACGGGTTTGTGAAACAGAATTGTTTGCTTGCTTCGAGCCTTGGCTGAAAGCGGTTTACCATCAAGCGATAAGGTGTCATGACTGGTATCAATACGGGCACCAAGCTGTGCCTGTTTATTATTTACATGTACACGGCCGGCAGCAATGTATTCGTCAGCTTCTCTGCGAGACACACCAAGTTGAAGCGCTAAAAATTTATTGAGCCGCTCGAGGGGTGTGTCATTTAGAGGTGTATTCATGGCTGGCAATTAGCGCTGCGGAGGTTGAAATGGGCGCGGACCGAAATCGGATGTTTGCTGATAGGCCGGCGGAGTTGGTGGATTTTGATAACCGGGCTGCTGTTGGGGCTGAGGTGGCTGCGAAGGCTGTGGCTGCTGAGGCTGAGGTGGTGTTGGCGGATTGTTAGTCTGAGAAGAGACTGCTTGCTGTAAATGCGCACTTAATGCTGCTTCATCTTGCGATGATTGCGGTTGTTGTGGCTGCTGAAACGGAACCGATGGTTGTTCGTGTTGATTTAATTCTTGCTCAATAAGAGACGCAACGTCGTTTGTTGCCGAGGTATCACGAGAGAGCGGCTGAATAACCCGATCACCTAAATTGGCTGGACGCGGAGAAGAGAATGGTGCAGTTGGCTGAGGTAAGCCCGACTGTGGCTGAGGCTGAGGTGTAGATTGTTGTTGTTGTTGTTGTTGAGGGTACTGTGATGGCGGTCGTTGTGGCGCTTGCTGTTGTTGTGGCTGCTGCTGTGAAAATTGCTGCGAAGGAATAGAATTTCCGTCTTGAAGAATATCGTGCACTGTCCGTACTACATCTTCAATGCCAACCTGAGATTTCACAAGATAACGATCAGCGCCAAGCTGTTCGCCACGCGTGCGCTGGTCTTCGCTTGAAAGTGCGGTCATCATAATTACCTTAATGTCGCGCGTCTCGGTGGTTGAGCGAAGAATATCAAGCATATCAAAACCGCTAATTTTTGGCATCATTACGTCGCTAATAATAAGCGCTGGTCGTTCTTTAATGGCCATTGCAAGAGCCTCTTCCCCATCGCCTGCCGTTACAATATCGTAGCCTTCTGCATACAAACGAACTCCGTAGATTTCGCGAAGGCTCTTGTCATCTTCTACTAGTAATATTTTTGTCATATATATTCCCCATTGTACGTGTATTTATTCAAAAAATCTATATTGCTTACGGCTTATTGTATAGTTGCCTAGTATCTCGTGGTGGAACAGCTGGTGTTTGAGCTTGGCGGTTTTGATATACGGACGGGTTGGCAGAAATTTGCTCTAGGGTTGGCGCTGAATAGGCAGTGGGTTGTTGGTAAGGTGCTGACGGCTGTTGCTGGGGTTGGAATTGGGTTTGAAATTGTGGTTGCGTTGACATGGTCGGCGGTGCTGCACCGGGTGGAACATAAGGCGTGAAACCAACTGGTGCGGGACGATTTTGAACAAACTGACTCGGTTGAGGTTGCGACGGAGTTTGCGGTTGAGTATAGGGTTGTGGCGGTTGTTGATATTGCGGTGAAGCTTGTGGTGTTTGTTGGGGTTGAGCGAACGATAGTGGCGTGCTAGTTACCTGAGAAATAACAGGAATACCCGCCTGCTGAGTAGTTTCATCAAGTGCAGCGTCAAGTTTTTGCTGCGCTTCTTCATGGCTTATGCGCGGAAGTTTTACAAAAAACGTACTACCAGACTTATAGATGCTCTCTACCCAAATATTCCCTGACATAGCTTCGACTAAGCGACGACTCAAATATAAACCTAATCCAGTGCCGCCAATTTCGCGCGTGTCTGAACTGTCAACGCGATAAAATTTTTGAAATAAGTGCGGTAAATCTTCGGCTGGAATGCCAAGTCCGCTATCGGTGATACTAATGGTAACACTTTTTTGGTCGCCCGTTACGTCTACGACCACTTCACCGCGCGGTGTGTATTTAATTGCGTTTTCAATAAGATTTCCTACTACCTCGCGTAAATGATCTTGGTCAACCTCGCTATAGAACACTGGAGAGAGACGACGGCCTTCGCTTGTATCGTTATCGTCGGGCGCTGGCTTAAACACATAACGTAACTGCTTGTCGGCTGCTTTTTGCCGTAAGCCGTCGAACGTGTCGTGAACAAGAGCTGAAACATCAACTACTTTTGGATCATTTTTTAGTCTTCCGTCTTCAGCACGACTTACATCAAGTAAGTCTTGAAACAAACGTCCCAAATGTTCAGCCGATTCATGCGCCTTAGTTATGTATTCACGTGCCTTGTCATCAATTTGTGCCGTAGCTGGATTAAGTGCGAGACCAAGGTAGCCTTCGATAGCGGCAACGGGCGTGCGCATTTCGTGACTAGCAGTTGATATAAATTCTGCTTGCTGGCGCTCTTCAGCTTTTTCTTTCGACACGTCTCTAAAAACAATAATCATGCCACCGCCGCTCATCATTGGGGTGACCGTCATAGATATAAGGCGGCGTTTGTCGCTACTGGTTACAAGCGAAAGTTCATCTGAATGTACCGGTTTATGGCTGTTTTTAGCAATTTCTACCGGATTAGTTACTGGCGTAAGCGGTTCGTCTTTCGCATCGACTAATTTAAGTACAAGCTCGTAATCAAGACCTAGTGCGTCACCCTTGTTCCAGCCAATCAAATCTTGCGCGGCTGGGTTTATAAGCTCAATGTGATTTTGCGGATTGATAGCAATAACACCGTCGGTAATAGCCTCAATCACAATATCAGACTTACCGGTTTCTTGACTAAGCCGATGCGCGAGATCGTGTAGGCTTAGGTCGTCGCGCGTTGAGTGGCTTTTAGGTGCATGTAACCATACTAAATAGCTAAGCAGCAAAGGTATATTTGTTGCAAGAAGCACGCCAAGTAACTCATCGCGCGAAAGCGGGCTGCTTGATAAGGTGTAAGCGTATAAAATATAGAGTGCGCTTAAAATGAGCATAGTAAGAAGTGCCTTGGTGCCAAATAAACCTGCCATAAATCCGATCACTATCCATAGTGCTAAAAATGGCGAGTGTATACCACCAGTTGGGAGTATGACAGAAGCCGCTAAGAGGAGTGACAGTCCAAATAGTGCGTAGATAACGGTTGATGAAGCTTTTTTGGGTGTCCATAGGTATAATATAAAGCTAATAAGGGCACCTGCTATGGCAATAAAGAGGCTTATGTCTGGCAACATCAGTCCTACTCCAAGTGTTGTGCCATTTGGGCCAAACGCTGCCCACAGATAAAAACCAACAATAACCAGAGACACAACAAACATTACTTCACATAAACGGCGTTGCCAAAAGCGTGTTTTAAGTTGCGCTTTCATGGTTATATTTTACCTATCATAATACTTGTTATAAGTATGGCGCTCATGGTTATTAAAATCAAGCAAAAACTTTTATTGGTGTATTGACATTACATGGTTAAGTAGTATTGTATTATTTGGAGCGCCACGTATATGCCATAAGGCAGCACGTGGTGTTTTGCCCTTTTTGTATCCTCTTTTTATGTAAGGAGTGAGTTTTTCATGGCAACATCAGTTTTACCGGTTACACTTACCCGTCGCGAACGCGAGCTACACGCATGGCTCGGCAGCGATACAATCACAATGTGCGATGTAATCAATCTAGCTCGAGGAGAACTGAGTTACTACTTTAGTAGTGCAGTGCATGGCGGGTGGCATCGTCGGGCGGTGATTATGGCGTTACTTCGCGCTGAGGTGTGTTGTGTAAACGAGCGACCTATTTATCGCCCTTACCTAACCGATGAGCTAAAGTTTATGCTGAGTTATAGCTTAGGCTTGCCGTATGTATGGGGGGCGAACATCGATAAGCCGCGATTTCTTGCAGAGTCATTGCGCGAAGTGTCTCAGCGGTGCGAGATTCGACCGGTTTGGCGCCAGTCTGACGGCGCATTGGTATCGTCGTTCTCTGACGCTATTAAACTCGACGTGCGACACGTATGGACCGTCATTCCTGCCTATCAACAAGATGATGACGGGCGGCTAGTCGTGCGACAACTCTATATTGAATGCTGCCGTTCAAAGCATTCGGTGCTAGCACGTACTGCGTACGGCAATTTACTAGCGAGTGATACAAGCATTGGTTTATGCCAATTGCCGCCATGCAGCAACGTTCTTGCCGAGTTGAGACCCGAAAATGAATGCTGCACTCAGCCGGCGTGTATCGACCTGCACTTTTTCGAAAGTGTAGAGTTTAACTCGCGTAACGGCCTGCCGGTTGTTGCGATATAAAAAAGGTGGTGTGCAATTAGGGAGCCCCCGTTCTGCTTCATAGTGTGTCGCAGAACGGGGGTTTCTCTCTTTATGGCTTTAGTAATTCTGGTAAAGGCGTATCAAATGCAATGTTATCAATCGTGGCTAAAGTGTCTTGTGTTGTAAGATGAGGATATTGGGCACGATACACGCTCATAGCATCGCCAAATACTGCATCGCGCCAATCTAGCCTAAGCGCACCCGCGCACTCTTTTACCGCCTCTTCACTGTCACCTTCAATTTCAATGTACGGTGCAACCCACGGCCATTCATCTAAAACTATTTCGCATAATCCGTATTGCCATGTTTCGCGCTTCGTCTCTTGCACCGAAAAACACCTAAAACCAACGGCTTCAAAAAGCGCGACTGTGGCTGTAAAATCCTTAACGACGGTTTCAATTTCTCGTGCACCGCTTAAAGAGGCTTCGCGATCTAACTGCTTATAGGTGAGCGTAACTTTATCGCCTTCGTCGCGCACGCGAATAAAGCTCCAAGGATCGCCAGTCTGAAGACGTCTGTCTGGGTAATCTATTATGGCGCGGCGCATGAGCCGCATGGGCTGCTTGCAAACCGCCCCAAGCCTAATAAGTTTTTCGCGAATTTCTTGATGATTACTATTAAGAAATTTTACTTCTATTTCGGTGTTCACTTAAATTCCCTTTATCTAAAGTAGTTGCGTACAGGTAAGTATACGCACATAAAGAAAAAAACCCAAGCATGTAAGCTAAGGTTGTTTTCTTGGTGACCCTACCGGGAATCGAACCCGGGTTGCCAGGATGAGAACCTGGTGTCCTAACCGCTAGACGATAGGGCCAAAATTATTCTGCTTCATTGTAGCAATATTACAGGGGTTTGTCTAGTAGATCTATTTGGCACTTACAGCGTCAAGCTCGGCAATTATTTCTAGTAATTTTCGCGGTGTAATTTCTGCCTTTATAAGATAACCGTCGGCACGATATTGCATTGCCATGCGCGATTCATCGTCTTGCTCAAAATTTGTCATAATAAGCACTTTAGAGTTTGGAATAAGATCTTCTGTGTCGTTACGGAGTGCGTCTAAAATTTCATTGCCGCGCCGCTCGGGCAACATAATATCAAGAATTATAAGATCGTATGCTTTGTTACGCGCTGCCACAAGTCCGTCATTACCGTCTACCATCCAATCTACTTCGTAGCCCGATTTACTAAGGCTGCGTACGTACATTTCTCCAATAAATCGGTCATCTTCTATTACTAATACTGTGTGAATTGCCATATATAATTATCCCCTAAAGCTTGAGTGATTCTTTATCCAGCCGTGCTGCTGGCGAATTAGTGTTAAATTGTCGCCTTCAAGAAGCTGTTGCTTAACGGTTGAGTAAATTGGTAGCGTAAAACTAAATATTGATCCTACGCCTTCTTGTGAGCGTACGCTAATAAAACCGCCATGAGATTCGATAAATGCCTTGCAAATGTATAAGCCAATGCCAGTTCCTGCTACTGTTTCGCGGGAGCGGTGCGAACGATAAAATTTTTTAAACAGATTTTCGATTACGTTACTTGGCATGCCAATACCACGATCGGCAACGCTTACTTTCAAAAAGTCACCTTCAATTTCGGCGTACACCGATATTATCCCGCCTTCGTTGCTGTATTTTATAGCGTTATCAATAAGGTTACCCAACACCTCGCCAATGCTGCCCTTGTCGGCTGCTATAGTTGGCAAATTATGATCAAACTTAACTGATAGTATTCTGTTTTGGGCGGTAGCGCGCATGGTCATGTCGTCGCTAATGGTGTCGTAAATTTTTTCAATCGTCTCTTCTTTTAGGTGCACTTTTAAATGCCGACGATCAAAGCGAGAGGCATTAAGAATATTATTTATGTAGCCGCTTAATCTGTTAGAAGAAACAACCAATCGCTTTAAAAGCTCTCTCTGGTCATCATCTAAACTATCTTCAAGCTCCATGCCTAGTACATCTAGATAGCCGCGTATAACAGTAATTGGTCCACGCAACTCGTGGGCGGCAAATGCAATAAAATCTAAATCATCTTCTTCGGGCATGTATTGTAATGTGCGTTCGTAACATGCAATAACAGTTTCGGTCTGGCTCCCCCGTTCATAGGTGGCGATTATGTCAAACATTCGTCTGCCCTCTTCGCCTGCAAGCTTGTTAGAAACCCGCTGCCAAGTCTTTTCTGCGTGTACGGCCGTGTTCGAAAGCGAATCAAGCCATTCGTCGAGGGATTCCATGTTAATAAACTCTAATTCAATCTCTGGCTGTTTGTCAGCACCTTCTTTAATTGGCGCGTGAACATTATGAGCGATAACCTTACGCTCGGCATTCAGAGCAATAATGCCGCACGAAGTTTGCTCTAAGGCGTGCTCAAGTAGCGACAGTGCTGGCGTAGCTGTAGTTACTGCTTGTGTGGCCGAAAAACCTACTGCTGGTGTCATTGGTGAACTTCCATAAATAGTATCAAGTACCGGTTTAAGATTGCCAGAGATAAGACTGCTTACATTTGGATTAGGGGGAGTTTGCACGGTTGGTTCGCCCGAGCGCATGGTAATTGCACGCATAATTAGATGAATTGGCCGCATCATAAGTAGTAACACGCCAAACACGCACGCCGTAATAATAATTGTTGTAACGCTAATAGATAGCAAAATACTCTGTACGGGCAATAAGCCTAAAAAAAGGTAACTAATACTTAAGCCAAATATGGCCGCAATTAACACGCCAAAAAGTACGCGGTGCATAAAGTGACGCCAGTAGTTTCTTACCGGATACTGGTTTTTAAGTGACTTATCTATTGCCACGAGACCGAGCCTCCGTTTTGTGGCACAGCAGCTATCCATGTTTGGCCTGCTTCAAGCGGTAATTCGGCGCCATCGGCTGTAAAAAATTTTAACTGATCTTGGCGGCTATCTTTTCGCCAAATACCCTCAATTACTTCCCCATTCTGAAATACCCTAGCAGTTCCCTGGCCGGTGGTTGTTATAGATTCGCGGTAGCCATCTTCTTGTACTCGTGACATTTGTACGTCGAGCGCAATTACCACTGATGGCGAAAGAGCGCCTTCTTCTCTATCAAGGTGCGGTGCATCCGCTTGAAAACGGTTGTAGGTTTTTGACTCGGCGTTGTATTCGTAGCGGGTGTTGTAGGTAGGCTGCGACCCAAAATTTATTTGCACATTTGTAGCAGCAGTCGGCTGAGATTCACTCACTGGTTGTGTTTTACTTGATGTTTTACGCCTAAAGCCTTCAAAGTTAGATTGAGTGTAGCCTTTTTCGCTATTAAGTGCGGCTATGCGCTCAAAACTAGTATATACATTATGTGGCGCATAGCGGTCGCTGGCGCGCCAGTAGGCATTTGGATTACTCATCTGATCTATGTCGCGGTAGTTGCCGTTGCGAATTTCATTTAGAGCGCTGGCGCTTCCGCCCACATGAGCTACCGATGCGTCGTATGGGGCAAGCCAGTCAACATAGTACATGCGTAAACTGCGCACTGGCCCTACTAGTCCTGGTGTATTTTGCTGATAAATTGCTAGAAATCGGGTTATTCCACCTTCAGCAATTGCCTCGTAGACTACTTCGGCTTGCTTGAGGCCAGATTGTGGCCGAGCTTCGGGGCTGTTTTCTAGCACTACAACGGTAGTTGGTTTAGTGATAGATTCCTCGTCTGCAACTTCAACGCCGGTAAGTAACGAGTAGTGTTTCTCGGCTGCTTTTGGTGAAAAAGTAATTTCACCGCTACTAGAGATAGATGGCTGCAACAAATGGAATGCTGTAATAAGTGCCCCTGAAATTAGTAGCGCGCCAAAAATAAGCAAAACTACTACTCTGTGTCTACTCAGCGCCTGAAAAATTTTAGTATTTTTAAACGATTTTTTTTGTGTTACTTTCATGCTTATGGCTAGTATACCATTTTTTAACAAAGAGAAAACATTTAACTATGCGTGTTTACAAGGCTAAAAGTGCGGTATCAAGCCGAGCTAACACGCGGTCTCTGCCGAGTAGAGCAAGCGTGTCGTGTAAGGCTGGGCTAAATGGCGCCCACGTGGTGGCAACCCGAATAAGACTAAAGAGCGTGCCAGGTTTTTGGCCAGTAGTCTGTAGCAAATTGTTTAAGCAAAACTGAATTGACTCAGCACTCCATTCGCACTCTTCTAGTGCTGTACGAGCTTCGCCTAACAAGTTCTTCGATTCAGCTGCCGTTAATTTTTTAAGCTGTTTATTATCGGTTATTAGCGTAAGATTTACAATCGGCTTTTCAAAAAAATATTTAGTCATTAGTGGGAGTTCTGCTAGGGTTTTAAGCCGATCCTGTACAAGCGCAAGTACGGCGCGTTTGTAGGTTTCGTCTGAATTTTTAGCAGAAGCTGGCCAGTATGCACGCACACGACTGTAAAGATCGTCGAGCGTAAGGCGGCGAATCCACTGCCCGTTCATCCATAGTAGACGCTGCTCGTCGAATCGGGCACCACTACGCTGTACCCTCTCTAGGCTAAATTTAGCAATTAATTCGTCTTTAGAGAATAATTCTTGTTCTGTGCCGTCGTTCCAACCCATGCTGGCAAGAAAATTTAGCATGGCCTCTGGTAATATGCCATCGGTTCGGTAGTCACTAACGCTTTTAGCACCATCGCGTTTACCAAGCTTCTTTTTGCCGTCTGGGTGCATAATATGTGGAAGGCATACCAGTGTCGGTGGAGAGAGGTCCAGTGCATCGTAGAGCGAAAGATAGCGTGGAATCGAAGATATATATTCTAGCCCGCGAATAACGTGCGTAATTTTCATTTCAGCGTCATCTACAATGTGGGCAAAATTGTAGGTTGGTAAGCCATCGGCCTTAATAAGAATAAAGTCGTCTAACGCCTCTGGTCCGGCCGAAAGCTCACCCATTACAGGGTCGTGCCATGTGTGGCGAATAATGTTTGTCGCCTTAAATCGTAGCGGCTGTGTTCCGTCCCATGTTGGCGGATTTTCTGGTCGGTAGTCGCGGTAAAGAAACGGTTTTTTTAACGCCTTAGCCTCTTCACGGAAAGCCTGTACCTCTTCTTGGGTGTACGGATCGGCATACGCGAGGCCTTTATCTATAAGCTTTTGGGCCCAAGCGGCATAAATTTCACGGCGTTCGGTTTGAAAGTATGGTCCGTAGTTGCCACCTTTTTGCGGACCTTCGTCCCAATCAAGGCCAAGCCACGAGAGAGTTTCAAGAATTAAATCGGTTGCACCTTCAACAAAACGAGCCTGGTCGGTGTCTTCTATTCGTACAATAAAAGCGCCATTTTTTTGTTTAGCGAGTAGCCACGGAAAAAGTGCTGCGCGAATATTGCCAACGTGAATGTAACCGGTTGGGCTTGGGGCGAATCGGGTTCGAAGTGCTGTCATATGGTTGTAGTATAGCAAATCGCACTCAATTTCTCGAGTGCGAATAGCGTACAAGTGTATGGATTAAAGACTGGTGGCGATGCGCTGAATTTGGCTACCGGAGAGCGGTGCGTCGCCCTCTATGGTGTGTAAAATGCCTTTATTTACCCAAGCGGCACTGTTTCCGTAGGTGTAGAGCGTAAGGCCATCTATCTTTGTAACTGAAGCGTCAGTATCAGCGGTAGATTTAATATGATCAGCCACGGCAAGTGTATCCCAGTTACTACGCTTTTGTGTAAGTACGTATGAGGCCGGGCTGCCGTTGGCGCTAAATTTCATACTTACACTGCCATCGGTAAATGCAACCGGTCCGTTTAGACTGTACCCATCTGGGCGATAGCCTGGGTATGAGGCGTCTATTCCTGCCTGCGAAGCTGCCACACGAGTAGAGAGATTGGGCATATTAAGATAGGTGAAATACCCGCCTAATACTAATACTGCGGCGCTGGCTGCAGCAAAGCCACTAATACGAGCGAACAGTGAGCTGCGCGTTTTGTGCTTTTTTTGGCGATGCGAACGGGTAGCTGGTTTTTGCATTGAAGCGGTCGCGGTCTCGATTGCCTCTTTTTTAAGAACATCTGATGGTTTGAGGTTTCGCTGTGGCTGCGGAGCTGTAGCTATAGGTACGGCGGTGGCAGTTTTACTTGTTTGAGACTGACGTGCCGCAAGTTGTTCGGCGTGTGCGCGCTGTTGAGCTTTTAGTTGTGCAACGGCACGAGCGCGAGCTTGCTGGGCAAAAAGCGCTTGCTTAGCGGACTGTGGTGATGTTTGCTTAGAATTTTTGAGAGAAACTTGCTGGGTAGTATGCGGTTTAGGTGTTGGTGACGACGGCGCGACGTGTTGTGGAGTTGGTTGAGAGACGGGAGTGTGCGGTGCAAATCGCTGAATGTGTGGACTCTTTTGAACCGGCGTGTCTTTTTGAATTTCAGTTACTTTAGCTGGTGCCTGCGCTGCTGCAGGTTTTTGTACATGGCGACGACGAAGTGTCTGTGAGCGCTGCTGCAATGGCGCGTGTACTGATGGTGTAGCGGCGCGAGATGGCGCTGGTGCAGCTAGTGCCGATGATTCTAAATTTAATTGCTCAACATCAACTGGCATGCCAGTTTTTGCGTCGTAGTGCCGGCCGTTTATTACAACCGTGTTTGTGTCGTTCATAATCCCCTATTCTCTCCATTTAAGGCTTTGCCAAACATTATTTTTTTGTAGTGCACGCCTTCAATATGTATATAGTAACGATTCAAATATGCTTATGCAAGCAAATTAACGGTAAAAATGTGAATTTTGTTACAATAGTATAAGTATGAATAAGCAGCACAAGCGACAACGAGAGCTCCGCACACGAATATTTATTTATGGAATTATGATTTTAGCCGTTTTAGGGATTGTAACGGTTATGATTTTGTTGATGGTTGGTTACCGATTTAATCGCTCCACCGGATCGGTAGAGCAAACCGGCGTTGCACAGCTTGGAAGTCAGCCGACCGGTGCAAATATAGAGATTGACGGCATACAGATTGCAAAGAAAACGAACAGTAAAATATCGCTTTACGAAGGCGACCATGAATTTGTGATGTGGCAAGAAGGCTATGAAACATGGCGTAAAACCGTGCCAATTACTGCTGGCGAATTAACGTGGATTGATTATGTACGGCTGCTACCTAAAGAACGTACCACCGAAAGTGTCTTAGAACTTGGCGACGCTAGTTCGCTGTCGTTTTCGCCAGACGGTCGGTTTGCAATTGGTGAAGTTCAGCAAGAATCGCGGTACACACTACAACTAATTGACCTTGAAGATGATACAGCAGTAACAAGTGCAACGCTTGATATTCGCAGTAAACTAAGCGACGGGTTGCGTGATAATCCTAATGTGCGATTTAACGTAAAAGAGTGGAGTCAAAATGGCCGCTACGTCGCAGTAAACGCAACAACCGATTCAGCTAACGAATGGCTTTTGGTTGATAGAGAAGATTTTGAGGGCGGTACGGTAAACGTATCTGCACTTATTAACTTGCCGATTTCTTCTATGGTAATTTCTGGCGCAAGTGGCCGTGCAGTGTATATATTGCAAAACGACGGAGATGTGCGTCGCGTGACGCTAGACGACGGCAGTATATCTAGGCCGTACGCCCGAGATGTTGAGCAATTTAACCTGTATGGCGAAAACACGCTTACTTATAGTACTCGTGCAGATGATCGGGGTGTGATTCAGGCTGGAATAATTGCTGGCGAAGACGCCGATGCGGTAGTGTTACACGAGTTTAATAAAGATGAGGCGCCGGTGCGCATTCAGGCGGCTGAATATTATCGAAAAGATTACGTAACCATTACGTCTGGCAATGAGATGAGAGTTTATGAGGGTGAATATCCACGCTCAGCCTTGGCGGCCCGCAGTGAAAAAGGTGAGCTTGCTGCGTTTCCTACGGTTCACGCTTTAACACTTCCCTTTGCGGTTGAGTGGTTACAATTTAGCAACAACGGCCGCTTTATCATTTTTCAAAATAAAGACGGTTTTATGAGCTATGATCTTGAACTAGATCGGTTGAGTGAAACAGCTAATTTTAACGAGCCAGTAAATGGTGCTGTTGAATGGATTGATAGTTATATGTTGTGGAATGTGAGTAATGGCCAGCTGTACGTGCGTGAGTTTGATGGCGCGAACGTACATGCGCTTACGGTTGCTATGGGCAACAGTAATGAAGCAGAATTTGATGCCAGTTTAAGCCGTAGCGAAGATTATATTTATAGCGTAGCAGACGGCGAAAGTGGTCGAGTTTTACAGCGAACATCGCTATTAGTTGAGGAATAATCTACAAGGCGTTTTATGCGCCAAATAGTCTTTCAAAGAAAGTTGGCGACGGGCTGCCAGGGATATTTGCGTCTGGTTGCTCGATAGGTTCAGCTGATGGCTGTTCACTCTGAGAAGCTTGGTTTGGTGATGGGCTTACTTGTTCGGCAAAAATAAGTAGGCGCTTATCGGCAGTGCCAAGCGGCACGCAACTAATAAGGGTGAGCATTGGTTTGTCGGTAGCAATTTGCACTGCACTTACCTCTGATGGTAGTACTACTTTCATGTCGGTAATAGAATATGTGTAGCGCGTATTTTGATGGTTTACGTAAATGGTGTCGCCCTGAGTAAGTTTTTCATTTTGAGCAAAAATAAATTTATAATCACCCGGTGCAAAAGCGTCGTTACTTGAGTGGCCAGACACTACAAAGTTACCTGCCTCACCCGGATTAGCATTTGCGCCAGGAATTGCAAATTGCGCCACACCATTCTCCATGGCTTTCATTTGCGAGTCGTGATCGGTTCCAACGCCAAGCAAGATTGGTGATTCAACATTAATTTTAGGAATAATAAGCTTTGATGATGGGTCTTCGACAGTGGTATCAAGTGTAGGATCGGCAATAATGTTTTGTGGGTTGATATTACCCGGACTTACGTATGCGGCAACTGTGCCAAAAATAAGCCGATTGTACTGTAAAAATCCAAATAACATTAACACAACTACTGCCGCAGAAATAGGAATAAAGTGGCGACTACCCCGAACTTTTTTTCCGGCAGTAGCAATTTTTTGCTGAATAGAACCCCTAATTTCGGCGAGCGCTTGATTTTTAGAAAATACATCATCTTCGTAAGCTGGCGTTACTGCGGCTGGCTGATGAGATGAAGTTTGCGACTGCTGCTTGGTAATTTGCTCCTGTAAAACAGATTGAGCACGCTGAACCTCGCCTACGTAGTAGCGTTCATAGTATTGCTGATAATATTGTTGCCACGCGCTATGGTAATGCTCCCACTGCTTTGCCGCTTGATCTTGCGAAGCTTGCGACGGCACCGCCTGATTATAGGTGCGGTCGTAAGGATTTGTCTCCTCTTGCGTTTCGACTTGTTTAGCAACCGGCTGTGCGCCATAGCGTGTCTGCTGTGAGGCTGTGGCAGTTTGAGGTTGTGTAGATTCTACGGGTGTAGTGTGCGGAGTGTTTTGTCCAGAGTTGCCATCATATATAGAATGCAAATGACCGCGTACAACATTTGCTGCTGCCGCTCGTTCATTTTGGAGTTGAACGTTCCGCTCTGGCACTACTGCACGTGTCGCAATATCGCTGCGATTAGCAGATACAGGTAACGTGCCCACTCGTTTATCTTTATCTTCGTCTGGTTGCATATAGATTCCTAATCTATTCTATTGTACAATAGTCTTATACGATCTTCTAGCCACATATGCCGCGATGGTGGAATTGGTAGACACGTTAGACTCAAAATCTGATGAGCATTAGCTCGTGCCGGTTCAAGTCCGGCTCGCGGTACCAAGAATATCGAGACACTGCTTTTAATAAATGTAGTGTCTTTTTGTTTTAATTTATATTTTGCATGGCCACATCTTGAATATTTTGCATGGCATTGTCTAGTTCGGCAGTGTTAGCGGCGCTTAAGCCGGGCCAGCCATCAAGCTCTTGCACAATAAGGCGTGCAATATGAAGATTAGAATTTATGTCGTGGGTATCATTCATGTGTATTACTTGCACGTCGGGAAATCGGCTTGCATGGCGCATGCTACCAAACGAGCTCGATTTTATTTGCAAATTCTTTGTATAACATGTTCGCTTTACGTACGCATAAAAAACCAAGTCGGTTCCCTCTTCTGCATCGGCAATTGTAGGCGCTGGCAAAGTAACTCGTTCACTATTTGGATAGCGATTTAAAAGGCTTGCGGCAGTCAATTCGTTAATAACTCCTAGTATGCCTGCCCTATCTTCGGCGCTATAATTAGGTGCGTCAAACTCCTCTAGTGCTACCTGTAGCAACTCTCCAGAAACCCCATAGAGATGGTCGCGCATTTGACGCATATGGTAATTTTTCGTTGGCATGTGATCGAGCTTGCTGATCGTATAAGGCGCAGTTACTAGGGGTTCAAAATAGGCTGCCCTAATTTGTGGAGCAAATGCCGATTGCCAATTTTCGCGCGGATCATACGCTAAATCTGCGACATGCTGACGTATGTTATCGCCCATTGCCGTAATTTCACTATGAATTTCCGGTAAATCATTAGCGGCTTCAAGCTCATCTTTTAAGTAAAGTGGCGCCATTAAACGCTCGCGCAATTGGTCAATTGCAGTATCAATCTGTAAAGATGTTTTGAGACCTTCAAATCTACCTTCGTTGTGAAGAAATTCGTATAACTCGCGTGATTTTGAGCCGTACGAAGGAACAGGTAACGCGTAGTCGCGTGCTACAAACTCACTCATTACCACATATTATAAAACAAATATAATTAAAATTCAATATCGTCTATCTGTTATTGTGTGTAAATGCTACTTACCGTTGCCTCGAAATGTTGTGTAGCTGGTGAAAATGTTTGATACGCTGCTACTTTGGCTGCCACGTCACCCCGCCAAATTTTCATGGGTGCGTCCCATCTTTGAGAGACTACTTGGCCTTCATAAGCAACTAATAGTGTATCTTTATGAAGCACGCACAGCTGCACCGGAAAGGTTAAAGTAAACTTATGAAGTGCTTCAACAAGGTAGGCTAGCTGCATAGAAAACGTAAGAACTTTTGGGTAATAAAGGGCTTGAAACAGCTTTTGCAGTTGCGAGAATGATACGACGAGGGTTGTGTATGGCCGTTCGGCAATGAGTGTTGGATTATTTTTTACTAAATCGACGGCATCGCGGGTAATGGTGAGCGGTCCACTGTAGTTTTGAATAAAATCTTCATACGCTATAGCCGTTTCGCTGTTGCGACCAGCATCGCCAATAAGAAGCACATGCTGAGCCCACGAGCAGAGTGCAAGCAGTTCTGGGCGCGCCTCTTTAGATAAACCGCCAGATGGCGTAGAGGCACCAAACAATGCCTCATTCATGGTTCGTGGTACGGTTTTTTTAAGACTATCAGGAAGAAGTAATCGTACCTGTCCTACACCCGCATCGAGTGCTGCGCTATAGGCCGCTGCCACGCCAGCAAACCCAAGCTTATTACCGCCAATAATCGCTAAATTGCCCGCTAAATTTTTTTGCAAGGGCTTATTCCACTCTATATCTGGAAAGAGTGGTTTAGCAGAATTTTGCTTCAGCCAATATGAATGCGTCAGAATGAAGATCTTTCTTTAAGGTGTAACTTACGTTTTTTCTCTCTACTACAATGTCCCAGCCGCGCGAGATAGCTTTTTCGTAAAGCTCGTGAGTTGGGTTAAAAGCAATGGGGTGCTCGACCATACTTAGCATACCTACGTCGCCATTGCTATCACCTACCGCGTAGCTATTTTGCAAAGTGAGGCTGTGCTTATCTATAATACCTTGCAATATTACATCTTTGCCAGTATGGGTTTTGGTAATGTTGCCAGTAAAGTACTCTTGACCCTTTTCCCATTCTTGCCCCACCCACGCGTCAAAACCGTATTTAACTGCGAATGGCTCTACTAAATCAAGCTGAGAACCAGATATGGCGACAAGAAAGTAACCCTGCTCCTTTAATGAACGCATGAGGTTTCGGGTGTATACATACACGTTTTCGGCCTTTTTTTCGAGTACGCGCTGAGCTGCCTGTTCGTAATCGGCAATTTTTAACGAAGTAATGTGCACGTCGAGCATTTGAACCATGTACTTTTCAAACTCTTCAAATGCATTGCCATGTAATCTATCGCGCCATTTGCGGTGTAAACGGGTGGTCTCTTCAACATGCTCGTCGGGAATGGCGCCCATTTTAGTTAGTTCGTAAAATACCTCTCGGTATAGTCCGCTTCTAAAAAGTGTGCCGTCAATATCGAATGCTGCTAGCTTTTGTTTCATAGGGATTAGTATAGTACCATATTTGCAAAAGGAAAAACACCCCACAATTGCGCAGCATACAGGCGCCGCTGTCTGTAGAGAGGGTGTAGTTCCTTAATAAGAAATCCTTTCGTCTAGAAGGGCACGCTATTATGGCGTGTGGAGTGCTATGGCATGCGAGAGCAAAACAGCGACTACTGGCTGCGATCTCCCCTGTAGGTGTCACCAGCCTTAACGCCGTTGGTGGCAGGAAGTTTGGTGTATTCCTGAAGGGACGACGCGTGCCACATGACGCACATACGCCCGACAATGGCGTTATCGCCAATTTTCACCCAATCTTTCAGACGGGCTCGTTCGCCAACTTCGGCGCCAACACCAATGGTAACGTGTTGACCGGTATCTACACCGTTAGCAATGTGGGTGTGCTGCGAAATAGTGCACCGATCGCCGATGCGAACGTTGCGGCCGATGTGTGCGTCGGTATCAATAACCACGTTCTGGCCAATTTCGGTACCGGTTTCGATGGAGCTATTGCGTCCAATCAGCGTGCCAGACATCACAGTCACAAGGTTGCCAATGCGTGCGTTGGGTTGAATTGCCGTTTTGTCACTGAAGTTACAGTTGTCGCCAATGTGAACCCCTGCAAGAATATTGCAGCTGCCCAGAAAAACGACGCCCTTACCGAGCGTGACGCCTTTTTGAATCAGCACTTTGCTTGGGTCTTTCGCCTGGTACTCAACCAGCTTTCCGCCGGGGTTGGCATGGAAGCCGGTAACGAGGTCTTTACGTGCTTTGCGAGCCATGATAGCCTACTCTCTGCTCTACTGTTTGTAAACGAACATGCGTAGTATTTTTATACCACAATTTACGTTATAAATCAATAGTTATGCTAACTGGGCAATGGTCTGAGCCAAATTGTTCTGGATGAATAGCGGCATGGGTGATGTGCGAAGCGAAACGCTCGCTCGCAAGCCAATAATCAATCCGCCAACCAACATTTCGTGCGCGCGAATTAGCCCAGTGCGTCCACCAGCTGTAATGCCCGCCATCTTTAATAAACATGCGAAAAGTATCTACAAAACCGGCTGCGAGAAAATTCGAAAAACCCTCTCGTTCTTCATTTGTAAAACCGTGTTTGCCAATGTTTTGCTTAGGGTTAGCTAGATCAATTTCGGTGTGAGCTACGTTTAAGTCGCCGCTAAAAAGAACCGGCTTTTTGCTATCAAGCTGCTTCATGTAGGCAAGCCAAGCCTTGTCCCAATGTTTATGGCGCAAAGTTAGCCGACTTAAGTCGCCTTTGCTGTTTGGTGTGTAAACCGTTGCTACATAAAAAGCTTCAAATTCGGCTACAATTACTCTTCCCTCTTTGTTGGGGTCGCCATAGGTGTCGCCGGTAAGATTAAATCTATCAATAATTTCTTCTGGAAAACCAAATGCTACCGAGATTGGCTTTTGCTTAGAAAAAAGCGCAGTGCCGCTGTAGCCAGCCTTGTCGGCACTGTACCAATATTCAACGTAATTTGGCAGATTAATTTCTACCTGTTCTTTTTTGGCTTTTATCTCTTGCAGGCAAATAATATCGGGGTTATATGTAGAAAGAAATTTTTCAAACTCACCCTTGTTAATAACTGCGCGAATACCATTTACGTTCCATGAGAATAATTTTGTCATTTTGGGTTGCCTTTACTTACTTGTAGCGCGCCAATTCTTTATGGGCATCTCGCTCTTGATCGCGGCGCTTAAGTGTCTCTCTTTTGTCGTAGTTCTTTTTACCTTTACCGGTTGCAATAATTAGCTTCATGTATTTACTGGCGTTTTTTAACCTAACTGGCACTATAGTTTTGCCACTGGTTTTATGAGCCATTAACGCATTAATTTCGCGGCGATGAGCCAAAAGTTTCCGGGGCGAAGTATCAATGCTGCGCGCGCCTGCTTGGCCTCGTTCGTGTAGTGCAATGCTAAAACTGGCGTTATTAAGCCACAGTTGGTTGTCGCGAATAGTTACAAATGCACCTCTAAGCTGCACATGACCATCTCGAGCGGCACGAGTTTCTTGGCCAGAAAGTACAATTCCTACCTCAAGTTCATCGGCCAACTCGTAATCGTAACGAGCGCGGCGATTAAGAATCACCCCCGAACTATGTGTGGCTTTACGTTTTTTACTCATAAACATTAGTATAGCATTACTAACGGTGTGATTCTGCAGCCGCTTTTAAGCAGCGGTAAAGTTCGCCTGCCGATTTTTGCCACGAAAACTTTTGCGACTGCAGCTTAGCTTGTGCGCTCAGTTCGCGATATCGATCTGGGTTTGCGGCACTAATAACTTTTTCGGCTATGTCTAATGGGTCTTTGGGGTTAAAATATTCGGCACCGGCACCAGCAACTTCATTAAAAATAGCAATATTGCTGCACACCACCGGAACTCCAAGTGTGTGTGCTTCAGCAAGCGGAATGCCATAGCCTTCGTCTAGGCTGGCGCTTACTAAAAGTGCTTGGTCGGCAAGCAAATTGGCATATTCCCTATCGCTTACACCGTGGTGAAACACAAGGCGATTACTGCACGCTCCTGCACGGATGCGCAGTCTCTTTTCGCGATCAGGGTGAATGCGACTTAGCAGGTGAAGCGTGGTAGACTGGGGTAAAAATTTAAGTGAATCTATAAGAGTTTCTACATTTTTATACGGCATAAACGAGCCCATGTAAATAAGGTTTACCTGCGAAGATAACGATGGCGCTACAATACTTTTAGATTTAAAATGCGCGGCAGCGTTATGTACTACTTTTATTGGTGTAGTGTTGCCAATCTTATCTGTAAGCTGCATGCGCGTAGTGTGCGACACGGTGACAATTTGTGTGGCGCCCTTAAGCAGTAGCCGCTGGGGTAAAAAACTTACATGATATAATCTCCAGCCAAGCCTAATTGGCCACGCTAGCTGGTGTGGCGGCGTGGGGTGTCGGTAATAAATGAGATCGTGAATAGTAAGTACAAGAGAAAATTTTTTACCAATGCTGCCTATTGTTTGCATAGGCGAAAATACCACATCAAACTTGTAACGGTTTAAAAGTAGCGCGCTTAACGGCTCTTTAAAAGAAGTTGGCGCGTGAAAATTAATTACGGAGGCGCTTTTAGGCAAAATTTTTTGCTGAGCGCTCGTGTGGATTAAAAAAACAAGCTCGTCGTCTGTTGTGTGTACAAGTTTGAAAAGCGCACGTGCTAATTCAAGGCTATAGCGACTAATGCCATCGTGATGATCGGTGCGAATGTAGCGTGCGTCGAATAATATTTTCATTGCTATTAAAGTATAGCACTCTAGTGCATTCGCCAGTCGAGTGGTCGCCGTAAAACTGGTGGATCGTAACGATTCATAAACTTTTCTATAGTAGCAAGGTATATACTGGTGTCGCCGCGTGGGCTAGCATGAGACGCCGGCGAGGAATCGTAAAAGTTAAATGTTTTTGCCTTATGCAAAGATTCGCTCCATGCATTACGCGAGTAGCTAGTATTTACAAATTCATCGTTAGTACTGCCAATGTAGGCAATATCGGTGTTGTATAAATTTGTAGTTGCAAGATTGTGTGGTAAAAATTGCATAATGTATGCAGCTGATTCTCTGAGAAGTTCGTTAGAGGCGCGCGTAGCGTTTGTAGCTGCGGTAGTTGCCTGCAATGAAGCCTTAAAATCCATTTGGTGAATTGAAGCTGTTTCGGCTACCATTCGTACGCCGTTTGTTAGCGCGCCGCCTGCTACCGCACGAAGTATTGGCTCGGGCACCTGAACATGTTTGTACGATGAGGGGGTAGAGTCGAGGATGATCCCCGGCACACGAATGCCATCTTCAACCAGTGCGTTAGCAAGTTCGAGTGCTAACATGCCACCAAAGCTATGCCCGTATAAATAAGTGGCGGTAATTTTATTCGTATGCAAATTATCAATCGTCTTGCAAATCATATTGCGTGGTGAAAAATCACTATTTTGATATCCTAGCCAAAAAGTTTGGGCATACGGTGAAAAGCCCGGTTGCAGGGCTTCGGCCATTTCACGACTGTCTTTCCACGCCATATTAAAACCTGGCACCATAACCCAAGCGGTATGCGGGTGAAGCCGTTCAGCCGAAGGGTCTGAAATTTTTTCTAGCGAAAATGTTGTGTCGGCGCGTAGTGCGTCGTAGCCCATATCGAGTGATTTACCAGCCACACCCATTAGCGAAGCCAAAGTAACTGCATGGGCAGCTCCGCGAAGAAAACGTCGGCGGCTATAGTCGTGCATATTTTTGTTGTGCTCAGCTTGGGGCGCAGCTTCTTTCATATCTGCTATTCTACCCTTGCCGTCGCCAAATGCAAAAAGTCTGCTATAATGGCACTAGTTATGAAAATTCTGATCCCCTCGGATCTGCATTGGCCAACAATTAATGGTGTAGCAACTTTTAGTCGCACGCTAGCAAAAGGTCTTGCAGATCGCGGACACGAAGTTATTGTAATTGCGCCTAGTCAAACTGGTCGCAGATACAAAGAGGTTGACGGCAATTACGTCATTTATCGCACGCGCTCGGTGCCGTTTCCGTTTTATCAAAACTTTCGCATCTCAACCATGCCTCAGCGCGAAGTTAAAAAAATAATTGAAGATTTTGAACCTGATGTCATTCATATTCAAATGTTAATGTGGATTGGTCAGGCTGCTATGCGCTACGGCAACAGATACGGTATTCCAATTGTCAGCACCAACCATGCCATGCCTGAAAACCTGATGGATAATTTAAAGTTACTGGCTCCGGTGGCGCGCCCTGTTAATTATATGCTTAAGCAGTATGGGCGACGTTTTCACTCTAAGTCGGACGCTGTGACTATGCCAACCGAGTCGGCAATTGAGATGTTTAATGTTTCGCTGCCACGGCCTATGCGCGCAATCTCAAACGGAATTAACCTTTCATGTTTTACTCCTGGTAAAGCGCCGGCAAAACTCTATACCAAATTTAAAATTCCACGAAAAAAACCACTTGTTACCTATGTTGGTCGGCTTGACGCCGAAAAACACCTATGGGTGCTGGTAAAAGCGTTCGCAAAAATTTATAAAAAAACTGGCGCTCACCTTGTGCTTGTTGGTGCTGGTACAGATTCAGATGCGTTGAACACGCTTGTTCACAGAATGAAATTAACTCGCTACGTAACTTTTACCGGCCGCGTAACCGACGAAGAGATTCGTCAGCTGCAGCAGATTGGTACAGTGTTTGCTATGCCCTCTCCTGCCGAGCTGCAAAGTATTGCAACGCTCGAAGCTATGGCGAGTGGCCAGCCAATTGTAGCAGTAAAAGCTGGAGCATTAGCCGAGCTTTGTCAGCACGAGCGTAATGGAATCTTGTGCGACAAAGATAATATCGATCAGATGGCGGACGGTTTAGAAAAAATCTTATCTGATAGTAGCTTGCGCGATCGTATGGCCGCAGAAAGTTTAGCGATTGCTAAAACGCATGACATTGAATACACGCTCAATGAATTTGAAGCACTCTACGACGAAATTATGAAATAAATTCGCGAATATAATTTGCGGCTTGCTTTGGCGTTTCGTAGTGAACAAGGTGGCCTACTATAGGAATTACCCTAATGGTGGCTGATGAAAAATCTTTAGCAACGGCGTGCTGGGTTGCAATATCGGTAATCTGATCATTCTCGGCAACAATAAATAGCGTGGGCGTGGTAATAGCGCGGGCAACCTGCCCTACATGGTGCGATATCGATGTAGAATAGATATCTGATAAAATTTTAGCGGAGTAAAAACGGCTAAAATAGCTGTAGTGTTGGCTGTCGATATAGCGTTTTGTAGTAGAGTTTTTAGATGTTCGCATTGCGATTGAGGTAAGTTTAGTTACCGGCTTAAGACTCAACCAGGCGCGTCCGGCGCGTTCTGGCAGGCGGCCGCCAATTGTATAGTAAAGCGCGGCAAGCGGCGTAAGAAGCGCTTTTGGTCCTTCTAGCGCAGGTGCAGATATAGGATTTATAAGAACAAGCTTTGTTATAAGTGTGCCGTGCTTGGCTGCAAAATGGCTGACAACAATACTACCAAACGAATGTCCAACAAGAATAATCGGTCGCGATGCGCCTATTTTTGAAATAAATTCGTACAACCATAAAACGTAATCGGTAATGGTGTGATCGTTTTTTAGTGGCTGACTTTCACCAAAGCCCGGCAAATCTGGCAATACAATATCGTAATCCAACTCTTCGGCAATTGGCAATAAGCCGTGGTGCGTGCCGCGAAAGCCGTGTATAAACACCACTAGCGGCGCACGAGGCTTTGTGTAGTTGGCATAGTAAACCGTGGTGCCGCTAGATAATATTGCTGTGTGCTGAGTGAGGTTCATTGTGCTTGTAAGTATAGCAGCCTAAGAGCTTAGGGTGTAGTTCTCATCTGTTAGAAATGCTACACTAAGAGATAATGATTGCTGACGTACACATTACCGAAAAAAGTTTCGGCTCTAAAACGCTTATGAAAGACGTTCGTTTTTGGGTGAACGATGGCGATAAAATTGGCATAATTGGCCGAAATGGCGTTGGAAAATCCACGCTTTTTAGCGTACTCGCTGGCACCGACACCGATTTTACTGGCGACATTAACTTTAAGCGCGGTGCAAGTGTCTTGGCTACTGCTCAGGAACACCACGACGTGCACGAGCGTTCGGTGCTAGCCTACATACTAGAGGGGCTACCTGAATATAAAAATTTAAAAGATCAAATTGATACTCTGCCACTTACAATGGGCGACGACATGCGCCAAATTGATAAATATACACAGGCGCTTGAACGCTTTGACGACAAAGGTTTTTACGAAATTGAAGAGCGCGTAGCTGAAGAGCTAAAACGTTTTGGGCTGCTAAATATGAACGATCGGGCAATCGGTTCGCTATCGGGTGGGCAAAAACGTCTAGTTGAGATTGTAAAAGTTATGCACGCCGATGCTGATTTGGCGTTAATAGACGAGCCGACCAACCATATGGATTTTGTAGCTAAAGAACAATTTATTAGCTGGGTTAAATCGGCCCATCGTCAGGCCATGTTAATTGTTACCCACGACCGCGATGTATTAAAAGAGGTTGATAAAATTGTAGAGCTGAAAGATGACGGTACGTCGATGACATTTGATGGCAACTATGATGCGTACCTAAAGCAAAATGCGCACACAACTGCTGCTGGCATGAATGATTTTGAAAATACCGAAAAGCGTAAAACGAATTTAAAACAAAAAATTATTGATTATCAGCGACTAAAAGAAAAGTCGCGCAACCCTGGTACTATTCAAAAGTTTAAACGCCTTGAGCAAACTTCACGAGCCGAGCTGGCTGAGCTTGAGCGTAAAGAAAAACCGACATTTTGGATAGACAAAGATTCTGTGGCGCAGCTTGATTATAAGTCGGCCGCTAACTACGATAAATTAAAGGCAAAAAATATTCGTTTGCAGGTAAAAGATTATGAGAGCGAAACCTCGCGTGTGTTGGTGCGGGCGGTAGATATAAGCCTTGGTTACGAAGCCTCTCCCCTGTTTAAGGGTGTTCACTTTGAGTTACGTGAAGGCGAAGCACTTGAGCTGCGTGGTCGAAATGGTGCCGGTAAAACCACTCTTCTTGCCTATTTATTGCAGGGTGAAGCAGCGACCGCTAGTACGCGATTTAGCGGCGAGGCAGCCATTGAGCCGCACACGCGTGTTGGCGTGTACGAGCAAGAGATTGCTTCAACATACCTTTCGTTGCCACTCGAAGACGCGATTGAAAAAATGTATTTAGATAGAGACTTAAGCATTGGCGACACCAAGATTCGACGCTTATTAAGTGATTATTTATTCACCGATGGCGATCGTCAAACACCGCTTTCGCGTTTAAGTGGTGGTCAGAAAGCCCGTTTTCAAATTATTGCTATGCTCGCCAACGACCCGCAACTATTAGTGCTCGATGAGCCAACTAACCACCTCGATCTTCCTAGTATTGAAGAGCTAGAATCGGCATTATCTCGCTATAGCGGCGCAGTATTGTATGTTTCGCACGATGCGTATTTTCAGTCGGCACTTGGCGGCCAAGTAATCACGATTGGTTAAATTTTAAAGCAATAAAATAACCTCGGCATTAATTGCCGAGGTTACCTACTTAAAGGCTAACTAATTTTTTTCGTTAGGCTTAATGTTGTTTGCATCAAGTGCGGCTTGAATTTTTGGTCGATCGAAACCTAGGATTGTTTCGTCGCCGATAGCGGTTACCGGCACGCCCTGAAAGCTACCGCCAATGCGAGCCATAAGTTCTTCATACGCGGCCTTATCGGCTTCAATGTCTTTTGCTACAAACGGAATGCCAAGTTTGTTGAGCCATTCCATTTCGGTGTGGCAAAATGCGCACCAACTTGTGCTATAAACCGTAACCTGTGCGGTTATAACGTCTTCTGCCATCTATGTCCTCCTTTTAGTACTTCCAGTATAGCATCTTGCCTTAGGTGTGTATAGCAGCGTATAGTAAAACTACAAAGCATGAGCAAAATGAAAAACACACGCAAGTTGAATGGGTTTGCCTTACCGACAGTATTAATTTCATCGGTTGTATTGATGGCGCTATTAGCTTTGGCGGCGCAAAGTATTAGCGGAGTAAGCTCTGCCTTAAGCGATTCTGTGCAATCACAGCAAGCCCGCGAGGCGGCCGAATCTGGCGTGGCGCGTGCCCTGGCGTGTTTAGGTGATAGTAGCTACATTGCTGCGTGGACAAACGCCAATAAACTATACGCGCATACTGCGTGTAGCGGCGGCAGTCCATGCACAAATAGTGCTACTGCTAACTGCTATGTTATGTCTGATGATACGACGCGCACCTGGTTTGAGGTAGACGCGCCCACTCGTTTAGGTTCGGCGCAAGTAATTGCTGTTAAGGGTTATGCCGAACAGATTCGTGCGAGCGATGATGCGGTACTCGATCGAACGGAAGTTTCGCTCAACTCTCGAATAGGTGCCGATGTAAACTTTAATACCGTTACATTCGGCTACAACCTAAATGGCTCTTATTTTGCAGCTATCGGAGATAATGGTCGATTGTATACGGTTGGCTATAACGCTGACGGCCAGCTTGGAAATGGTACAAACACCTCTTCTGCTGAACCGAGTGACTTTATCTTGCCCGATCAAAAGCGTGCAACAGCTGCTTATGCAAGCTTTTTATCTATTGGTTTTCACATGTATGCAATAACAGAGGACGGCATGGGTTATGCAACTGGTCGCAATAATAATGGCCAGTTAGGAATTGGACGCAGTACCAGTTCTCCAATCTTAACTCCTGAATCAATTAAAATTCCCGGAGTACCGAATCAGCGTAAGATTAAGTATGCAGTTCCTCTGCATAACAGTACTTTTTTTGTAATGTCTGACGACACAATGTATGCGTCTGGTCACTGCGGTAATGGGCAGTTAGGAATTGGACCAACTTCGTGTACGTCTATTAGCACGCCGCAGCAAATGGTTTTTCCATCTAATTTTGTGCCGGTTAAAGTTTCGGCAGACAGAATTGGCGGTTACGTTTTAGGTGCAAATGGCGCTGTGTATGGCTGGGGCATGAACGATCAAGGTCAGTTAGCAAACTATAGCTACACCGATGCCTATACGCCAATCGTAATTGGATCGTGGAACGGTACCACGCGCAAGGCGGTAGACATTGGGTACGATGGCGTGTCGTTTTATATTATTGATCAAGATGGAACTGCGTGGTCGGCCGGTGAAGATGTGCATGGCCAATTAGGGTTAGGTACTACTACGTATAATGATGTGCGTACAATGACACGCATGGACTTATCGGCTTGCACGGGGCGCGCCGTTAAAGTATCAACAGATCAATGGTCGGCCAGTATTTTGACAGATACCGGAGAAGTGTGTAGCGCAGGACTGAATAGTCGCGGTCAACTGGGTAACGGCAATACTTGGCACCAAACTCGTGCCGTTAAGTTTAGGTTGCCTGCAGGTGTACGAGCGGTAGATGTATACAATACTTCAACCGGAGACAGTAATCCAGATACAAATAATGTTTTTGTTATTGGCGACAATGGTCGCGTGTATGGTGCAGGAGGAAATATGTATGGACAGCTGGGCGATGGCACAACAACTGCACGTTCAACCCCTGTGGCTATGCAGGTATTTGATGGAGTTAATGTACGTGCAGAGCGAATACAAGCTGGCTACGGTACAACTGTTATTCTTTCAACTGACAAAAAGATTTATACTGTTGGCAATAACAGCCATGGCCAACTTGGCGACGGCACCACAACCAACAGCTCAACGCCAAAAGCCAACCGCTTAACTAATATTGTTCCAGTGTTGAATTTCTAGTAAGGTGCCAGCCGCGGCATGTTGGGCATTTATAATAACTAAGCTGCAGCGAAGGCTGCTGAAGAGATGTTATATAAATTGCTTCTTGAACAGCAAATTCTTGGGTAAAGCGTTTTTTGCCTCCACAGGTAGAAAGTGCTGACAATGATTGTAGCGGCTGTTTGTTAGGAGAGTTTTTATGTCGTCGTGGCATGTTGGCAAAAGTACCTTTCTCTGCTAAAGTATAAACGTAGATGAGCAAATCTCCTAAACAACCCGGAGAAACGCCTGTGCCGCCTACCGACACACCTATTTCAATCATTTTGGCTGCAGGATTTAGCACCACAATGCGAATGTTTGTGCCGACAATCGGCTTTACACTTTTAGGCGCTGCGCTCGATGCAGAGTTTGCCACCAAGCCGCTATACACATTAATTGGAGCTGCTGTGGGGTTTATACTGGCTGCCCTACTTATATACCGACAACTAACACAGGATTAACCTTAAGTAATGAATTATTTTGCCGCACTAGACATCCATATCAGCCTTGCCCCAGAAACGGTGCTGCGTATTGGTTCTTTTGAAGTTACAAACTCTATGTTAACTGGTCTGCTTGGTACAATAATTACACTTGCGGTATTTTTTTACGTCGCTCGACAAGTAAAGCGTGGTAAAACTAACCGCTTTGTAGGCTTGGTACAGTGGGGATTTGAATCACTTCTTTCTCAGGTGAACGATGTTATTGGCGATGCGAAGCTAGCAAGAAAAATTGCTCCGCTTGCAATTGCAATCTTCTTTTTTGTACTTATTAATTACTGGCTAGGAATTATTCCTGGCGTTGGTCCTATTACAATAGACGGAATTCCAGTGCTTCGTAGCCTTACGGCCGACCTTAACTTTACAATTGCATTGGCAATTATTACCATGGTGGCGGTGCAAATTTATGCTATTCGTAGGCACGGTTTTTTCTCGAATGCTGGGCGCTACTTCCGTAATCCTCTCAAAGATCCGATTGGCGCATTTGAAGGTATTTTGGAACTTGTAGGTGAATTCTCTCGTTTAGTTGCGTTAAGTTTGCGATTGTTTGGTAACACTTTTGCCGGCGAGGTATTGTTGGTACTTATTGCGGTACTTTCTGGCTACGCCGCCTTCTTAAGTTTGCCAGTTGTAATGGTATTCGAGCTATTTATTGGCTTTATTCAGGCCTACGTGTTTTTTATGCTAACCCTCATCTTTACCGCCCTTGCTCAAGAAGGTCATGGCGAAGAACACCACGACGACTCCCCTACGCATCATTCATCTGCCGATAATCTAACCCAGATTCCGGCACGTGAGTGAAATGGAATACGTTAACGTAAATAATTAATTCAAGGAGAAAATACACGTTATGGAAACATTAGCATTTGGCCTAACTTACGCCCTACCTGCAGTTGGTGCTGCAATTGCCGTTGGTATGATTGGTATGAGCGCACTTAACGCACTTGGTCGCAACCCAGAAAAAGTAAAAGATATTCGCACCATGATGATTCTTGCTATTGTCTTTGCCGACTCGCTTGCAATTATTGGTATTATTGTTGCGTTTATCGCCGGCTAAGTAGAGACCAATGATAAATACTTTTCAACAATTTGCCGCTACAGCCTCTAACGAGACGGGCATGATGGGTCAACTTGGCATTGACTGGATGACATTGTTCATGCAGTTAGCTGCCTTTTTGATTCTATTGTTTGTATTGTCGCGCTATGCGTTTCCGGCACTGTTTAAGGTAGTTGAGGATCGCGAAAAGCAAATTCATGAAAGCCGAAAAATGGCCGAAGAGGCAGCGCGCAAGGCAGAAAATGCCGAAGATGAAGTAGCAAAACTACTCTCTACAGCTCGTAAAGAAGCGAGTGATATCGTATCGACGGCTCGCAATGAGGCTGCAAGTGCAGTAGCTCAGGCAGAAGAAAAATCTCGCATGAAAGCTGATGCAATTGTTGCGGCGGCACACGAACAAATTAACAAAGATGTTCTGGCGGCAAAAGATGCACTACGCTCTGAAACGCTTGAGTTGGTTGCTCTAGCGACTCAAAAAGTTGTTTCAAACGAATTTAGCAATGCGCTTGATACAAAGACGATTGAGCGTGCAATTTCGGAGGCGAAACAATAAATGGCTAAAAAAATATCTCGATACCAGTTGGCCGAATATACCGTTAACGAACTGCAAAAAGGCTCAAAGACTGTAATTGATGAAATTGCAGCTTATCTTGTAACCGAACACCGTACGCATGAACTCGAGCTTGTTGTAAGAGATATTGAAGCCGAGTTTGCAAGGCGCGGACTCGTAGTTGTAGATGTAACGAGTGCTGACAGCTTAAGTGAGGCACTAGAGAGAACTGTAAAAAGTTTTGTGGCGAACGCGTATGGCGCACAAACTGTCGAGCTGCGAACTTCTATCGACCCTGCCCTGCTTGGCGGCGTAAAGGTAAAAACGCCTTTCGACGAGCTTGATGGCAGCCTACAGCGACGAATTACCCAATTAAAAGATATAAAGATAAAGGATTAACATGAGAGAAGTATCAGTAAAAGAACTTTCCCAGTCTCTGCGCGACGCCATCTCACGTCTTGAAGTAACTTCTGGTCTTGAAAATACCGGCGTTGTTATCCGTGTGGGCGACGGCGTGGCGTGGATTCATGGACTTAGCAAAGCTGCTTACAGCGACATGCTAGAGATTGAGTCGAATAACGGCACAGTTGAGGCATTTGCACTAAACCTAATGGAAGATGAGATTGGTGCCGTACTCCTTGGCGAAGACGTGGACGTAAAAGCCGGCGCTAAAGTAACCTTAAAAGGCACGCAGCTTGAAGTGCCGGTTGGACCAGAACTTTTAGGTCGCGTAGTAGACCCACTTGGACGCGCACTTGATGGTGGACCAGCAATCACTACGGGGCAAACTGGTCTTGTAGAACGGCCAGCAATTGGTGTGATGGGACGAAAATCGGTTCATGAACCTCTTATGACTGGTATCGTATCTATTGATGCCATGTTCCCAATTGGCCGTGGTCAGCGTGAGCTTATTATTGGTGATCGACAGACTGGTAAAACTGCAATTGCAATTGACACAATGATCAACCAAGCTCGCCAAAAAACTGGCGTAGTTAATGTATACGTGGCAATTGGGCAAAAGCGTTCAAAAATTGCCCGACTAGTGGAGCGCCTAAAAGAAGAAGGCGTAATGGAGCAGACAATTATTGTGGCTACCAGCCCAAGTGATCCCGCTTCTCTACTTTACCTTGCCCCTTATGCTGCAACAGCGATGGGTGAATATTTCCGTGATAATAGCCAGCACGCGCTGATGATTTACGATGATTTAACGAAACATGCGGTTGCATATCGTCAAATGTCACTGCTTCTTCGCCGCCCACCAGGACGCGAAGCGTATCCGGGTGATGTGTTTTATCTTCACTCTCGCCTTCTTGAGCGTTCGGCTAAGCTTTCAGACTCACTCGGGGCTGGTTCGTTAACCGCTCTTCCGATTATTGAAACACAGGCAGGAGATATTTCCGCCTACATTCCAACCAACGTTATTTCTATTACCGATGGGCAAATCTTCCTTGAGAGCGATCTCTTTAATCAAGGTATTCGTCCGGCAATTTCAGCTGGTCTTTCGGTGAGCCGTGTTGGTGGTGCAGCACAAACCAAAGCCGTTAAATCTGTTGGTGGAAACTTAAAACTTGGTCTTTCACAATACCGCGAGCTTGCAAGTTTTGCGCAATTTGGCAGCGACCTTGATAGTGCTACAAAGGCGCAGATTGATCGTGGACAACGTTTAACCGAGCTACTTAAACAGTCACAGTATCAACCAATGGGCGTGTGGGAGCAGTACGTTAGTATTCATGCAATTACCAGTGGTGCGTTTGACGAAGTGTCGGTGGCTCGTATTAAAGATGCGCAGGCTTCACTTCTCTCAACTTTGTGGAAAGAACACAAAACGGCTATGCGTACCCTTAATAAAGGTGATAAGCCATCCGATGAAACGTTGGTTGCAATTGATGAGACGGCAGCTAGCGTAAGCAAAGGCTTTAAGGATTAATTAGGTAATTTATGGCTTCGACTCAAGCATTAAAATCGCGTATTCGATCGGTAAAGAGTACTAAGCAGATTACTAAAGCTATGCAACTTGTAGCGGCGAGTAAAATGCGTCGTGCGCAAGATGCCGACAAAGCTTCGGCTCCGTATACAAAAGCTGCAAGTGAGCTGCTGTCGTATCTTGCCAGCCAAGGTGCAAGCGACGAGCACCCGCTATTTGCACGTCGCCACATTAAGGCGCGACTTATTATTGTAGTTTCTTCGGATAAAGGTCTTGCGGGAGCGTATAATTCAAACATTTTAAAAACCTATCTTAATGAATATAAGCAATCAGACGCCGAATCGGTGAAGGTTAAAACTATTACAGTTGGTAGAAAAGTTGGTCAGTTTGTTGGTCGCTTAAAAGACGCTGAAGTGGTTGGTGCCTACGAAGGCGTTGCCGACCAACCAAGTGGGCGCGAGCTTCATGCCATACTTGACACGGCTCGCGATATGTTTATGAGCGGCGAAGTAGATGCGGTTGATGTGTTGTACACCGAGTTTATCTCGAGCCTTACGCAAAAGCCCCGCGTGCAGCGGTTGTTACCGGCTGGCTTTACGGCCGGAACGGTTAGCGATTCGGTACGCGATGCAAAATACGAGCCGAGCCCAGAGGTAGTGCTGGATAGCGTCGTAACACGCTTAATTGGTGCGCAACTGTACCAAGCGTTACTCGATGCCCGAGCCAGCGAACACAGCATGCGAATGATTGCGATGAAGAACGCCACCGACAACGCGAATGATCTAGTTGATGATTTGACACTAGAGATGAATAAGGCTCGACAGGGCGCAATTACTCAAGAGCTAGCAGAGATTTCTGGCGGCGTAGAGGCATTAAACGAGTAGTATGGCGATAATTAAGGAGAAAACTATGAAAGATAAAGGAACAATTGTACAAATTGTTGGTGTAGTTGTAGACGTCCGGTTTTCAGACGACGCAGCAATGCCGGCAATTTACGATGCGCTACGCGTGCAGCGTGAAGACGAAACAGTAACACTCGAGGTGGCACAACATCTTGATGAGCATAGCGTACGAGCGATTGCGCTATCAAGTACCGATGGTCTAACGCGTGGACAAGAGGTTGAGGCTACTGGCGCACCAATTCAGGTGCCGGTTGGCGAAGAGACTCAAGGCCGTATGTTTAATGTGGTCGGTGAGCCAATTGACGATAAACCAGTACCTAAGGGTAACACTGCGCCAATTCACCGCGCCGCCCCTACCCTAGATGAACAATCAAACAAAGCAGAAATTTTAGAAACTGGTATTAAGGTGGTTGACCTTATCGCTCCAGTAGCTAAAGGTGGTAAAGTTGGATTATTCGCCGGTGCTGGTGTGGGTAAAACCGTGCTTATTACCGAGCTAATTAACAACATCGCAAAATTCCACTCAGGTAACTCGGTATTTGCTGGTGTTGGTGAACGTACCCGTGAAGGTAACGACCTCTACTACGAGATGGAAGAGGCTGGCGTGCTTGATAAAACTAGCCTAGTATTTGGTCAAATGAATGAACCGCCAGGAGCGCGTCTTCGTGTGGCGCTTAGTGGTCTAGCTATGGCGGAGACATTCCGCGATGAAGGAAAAGACGTACTGCTATTTATTGATAATATTTACCGCTACACTCAGGCAGGTGCTGAAGTATCTGCGCTGCTGGGCCGTCTGCCGAGTGCCGTTGGTTACCAGCCGAACTTGCAACAAGAAATGGGTGCGTTGCAGGAGCGTATTACGTCAACAAAAAAGGGTTCAATTACCTCAGTTCAGGCCGTATATGTACCAGCCGATGACTTTACCGATCCGGCTCCGGCAACAACATTTGCTCACCTTGATGCGACAATTGTGATGAACCGTGCGCTAACCGAGATTGGTATTTACCCGGCGGTTGACGTGCTTGATAGTTCATCTAACTCGCTTGATCCTGAGGTAGTTGGTGAAGAGCACTACCGCGTGGCGCGTGAAGTGCAGCGAATTTTACAAAGCTACAAAGAGCTGCAAGATATCATCGCTATCCTTGGTATGGAAGAGCTATCTGACGAGCAAAAGCAAACGGTGCAACGTGCCCGTCGTATTCAACGCTTCCTCGCGCAGCCTTTCCACGTAGCTGAGAAGTTTACTGGCAACCCAGGTGTGTATATTAAGCTTGAAGACACCATTAGGGACACGAAAGATATTTTGGCCGGTAAATACGATGATCGCCCAGAAAATTGGTTCTACATGGTTAATGGCACCTTGCGCGACAAAGTGCGCGAAGACGCCGAGAAGAAGGACGCGTAGTTTATGCGGCTCGAACTGGTAACGCTAGCTGGTGTTAAGCTTGATAAGCCGGTGTTTGAGGTGATTCTGCCAACTGTTGAGGGTGAAATTGCTGTATTCCCTGATCACGAGTCGCTCATTACTGTAGCGGTTCCTGGAGCTATTGCGGTTCGGCAAAATAAAGAAGATAGCGATGACCAGATGGAGTATTTTGCAATATCTGGCGGCGTTATTGAAATATCTTCAAACCTTGTTCGCGTACTAGTTGACGAGGCTGATCATAGCGACGAAATTGTAGAGAGTGACGTAAAACAAGCTCTAGAACGTGCGCGAGAGATGCGTGAATCGGCAACTAGCGTTGTTGAGCGCGACAAGGCGCATCAGCTGATATCACGACACACCACACAGCTTAAGGTGGCGGATCTTCGCCGTCGTAAGCGACGCGGCTAATATAGCTCTAAGCCCCTTATAAAGACACGATCAATCTAGCTGGTCGTGTCTTTACTTTTGTTTAATATCGGCGTATAACCTATAACTGTTTAAGGGTAAAAATACGAGGTATTATGAAAAATAACGAAATGACATTTTCGCACGAACAAATACACAGGATTCAAATAGATATTATTGCGCCAAACGGCTTAGGTTTTGGTGAGGGTTCAATTAGCGCCAGTGCACAACTTAAGTCTGGTGAACTTAGCCCAGAAGCATATAACGCGGGGCTTGATATATTGCAGCATGATAACCGTGTAGTTCAGCCAATTGATAGCGATGCCGTTGATGACGGCTGTGGTGATGGTCGTCCGGCCGCGGCTGTGTACTGCGTAGAGGGCGGAGAAAGGAAATATTTTAACAAATCTAGGCGTCGGGCTAAAGTGTTCGGCGGTGGTTTGGTGGCATTTACCAGTATGCAGCGCAGTGTTGCGCAGGTGCTTGATGGCGCTGAGCCTACAAACTTAGCTAGCGACCATAAAAATTCGGCCTCTAATTTACGTGAACTTAAAATTTTGTACGGCGCTCATACTGATACGCATGCGCATGGTGATAATTGCGGTTGTGGAGCAATTGATAAATACCCGCTAATTACAGCCAACGCCCTTGCCTATCGTCAGCAAATTACAGACGTTGTAGAGTTATTTTATAATTCAGATAAATCAAGTGAAAAAACAAAGCTTGTTAATGCTGTTTTTGAGTCATATAAAACATTAGCTAGCTCGACTGATTATTTTGCTGGCACAAATGGCAAAGTGACTATGGATTACATTGAAAGTGATGGTGCGGTTATTAAGCAATTAAGCGATAACCATCTTGAAGATTATGTATTTTTTAATGAAATAGAAGATACAACGTTCGATCAGCGTAAATTTGATGAAATTATGAAAGAGCGCGGCATTGATAGTACAGCTCAAGTATTTGCAGTTGATATGTGGCGCGGTCGTATGTATGCCGACGCTGCCGCTAAGCTGCACGTTGCTCATGCGCAAGATGCCGAGCGCTATCAGCAAGCCTGCGACGTTGCGTTTGTCGACTTTATTATTCGTACGGCTGCTACTGCCGCTACCCTTACCGATGGCAGTCTGCCTGTTGCATATGCACGCGCTGTATAAAATAAAAAATTGGTCGCACTAAATAGAGGCGCGACCAATTTTATTAATATTATATTTAAAGTGTGTGGTAGGTTTACGCATTATAAAAAGCAAACGCAAGTGTAGCGAGTAATGTTAACGCCAAAAATATAACCAGAATACTGACGGCTAAAAAGACTATTGATAGCCAGTGCACTTTAGGGTGCGGTAATTCTTCGTCTAATACGGCGCTATAGCGACTGTAAAGTTCGCTAGTAGTTGATGTGTTAAGAAGATATTGTACCGATCCAATAGTAAGTACATTAACAATTCCGTACGACGCAAATGTAGTAAGCCACGCGCCACGAGTGAGCTCAAGACTGCGCTGTACCGACTCCCGTGCAGACCGTTTTTGATCGAAAAATGCCGCACCGGCTAGCGAGTAACGGTAATAAAAGTATATGCCAGGCACGATAAATAGTAATGTCCAGCCCAGTGTTTTTATAAACACTAAAAGCTGTACTACTGTGTAGCGCCAAAAATTATTTAGCACTTCACCAGCAGCTTGTTTTAGCGTAACGCTTTCACCTTTTGCCGTACGCGAGGCTGTATAGTCGGTAATTCCACGTACAAATATACTGGCGAGAATAATTATAGTAGCAGAGATAAAAATAACGCTTAGAAAAATAGCTGTTTCAGTTGGGTTGGCTGTAACTTCTGCAACCGTACTATCTAATGTCTCAAGGTCGGTGTTTTGATGAGTTGCGCTATCGACAAGATTAAAAATTGCACTTATTACCGAGAGTATTAGCATAAAAATTGCAACTGATCGAGCGTATGAAAATACACGCTTTATGCCATCTACGGTAATAAAAAATGGATTATTCGCGTACTGCTTTGCGGGTTGCTGTACTGATGAGTTTTCAGCTACAGGTTTTTGAGGCGTGTTATCTTCTGGTTTCATGCTGGTAGTATAGCATAAATATAATGGACTAGCTTCGGCTTAGCGTAATGCCGCAAATTGCAGTCTGGTTGCCATTTGTCCAGGCGAGTGTAGTTCCCGATTCGCAGGCGCTTGCATCACCGCCTTCAACGACAGTATAAAGTATAACGTTCCAAGAATTATAAATTGCATAGGGGCCAACAGTGCCTCCACCTCGTGGTGCGGTTCTTGGTCCAGACGGAATGTCGCTAATTTTTCGTATCTCATTCATTAGCGCGGTGTTGTCTGATTCAAGATAAGAATTACCGCCGGTGCTTGTATTAAAATCTCTACAGCGCTGCGCACCACCGGTGCCCGAGGGAAAGTTATAACCAAGGCAATACCCACCATCGGCTACCGCTGGGTAATTGCCGTAAGTTGCCTTGTATAGTTCAAAGCTTTTTTGCCAAGCTTTTATCTCGTTGTAACGTGCAGTATTGGTAGCCCGCGTTTGAATACCATTGTAGGCAACGATTGTAATAGACGCTAAAATTGCAATAACTACAATAACTATAAGCAGCTCTACAATTGTAAAACCACGGTAAGAACTGTTAATACGTGCCGAGTGCATGTTGTTATTTTAGAACACACACGGCTTTGGTACAAGTAATGCTTACGCTTTACTAAAATTATGCGCCACTAAAATTTCGCGAACTTCACTCACCGATTTAGCACGCATTAAACTATCTCTTAGTTCACTGGCACCGTCAAACTCACGAACATATATTTTAAAGAAACGTTTAAGCGGATCAAATTTTCGTTCACCCAGCTCGCGTGAGTACTTTTCGTGTAGGTTAAGTTGCAAATTAAGAAGTTCAAGCAATTCTTGTTTAGTGTGAGATGTTACTTTACGTTCAAATGCGAATGGATTATGAAAAATGCCTCGGCCTATCATAATGCCATCGACGCCGTAAGTTTCGTAAAGTTCCATACCGTGCTGTCGGTCGCGAATGTCGCCGTTAATGGTAAGTAGTGTGTGTGGTGCAATCTCATCGCGTAATTTTTTTATCTCTGGGATAAGTTCGTAGTGAGCCGGAACTTTGCTCATCTCTTTTTTGGTACGAAGATGAATAGTTAGATTAACGACATCTTGACGCAAAATGTGTGTAAGCCATTCGCGCCATTCATCTACTCTGCTAAAACCTAGCCGAGTTTTAACACTTACCGGAAGACCACTGGTTTTTGCGTTTGCAATAATTTCGGCTGCCGTTTGTGGTGTTCGTATCATTCCCGCTCCCCCGCCGCTTTTTACCGCAGATGAATCGGGGCAGCCCATGTTTATATCTATGCCATCAAACCCTAACTCGCGGCAACGGATAGCCATTTTAGCCATTGCCTCTGGTTTACTGCCCCATAGTTGAGCGATAATTGGCGATTCGTCATCGGTTTTTACAAGGCGACCGCCGACAGCTTTGTCGCCCGCAGCTGCCCAGCCGGTCGCGTTAGTAAACTCTGAAAAAAATACGTCGGGACGTGCCGCCTGTGCTACTACGTGTCGAAATACTACATCTGTAACAGCCTCCATTGGGGCTAAAATAAAAAACGGCCGCGGTAAGTCGTTATGCCAAGAAAAAGATGCGCTCATAGTGTTTAATTATACCGTAGTGGCACTTTGCTCGCCAGTCAACGTTCACTATCGGTTAATTCAATACTGAAAATTGGCTGACGGACAGGAATATTGCTAAGTACCCGACCATCAGAATGTAGCAAGCAAAACTACTTTTTGCTACCGGTTCGTGGCGCTAGTGCTTCCTTGCGGGCAAGGAGACGCTGCGCTGGCCGGCGGCCGACATGCTCTGGTTGAGCTTGGAGTGGGTGCTGGTGACCTCGCTCCAGGTGTCGCGATTGGGGTTGTCGTTGTAGTTGTCGACAGCCGCCTTGAAGGCGTTGCCCTGATTGCCAGCGGTCACGATGACCACTTCCCTTCTGGTTGAATTAGCTAAAAGTGGGACGCTGTGGGCCCCGCGCTACCAGCCAAACATGCCGGCGCATACGAGGCCCACAACTTGT
>VGLK01000002.1 GCA_016866755.1 Candidatus Saccharimonadota bacterium | reverse complement strand
ATATAAAGACAAGCAACTGCTTAACGCGGCACTGGTAATTAATGACGGGCGCGAAGCTGTGTACCACGAGGCAGCTAGTACTGAGGCGGCTCGCCGAGAGCCGGGTGCCTATGCGTTGGTGTGGCAGGCTATTTGCGATGCGAAGCGGGCAGGGTGCAGTCGGTTTAATTTTTGGGGAATTGCTTACAGCGACGATCCTCAGCATCGCTACGCCGGCGTTACTACATTTAAGCGTGGCTTTGGCGGCCAAGACATAACTTACGTAGCGGCGCACGACATAGTACTGCGACCAGTCGCCTATTTAAAAAACTGGACTATTGAAACTATCCGTAAGAAAAAAAGGAAATTATAAAATATGAACATTGTATTAAAAGACATTACCGATAAGCAGGAGTGGGACAGCTTTGTAACTAGCCATAAAGAGGCGAACTTTTTGCATTCGTGGCAATGGGGAGAGTTTCATATATCGCGCGGTACAGCTGTTGTGCGCCGAGGCGCCTATTATCGAGACAAACTACTGGGTGTGTACGAAGGGGTAGTTGAGCCAGCAAAGCGTGGTCGTCATTTGGCAGTAGCGGGTGGGCCAATTGTAAACTGGCAAACCCATGCCGTGGTTACGGCGCTGCGCGATGATATGCAAAAGGTGGGACGCGAACATGACTGTGTATTTGTGCGAGTTCGCCCACAACGTGAACTTGATACGGCCGCTCTTAGCGAGATGAAAAAGCTTGGTTTTCGCCGAGCACCTATGTACCTATCGGTTGAACTTGCAGGGGTATTAAATTTAGAGAAAACCGAAGAAGAGCTACTTAAAGGCATGCGTCAACGTTTGCGGCGAGCGCTACGAAAGGCAGAAAAGAACGACATTGAAGTAGAGACTACCACAGATCCGGCCGCCATAAAGGAGTTTTACGACATTCAGCTGCAAACAGCCGGTCGGCATAAATTTGTGGCCTTTTCTGAAGATTTTTTCACTAAACAATTTACTGCATTTGCCGCCGATAACAGCGCGGTACTCTATACGGCTCGCTACAAGGGTGAGGTGTTAGCGCAAAACTTTATGATTTTTTACGGCAACGAAGCCTCGTATCATTATGGCGTCAGTACCGAGCTGGGCACAAAGTTATCGGGTGCACCGCTGCTGCATATGCAGGCAATGCGCGATGCCCGTACGCGCGGCATTGGACGCTATAATTTTTGGGGAATTGTGGAAGAAGAGGACACCGGACACCGTTTTTACGGAGTAAGCGTCTTTAAGCGCGGCTTTGGGGTAGATGAACTACGGTACGTTCCGGCACACGATTTGGTGTTAAAACCGCTCAGTTACTTGCGAACTTGGGCGATCGAGTCTGCCCGCCGAAAAATTCGCCACGTTTAAATTGGCACTCTCGTGTTGCAAGTGCTAAAAAAATACGCTACTATAAAATTACACTATTAGCGTAAATAAGGAGTAGGTATGGCTTCACCAATTCACCCTCTGTCTGATCGCGTAGTAGCGGTTCGAGAGGCAGTAAAAACCACTACATCAAGCGGCATTTATCTGCCAGATTCAGCGAAAGAAAAATCAACTCTAGCCGTAGTTGTAGCGGTTGGTCCAGATGTAAAAGGCGTAAAAACTGACGATAAAATTATCTATAAAGAGTATTCAACAACCGAATTAACGATCGATAAAACCGAATACCTTGTAATTAAAGAAGAAGATATTTTAGCAACTATTAAGTAGAGGAGTTTTTGTATGGCAAAAAAAGTTTTTTATAATGACGACGCGCGCGAACGGGTACTCGCGGGCGCTGAGGCGCTCTATGAAGCGGTAAAGGTAACCTATGGACCAAAGGGTAACAACGTGGTTATTGCAAAAGGTTACGGTGGCCCAACTATCACCCACGACGGCGTAACGGTGGCTGAAAGTATTGAACTTCCGGAAGACGATGAGGCGACTCTTGGCTATAAAGTGGGAGCAGAACTTATTAAACAAGCTGCCAGCAAACTAAATAAAGTTGCTGGTGACGGAACTACTACCGTTACAGTGTTAACTTACAATATCCTTAAAGAGGCAAACCGGCTTATAGCTGCTGGTCATAACCCACAGGAGTTACGAAAAGGTATTGAAGAGGCTGGTGCTGAAGTGGTAAAAACTCTTGATTCACTAGCAGAAGGTATCGAAGGGAAAAGCGACCGGGTAGCTGAAGTGGCTACAATTTCGGCTGGCGATAGAGAGATTGGTGCGCTGATTGCCGGAGTAATTGAAAAGATTGGTAAGGACGGCATTGTAACCGTAGAGGCTGGTCAGGGCTTAGAGCTTGAAGCCGAGGTAGTAGAGGGCTTTACGCTTGATAAAGGTTGGGTTAGTCCGTTCTTTGTAACCGACGCCACTCGCCAAGAAGCCGTATACGAAAAGCCAGCTATTGTAATTACTGATGGTAAAGTTTCTAGCGTGCAAGAGTTTCTTCCTTTACTTGAGCAGTTGGCTCAGGCTGGCAAAAAAGATGTTGTACTAATTGCCGACGAAGTTGAAGGCGAGGCGTTATCAATCTTGGTACTAAATAAACTAAAGGGTGTATTTAATACCGTAGCAGTTAAGGCGCCAAGTTTTGGTGATCGTCGCAAGGAAGTACTGGCCGACATCGCTACGCTTACTGGCGGTACGGTTATTTCGGCTGATCAGGGTATGACGTTTGAAAATGTTGGCCTTGAGGTGCTTGGAAGCGCGCGCAAGGTAATTGTTGGTAAAGATGAAACGACAATTATTGAAGGTGCGGGTAGCGCTGCTGATGTTGAGGCAAGAATTGAGCAAATTACCGCTCAAGCCGAGAATGCAAGTAGTGAGTATGAAAAAGAACAGACTGAAAAACGGGCGGCGGCACTGAGCGGCAAGGTGGCGGTTATTAAGGTTGGTGGTGCAACCGAGACTGAAATTGATGAGAAAAAATTTCGAGTTGATGACGCGGTGGCTGCAACCAGAGCTGCACTGGCAGAAGGTATTGTGGCTGGTGGTGGCGTAACGTTAGTGAACCTAGCTAGCGGCTTGGAGGCCGAAGGGGCCGATAGCCACAGCGCTGGACGTCAGATACTTAAAAACGCGCTGACGCAGCCGTTTCTTCAAATTATGAAAAATGCTGGCCTTAATTCCGAGGCGTTACTGGCGCAAGTGCAATCAGCTAAATCTGGGCAGGGTGTGAACGTAATGAGCCCGGACGCTGGCGTAATTGATATGAAAAAAGCTGGTGTGATTGATCCGGCTCGGGTGACTAAAGAAGCTGTGCAGAATGCGGTTTCAATTGCCTCAACTGCCGCTACTATGGGTGCGCTGGTGGTGGATATTCCAGAGCCAGAGGCTGCTCCAGGTGCTGGCGGTATGCCCGGCGGCATGGGAATGATGTAGGGTAAAAAGTCTAAGTTTTTGCTGTACGCATTAACATTAAAACTCCCGCAGACATTTTGCGGGAGTTTTAATGTAGAGAAGAAAAATTTATTTGTTTTGAGAAAAGAAATCAATTTCTTTAATGATATCAAGTAGGGCTTGGGCACGACGAGCTTCGTCGGTAATTGCCACGGCAGCTTCGTGAGCTGGTGCCACTAACTCTTTATCATCGGTAGAGCGAAGTAGTAATAGGTACGTATCAAACTTTTCTTCAGGAGAGACGTTTAATTTATCAACCAATGGTCGAAGTTCAGAAATTGCTTGCTGTTTAATACCATCAAGGCTGCTGTAGCCTGTAGAAGTGGGCTGTGGCGTATTTTGCTGTGGCTGGAAGGCGCCAAACGACTCATTAGGCTGAACCGGTGCCTGTGAGGGCAAAGATGCCTCAGTGTCCTCTAGCGGCGGCAAAGTAAGTTCCGGCACTGAAGGCGGTGTAGTATCGGCTGGTGCCGGCTGATCGTTCGGTGAAAGTGATTGAGGTGACGCCGAAGTGTCGGTTGAATTGTTTGTATCAGCGTTTATGCCTGCAAGTACTTTTGCCAGCTCCTGATCATCGCTAATTGATGCTGCAGTTGTGTTTTGATTCATGGTTGGTCCCCACCTTATACCTTGGTTGAATTATTCTTATGCTTTTCTTAAAAATACTGTATCATAGTTACAGAAACACTCGCAAGAGGGAGGGACAATGCTTGACGATTTACAGGTGTTAGCACAACGCGATCCATCGGGGGCGCTCGAGGTTGCGGCTGCACAATATAAACAGACTCAATTTAATGCCGAGATTGGCTGCGCCGATCATGACGGTCGCCAGATTTATCATATTGTGCTGGCTGGTATGGGTGGCTCAGCCCTGCAGTCACTGCTTGCGCTTTCGTGGCTTAAAAATGACTTTCTGGTGCCTGTAGAAATTGTGCGCGACTATGATTTGCCGCACTATGTAGGGCATCACACCTTAGTAATTGCTGCAAGTTACTCCGGCAATACCGCCGAAACTGTGGCTTGCTATACAGCTGCTCGACAAGCTGGCGCACAGGTAGCAGTGATTGCGGCCGGTGGTTTGTTGTTAGAGGCTGCCAAAAAAGATGATGTCGCACATATTGCACTACTAGGTGGTATGCAGCCTCGCATGGCGGTAATTGCTAGTTTACGAGCCTTAGTAAGGCTGCTGGTACATTTTTCAATTATTGCTCAATCGCGGTTTGACGAGATTGCCCAAGCAGGTTCGTGGCTGGAGCATGAAACTTCGGCATGGTTAAAAACCTGTGGTGTACACGAGAACGTAGCTAAGCAACTTGCGCTTGAATCAATTGGAAAAACGCCGGTTTTTTACGGCGGTCCACTTACGGCAGCGTTGGCTTACAAATGGAAAATTAGCTGGAATGAAACTGCTAAAAATGTTGCATTCGCCAACCAGTACCCCGAGTATAACCACAACGAATTTATGGGCTGGGGTTCGCATCCAATTGAAAAGCCGTTCGCAATTTTCGACCTTCAGAGTTCGTGTGAACGCCCCGAGATTGACGCTCGGTTTGAAATTTCTAACCGTTTACTGAGTGGCAAACGTCCGCATCAAACCGCCATAGAACTTGAAGGCGACACGCTACTGAGGCAATTATTATATGGCTGCATTTTAGCCGATTTTAGTAGTATTTACGCCGGTATCTTAAACCGAGTTGACCCTACACCGGTGCCACTAATTGAAAAACTCAAAACAGAATTAGCAGCTAGGGGTTTGTAGTTTATACTAATGTGTTTGCCGTAGCGACATAATTGGGTCTTTGCGAGCCGCCTTAATAGCTGGATACAATCCAAATATTACCCCGGTTAACAAGGCTAATCCTAGGGCAATGCCCGCTACTTCAAAACTAAGCTGCGGCGTAAATGGTAGTACCATTCCAAGCAGGAATGCGGCAAACAAACCAAGTAAATAACCGAGCACGCCACCAGTAATGCTGATAGCTAGCGACTCAATAATGTACTGCCAAATAATGTGGCGGTTACTCGCACCAACCGATTTTCGAATGCCAATTTCACGGGTTCGCTCAGCCACACTCACTAGCATAATGTTCATAATTCCAATGCCACCAACAACAAGCGAAATACCGGCAATAATTGTACTAAGTGCCGCGAGTGTGCGAAACAGTTGACTTGTAGGTTCGGCAATTGCATCACTGGCGAGTACCGTAAAATCACGTTCACCCTTGTGGGTGGTTAGTAAAGCTTCTTCGGCCGCTTGCATCATGGGTGTAATGTTACTAGGAGAATCGGCTCGCAGATTAATTTGTTGAATTTGGGCAATATTTTGAGTGAACGATTTTGCACTTTCAAGGCTAATAAGGGCTGAATTGTCAAAATCAATACTACTAAAATTAACCGGCTGGTTCGTCATGTTTAGCACGCCAATTACCGTAAACGTTTGATCGCGAATAGTAAAAGTTTTACCAATTGATTGTTCGGTGCCAAAAAGATCAACTGATAACTGCTCACCAAGTACTGCCGCGTTAGCATTGGAAATCTCGTCCATAAACTGGCCAGAACCTAGGGTAAGATTGTTAATTTTAGCTAAATCGGGCGTCGTACCCACTACTAGATGGCTCTTAGAGGTGCTACCCGGGTCGTTACTTTTAAGTGTAGTGCGAATGTTCATAAGCGGAGCAATTGCTTCAAGATGGGGGAGCTCTTCAAGTGCCGCGAGGTCGTCCTCGGTAAGGGTGGCGGTTGCATAGTTTGTTTGGGTTCGGGTAAGCGATTCGGCTTCATTGGTAATTTCAGCACCCGATCGGATAACGCCAACGTTGCCACTAAGCTGATCGACTTGATCTTGCACCAGTTTTGTTGCCCCTTCGGTAAGGGAAAGGATTGCGGTTACACTGGCGACACCAATAGTTACGCCCAGCACGGTAAGCAGGGTGCGTAAACGGTGCGATAGGAGCGATTCAAAAGCATTCTCAAGGTGGTGAGCAAACAGCAGGTTGCGCATATTATTTTCGGTCTCGCTTTCGGACATTTTTAATCTTTACTTTTTTTACCCGAACTCTTGTTTTTGCCATTGAACGGCGAACGGGTTGGATTGACTTTGTTGATTCGAGAACGGCGTCGGTTGGTTGGGTTGTCGGTGCTGAGGAGTCTTCTGTTTCTTCGTCTGCCTTAGGTTTTTTGCCGCCAAGTGGCCGTCCGTACACCGGTGCCGATGGTGCCTTGTGTTGGCTAGTGTCAGATTCGATGCGACCGTCTGCCATATGGATAACGCGGCTAGCATAGGCGGTAAGGTTAGGATTGTGTGTCACCATAATGATAGTGTTACCTTGCGCATGAAGATCAGACAGCTCTTCCATAATAATGTGGCTCGCTTTAGAGTCGAGGTTACCGGTTGGTTCATCGGCTAGAATAATCGACGGTTCGTTTACTAGTGCCCGCGCAATCGCCACGCGCTGCGTTTGGCCTCCACTTAGTTGCCAAGGCATATAATATTCTCGTTCCGAAAGGTGAAAGGCTTTTAAAACTTCGCTAGCGCGGGTAAGGCGTTTAGTTTTACTCATTCCCTTGTAGGTAAGCGGAAGCGCCACGTTTTCAATTACACTCATGCGCGGCACAAGGTTAAAATTTTGAAATATTATGCCAATATTTTTTGAACGAATCGCCGCTTGCTTGTGGCTGCTTAAGTCTTCCACCGAGCGGCCATCAAGTAAATATTCGCCGTCACTTGCACGATCAAGTAGACCGAGAATATTAAGAAGTGTGGTTTTGCCGCAGCCGCTCGGGCCCATAATTGCCACAAATTCACCCTTTTTAATCGTCAAATCAATACCACGCAGCGCGTAATGCTCTGCGTCGCCAATCCCGAACCTTTTTTTTAGGTCTTTGAGCTGAATGACAGTGTTATTTTTAGTCTGGGCCATTATTCTATAGTATAGAATTTTTATGGCGTATCGGCTAGCGTAAAAACAGTGTAATCTTTGCTATAGTAAGATAGTTACCAAATTATGGAGAGGTGGCCGAGTGGTTGAAGGCGCACGCTTGGAAAGCGTGTATAGCAGCAATGCTATCGCAGGTTCGAATCCTGTTCTCTCCGCCAGATTAACGAAATTATAAAAATATACCATTCAAATGGCAGCGACAGAGAAGAGAGTATGACTAAACTTAAAATTGGCATTATCGGTTACGGTGACTTTACGAAAGTATTGATTACGATGTTGGCGCCCTATGCTGATATTGTGGTAAGTTCGCGCCAAAATAGAGTTGATGCAGCTGGGGTGCGATTTGTTAAACTCGAGGAAGCTTTAGCCCAGCCAATTATTATCCCCTCGTTTCCCTCGCAATATTTTAAGGCATTCTTTTCACAGTACGGTGTTATGGTCAATTCTAAGGCATTAGTAATTGATGTCTGTTCGGTTAAAGTAAATCCATTGGCGGTGTTAGAAAAATATTTGCCAGCCAGCTGCAGTATTGTTGGCACGCACCCGATGTTTGGCCCGGCCAGTATTCAAAAAAATGGTGGAGTAAGGGACTTGAAATGTGCCTATGTGCCCACGCGGATAGCGGCTGAGTCAGAAAGCCTAGTTCGAAACTTTATTTCGCACACCCTTGGCCTTAAAATTATAGAGACTACGCCAGCTGAACACGATAAAAGTATGGCTTACGTGCAGGGGCTTAGTCATTATATTGGCCGGGTAATGGACGAAATGGCAATACCCGACACACCGCTTGCGACTATGGCCTACGAGGATTTGCTTGATATGAAGCGTATTCAGGGCAGCGATAGCTGGGATTTGTTTATGTCGATTGTGCACGAAAATCCCTATGCAAGTCAGGTGCGAAATGAATTTTCACGCGCTTGTCACTCTTTAAATACTAAAATTGAACAGAAATAAGAGACCGTTATGAATCAGCCAAAAATATTAACACCACTACCAATTTTAGCCTTTGTGGTTGGTTTTTCGTTAATGGTGTTTGAGCTGGCGGCAGCTCGTATGCTGGCACCAAGCATTGGTGGTTCAATTTATGTGTGGACCAGCGTAATTGGGGTGATTATTGCGGCATTAAGTCTAGGTTATTGGCTAGGTGGAACGCTGGCCGACAAACGCACCAAACCTACCGATATTGTATGGCTTTGCATGGCGGTTGCGGTAAGTATTGTTGGCGTGGTGTTGGTGTCGGATAATGTAATGTCGCTAGTGGTGCAATCGGTGGGTGATGCGCGAATTCAGGGTGTGCTTATATCGTTGTTTTTATTTGCACCTACCAGTTTACTAATCGGCATGATTAGTCCGTATATTACCAAGCTAAACATCTCATCACTCGAGACATCAGGTAAGTCGGTAGCGGGAATTACCGCTCTTGATGCAATTGGTGGTATTACAGGTACGTTTTTAGCTGGTTTTGTACTATTTGGTATTTTAGGAGTGCGCGAATCGTTTATTGTAGTGGCGGTACTTTTTGTACTTACAAGTTGGGTAATTGCACCGTGGTATAAAACTGCTCAGCGAGCTGCCGTCTCGCTTACCCTATGTATTGTAGGTGTGGCGGTGTTGGCATCGAGCGGTCAGCTAGTGGTAGAGACGCCTTCAGCAAGCTATGCCATTAACGAAGCTCGCGTACGGCAAACGGGCGATAGGGTACGAACGCTCGCCACTGGGCCGTCGGGTATTCAATCGGCGGTGTCACTGAGCGACCCTCAGCGGCTTGTGCTATGGTATGCCGAGCAAACTCAAGCGACCATTGAACGTAATACTAGCCAACCGCGTACTATTGCTATATTAGGTGGCGGAGCCTATAGCTTGCCGCGCTCACTAAGTGCGGCATACCCAGAGGCGCAGATTGACGTTATAGAGATTGATCCTGAACTTGAGGCTATTTCGGAAAAGTATTTTGCCTATAGCAAACCGGCTAATGTTACCACGATTGCCGAAGATGCCCGTTCGTATTTAAACCGTACGGCCATTAAATACGATGTAGTAGTGGTAGATGTGTTTGGCGATATCCTAACGCCGTTTAGTCTCTCGACGCACGAATTTAGTCAGCAGTTACGGCGAGCGGTGACGCCAGATGGACTTGTGGTGGTTAACATTGTGGCTGGTAACGGAACCGAGTGCCGTCAGCTGCTCTCGCAGCTTGATGCACCTTTTCGTGCGGCATTTTCGCATCAGTCTTATAGCGTTGATCCAACTTTTAAAACAAAAGGTAATATTGTAGCTGCTTATCAAAATACCCCTATAAATATGCCAAATCAGACTACACTCTCTATTCCCCCAGCCGAGGTTTTTTATGATAACTATGCGCCCCTTGAACCATTGCAGCAGCGTTGTCTTGCGCAACTATAAAGGCTTGTTGTAAATAACAAACAGTAACCCTATAGAGGTGAAGATAGTATTTATGCTTTTTTTCGTAAATATTTTACCTATTTAACTTGAAAACCATACATCTAGGGGCTACTATTATGTACAGACACTACATATGTAGGCGTTACGAAAACACAGACACCAAGGCGCACGAAAAGACTGCAGGGCAAGAGAGGTTACCTCTTTATGTCACTTTTCTTGCGCACTGTAACACTTCTTGGGTAGAGAAGAGTGTCGAGGTGAATCGGAGGGTATAAAAACTAATATAGGGGGCTCTTTTTATGAGCAACATTTCTGTGGTTAAACGCGATGGCACCCGCGAACCATTTGACGCCAATAAAATTAACATTGCACTGGTAGAGGCCAGCGAAGGTTTGCCAGACCAAATTGCCAAAGTTGCGAACGTGGCGAGCCAAATTCAACTAACATTATTTGATGGAATTACTACCGATCAGCTTGATGAGGCAGTAATTCAAACTACGCTGCAAAACGTTAAAGACGATCCAGACTACGACACAATTGCGGCGCGTCTACTTCTTAAGACACTGTACAAAAATATTCTCGGCTCGTATACGTCTGCTGATTCACTAAAAATGCTGCACGCCGAAAAGTTTGCTCCTTATGTAGCCGATGGCATTAAGTCTGGATTACTAGACCCACGACTAGGTGATGGTCGGTTTAATCTTGACAAGCTGGCGAACGCCCTCGACCCAGCAAAAGACCACCTTAGTAAATACCTAGGTGTCATTACAAACAAAAATCGTTACGCCCTACGAAAGGGTGGCGGTGAGCCGATTGAGGTGCCGCAGTTTACGCACATGCGCATTGCCATGGGACTAAGTATTAACGAGAGTGACCCGACTGCCGCAGCAATAGATTTTTACACCCACATGGCTAACTTAGACTACGTGCCAGGTGGTTCAACTCGCGTAAACGCTGGCGGTGCTATGCCTCAGCTTTCCAACTGTTTTCTTATTAATGTTGATGACGATATGGAATCGATTGCTAAAAGTGTTCGCGACACTATGTGGATTGCTAAGGGAACGGGCGGTATTGGAATTGGCTTTTCTAAACTGCGCGCGGCTGGCAGTCCGGTGAAAACTACTAACACCGAAAGCACTGGTCCAATTCCTTTTATGAAAATGATCGATTCGGCGCTGTTTGCAGTTAGCCGAAAAGGTAAAAAAGCCGGTGCCGCAGCTCTGTATATGGAAAACTGGCACCTTAATTTTCCGCAATTTTTAGATTTACGTCAAAACTCTGGCGATCCATATTTGCGTACACGTTTTGCCAATACGGCCGTATTTATTTCTGATGAATTTATGCGCCGCGCTCATAACGACGAACCGTGGTACCTATTTGATCCAGCCGAAGTTATGGATTTAACCGAGCTTTACGGTAAAGAATTTAGCGAACGGTATGCGCATTATGTCGCGCAAGCCGAGGCCGGTAAACTTCGTAAATTCGAGAAGATTTCGGCTCGCGAGCAGTACCGTCAAATTTTGATTCAACTACAGGCCACCAGCCACCCATGGCTTACCTGGAAAGATACGATTAACGTGCGAGCCCTCAATAATAATACTGGTACAATCCATCTTTCCAACCTGTGTACCGAAATTACCCTGCCGCAAGATAACGACAATATTGCGGTGTGTAACCTAGTAAGTATTAACCTCTCAGCACATCTAAAAGAAGATAAAACTTGGGACTTTGCACGGTTAGAAGCGAGTGCCCGTAGCGCCATTCGTCAGCTTGATAATTTGGTAGATATTACCAATTTGCCGGTTCCCGAAGCAATGTATGCCAACTCTCAAACTCGCGCCCTTGGCCTTGGTATTATGGGACTCAGTGACGTGTTAGAGAAGCTTGGGCACAGTTATGAATCAAACGAAGCCTACGAACTGATTGACATGCTGACTGAACACATTAGTTATCACGCCATCGACGAATCGGCCGAGCTAGCTCAAAAACTAGGAAGCTATCCAAAGTTTGAGGGCAGTGGTTGGAGCAAGGGCGTACTACCAATTGATACGCTTGAAGCACTTGCTAAAGACCGCGCCCTAGACGTAAAAATTGATCGCACGGTGCGCCTTGATTGGGAAAGTTTACGCGCCAAGGTAAAAAAGGGTATGCGCAATGCTACGCTTATGGCTATTGCACCAACCGCTAACATTGGGCATATTGCTGGTACTACGCCGGGTATCGATCCACAATTTTCGCAAATTTTTAGCCGCTCAACACTGAACGGAAAGTTTTTGGAAGTAAATACAAATCTTGTGGCCGATTTAAAGCGACTTGGTTTGTGGGAACAGGTTAAAGACGATCTACTTGCTAATCAGGGCGATATTCAAGTTATCGACGCTATTCCAGATGACATTAAGGCAATTTACAAAACTAGCTTTCAGCTTAGCCCGTACGCATTTATTGAAGTAGCTGCTCGGGCGCAAAAGTGGGTTGATCAAGCGATTTCGCGCAATATGTACCTTGAGACTCGCGACATTGACGAGTACGAAAAAATTTACCACGAAGCATGGGTACGTGGCCTTAAAACAACATACTATCTGCACGTAAAGCCTCGCCACCAATCCGAGCAAACAACCGTGGCATCAAATAAAGCTGATAAAATTAAAGCTCAAAGCGGCGGCCGAAAAGTTGGCTTTGGTTTTGCTAAGGTAAAGAATTAAAGGGGGAGAGTAATATGACAGATTCACATTCAACTGGTATTTTAGGTTCTGGCTTGCGCGACGGCCTGCAGCTTAAGCCTGTTCGCTACCAGTGGGCGTACGACCTTTACAACCAAGCCGTAGCGAACACTTGGTTTCCGAACGAGGTGCAGCTGGTGCAAGACCTATCCGATTTTGAGAAGATGACCGATGAAGAAAAGCACGCCCTTAAAACGGTTATTAGCTATCTTAATCCTAACGAGCTGCTTATTAATAAATCGCTGGCTTTTGGTATTTACCCGTATGTTAACGCCGCTGAAGCTCAGCTGTATTTAAGTAAGCAAATGTGGGAAGAAGCTAACCACTTTATGACATTTGAGTACATTATTGAAACCTTTCCGTTTAATCGCGAAGAGATTTATGCGGCTGGCTTTGGCAAAAAATCGCTAGCCGACAAGGCAGCGTTTCAAAATAAGCACCTTGAAGTTATGCTAAGTAAAGACCTTGATATTTACACCTTAGAGGGTAAGAAAGATTTTGTTCGCAGTTTAGTTGCGTACAATATTGTGCTTGAAGGTATTTGGTTTTACTCGGGCTTTATGGTTGGAATGAGTTTCCGCCAGCGTAATTTGCTGCGCAACGTGGGCAGTTTGCTTGATTGGATCACCAAGGACGAAAATTTGCATTTAACATTTGGTATTAACTTGCTGTTAACTATTTTAGACGAAAATCCTGAACTGCAAACCGAAGAATTTGCAGCAGAAATTCGTAGCCTAATTGTTGAGGCCGTTAAACTTGAAGAGGCTTATAACAGAGATATGTTGCCAAAGGGAATTCTTGGCTTAAATGCTGATTACGTAAATCAATATGTGCAGTATATGACCGATCGCCGCCTAGAAGAGCTTGGTTTTGAGCCGGAATTTAACGTGGCCAACCCGGCTAAGTGGATGGCGGCTGCGAACGATACGCTAGAGCTTGTTAACTTTTTTGAGAGCACCAATACTAGTTACGAAGTAAATACGACAAAGTAGGCGGTACGCAATGAAGACGCATGTATTTGATGAAATTCTTGATGGTGTACGGGTAGGGAGCTTGGCAACTGTTCAGCAAGACGGCCGGCCATGGAATACGCCGCTGCATTTGGCGTTTGATGAAGAGAATGTTTATTGGCTATCGAGTCCAGAGACGGTGCATTCAAAAAATATTGCCGAACGGCCACAGATAAGTATTGTGATTTGGTCGCCAGATAAATCTAGTGGGCTAAAAGGTATTTATATTCAGTCGACCGCACAGGCGCTAGCTGGTGAGGCGGCTGAGGCAGGACGGGCTGTGTATGCCGAGGTATTTGGTGGCATTACGCCACATTTAGCGGCAGCGACTGTCTATAAAGCTAAGATTGGTGATAAAAATACAGCAGCTTCTAGAGGCAAACTTTGGTATTTTGATGGTGACAATACGCTATAGGCAGCGTATAATTAACATAAGCAACACCACATGTATAGTTAGATCATAAAAAGGGGGATTCACAAAATGAACGGGAACGCAATCATTTCAGACGATATGACGCTTGAAGAAAAGCTAGCTGCTATTGACGCTGCTATGGCGAACGCACAGGCACAAGCTCAGGCCGATGCCCAAGATAGCGGTAAAATTGTCGCTCCACTTGATCCAGCTGATTTGACGATGTGCCTTGGGTGTCAGTAAACTCAAAGTAATTTTTTACGAAAAAATCGCCAGTATCGGCGGTTTTTTCGTAGTAACCTACTATAGTATTTAATGATGTAAATGCTATTCTTGTGATAATTAAGAGAGTGGTTAGTGATGTACGAAAATGGAGCAGTAAACCGCATAACAAAAGTATTAAGTTCTCGCTCGTGGTTGCTCGCTAAAGTGCCATAAAAACCTAATTATCAATAAATTTAAAACAAATGGCTGCCAAAAAATGAAATTAGCAAATTAATTTGGCCACTGAGCGCGGGCTTACTAATCCGAGGAATATATGCCATCATCACAATCAAAAGATGGTGGAACTAGAATGTTACGCCATATAAAAAAATGGATTAAACACCATAAGCTTGCGACGGTGGTTATTGTACGTGCGATTATCTTTACTGTACGACGTGTGACCGTTTGGCGGAAACATTCGTTTTTACAGTAAATGGATTGAGTGCGGCCAGAAGCCTGTCGCCTACTTACTTTTACGCCCCTCTTTAAGCCGAACGGGTTGATTATTCAGCTAGTCCCAATAATTACCAATATAATCATCTACCCATAAATAACAGCAAACACATGGGCAGTAACATAAGCATACTAATTTAGAGAAATTCCCCAAACAGAGTATACTTATAGAATGACGACAAAACTTCTCATATTTGGTATAACGGGCGATTTAAGCCAGCGCAAATTATTGCCAGCGTTGGCCGAGATTTTACGAACAAAATCAGCGGAAAATTTGGAAATTATAGGGGTTTCGCGACGTGAAGTTGATGTAAAGGCGCTCATTGAGGAGGCAGTGAAGCAGCCCGAAGCGTTACTAGAGAATACACGCGTTTATACCATGGATATTGCAGACTCGGCTCAATATGATGATTTAAAAACATATTTAGCGCTTAATGATAGCGACCAATTGTTGGTCTATCTTTCGGTGCCGCCACGAGCCGCTACGCAAATTGTCGATTTTTTGGGTGACGCTGGACTTAATACGCCAAACGTAAAAATTTTATTCGAAAAACCGTTTGGTGTCGATGAAGCGTCGGCGCGAGAAGTAATTGGCCGAACGGCTCGTTATTTTTCTGAACAACAAATTTATCGAATTGATCACTACCTTGCAAAAGAAATGGCTCAAAATATTGTAGCGTTTAGGGCGCATAATGCTCTTTTCTCACACATTTGGAACAATAGTGCCGTTGAGGCGATTGAAATTGTAGCTGGTGAAAAGATTGGAATAGAGGGAAGGGGGCAGTTTTACGAGCAGACAGGCGCCCTACGCGACGTAGTGCAGGGGCATTTACTACAGCTTTTGGCTCTTGTGCTTATGGAAGTTCCAGACAATTTTACATGGGATCAGTTGCCGGCGCAGCGGCTACAGGCGCTTGAGCAAATTATGCCAGCTGAACCTAAAAAAAGTATTCGCGCTCAATATAAAGGTTACCGCGAAGAAATAAAAAGTGAAAAATCAAGCACAGAAACTTTTGTAGCCCTAGAGCTTGCCTCAAAACAGCCGCGTTGGCAAGGTGTACCGCTGCGATTAATTACCGGTAAAGCACTGGCTGCAAAGACTACAGAAATTCGGGTATATTTAAAGAAGCACCACCAACAACAGCGCAACACAATCATTTTTCATGTTCAACCAAACGAAGGTATTGAGATTGAGTTAACAATAAAAAAGCCAGGCTACGACACGGCGCACGAAACTCGGCGACTTGGTTTTTCTTACCCAGAGGACGAGCAGCTTCCCGAAGCGTACGAGCAAGTGCTGGTCGATGCAATTCGTGGAAGAAAAAACTTGTTCACTGAAGGCGAGGAAGTGATTCGTGCCTGGCAAATTTTACAGCCACTGCAACACGCCTGGAGTTACGATCAGGCGCCGCTTTACACGTACAAGCCGGGTTCAGCGCTACTTGACAACCCATTCGATAATTCGTCTGGCACTCTATATATAGAATAGCTTTTACTACAACACTCTATATATGGCGCACTACGCCATAACGGTGCTATAATGAAGTTCCATGATGAGTAGTTCAACACACATGGAAAATACAAAATATATTTTTGTCACAGGCGGTGTTCTTTCCGGGGTAGGGAAAGGCATAACCGCTGCGAGTATTGGAGCCGTGCTGCAATCTCAAGGGGTAAAGGTGTCAATTCAAAAGTGCGACCCGTATCTTAACGTAGATGCGGGTTTGCTTAATCCCAAGGAGCATGGCGAGTGCTTTGTAACAAAAGATGGCGCCGAGACCGACCTTGATTTGGGCCATTATGAACGATTTTTAAATCTCGAGTTAACGCAAAAAAACGCTACGCTTTCGGGTAAGCTATTAAGTCAACTTATCGCCGACGAGCGAGCAGGAAAATTTGGCGGTCGCACCGTACAGCTAGTGCCGCACCTAACAGGTGCTATTCAAGATGCGATAGAGCTAGCAGCCGATGGGCAGGTGCATATTGTTGAGATTGGCGGCACGGTTGGTGACTACGAAGGACTTAGTTTTGTAGAGGCGATTCGAGAGTTTTCTATGCGTGTAGGCCGTGAAAATTGTATGTACGTACACGTGGTGTACGTGCCATTTATTTCAACAAGCAAAGAATTTAAGACTAAACCGGCTCAAAATGCTCTTAACGACCTGCGCGGCTTTGGCATAACACCCGATTGCGTAGTAGTACGTACCGATGAGCCGGCGCCGCATTCTACGGCCGAAAAGATTGCGAGTTTTAGCGGCGTAGCAAGTGATGGAGTAATTTTGCTACCAAATGCCCGCACAGTGTACGAGGTGCCGCTGTCGATCGCCAGCAGCGGTATTCACAAAGTGTTGCAGCGGTTTTTGCCAATTGGCGAAGCTGTACCAGAAATGAAAAGCTGGCGCGAGTTAGTCTCGCACGTACACGCCGAAAACACACCAATAGTAAACGTAGGCGTAGTAGCGAAATATTTAGATAATGAAGACACCTATATTTCGGTGCTAGAGGCGCTGAAAGCTGCTGCTTGGCACGATAAACTTCAGGTAAATATTGTGTGGATTAACGCCGAAACAGCAGCGGAAGAAGACTTTGCGGCGGTTGATGCGTTAGTGGTGCCGGGAGGTTTTGGCGAGCGTGGAGTAGAGGGAAAAATCGCTGCCGCTCGTTATGCGCTAACCCACAATAAGCCATATTTAGGAATTTGCCTTGGGCTTCAGGTAGCAGTGATTGCGGCTGCGCGCATGAGCGGCTTAGAGCAAGCTAACAGTAGTGAATTTAACCCAAACACACCGCATAATGTGATTTATATTATGGAAGGTCAGGCGGGTAAAGAATCGACAGGTGGAACTTTGCGACTTGGTGATTATCCAGCGGTAGCGGTGGCTGGTTCATTGGTTGAACAACTCTATGGCAGCTTGCATATTACCGAGCGCCACCGCCATCGTTACGAGGTGAATCGCCAGTTTGAAGCGGCGTTTAATAGTGGCGGGCTGATAGTAAGCGGCACCTCACCGGACGGCAAATTAGTTGAATTTGTAGAGGCTAAAAATCAGAATTTTTTTGTAGCCACCCAAGCGCACCCAGAGTTTCGCTCGCGGCCACATAATCCACACCCGCTGTTTGTTGGATTAATTCGCGCTACTGAGGCAGCACAAGCCGGCACTCGGTAACAGTTTCGTAGGTATGACTCGTGCCGCCAGCCTCGCATGGTTGATTAGCGCCGTTAATGTAATAGCGGATCATGCGGTCAGGCTGGCGAAAATTTAATCCTGAAACTTGCCTGCCATTATCGCGAGTAAGCACCTTAGTGCTTGGTTGCGGAAGGCTACCGGCTTTACGTAGTTCATTATCGAACGAATCTGAATTTTGAACAGAATTACTGCCGTCGGCATCACGCGAGCAGGTGTTATTAGTATACCCGCGTCCTATACATACCATAGCTGCGCCTGAGTGAGTAGGGTAGTAGCCGTGAGTCTCTTTGTAAAGGCGAAGTAGTTTTGCGGTTTGATTAACGGCAGTAAGATTTTTGGTATTTTCAGCTCTGGTTTGAATTCCGTTATACGCCACAATGGTTATTGCCGCCAAAATAGCAATTACTACAATTACGATTAAAAGTTCAACAATTGTAAAGCCCTTATGGTTTTTCATCTGTCCCTACTTTATAGCGTGCAGTGAGAGGTGTCAAACATTGACAAGACTATGCTATTATGCTAATGTTTATGTAAGTATCACGAAAAAATTAACACGCGTGGCATACCAATACAAAAAATAAACAAGGCAAAAATATGAGCAACGACGATTTTGACGTACTAAATGTACTTCTTCACAATATTCGCGGCATTAGCACGGTCTCTGGCAGTGCTCTAGATTACGATTACGAAGAGCTTGCAACCGACGACGTTCGTTAGTCTGATATACTAGAGAGGTTATGGAGCAAAAAATCTCTCAGCTTATTAAAGAGCGCTACAAACTTGACGTGCAACCAATTGTTACTCGACCTGACGAGCAGTTTGGTGATTACAGCTCAAATGTCGCCCTGCAACTGGCCGGTCGGCTAAAATCTAACCCCCGCGCAATAGCAGACGAATTGGCTGCTGCGCTGCGCGAGAGTGGCGAATATGCTGGAGTTGAGGTGGCTGGGCCAGGCTTTCTAAACATTCGCCTGTCGAATAAGGCACTTATTGCCCAGTTATCACATCAACCGCGCCAGTCTCGTCGCGGTCAAAAAGTGGTTATCGAAACTAATAACCCTAATCCGTTTAAGGCAATGCACGTAGGGCACGGGTTTAATTCTATTTTGGCCGATACCGTAGCGAATCTTCTAGAGGCTAGTGGTGCCGAGGTGCACCGAGTAAGTTACCATGGCGACGTAGGCGCGCATGTTGGTAAAAGTATGTGGGCAATTTTAAAGTATATTGAAGGTGACGTTTCTCGACTTGAAGCGATTGAGCCTGGCGCACGCAATGACTTTATGAGTCGAATGTATGCCAAGGGAGCGCAAGCCGCAAAAGCCGACGATGAGGTAAAAAAACAGATTGATGAGCTGGCGAAGCAATCATTTGTACTCGATGACGCGCTATATCGACAGGTGTATGAAATTTGCAAAGCTTGGAGTTTTGAGCAAATTGATGCGACGGTGAAGCGTCTTGGTTGCGTGCCAATAGAGAGGCGTTACCTTGAGAGTCAGGCTGATGCACTAGGCGTTGAGACCGTAAAGCGCCACACTGGAGACGTTTTTATAAAGAGTGATGGAGCAATTGTGTTTCCGGGTGAACAATATGGCCAGTTTGATGCTGCGTTTATCTCGAGTGCTGGCCGTGGCTTATATCCGGCTCGCGACCTTGGTCTTATGCAGCTTAAGCACGCCGATTATCGCGCGGATAAAAGTTATATTGTGACAGCCGAAGAGCAAAAAGCCTACTTTAAAAATGTAATTAAGGCCGCAGAACTTTGCTTACCCGAACTTGATGGTGTAACGCAAAATATTTCTCATGGTACGGCAAAATTAACTACCGGCAAAATGAGTTCACGTGACGGTGACGTAGTAACGATTGAAAGTCTGTTTAGTCAAATTCAGCAAGCAGTTGTTGCTCGAGGCGGAGAGGCAAAAGACGAAATTGTAGCTGGTGCCATGCGGTATCAATTTTTGAAAGTAAAAATTGGCTCAGATGTAATTTTTGATCCAGCCGAAACGGTAAGTTTACAGGGTAACACGGGCTCTTATTTACAGTATGCACATGCGCGTGCAATACGAATTTTAGAAAAAATACAGCAGTCACCAGATGATTTTGCTGCGTTAGATTCAAAACTTTTAAATAGCGAAGAACGCTCACTGGTGCGAAAACTTACCGAGTATAGCGACGTGTTAGAACGAGCGACACAGGAGCTGTCGCCCCATTATGTGTGCAGTTATTTGTTTGAACTAGCGCAAGTATTTAATCGCTTTTACGAACAACATACCGTAGTGGGCAGTAAAGAGCAAGCGCATCGTGCTGCATTGGTTGCCCGTTACGCCCACACGTTACGGCGTGGATTACAGGTTCTGGGTATTCATGCGCCAGACTCTATGTAAATTGATAAACTTGTAAAATCGTTTATAATATAAACTTGTACGCCTAAAATATAGGCTGCGTTACAACCGAGAGGATGGTTCGCATGAGCCTGACGCTTTCTACCACTAAGCTTCACCTGCGTGCAACGCAAGAGACAAGGGAGGTGGTAAAGCAGGCGATTGATGCAGTGGTGGTCTCGAGTTTTGATCGGATTTTAGGTGGCGGCATCGTTATGATGGCCGATACCAGAACCGGCTTGGCCGAGAACATCGGCCTGGTTGTTCCCGACATGAAGCCGGGTATGCACCCCAACGAGTTCCCCGAAGCAACACACAACAACGTGTCGATTCGGCAGTTTACGTCGGCGCTATGGAATTTGGAGCATTCTGGTCCGCAGCACGCTACGTACTATCCGGCAGGATTGCAGGCGTCAACTCAGGTGCGCTACCGAATTCGCTTTCGGCGCGTAAACAGCGGCACGCCGCTCGATCCTGACCGTTGGTACCGTCTGGATTTGCTGCGCGCCTAGCTGTTGGTGTCATTTGACCACGGCAGAGTCGGTCGCGGGAGAGAAATTCTTCTGCCGCGACCGACTCGTGTCAGCGAATCATTCTCTCGCACACTTTTGGTATACTAGTACAAAGATAATTAAGGAAAGCTATGGCGACAGACAAATCATCTCTCACACCAGCGCGGGCTAAAGCCGAGGCCGAAACGGCAAGACATAAGGCAGCCAAGGCCAAGGCTGAAGCTGTAAAAGCCAAAGCTGAAGCGGCAAAAGCTAAGGTTGCACAGGGCCATGTAGGCGGGTTTACTAATTTTATTAGAGAACAAGGCGTGGTTGGTTTAGCGGTTGGTTTGGCGATTGGTACAGCCGCTGGCGATACAGTACGAAAATTAGTAGAGGGCTTTATTAGTCCAATTGTACAATTTATTGTGGGCTCGCAAGAGGCACTTAATTCTGCCGTCTGGGAATTTCAAGCCTTTGGCCGTCAGGCTGATTTTGCATGGGGCGCCTTTGTGTCTTCGCTTATTACGTTAATTGCTACTGCGCTGGTTATTTACTTTATTATTCATCTATTAAAGCTGGATAAGCTTGATAAGAAGAAGCCATAATGACCGAAGATTGGCGTACGCGCTTAACACCCCAGCAGTATGCGGTACTTCGAGAGAAGGCAACCGAAGCGCCCTTTAGTGGCGAGTACGATTTACATTTTAAAGATGGCACTTATGCCTGTGCTGGCTGTGGGCAAGAATTATTCGGTTCAGAAACCAAGTTTAATGCTCATTGTGGTTGGCCGAGTTTTTTTGACGCAAAGCCACACGCGGTGGAATTTATAACCGATGATAGCCACGGCATGACTCGCACGGAAGTAGTGTGCGGCAATTGTAGCGGTCATTTAGGGCATGTGTTTGAAGGTGAGGGATTTGCTACGCCCACCGATCAACGATACTGCATTAACTCACTCAGCTTAGCATTTTCACCAACTAAGGGAGAGGACGCATAGTATGTCGGCAGATTTATTATGGATGGATCTTGAGATGACTGGCCTTGACCCGCTTGAAGATCGTATTTTAGAAGTAGCGGCTATTGCTACTGATTGGAACTTTAAAGAAATCGCTACTTTTGAGGCGGTAATAAAAGTTGGTCCACGGTTAATGGAGCGTCGCATGAATGTAAGCCGTGATTTTTGGGATGCCAACCCTACGGCACGCGATGGATTACTGGCGCAAAATTTGAATGGTCGCTCGGCGCGTGTAGTAGAAAACGAGCTACTCGATTTTATTTCTACACACTTTGCACCCGATACTCGCGTGGTGCTGGCCGGTAATTCAATTCATCAAGATCGACGCTTTATTGCAAATCAGTGGCCGCGGTTCGATGCCCGTCTTCATTATCGAATGCTTGACGTAAGTGCCTGGAAGTTAGTTTTCGACGGCAAATATAACAAACGATTTGCCAAACCCGAAGAGCATCGGGCACTGGGTGATATTCGTGGCAGCATTATGGAACTTAAATATTATTTAACAAAGGTAAAGGTATGACAACAGCGCAATTAGATCAGTTTTTCTTGTCGTTTGCAGGGGTAGAGAAGCGCTATCCGTTTGGTGAGGGTGAGGCGGCGTATTATTATACTGCGGGCGATGAAGCGGTTTTGTTCGCCATTATTCAAGAGCAAAGCACTCCGCTGCGAATTAGATTAAAGTGCGACCCTAAGCTGGCGGTTATGTTGCGCGAAAATTACGAGACAGTGCTAGCGGCCGAAAATCTGCATAAAAAATATTGGAACAGTATTATTTGTACCGGACAGCTTAGTGATGAGCAATTGCTTGATTTAGCCCGTCATAGCTACGAACTTGGTCGTGGAACTCATGTTGTTAAAGATTAAATAAAAAGCCAGCAGATTACTCGCTGGTTTTTCCAAAGGCTTCTAGTTGCTCGTAGGATTGATTGAGATTATTGTAACTTTGCCGTAAAAAATCAACAGTCGCCTCATCACGAGCCTTGGCTCCTAAAGAGTCAATTAAAATAAGCGTGGTTTTAACCTCAAAAGCCATTTCGCGCACATAGCTTCGATCGAATGTGGCGTTAAGTTCTGCATCATCTAGTCTTGCACTTAAAGCGCCGGTCGTCTCGTTTGGATTGGCTTTTTTAGCTGTTTCGAGTGTAGTGCTCTGAGCCTTAAGTTGTTCGGTGGTGCCAGCGGAAATATTTTTCATACTCGCAGAAAGACTACTGTTAATTTGGCGAAGTTCGGTGCTATCGATGTTGTCATGCGAGTCGCTAATAACGGCGCTAAGGTTACTACTGCGAGCCGCCAGGCGATCTAGAGAGATTTGTGTGGTTGAGCCAGATAGCGCACTAAACAACAGTAGCGGCAGGGTAATAAGGAGCATAGCGCCAGCAGCGATAAGAAGTGTTTTCATGCCTTTGGAAAGCCCGGCTTTTGGCGCAGGAGCGGCTATCTGATTAAGGTAGTCGATTGAATAAGCTGGTTGTGGAGGGTACTGTGCCGTAGATTGTGCATAGGGCGACGGCATGGCCGAATACTGGCGCTGGTAATCTGCCTGATAGCCGACCGGTGGTTCACCCTGAAGATTTGCATTGTATGAGCCGGGTTGTGGCGTTGGGTAGGCGGGTGAAGCTGGCGGTCGAAAAGCCGGGTCTTGATATGACCGAGGAGAGGGCTGATTGGGGTTTGGATTTTGAGAATTAGGATACATAGTCTTAGCTCTATTTAAGCATAGGCAATAACAGAGGTAAAGAGTGATATACTAAAACTATGCAAGATGCCAAAGAAGAGGTTCGATCACGGCTCGCCATAGAGGACGTGATTGGTGAATACGTACAGCTTAAGCGGGCTGGGCGTAATTTTAAGGGACTTAGCCCTTTTGGCGACGAAAAAACTCCTAGTTTTGTGGTGAGCCCAGATAAGCACATTTGGCATGATTTTAGCTCAGGTAAGGGCGGTGATATTTTTAGTTTTGTAATGGAAGTTGAGGGAATGGATTTTCGTGCGGCGCTTGAACATTTGGCGCGTAAAGCGGGTGTGGATCTTTCGCTGTATAACAACGGAAACGACAAGGGGTTATCAGAAAAGAAAGCGCGCCTTTATGCGGCGCTCGATCTAGCGGCACGGTATTATCAGCAGTCGTTGTTGCAAAATCCTCACGCACTTGACTATGTAGTAAAAAAGCGCGGTCTTAACAAGCAGACTATCGGAGATTTTATGATTGGCTATGCGCCAGAAAATTCTCGGGCGCTGTCGGGTTTTTTAAGTAAGAAAGGTTTTAGTAAGCAAGAATTACTTGATGCTGGACTGCTGAATAGATTTGATGGCGATTTATTTCGCGGCCGCATGACAGTGCCGCTGATGGACGCCGGTGGGCGGGTGATTGGATTTACGGCACGCACGCTTAAAGACGAGCCAAATTCGCCCAAATATTTAAACACGCCGCAAACTCTACTTTACGACAAAAGTCGACACGTGTTTGGGTTAAGCCAGGCTAAAGAGTCGATTAGAAAACAGGATTACGCGGTAGTAGTAGAGGGCAACATGGACGTAATTTCATCGCACCAAGCTGGCGTGCGGGCGGTGGTTGCAACTGCCGGAACAGCGCTTACCGAACAGCATCTTAAGGCTATTTCGCGGCTAAGTGATTCAATTCGATTGGCGTTTGACGGTGATAAAGCCGGTGTTGCTGCCAGCGAACGAGCAATAGAAATTGCTGAACGCGTTGGCGTATCACTATCAATTGTGTCCTTACCAGACGGTGCAAAAGATCCAGATGAGTTGATTCAATTAGGTGTTAAAAAGTGGCAGCAAGCAATAGCCGATGCGCGCCCGGCAGTAGAATGGATTATTCAGCAGTATGCGGCACGAGAAGATATGTCGAGTGCAAAAGGCAAGCGGTTGTTTTCATCGGCAGCCTTAAGGGTGATTGCGACGCTAAAAGATTCGGTAGAAGTTGAACATTATCAACAGGTTGTTGCTCGTACGATTGATGTTTCGCTTGATACGCTACGCCAAAAAACCGCCGATTTAAAGGCTGTCACGTTAGGTTCCGCCGAGACCACTCCGCTGCGTGCTACAAAAAATGTAAAATCTAACGAGCGTTCGCAGGGTGCAAGCGATGAATACCAAAATGAACTTTTAGCGGTGGCAATGATTGATGTGACGGCGCGACGTATATTAGGCGAACTAGAAGAGCGACATATGAACTCATCTCAGCCAGCGCGCGCTGCGTTACTTGAATATTTACAGATGCACCCAAGCGCCGATATGATGGGTGAAGTACCGAGTGAGTTGCATGAAATTAGCGAATATGTGAAAATAGTACAGTTAAGAGCTGACGAGCGTTATGCGGCCTGGAGCGAACCTGATCGCATTCATATGGCACAGCAGCTGGTTGAACGAGCTAAGAAAACATATCAACACAACCAAAAAGATACCTTAGAAGCAGAACTGCGCGAAGCCGAAGCTAGCGGTGACGATGAGCGCAGTGCTATGTTACTAAAAAAAATTCAGCAACTTATACGGGAGCGATAAAATGAGCGAAGATGATTTGCGACAAATTACACCAGACGAGCCAACATTGTCGGCGGCTATTGAACCAGACGAGCCAGATGCGACCGACCTTGATGACGAGGAGTTAGATGAGATTAACGCCTCGCTGCATGAGGGTCAGTATCTTGATGACGTGGCCGATGATTCGGTGCGACTTTACCTACGCGAAATTGGTAAGATTCCACTTTTAAACAGCGAAGAAGAATTGGCCTTGGCGCAAAAAGTTGTAGAAGGCGACAAAAAGGCTAAAGATAAAATGGCCGAGGCTAACATGCGTCTGGTTGTTTCAATTGCCAAGCGCTACAGTGGCCGCGGTCTTGATTTTCTTGATCTTATTCAGGAGGGTAATACGGGATTACTGCGTGCGGTTGAAAAGTTTGATCCAGACAAAGGGTTTAAATTTTCTACTTACGCCACTTGGTGGATTCGCCAAGCGATTACGCGTGCGATTGCCGATCAGGCTCGCACCATTCGAATTCCGGTGCACATGGTTGAAACCATCAATAAACTGCTTCGCACTCAGCGCCGAATGACCCAAGAACTTAACCGCGAACCAACGGTTGAAGAGCTTGGTAAAGAGCTTGAAATGGAGCCGGAAAAAGTTGAATATGTGATGAAAATCAAGCAAGATATTACCAGTCTTGACGCCGGCGTAGGGCGTGACGGCGATGATGAAGATTCGGTTTTGGGTGACTTTATTGAAGATGAAGATTCGGCAACGCCGGAAGAATCGGCCTCAAGCCAATTACTAAAGGAGCAAGTGCAATCAGCGCTTTCAACCCTAAGCGATCGTGAGCAAAAAATTATTAAACTTCGTTTTGGTTTAGAAAATGGCAAAAGTCACACCTTAGAAGAAGTAGGGCAGGAGTTTGCCGTTACTCGTGAGCGTATTCGTCAAATTGAAGCTAAGGCGCTTGCTAAACTACGCAAACACAAAGACGCAAAAAAGCTTCACGAGTACTTACAGTAGGCTAACACCCTATGTTAACTCTACCCGGGCGTTTGGTTGTAATTTATAATCCGCTTAGTTCGCGTGCCCATGCGGTTGAGCGCCGGGTACTGGAGCCGCTGACTAGAGCAGGCATTACTTTTAGTGAATGTGTAGTGCAAAGCGAACCGGTAACTCGTACGGCAGCCATGATTGCTGGTTTTTTGCAGGAGTACGATACTGTGCTGGTTGCAGCTGGCGATGGTACGGCTCATGCGGCGGTAAACGGCGTGTTAAAGTCGGGGTTTATACACGTGCAAATTGGTTTTTTAGGCTATGGTAACTTTAATGATGCCGCGCACAACTACAATGCTTTTGGCACTGTGCGCGACGCTCTAAAGTTTTTGCAGCGAGCTAAGGTGCGCGAAGTTTACCCTTTAGAAATTACTATCGGCGAAAAGTTTTTTCGCTACGGACTTATTAGCGCCACCCTGGGCTGGACTGCCAAAGCCGCCGCCAGATTTGAAATTCCGGCCGTGCGAAGTCGGGTGCGGACTGGCTTTGGTTATTTGCCAAAAAGTTTGTTTGGCATGTTTCGCTATTATATTTCAAGCCGCGAACGTAGCTTACTGCCAGCGTTTCGCATAAATTATCGACCACAGACCGAAGCCACCGATATTTTATGTATAAATGCCAAGAGATTTGCACGTATTATGCGCACAAAGGCTAGCGGCGAGGCGGACACTTTTTTGTTGCGCCAGCTAGATGTCCGCTCACTCTTTAAAAGTCTACCTCTATTAGTAGGTAGTGTTGTGTTTGGCAAAATGCGGTCTAAAGGGGTACATATGGCTAGGTTAGAATTTGAACCTACCGCCGCCGTTACCCTGCAGATTGACGGTGAAATTGTAGTGCTCGCTTCTGGATCAATAATAGAAATTGCAAAAAGCGACCAGTACCTGCAGCTGTTATCAACGCGCTAGCGTTCAAAATGAAGTTGATTGCACAGCCTATTAACTGCCGTATGTAGTTCGTCTAAGTTACCGTCGTTAATAATGTAGTTATCGGCAATGGCAATTGGCCCACCTTTTTCAAGATTTTCAATCTCGGCCCAGTCGCGCTGACTGGCTTCTTCATCTGTAAGAGGGCGAACTGGACGTTTGGTAAGACGATGGTGGCGAAGGTGTTTTGGGGCAACAATTGCTACCACGTGAAGTTGCGGGCCAAACTCATGCTTTAAAAGTTTATACTCTGTCCAGCTGTAGAGTCCGTCGGCGACAATCATGTGCTGACCAGAGGCGATTAGACTGTGCAGCTGCGAAATAATGCGCTTAGCAATAAAATCTTTGCCTTCTTTTGCCCGTAATTCTTCGCGGAATGGTTTTTCGTTTTCTTGAGTATGAGCCAGACCGGCGGCCGTCATGGCATCAAGAACCACGCCACCAAAATAAACTTTTGGAAATCCTTTAGCGGTTAAATGATCGACGGCTGAGCTTTTGCCAGCGCCCGGCAGGCCAACAAAAGCAATAATATTTGAAGGGGTAGGGTGATGTGTCATATGTATATTAGTATAGCAGAAGCCCTCATGCTTGCGGCGTGGTTTAGATTGGGAGTAAAATGAAAGTGCATATTGCCACTACTGCTATAAAAGGGAGACACCCATGGCACACGAAAAGCTACCACTACAACACTATGGAATAGATAAAGACAGACGGCGCCAGTTAACGAAAGAAGTGCTTGGTGAAATGGCTGCCGCGCTCGAGCTGCCAGGCAAAGGAGAGTCTGAGCATTCTCGGCTTGATAAGCTTAATGATGAAGGGGTTGCACTCTTGCATGCGCACGCCAGTGGAATTTTAAAATTATTTAGCGATGAACGGTATGCTGCTACAGTAACATCTCCAGAGATACTCTCGCCCCAGGCGCAGCCGGTAAACGCCTATGAGTCTCCGCAAATGGAGCTACGACATAATCAGGTGAGTACTGTCTTGCAAGAGTCCGAGTATACTCATTCGGCGGTGTCGTTAGGTCACCTGCGAGCACGGGTTCGTCAGGCTGGGCGCAAGTTGCAGCCAAAAAAAGACATTCTGTTATCTGCTGAAAGTTATTCGAATAGCGAATTGGCCGAAGTGGTAGAGAAAATGATTGCAATTCATGTGGCAGACGGGGATAGTCGGGTGCTTGCTCGAGGATACGTTGAGGGCACGCTGCACCCGAGCAATAGTGTTGAGCAGCACATTATGGTAAGTATGCCGCGATGGATTGCCGAGGCGTGGCCGCTAGCTGCACAAGTAGATACAGTTATACCGCCAACTATGTCAAAATCAGCAACACCACTAAAAAAACACACACCGCCACTACCAATAGCTCAGACCGCGAATAACCAACATCATGAGCGGATAGCTTTCGCCTATAGAGAGCGAACAGGCGAGGAAGTGACAGAAAAGCTTTTAAGTACACAAGAGCTGTCGCACACATTTTCTCTTACCAACGATGAGGCTGCTGCACTAGTAGTGCGTGCGAGCTACAACCCAACCACGCACGCCCATCGGCATATGTTCGAGACTACTGAGCAGGCGCTGCAAAAAGTTCATGCGGCGTATTGGCGCCATTTTGAGGAGTTTGAGCCGAACCAGCCGGGTGTGCTGCAGGCATTTTTAAAGTTTTGTTCGGCGCTAAAGCCGCAAACTATTGAGGAAATTGCCAAGACATTTAGCAAAGAATACGGCGCTACCTCGCCAAGCGAGGTGGAACATTTGCTGGGTGTGGCTTTTAGCGAGTTTCAAAAAATTGCCAAATAAATCTAAATGGTCGCCAGTCGTAACGCTGGCAGTTGACAGTGCTATACTAAAGGTATGACAAGGCGACTGGCAGTAATCGACGGCAAATCAATTTTTTATCGCGGCTATTACGCCATGCCTAACCTTTCTTTGCCAGACGGTACGCCCACCGGTGGCGTGTACGGGTTCGCAAGCTTGGCGCTAGAGCTTATTAAAAAATTGCAACCCGATTACGTGGCGGTGGCTTGGGATAAAAAGGGTACAAATATTCGTCGTCGCCGCGAAATTTATCCCGAGTATAAAGCGGGACGAAAAGCCGCGCCCGATGATTTTTATGCACAAATTCCGCTACTTTACGAGTTACTCGATGCGTTTGGTTGGCCGCTGTACGAACTTGATGATTACGAGGCAGACGATATTTTGGGTGCATTTGCCGCTCAGGCTTCAGCTAAAGATATTGAAACCTGCCTGCTCACCAGCGATCTTGATGCCTTACAGCTTATTGGTCCTTCAACTAAAGTGTATGCACTTAAAAATGGGCTTTCTAACATTGAAGAGTTTGACATAGCGTACTTTGAACAAAAATATGGTATTTCGGTGCATCAGTTTCTCGATTTAAAATCGCTTAAAGGCGATAGTAGTGATAACCTACCAGGTGTGCCGGGTATTGGCGAGAAAACTGGTGTGCAACTGCTGCAGGAGTACAAAACGCTTGACGGTATTTATAGTCACCTAGATAAAATTAAACCAACGGTAGCTAAAAAACTTGAGGCTGGTCGTGAGTTGGCCTACATGAGTAAAGAGGTGGGTAGAATTTGGATCGACGCGCCGGTAGAGCTTGACTGGGGCGTGGCTGATGTAAATGATTGTGATTACGAGCGTGTGGCGGCAATTTTGCGTCGGTTGCAGTTTAACTCGCTAGTTCGTAAACTGCCAGGCAATATGCGAGCGCCACAAAAAACAAACGATCCTCAGGCGACGCTGTTTGGGCTGGGTAGTACCGATTCGGCAATTACGCCACTAGAGCTAGCAGAGTGGGATATTACGCAGCTTAATCAACCAGAAATATATATGACGGCGATTGGCGACACCTTATGGGTAAGCGGTGGTACGCACGCCATGTCTCTTAATTTGAGTAACATAAACACCGACGCGCTGACCGCATTAAATAAGAGTACTGTTGTGGCGTATGACATAAAGGGGCTTTATCACCAACTGGCAGCACACCGTGGCAAGATGCATACATTCACTAGGGTGCATGATATTCGTCAGGCGGCATTTCTTTTGCAGCCGCTGGCGCGCGATCGTAGTTTAAACGGTTTGGCGGGCGAAGCTATTGCCATGGATAATGGACCGCAAGTTTTGGCAGCACTTCGCGCGGTATATATGCAGCAACGTCAAAATTTTGATGAGCAGCCCCATACCAAACGAGTAGCTGAAGAATTAGATTTTCCGCTTATTGCAAATTTATTCACCATGGAGCATGCCGGCATTAAAATTGACTCCGCCCAGTTAGCAGCTATGAGCGAAGAACTGGCAAGCGAGCACGCTCAGCTTGAACAAGAGATGTATGAAGTGGTGGGGTATAAGTTTAATATCGGTTCACCGGCGCAGCTTTCAGAAGTGTTATTTACAAAATTACAATTACCAACTACCGGCATTAAAAAAGGTAAAACTGCCTATTCTACTGGCCAAAAAGAGCTTGATAAACTTCGTGGCCAGCACCCAATTATTGAGCTGATTGAGCGTACTCGTGAACTAGCGAAACTTAAAAATACCTATGTAGATGCGCTGCCAAAACTAGCCGATAAGAATGGGAGAATTCACACCACGTTTAATCAAGATGTGGCAAGTACCGGTCGGCTTTCTAGTACCAATCCGAATCTGCAAAACATTCCCATACGCACGGCGCTTGGTCGGCGGATTCGTACAGCGTTTGTGCCCGAAGCCGGACAGGTGTTTGTAAGCGCTGATTATTCCCAGTTTGAACTGCGTCTAGCGGCAGTATTAGCTGGCGACACACAGCTAATTGAGGATTTTAACGGTCAATTAGATATTCACACTAAAACCGCCAGCGATGCTTACCATGTGCCAATGAATGAGGTGACTAAAGAACAGCGACGGGCGGCGAAAGTGATTAATTTTGGTGTTCTTTATGGAATGAGTCCGCATGGATTAAGTGCGGCTACTGGCATGAGTTTTGGCGAAGCTAAAAAATTTATTGATGAATATTTTACTCTAAGGGCGCCAATTCGTGCCTATATTGACGCGACGCTTGAAAAAGCTAAGCGCGAAGGGTATGTAGAGACACTACTTGGTCGGCGACGGCCAACGCCTGATATTAATTCGTCTAATTTTATGGTGCGAAGCGCTGCCGAGCGAGCCGCAGCTAACATGCCAATTCAGGGTACTGAAGCCGATTTAATGAAGCTAGCTATGATGAAAGTTGATGAAAGACTGGAGGGGCGAGGCGTGCAAATTTTGCAAATTCACGACAGTATTATGATTGAGTGTCCCTATAAGCATGCCGACGAAGTAGCCGCGCTACTTAAAGAGACTATGGAGTCGATTTATCCTCAACTTGGCGTGCGTCTACAGGTAGATGTTTCAATTGGTAATAATTGGGGGGAATTGTAATGGACAAAGAAACTTCGGCAGCTATGTTGGCTGCGCAACGACAGCTTACAAAGCAACTAAAAATTTTAAATACCTGTATTATTGTTATTGGCTCGAGTGCAGTGGTGGTGTTAGCTGTGCTTGGCGTGTTGTTGTTTCAGGTGGTAATGGCGGTACAAGGCGCAGCCGAGCGGATTGAATCGGTACAACATTCGGTGGGTGAAAGCTTAGATATAAATGAGCAATTATGCGGCGGTAATGAATTTTTAAGTCAATTTCAGTATTGCCAACGCTAAATTGCGCGACTGTGATTATATTGACTAATACTCATAAAAATGATAAAGTACTTTTATGAATCGCGGTAATTTCTCTCGAACGCTCCCTATTATTCTTGTGGTAGTTATTATAATTGTGGCAATTGTAGCTATAATTTCGCTAGGGCGAGCTATGTTCGGCGGTGGTGATGATGCAAACGAGGCTACAACTTCGCAACCAGCTGACGATGGGCGCGCAGCGCTTCTTGCTACCGACACAACGCGTTCCGTGCGCTTTACCCAGCGTGGGCCAATTGTGGCCGACGAAAACTTTCGCTCGTATCAAATTACGGTTTCAACCGATAACCGCACAATTACCGCTTACGAAGGCTATTTACAAAATGCCCTCGACTCTAAAACTTATGCCAACAATTCTCGTGCCTACGAAGAATTTGTATTTGCGCTTGATAAGGCTAATATGATGAACGGCGATGCCTTTGAGGGCGAAGCAGATGACACTCGAGGTTTGTGTGCAACTGGAAACGTATACGAATACGAGGTGCTGCAGGGGAATCGGGTTGTAAAACGACTTTGGTCAACCGATTGTGACGGCTCGAAAGGTTCACTTGAGGCCAGTGTTGAACAGTTAAATAATCTATTTCATAATCAGGTACCAGACAGCGACGAGGTACTAGAGCAAGCTGGTATGCGCCAAGGTGGCTTTGGGTTGTTTAGCCTGTAGGGCAAAGGCGTAACTAGGGTGGAGAACAGCAAGACTAATCCGATACGTGCAGTGGTATTTGACTGTTTTGGTGTGTTGTATGGCGGCAGTCTAGAATATTTATATAGCATAACCGAGCCCTCTCACCATAGAGCGCTGCGTGATATCTCGCATGCTGCCGATGCCGGATTTATCTCACGCGCAGAGTTTTTTACTGGCGTAAGTGAGCTTTGTGGCATTGAGCAAGCACAATTAGATACAATTGTAGCGGCACGACATGTTCGCATAGAGGCAAGTATTAGTCTGGTAAAAGAAGTGCAATTAAAAGGGTTAAAAACAGGACTGCTGAGCAATGCTGGAGTAGGTGCGATTGATCAATTATTTTCGCCAATTGAGCAACAAGAGCTGTTTACCGCAGTATGTGTTTCGGGCGAGGTTGGCATGGTAAAGCCGTACCCTGAAATATTTTCTTACATGGCTAAGCGTTTACAACTCCAGCCCTATGAAATATTAATGATCGACGATATGCTGCACAATGTGGCGGGAGCCCAAGATGCTGGCATGCAGGCGATTCATTTTACAGGAGCTAGCGACTGTCGTCGTGAGCTACAAAGACTTGCTATACTATAGAGAGTATGCCAGAACTTCCAGAAGTTGAAACTATTCGCCGCGGACTTGAAGGGCTTATTGTTGGACGTAAAATTACAGCAGCAGTAAGCGACACGCCAAAAAGTTTTCCTAATGCTGCTGAAAATGTAGAGGCCTTTTTGGTAGGTGCAGCTATCACAGGTGTGCGGCGGCGGGCCAAGGTGTTGTTGATTGATCTTTCAACTAATTACAGCCTAGTAATTCATCTTAAGATGACCGGTCAGCTTGTGTATGTAGATGCATCAGCGCGCTTTGGTGCCGGACACCCCAACGAAAGTCTTATCCATTCTTTGCCCGATCGTTCTACTCGGGTAACGTTTGGTCTTGCGCCGTCTGCTACACTTTACTTTAACGATCAGCGAAAATTTGGCTGGGTACGGCTTATGCCAACTGCCGAAGTACCAAGTTTGCCGTTTATGCTAAAAGTTGGGCCAGAACCACTTGAAGCCGCCTTTACCCCAGATGTTTTTATGGCGCGATTCTCTCGCCGACCGCGCGCAAAAGTCAAAGCAGCATTATTAGATCAGACAGTAATTGCCGGAGTAGGTAATATTTACGCCGATGAAAGCTTGTGGTTGGCACAAATTCACCCGCAGCGATTAGTGGGCAGTTTAAGTAAAGACGAGCTGAGTTCGCTGTATAGTGCCGTACGAGAAGTGATGAATTTGTCGATTGAAAAGGGCGGGAGTACCGATAAAAACTATGTGGCTGCCGACGGTAGGGCAGGCACGTATCTTCAGCATGCTAACGTGTTTCGTAAAGAGGGAACGCCGTGCCCACGGTGTGGTGCGCCGATTATTAAAACTAAAGTGGCTGGCCGTGGTACGCACGTGTGTACGGTGTGTCAATCGGAGCCAAAATAATCAATGCTGTATTTTTATTACGGTGAAAACAGTTTTATGCGTCAACAGGCGGTAAGGGAATTGCTTGCGACCGCGCATGGCGAGGTGACGAACTTATGGGGAGATGACTGCACGGTAGCCGAACTGCGCGATTTACTCCAGGCCACTTCGCTTTTTTCATCTACCCGAACGGTAGTGCTTCGTAATGCAAGTGAAAACACAGCCGTATGGACTGCGCTTTTTGAGCTAGCTCAGGCAGCCGATGGTGACGAGCTAAGATTAATTATCAGCGACCAAAAACCAGACAAGCGCTCTAAAACCTATAAGCAATTAAGCAAGCTAGCTAAAAGTCAGGAGTTTAAGCCATTTTCGGCACGCGATAGTCGGGCGTTAGAGGAGTGGAGTGTTCGCTATGCCCATGCGCGCGGTATCGTGTTAGATACCGCGGCAAGTCGAGAGCTTATATATCGGCTGGGGTATGATCAGTTACGTTTGGCGGGTGAAATCGACAGACTATCCTCGCTTGGGGCGACTATCACGCGCGAGCACATAGAGCAGCACACTCCACGCACGCCAAGTGACAATGCTTTTGAATTATTTTCGAGTGCGTTAAAGGGCGACGTGGCAGGCGTGCAGCGTCAGTTGGCCGACGTGCGAGTAACTGGCGATCCGTTTATGACGTTAGGATTGCTTGGTTCGCAGGTGTATCAGTATGCAGCGTGTGCAGCCGGTGACAAATCAGCTGCTCAAGTAGCAAGCGACATTGGCGCCCATCCCTACGGTGTCACTCAAATTGCCCCCTACGCTAAAAAACGTGGCACACAGCGCTCTCGCCAAATTGTTGCCGCCCTACTTGCCGCCGATATTGCTATGAAATCGTCTTCGCAAGATCCGTGGCTGTTGATAGAGCGGGCGCTACTACAGATTGCCCATACCTCTTAGTGATAAAAAATACCCCACCGTATCCCTAAGGAGTGGCGGGGTAGGAAACGAAAGGTAAGAGACTACTTATCGGTTTTTTTAGTGGTTGTTTTTTTAGCAGCTGGCTTAGTTTCGGTTGCGGCTTTTTTAGCAGCAGCTGGTTTTTTGGTAGGTGCGGCAGACTTTTTGGCAGCTGGTTTTTTAGTGGCAGCAGCTGGTGCTTTCTTTTCGCTTGCAATCGTTACGCCAGCAGCTTTAGCAGCCTTAGATAGGGCGCTTTTGCGGCGAGAAACGGTATTCTTTTTTAGTAGATTTTTCTTTACCGCTTTATCAAGCTCGCTTTGTGCAGCCTTGTAGGTGTCTTGTGTTGGGTTAGCAAAAAATGCTTTAACCGCAGACTTAATGTCTCGTTTAATGCCGACATTTCGCTCGCGGCGAATGGCGGTTTGTTTTGCGCGTTTTATGGCAGATTTAATGATTGGCATAAATGGTCCTTACCTCTTAAAAGTTATAATACAATCATGTAGCATTATAGGGTAGTAGACAGCTTTTGTAAAGAGCCGCGTAATCTTCATTGACGATGCGATACAGCTTATGGTACAGTGATAGGCAAACGGATGTTACGTTAAAACTACGGTAAACAAACAACATAAAACCAACCACTCCTAAGGATAAAGCGACGCGATATGAACGACACGAACGCCAAACAGAAAATCATCGAGCGTATTAAAGACGTAACCAATATTTTGGTAACAGTAAGTGCCGATCCATCGGCTGATGAACTTTCAGCGGCGCTAGCAATTACGCTATTTTTAAACAAGCTTGAAAAGCACGCCACCGCAGTAGTGAGCGGCGCAATTCCTTCGGCGGTGCAATTTTTAGAGCCGAAAAAGACCTTTGAGCGTACAGTAGATAGCTTACGTGATTTTATTGTGGCACTTGATAAAGAGAAGGCCGACCACCTGCGTTATGTACTTGATGGAGATGTGGTAAAAATTTATATTACCCCGTACCGCACTACAATCTCTGAAGGTGATTTAGAATTTTCTCAAGGCGATTATAACGTCGAACTAGTGATTGCTATTGGGGTTAAAGATGAAGATCATCTTGACGCTGCGCTATCAGCGCATGGTCGAATTTTGCATGATGCAACAGTAGCGACTATTACCGCCGGCGACACAAAAAGCACGCTTGGCAGCATTGATTGGCATAGCGGCTCGGCGAGTAGTGTAAGCGAACTGGCGGCTGATTTGCTGCAATCACTCAAAAGCGGTGCTGCAAAAATTGACGAGCAAATTGCGACGGCACTACTTACTGGTGTAGTAGCTGAAACTGATCGCTTTTCTAATGCCAAAACTTCTGCAAATGTAATGACATTAGCAGCACAATTAATGGCAGCAGGTGCCAATCAGCAGCTTGTTGCAACAAAGATTGAAGAGGCGAACGCAAATGATGCGGTGGCTGAAACAGATAACGAACCAACTCCAGCCGCTAAAAAGAAAAAAAAGGCAAGTGAGTTTCGTGTGGCGCGAGAGTCGAATGATGCGCCAAAAAAGACTCAACCGACGGTTGAGCAATCGGGCGACGATGAAGCGCGTGATGACAGTGAAACTCCAGCGGATGAGCCGCGCGATGGTGAGCTACAGATTGAGCATGAATTACGCGGTACACTTGATGAGGTGTCGGCTCAGGTAACGAGCGAACGTCGCGAAGACGCTGCTGAAGCCGCCGAGGAAAAACTTCGTGCGCAAACCGCTAAGGTAGCTGGTGATGAACCTGCCGAAACCGCTCAAGTTGTAGCAACCAGTGGTCCAACTATTCAAGATCAAGAGGATGAACTTTCGAAACGGATTGCTCCGCAGCCAGCCGAGTTACCGACAGTTGCTCCGCCGACAGCCGTGCAGCCACAAGGCGCTCCGCAGCCAGCGCCAACGGCACCAACTTTATCAATCGACGATTTACAGCGTGATCTTCAAAAGGCAAATGCCGATATCAATCAGGCAAGTCAGGCCTTAACTAATAATGAACCAGTTCGCTCAGTCGGATCTCAAGACCAACCGACATTTGGTGGTACACTAAACGCCACTACCGAAGCGGCAGCCGAAGCTGCACGAGCCGAAGAGGATCGGTCGCGCAATGGCACTATCTTAAGCCATAGTGGCTATATTGCAAGCGACGCCCAGCCTACCTATAGTTCGCCAATGAATGGCGCCAGTATTACGGGTGAGCCGTCGTCGGTTGATCCATTCATGTCGGCACCAGGTGAGGCAACTTTTTCGAATGATGAGCGACCAACCGTTAAAGTAGCACCGCAGCTTGAGATTCCTGCACCGAGTGAGCCTGTAGCATCATTTAACGAGTATTCTCAGCAATTTAACCAAGCACACAGTGAGGCGCGTGCCGAAATTGATGGTGTATTTTCATCGTCGAGTGACGCCAGTTTAGCCTTTGAACCGCTAGATAGTCAGGCTAATGCACAGAATTCACCGCAAACGCCAATTGCAAATGCACCAGCTATGCCGCCGCTTCCAGACTTTTCAACGTTGCCGCCGCTACCAAATACGCCGCAGCCGGCACCTTATTCAACTTCAAATGATTCAACGTACGCTGCTGCACCTCAGCAGCAGTATCCCGCTCCTGACGAAAGTCAATTCACTCAGGCTAGCTTGCCACCGTTAGAGTTTGGCGTACCACAGCAGGCTAGTGCTGCGCCTACTGAAAATTATCCGTCCTCAGTACCGCAGTCATCGTCACCGGAGCCACAGCCGTCAGCTGCTCAACAATCTACGCCGGCTAATCCGAACCAGTTTCGTATACCGGGGCAATAAATAGGTGGCATATCAGATTCCCGAGCATGGTCTTGTAGTAATTGATAAGCCAACTGGCATGACTAGTTTTGGTGTGGTGGCGCGTATTCGCCGTGTTTTATCGCGGCAAATGGGCAAAAAAGTGAAAGTTGGCCACACCGGTACGCTTGATCCGTTTGCGAGCGGTGTTATGCTATTAGTAACCGGTGCGGAGTGTAAGAATGCCGCACAATATTCAAAACTCGATAAGATTTATGAGGCGATTTTTTACCTCGGCGCTCACAGTACTACCGGTGATCCGGAAGGGCAAATTATCTACGAAGAGGCGCCGTTAGTACCAAATAAAATCACGGTACAGGCGGCCTTAAAAAAATTTGAAGGCCAAATTACGCAGCGGCCACCTATTTTTTCAGCAATTAAAATTGCCGGTAAGCGAGCGTATCAACTGGCGCGAGATGGAAAAGAGGTAGAAATTCCTGAACGAACCGTAACAGTGCATTCGCTTGAGTTGTTATCGTATCAGTATCCTTTACTAAAAGTCCGAGCGCACGTAAGTAGCGGCACCTATATTCGCAGTTTAGCGGTAGACGTTGCCAAAACACTAGGTTCTACGGCGTACTGCACAGAGTTGCGCCGAATATCGGTGGCGGAGTGGAACCTTGAGCAGGCTGCTACGCTTGCGGACTTTGGAATTGATTCTTAGTGTTATACTAGAGATACAAGACAAGGAGACACGATATGGACACAGTCACCCTAGAGCGCGATGGTATAACCGCAACTATAGCACTGGAGGGCGCCTACGTGACCTCGTTAAGCGATCGCTCCGAGCCTATTTTATATGAAAAGCGTACCATTATTATGGCGAATGGCGAGCAAAAAGTGCGCGGTGGTATGCATGTATGTTTACCGCAGTTTGGGCCAGGTGGTACTCAAACGTCGCTGGCGCAACATGGATTTGGCCGTACTCTTATGTGGCGGATTGTCGATTCGGCGCCGCAGTATGTCACCCTGCGCCTTCATGATACATTACCGCAAGAGTACCACGCGCTACAGGCGGAAATAACTTATCAGCTTACCGATAGTCACGAATTTAAAGCTACGCTAACGCTGCAAAATACTCAGCACAGCTTGCTACGAGTGGCACCAGGGTTTCATCCGTATTTTTATACAAACGGGGAACGGGTAGAGGTGGATAGAGAGGTAATGTATCTTGAAGAACTTGATCCTGCTCATTTCAAACGATCAGTACAATATTTAACGCTTCAGGAGCGAAAAATTGCCCTCGCATCACCTAAGCTAGGCGTGTGGGCGCTATGGAGCGACAACAAGGGTGAGTATGTATGTTTGGAGCCAACGCTTGCTGGTTTCAGCTTTCAAAATCATCAGGAAAGCCTGCCCGAAGAAGAGTTGCAGCCGCACGCATCGCGCTCCTACGATTTTACGTTCTCTTGGCGGTAATGCCACATTAGTGAGTGATTGCAAACTATATGTAAACTTGCTATACTGCAAAAGATGATTACTAAAGAGAACAAGGATAAAGCGATTGCTTTGACTCAGGTCAGCAAAAACGACGTCGGTAGCCCTCAGGCTCAGGTGTCAATTTTGTCGGCTCGTATCAAAGAGGTTACAGAGCATCTTAAGGTCAACAAACACGACTTTATGGCTCGTCGCGGCTTGATTCAGATGGTAGGCAAGCGAAAGCGCCTCCTCAAATATCTTGAGCGAACCGACTTTGAAGGTTACAAAGCAGTTGTGCAAAAACTAGGACTCCGCAAATAGCGGGGTTCTTTTTATAATAGACACATGAACGCTAAACTTATAATAATTCGAGGTAATTCTGGCTCTGGAAAGTCCACGATAGCTAAAAGGCTCCAGCATAAGTTGGATTACGGTACAATGCTAGTCTCTCAAGATGTGGTTCGTCGTGAAATATTACGATGCAAGGACACGCCTGGTAACCCAAGCATCGGTGTTTTTGATATGAAAGAAAAACTCCAACTGTTCTTTTTCGCCGTCGTGAAACTGTGACACAAACAGTAAATTACCAATTTCGGGTTTAATGCCGGTTTCCTCGATCATTTCGCGAGTCAATCCTTCATGAAGTGATTCACCAAAGTCGATGCCGCCACCCGGCGTGCACCAGTAGTCGCGCTCTATTCCATCGCTGCCACTTTTTAGTCGTTGACAAAGAATTTTGCCGTCTTTATAAATAATACCGCGCAGGTTTACGCGACGAGCTTGAAATGGTTCCATGTGTAAGCTCCCTTATAATATTTAATAAAGTTCAGCGGTCGGTATGCAGCCGACGTGCGGTACAAGCGGATCTTGTAGCCAGGATCGTAGTGGACTAATTTTAGCATGATAATATAGACTTATGAAACCAATATTTATTACGGGTAACGCCTCTAAAGCTGCGTATCTTAGCCGATATCTCGGTGTTGAGCTTGCGCATCAAAAATTTAATCTTGATGAGATTCAGTCAACTGATTTACAAGAAATTGTCGAGCACAAAGTCCGTCAGGCTTATGAGTTAAGTGGCCGGCAACCTGTACTCGTTGAAGATGTCGCTCTAGAATTTACGGCGTTGTCTGGTCTCCCGGGTCCGTTTATTAAATTTTTTGTAGATGCCGAGAATGGACTAGAGAAGTTGTGTCGCATGTTGGATAGTTTTTCTGATCGTACGGCGACAGCTCGCTGCGTGTTTGGGTACTACGATGGGGGTAGGGTAAAGTTATTTGAAGGGTCGTTGACTGGTGTTATAGCAAATGTTCCGCGTGGCGAAAGTGGATTTGGTTGGGATAAGATTTTTTGCCCCGATGGTTATGGCGGTCAAACACGCGCCGAGCTTACACCCAAGGGAGACGAGGAAACGTATCTTCGCATTAAGCCGTTTAGCGAGCTAAAGCAGTTTTTATCCCCAGCGTGATATACTAGGTAAAATTTAACAAATGAGGTTACGATGGTTTTTGGAAGTGTAATGCAAATGAACGTTGGCGAGCTGACTGTTGAGCTTGCTCCAATTACGCGTGACGACGTGCCGCGTTTAATTGATGGCGGTTTTTGGCACCATACGACGACTCAGTATCTTCCTGTAGATACGGCATTTACACTTGAGGACGAGTACGAATGGTACGAAAAAACTCGGCAAAACCAACAGGCAATTACATGGGGTATTTTTGTGGTAAAAAATGGTGAACGCCGTTTAATTGGCAATACTTCGCTTATGGATATACATGATCGCCCTGTGGCGGTCGCGACAACCGGTATTGTGCTTACCGATCGCGCCTATTGGGGCAAAGGAATTGCCAGCGCCACTCACAAGGCACGAACATGGTACGCATTTCGACAACGCGGACTCATTGCACTTAATTCGCGGGTGTTGAGTCCCAATAGGGCTAGCCAAAGGGCAATCGAAAGTGTAGGGTATGTGTATTCGTACACCTCGCGCAACGAAAAATTTGTGAATGGCGGATTGATTCACGCCTATCATTACCAGCTTGTGAATCCCGACGAATGGGCATGGAGCCAGTGGTGGGGAGACGATCAGCCTTCGGCCGAAGCAAGTGCGGCACGACAAAAAACTCAGCAAATACTAAGCTGGGCAGACAATAACGTAGAGCTTAAGTAGCTGGCTTTGCGATAATCACCTCGCGACCATCATGCGAGCCACCAAGTGTACATGAGTATAGCGTGAGTTGAGGGTGGGTTGTTGGAGCCTCTATCTCTGTTGCATTTGGAGCCACTTGCAGAATGTCGGTAATTTGGTAGCGATAGCGTTGCTTTTGGTAATCAATAATAATCTCGTCGCCAATCGTAAGTCGATTTATGTGGTAGAAGGGCGAAACGCGTAGGGTTTCGGTAGGTGTGCGGCCGAGTTCGAATCGGTGAGCGGCAAGAACGAAATTTCCGCCATCTCTAGGATTGCCACTACGTGGCACGCGCCACCATGCACCGCGTTCTAGCACGCTGGCGTCACCGCTCTCATACGAGACATCGACGTCAATTTTAGGAATATAAAGCCGGTGCGCCGCCGGAATTTGCTCTGTTTCGGTAATTTTTTGCGTGGTAGAATTATCACTAGAGTCAAGCGTGGCACTATTCAGCCACGGCATAGCTAAAAGTAACAGCAGATAAACTCCTGCGGCTAACATCAGCACTGCTAAAAAGGTAAGTAAAGAACTAAAAAATCGACGCGTGCGGTGGTGATTCGTGCTGAACATACTACCTTAAGTATAGCAGCTAGAGCAGGTCTATCTTTTGGATCAATTCTTCGCGTAATGCATCACGATCTTCAGGGTCGATCTCAAGTTCACCCGCAATGGTAAATATTTCATCAAGCAGGCTGCCTTGCGGCAGTGTGCGTGCGTAATCAGTCGCCATAAGGCCGGCAATGTTATAGGCTATTTCGGTGTCTTTTTCCGGATTTTTAACTAATTGAGTGCTAAATTCTTGCAGCACGCTAATAAGTAACGACTCGTACTCAGAGGGCCGACGCTCATTAAGGGACGTAAATAGTTTATCGTAGTTATTCATTATGCGTACCTAAGTGTTAGTGAGCCAGTTTTACGATTTAGCTCAGATCGGGTCACTCAGACGTCGTACTCGTTGCCCTCCACGTCGCGAGCGTACAGATAGGTCGTTGAACCGTCGGGGTTATTGCGATACTTCACGTGCCCGTGGTTCTTTCCGTCCTCCTTCCCAGAATTGAAGTAGGTGTTGGTGACCGTCGGGTCGTTGCGTTGAGGGCCGTCACGGAACGCAGTACTATTGAATGTTCCGCTGCGATTCCTGCCGTGAGCGGGGCGTTGGCTTCGCCTTGCCGTTCAGAATCGCGTTGTTGCGCTTGTTCATCGCTCGTGCGCGATCGCTAGCACCCAATGTGTCCTCTTTCTGAGCTTTGAATGAGAGATATTATCTCTACGAAAATAAACAAAGATTATTCTTCATTTCTGGCCATACATTTGTATAGCTGACATATACTATACAGCACACTATTTAATTCATCAAACGTTTAAAGAAACTAATAATTAGAGTAGAATAGAGAGATAAAGTAGTGCGGATAGTGATAGCGTTGAACATTTATTAAACAATAAATTTTTAACTCTGTCTCTTTCCGCTAAACGAAAGGAAAAATAAATGGCAACAATTAACCCTCAGGGTAAAGAAATTTTTTCAGTCTCGACTGAATATTGCGGCAAACCGCTTACACTAGAAGTTAACCGACTTGGTTTCCGTACCACTGCCAGCGTGCTGGTGCGTTACGGCGATACCGTGGTGCTTGGTACGGCTATGGTTGGTTCTCGGCCAATCCAACTTGACTATTTTCCGCTCTCGATAGATTACGAAGAGAAGTTTTATGCCGCTGGCAAAATTAGCGGTTCCCGCTTTATTAAGCGCGAAGGTCGCCCAAGTGATGAAGCGGTGCTGATTAGCCGCCTTATTGATCGTCCAATTCGTCCACTGTTTCCAAAAGGCTATCGCCAAGAGGTCCAGGTAGTTACAAGTGTACTGTCGATGGATCCAACTTTTCGGCCAGACATGGTGGCTATGATTGCTGCTTCAAGCGCGCTTATGCTAACCGGTACGCCGTTTGATGGTCCAGTTGCTGGACTGCGTATTGGCCGAGTAGACGGCGAATTTAAAGCTTTTCTTACCCCAGAAGAGCGTGAAAAGAGTGATCTTGACCTTGTGGTGGCTGGTATTGAATCTGGTATTACAATGGTTGAAGCTGGTGCAGATGAAGTATCAGAAGAAGTGATTGCTGAGGCAATTGCTTGGGCGTACGAGGCGTTCCAGCCTGCTATTGCTTTACAAAAAGAACTTGAAGAAAAAGTTGCCCCAGCCGCGCAAGAGTACGAACTGGTGTTGCCGAACGAAGATATTCAAGCGGTTGTAAACGACTGGGTAGAAGGTAAACTTGGCGATGCGCTGCGAAAAGCGTACCCCGAGCGCAATGAGGTCGTCAACCAACTTCGCTGGAGTTTTCATGAAGATATGGCAAGTACGCTAGGTGAAGAAGTCTATACGCGCGAAGTTCGTGACGAATACGACGAAGCCTTTACGAGTGCGCTTCACAAAGACGTGCGTAGAGGAATTGTTGAAGATAACTTACGCCCCGATGGTCGCCGGCTCGACGAAATCCGTCCGCTTTCAAGCGAGCTAGGCCTGCTACCACGCGCTCACGGTTCAAGTATCTTTACTCGTGGTGTGACGCAGGCGCTTAATATTGTAACGCTCGCACCGCTAAGCTTTGCCCAACTAGTTGATACTATGGAGATTAACGACGGCGAGCGTCGCTACATGCACCACTATAATGCTCCCGGCTACACCGTTGGTGAAGTACGACGCCTTGGTGGCGCAGGGCGGCGAGAAATCGGCCACGGCTACTTGGCTGAACGGGCTTTAATTCCGGTGCTTCCAACCGAAGAAGAGTTTCCGTATGCTATTCGCAGCGTGACCGAGATTATGAGCCAGAACGGTTCAACCTCTATGGCAGCAACGTGTTCAAGCACCCTAGCATTAATGGATGCTGGCGTGCCGCTTAAGCGTCCGGTGTCTGGTATTGCCATGGGACTAATGATGGACGGCGACACGCCATATGTTCTCTCCGACATTGCCGATGCTGAAGATTTTGCTGGCGACATGGACTTTAAGGTTACAGGAACCGAGCAGGGTATTACGGCACTTCAAATGGATATGAAGCTTCATAGTCTGCCGGTTGAAATTTTGGCCGAAGCACTTGCTAAATCAAAGTCGGGTCGCAAACATATTCTCGACCACATGCTCACAACTATTGCTGCACCACGCGTTAATCTTAGCCCGTATGCACCGCGTATTGAAAAGATTAAAATTAATCCTGATAAAATTGGTGCCGTAATTGGTAAGGGTGGAGAAGTTATCAACAAGATTACGTCTGAAACCGGTGCGCAAATTGACATTAAAGAAGATGGCCTTATTACGGTTGCCGCAAGTGATACTAAAAATATCGACAAGGCTATTGACTGGATTAAGAGTCTGACCGAAGAGCCAGAAGTAGGGAAAACTTACGAGGGCACGGTGGTGAGCATTAAAGATTTTGGGGCATTTATTAACATTATGCCGGGTATTGACGGCATGGTACATATTTCACAGCTAGCTGACGGCCGGGTGGAGAGGGTAAGTGACGTGCTTCATGAAGGTCAGGTTGTAAAAGTGAAACTTATGAGTGTTGACGAGCGCGGACGCCTAAGTCTTAGTCTTAAAGACGCTGAATAAGAATATGAATACGCCGCTATTGATAGTATTTTTGGGCTTTCCAGGCTCGGGTAAAACGTACTTTTCAGTGCAGCTTGCAAAAAAATTAAACGCGGTGACTCTTAATAGTGACGCGCTTCGGCTATCTATGTTTGGTTCGCAGGAACAAATTGAAAAGATTCGCAATAGGCAGCGGTCTCGACTTTACGCAGATGTATTTGGCGCAATGGATTATGCCGCTCGACAAATCTTAAAGGCGGGCCACACCGTTATATATGACGCTCAGCAAACCAAGCGGAGTGACCGCCTAGGCATTGAAAAATTAGCTGCCGAAGTGGGGGCTACACCGGTGTTAATATGGATTAAAACGAGTCCTGAAGTAGCCCTGCAACGCGGACAGTATCGAGAGGCGCGAGAGGACAGCCATCAGTATTCGGCCGAAAAAATGACTATGTTGATTGAGCGTTTCTATCGGGTAACAGATTTACCAAGTTCTGATGAAAATGTCATTGAAATTAACGGCGAAATTCCTTTTAGCGAGCAATATGTAAGCTTTCAGGCTCAGCTTGCCCAAATTTTGGAATAGATGCCGCGCGGTACACTAATAGCATTTTAGTAATTTTTCTTACGACGCACTGCTATGTGTTAACGTATAATTACAATATGAACAAACTTATACGAATGCTCAAAAATCCTAAAGTACAGCGCGCACTCATTTGGCTCGGACCAATTGTTATGAGCTTTATAAGCAAGCAAATGGCAAAGAAAAAGCGCCGCAAATAGATAGGTGCGTACTCCCTTCGGTGATCGAGGGGATTATTTTAATACCATAATGCATAACAAGCACGCTAAGCTTCAATCGTTAGCAGACGAGATTATTTCACAAAACGTGTGCCCCGAGTTGGCGCAATCTGCTACTCAACTTGTAATGGGCGACGGAAACCCCGACGCAAGTATTGTATTAATTGGTGAAGCGCCCGGTAAGAATGAGGACGAGCAAGGTTTGCCATTTGTGGGCGCTAGCGGACGATTTTTAGATGAAATGTTAGCGGCTGCTGGGCTGGTACGAAATGATATTTACATTACTAACATCGTTAAATATCGTCCACCTAACAACCGCGATCCTAGCCCTAGCGAAAAACAAGCGTTTTGGCCGTACCTCGCTCGGCAACTAGAGATTATTGACCCTACAGTAATTGTAACGCTGGGTCGGCACAGTATGGAATTCTTTTTACCTAAGGCGAAAATTGGACAGGTTCATGGGCATGCGGTGCGTAAACGGGTGGCGTTTCATGACGGCAAAGAGCACGAATGGCTGATTATGCCGCTCTATCACCCGGCGGCAGCACTTTATAACGGCTCAATGCGTCAAACCTTGATTGATGACTTTTTAGGCGTCACTCAGCTTATTGACAAATAACTATTTACATGATAAATTAAGTATAAAATTTATTAAAAACACATACTCATGACAAATATTATCGCAACATTTATTCAAACTTTAGGTCAGGCTCTTGAGCTTATTGGAGTGTTATGTATTGTATTTGGATTTATTTTAGCCACCGTAGCAGCGGGAAGGCGATTACTACATGCTTCAAATCGTAACCATAGTTTATTTCGGTTTTATCGCCATAGTCTCGCTCGGAGCGTGCTGATTGGTCTTGAATTTTTAGTGGCCGCCGATATTATACGTACCGTAACGGGCGACCTAAATCTAGAAGGTGTGGCGATTTTAGCCGGTATCGTGCTAATTCGGATTGTGCTCGGCATGACGCTTGAAGCCGAATTACGTGACGCGCCGCTTTTTTGTGGCTGGCGTACTCATTCAAAAAAATCATCACGATAATTTGACCAAACGCTTATCGCTTGCTATAGTAAAAGGTACTTACAGAGGGGAATACTCTATACATCTTTATGACTTCCTATTCTTGTATTCATTTTTGAAACTTATTTTTTATAACCAAAGGAGCAATATATGGGTCAACGACGACTCTCGGACACACAGCAAGACGACGTGAGCAAACGGCCTCAGCAGTCGCAACGAAAAAAAACTAATAATACGGTTTTAAATAACACTAACACCCGTAAGGGTGAGGTGTTTAGGGCGCAGCGACGCACCTCGGAAGGGGTAAATTTACGTGCCAGCCAGCACATTATTAATGTGCCGGTAAATAAATCTATCTACAACGGGTACGACGGACAGCAGTTTAGCCCAGCAATGCAGCCAAAAACCCGCCCGGGCGGAACGCCAAAACTGCGCGTTATTCCACTTGGTGGCCTAGGTGAAATGGGTATCGGTAAAAACATGATGGCGCTTGAATACGGCAACGACATTGTTGTAATTGACATGGGCTTCTTGTTCCCTGGCGGCGATTACCCGGGCATAAACTATATTATTCCCGACATTAGTTACCTAGAGGAAAACAAGCATAAAATTCGCGCTGTAGTCTTTACACATGGTCACCTTGATCATATTGGTGCGTTTCGTCATATTATTCATAAAATTCCGGCGCCGGTGTATGCCAGTAAATTTACTATTGGCATGCTAAAGCGCAATATGGACGACGCGACGACCGGTTTTGAGCCTGATTACCGTGAGCTGAACCCAGAGGCGCATGATCAAGTGCAGGTCTCCGAAAGCTTTTCAATTGAACTTGTTCGAGTAAATCACTCTATTCCTGACGCCACAGCAGTTGTCGTTCGCACGCCAGAAGGTGTGGTTGTAGATACCGGTGACTGGCGTTTTGAAGACGATCCGGTTGACGGCAAAAAGTTTGACCTTGAGCGACTAACAGAAATTTCGGCTAAAGAAGGTATTATGCTGCTTATGAATGAGTCGACTAACTGCGAAAGCGAAGGTACGCATACTCATGGTGAGCATGATATTCAGCAGAGTATTGGTCAGGTGATGGATAAGTATCGCAATAACCGACTTATCCTAAGCTGCTTTAGTAGTCAAATTCACCGTATGCAACTTATTATGGACGAGGCACAGAAGTACAACCGTAAAGTAGCGTTTGCTGGATATTCTATGTTGCAAAACCTCGAGGTAGCTCTTCGTGCCGGCACCATTAAGATTCCTAAAGATGTAGTGGTTAAAATGGACGATATTATTAAGTTTCCTGATGGTCAGGTGACAGTAGTATGTACTGGTAGTCAGGGAGAATTTAATGCGGTACTTAATCGCATGGCAACCGGCGCGCACCGCCACATTAAAATTAAAAACACCGATATTATTGTGTTTAGTTCAAACCCTATTCCGGGTAACGAAAAATACGTAACTCGAACCGTAGACGGATTAATGCGTGAGGGAAGTGGCGTGATACAAAACGGTAAATCACACTTAACCGGCGTTGGCCCACTCCACCTGTCGGGACACGGCTACTACGATGACCACGTAAAGCTAATTAATGCGCTTAACCCAACTTTTTACATGCCAATTCACGGTGAGTTTCATATGCTAGTGCATAACGCCGAGCTTGCCGAAAAAGAGTGTGGTATTCCACGTAAAAACATTTTTGTATGCGACAGCGGCGACGTGGTAGAAATTACCGATAAAACTGCCAAAAAAGCCGGCCGAGTGCGAGTTGGCGGTATTATGTATGATGATTCGGGCGAAGAAGTGTCTGAGGTAGTACTTAAAGATCGTATTCACATGAGTAACGAGGGTATGTTTGTAGTGGTATTGACTCTGCAAAAAGGGAGTAACCGATTACTCACTAGCCCAGATATTATCTCGCGCGGCTTTATCTACCTTCGCGACTCTGAAGAGTTAATGGGTCTTATTCGCCAATACCTTAAGCAAAAGGTTACCCGCAGTATGAGCGGCAAGCGAATTGATATGGAAGTGATTAAAAAAGAAATTAAAGATGAGCTAACACATATTTTGTATGATCAAACTCGTCGCACACCGATTGTTATTCCGGTTATTAACGAGATTGGTGGCGGTAACAATGGCGGCGGCGGGCGACAAGATCGTGATCGCTCGCGTGGTAATCAACCTCGTAATGACCGTGCTGGTGACGCATCGAGTGATAATTCATCGCCTCAAAACACTCGCCCACGACGCACGTTTCCAGCTAAACAGGTGCCCGACACTGAAGCAAATGACACTAAATCTCGCCAGGTGAGTGACCAACGCCCATATTAGCGTAAGCGTTGTTGCCAAACGGTGTATTTTTTGCTATAATATAGGTAAATTTAACCTAGTAACGTAGCAGGCATTATGGCAAAAAAGAAAAAATCAACTCGCGGAAAAAAATCGTCTAAGCAGGTGGCACCACAACATTCACTGCCCGAGGGCTTTTGGTCTCAGGTAGCTGCCGTTGGACTTATTGTAGTGTCAATACTTATTGTAGTAGGCTGGTTTGGCCAGGGCGGGCCGATTATTGATTGGCTTCAGATGGCGTTATTCGCCATTATTGGCTACGCCCACTACGTGTTGCCGTTGTTGTTTGTGTACTTAGCAGTAGAAATTTTTAGAGCCGAGCGCAATAAATTACCCATTGTAGTAAAACTTGCCGCATGGTTAATGGTGGTGTGGTGTGCAGCGTTATTGGGAATTTTAGCCAGCACGACAGCACCAGAAGGGCAGAATGCCGGAGGCGTAATTGGCTACGGTGTTAACTCACTCATGCTATCTCTAGTAGATGCGCCTGTTGCTGTCTTTTTGTATCTTTTGCTTATAGCTATTACTGCGCTATTTATTTTAAGTATGTCGCCGGGTGCGGTGTGGCAGCAACTGGTGGGCGCGCTACAGACTAAATCGACTTCTGAAGATGCCGCTAATGCACGACTTATGAAAAAAGCTGCCAAAGCAGACGCGGTAGCAGAGAAAAAACCGGCCGGAGAAATTAAACTTAACCCCGGTGTGCCAACGCTTGATGTGCCGCCAAAAGAGTCGACCATTGATAATGTAAAAAAAGACAAAAAATCATCACCGCTTTCAAGTTTACGCGGCAGTATGACGCCCGATAAGCAAGCCGAGGAGCAGACAGCTCTAGTAGCGGTGAATGATCCAAACTGGAAGTCGCCAAGTTTGGAATTATTAGAGAAGCAGCAAAATCCTGCCGACGCCGGAGACGTGCAGGGAAATGCTAAAACAATCCACGATACGTTAGCTGAATTTAATATCGATGTAGAGATGGAAGACGCTAATATTGGGCCAAAAGTTACCCAGTACACGCTTAAGCCGCCAAGTGGTGTAAAATTAACCCGCATTACGGCGCTCGAAACCAATATTGCTCTTAATCTAGCGGCCTCTAGTTTGCGAATTGAAGCGCCGATTCCTGGCAAACGAGCGGTTGGTATTGAGGTACCAAATGTAAAGGCGGCCGACGTACGCCTATTTGGTGTGCTCTCGAGCAAACAGTGGAAAACCACCAAAGAGCCTTTAAGTTTTGCGATTGGTAAAGATATTTCTGGCCAACCAGTTGTGGGTGAATTAAACAAAATGCCTCACCTTATGATTGCTGGGCAAACTGGCTCGGGTAAATCGGTGATGATTAATACGCTACTTACCAGCTTGTTGTACCGCAATGCGCCAAGCGACATGAAGCTTATTTTGGTTGACCCTAAGCAGGTAGAAATGGCACCGTACGAAGATATTCCGCATCTTCTAACACCTGTGATTAATGATCCAGAAAAAACAGTTAGCGCACTTAAATGGGCGGTTAATGAAATGGAACGGCGCTATAAGCTTCTTGCCGATGAGCGTATTCGCGATATTAAAACCTATAACGCCAAGGTGCGTTCTGGTGCGAAGAAAATAGCCGTAGCCGACGCTGAAGGTAATCGTCAAGAGGTAGAGGACGGTGCCATGCCATACATTGTAATTGTAATAGATGAGCTGGCTGATTTGATGATGGTTGCGGCGCGTGACGTAGAGGCGCTTATTGTACGCTTGGCGCAAAAAGCCCGTGCTGTTGGTATTCATCTGGTACTAGCTACGCAGCGACCAAGTGTTAACGTTATTACCGGTCTTATTAAGGCAAACGTTCCGGCGCGAATTGGATTTACGGTTGCAAGCCAAGTAGATAGTCGTACCATTCTTGACCAAGCTGGTGCAGAAAAGTTACTTGGCCAAGGAGATATGCTGATGATTACACCTAGTATGAGTAAGCCAAAACGTATACAGGGCGCGTGGGTAACCGATGAAGAGGTGAATGCAATTTGTGATCACTTACGACTCCAGTCGGCGCCTCAATATAACGATGAAATTGTATCTCAACCGGTGTCTATTAACGGCAAGGGTGGTGTGGTAATGGATATGGATTCTGACGGCCATGACGACATGTATAAAGATGCACTTCGGGTAGTTGTTGAGGGCGGTAAGGCTAGTACGAGTCTTTTGCAGCGTCGACTACGAATTGGCTATGCTCGTGCGGCACGAATTATTGAAGAGATGGAAGAGCAAGGTGTAATTGGGCCGGCCGATGGCTCTCGCCCACGCGACGTGCTTATAAGCAGTCTCGATGAGTTATCTAATAGCAGCGAAACTTAACGCTCTTTTGCAGCGCGGTATTCGCCAAGCAGGGTGATCTGATGATCGCCCTGTTCTATTTTTTCGCACACACGATAAAGCGGATTTCCGGCGCTATCAACCGTAATAAAAAATTTATAGCGCCCTGGTGCGTCAATAATTGGCTGCGACTGCAAGTGCGAAATATTAATGTTGGCTTGGGCGAAAGCCTGTAGTACTTCTACGAGCGCGCCCGGCTGATGAGTGGTGGTTATAACTAATGAGGCACGGTTCGCATCGGGTGCGTTGTCGCGGCTCTCGAGTACTGCAAAGCGGGTGACGTTATGTGCGTAGTCGTGTATATCGCGGCGAATGATTGGCAAATTATATAGTTTTGCTGCAGTTTCGCCTGCAATGGCAGCCATAACGGGCGATTTCATGTCGCGCACCATCTCTACGGCTCCGGCTGTGTCAAAGTATTCAATAAGTTCGGCGTCGGGAAACATAGTGGTTAAGAAATTGCGACACTGTGCAAGTGCTACTGGGTGTGAGTAGATTTCTGTAATTGATTCGCTAGTAGCGCTTGGGTGGGCAATAAGATGTTGAGCTATATTTAGCGCAACCTCGCCAATAATAGGTTCGCTTGAGGCCTCTATGAGCTGGTATACCTCGTTTATCGAGCCGTAGAGGCTGTTGTCGGTGGCAACTACAAGGGCGTCGGCTTCGTTGTCTTCTAGCGCCCTAAACGCATCGGCAAACGTTGCACACGGGAGAATGTCAAACGGCGTAGAGTGATAAAATATTTGAGCAGCTTGCTGATGAAATGAGCCAGCTTGGCCTTGAATTGCAATTTTCATATCTTTTATTGTAGCAGACACAGCAGCCATGTGAATCAATCGACCCCTAGTAAAGTCTCTTAAAATAGGGTATAATTAGGCTATTATTAACCTAAGCTTGCCTAAATATTTAGTGTAAGCATCCAGATACGTACAAAAAGCATGTACAATCTGGGTTCCGTAAAAGGGAGACACAAGACATGAAAGAGTATGAGCTAACCGTTCTTATTCACCCCGATCTAGAGGCTGATATTGATACAGCACTTACCAAAGTGCGCGATCTAATTACCTCTACTGGTGGTTCAATTACGCGTGAAGACGTGTGGGGTAAGAAAAAACTTGCCTACAAAATTAACAACCAAGATTTTGCCGTATATACGTACATGGATCTTTCACTTCCGGCCGAGGCGCCACTTCGTATTTCGAACGTGCTTAATATTACCGATGAAGTGCTTCGCTACTTGCTTGTTAAGGTAGATGAAAAGGGTCGTGCTGCTTTGGCAGAAGCCCAAAAGCGCGCCAGCGACGATCAGACGGACGAAAAATAGTCGAAAATTTTCGCTAAAAAGCGAGTAATAAAAGGGGAGTTATAGGGATATGGCACGAAGTATAAACCAAGTGATCTTAATGGGACGATTAACCCGAGATCCTGAACAGCGCACAACCACAACTGGCAAGACAATTACCAGCTTTTCAATTGCTGTTGACCGACAGGGACAAGAGGATCAAGCAGACTTTTTTGATGTAACGGCTTGGGAAAAACTTGGGGAATTAGTATCGCAGTACCTATCAAAGGGACGTCGTTGCCTAGTGCAGGGACGCTTGCGACAAGACTCATGGGACGATAAAGAGACCGGTAAAAAACGTACTCGAGTAGAAGTAGTTGCCACCGACGTAACGTTTCTTGATGGCCCAAATGACGGCGCTGGTAGCGACCGCTCTGGCGGTGCACCACGATCTTCAAGCGATAATAATAAGAATAAAGATGTAGTAATTGAAGATATAGACGATAAACCAATCGATCTGTCTGAGATTCCATTTTAAGGAGATAATCTAATGATGAAACGATTTAAGAAAGACGTACCGGCATATTTTGATTACAAAGACGTAAAGACTTTGCAGCGCTTTGTAAATATGTACGGTCAAATTGAGCCAATTTCTAAAACTGGCTTGTCTGCTAAACAGCAGCGACAACTTGCGGTTGCGATTAAGCGCGCCCGCCACTTGGCACTTATGCCATTTGTTAGCCAAGGCTAAGTGAAGAAAAGACTGCGCTACTTACTGGCTTTAGTTTGTAACTAAAAGAGTAAGTGGCGCGCATTTTTTCTTGAACCAACTACTAAATGGAGTAAAAATAATATGTATCAGCCAACCGATTTAAAAAAAGGTACTGTGTGTCAGATTGATGGTAAGCCGTACCGTGTAATTGAGTATGGTCAAAAAGTTATGGGTCGCGGCGGAAGCATTGTGAATGTAAAGCTTAAGAACTTGCTTGATGGCAGTGTGATTCCTAAAACCTTTAAAGGTCAGGACAAAATTGAGCCAGCCGAGGTAACCAACAAAGCTGTACAATATTTGTATGCAGACGCAGGTATTTTTTACTTTATGGATCCTGAAACTTTCGAGCAGTACGAGTTAGATGCTGACAGCGTTGATAGTGCGCGTGATTATCTTAAAGAAGGTGATTCGCTTAATCTGCAATTTTTCGAAGGCCGCGTAATTAATGTTGAGTTACCAAAGAATATTTTTTTAGAGGTGACATACGCTGAAGATGTAGTAAAGGGTGACACAACTAGCAGTGTTCTAAAAGACGCTACTTTAGAGACCGGTAAAGTAGTAAAAGTACCGGCATTTATTAAAACTGGCGATATTATTTCTGTCGATACTGCTACGGGCGAATATCGCGAACGAAAGAAGTAATTTAGTATGACAAAGTATCGACTTGATCAGGCAATGGTGCAGCGTTCTATTGTATCGAGTCGATCGCAGGCTGAAAACTGGATTAAGCTTGGTAAGGTAAAAGTTGATGGGCGAACGGTTTTAAAATCTGGTACGTTTGTTCGCGACAACTCACTAGTAGAGCTTGTTGCGGCTGAGCAATTTGTAAGCCGAGCCGGACTTAAACTCGCGAGCGTAGCGAAATTATTGCAGCTTGATTTTCGCGGCGCTAGGGTGCTCGACGTAGGAAGTAGTACGGGTGGATTTACTGATTACGCCCTGCAAAATGGTGCCGAAAAGGTTTACGCCGTTGATGTGGGCACCGACCAACTGCACGCAAGCCTACGAAGTAACGAGAAGATTGATCTGCACGAAAAGACCGACATTCGTGACTTTTACTTACCAGAAGATCGACGCCCAGATATTGTAGTGATTGACGTGTCTTTTATTAGCCTGCGCGAGGTGTTGCCACATATTCAACGTGAGCTCACACATGCAGATACAAAAGTAGTGGCTATGCTAAAGCCACAGTTTGAGGCGGGTAGGGGACAAACGAACAAGGGAATTATTAAGAATGAGTCTGTTCGCCGCCAAATTTTAAAAAATTTTGAAACGTGGGCAAAAGAGTTGTTCATAATTATTGATAAGCGAGATAGCGACGTAAGCGGCGCAAAAGGTAACACCGAGCGGTTTTATCTATTAAAGCCGCTATCGTTAAAATAAGCTAGCTTGCTGGGGTGGCAACGATAGGCTAGTAACGGTATTTGCAACTGTGAGCGGGTAACCGTAAAGCTGCTTAAGGGGTAGCGCCAGGCGATGATCGTCGTGCTGCATTAATAATATATCCCCAACCACACCAAGGCACGTGCCTGATATTTGGGAAGAATTAGGTAGGGCGGTAAACGGTTGCGCTTGATAGCCGTGCGCGAAATACACATTATCGAATGATTGTGGAGAAGTGGTGGAAAAGCTAAGATTTAGTTTTGACTCAATTTGTCGGCAGGTATTGGTAAGGAGTTTTGCTGCCGCTGCGGCGCTGTAAGGTTGTTCTAAAAAGGCACGTTTGGTGCGCACGGCGGTTGTTTCGTGCATATTAGGAAGTCTCGCAATCTGTGCTTCGTACTGCCGAGCCACGATAGCGGTCGGAAAAGTATCTAAAATCAGTGCCGTGCGCGCGCCTTGTTCGTACAGGCGCTGTAGCTTTCGTTTTTTGCGACTAATTCCAACTTTTAAATATGTGTCACCAAAGTGAGCTAAGTACAAAATATGTGGCTCTTGGTTTAGCTGTTCTTGCTGTTTAGAAACGGTAGCTGCATGATAAAAGGCCGGATTAAATCCAGTTCTTTTTTGGCAGGCGGCGCAGGTGTCGTACTTTTGGTCGGTGGTGGCGCTACTAGGGCAGGGGTGCGACGTGGAAGTTGCTAAATCGTGCCAGCCTAGACAATAGCGAATTGATGTGTCGAACGAAAGGGTGAACGTTTTTCCGAGTGGATTGAATACTTGGTCGCCGTAAAGGAGATGCGGTCGAATTAGGCCGTTATTATCGCGGTAACTTACGCGAGTAAAAAGATTATACGTTAAAACGGAATTCGACGACATCGCCCGGCTGCATTACGTAATCCTTACCTTCGGTGCGCATCTTGCCCTGCTGTTTAGCGGCTACTTCAGAGCCCGCACTCATTAAATCGTCGTAATCAACAATTTGCGCTGCAATAAAACCGCGCTCAAAATCGGTGTGAATTACGCCGGCCGCTTGTGGGGCGGTAAAACCTTGCTGGATTGTCCAGGCGCGAACTTCTTTTGGCCCAGCCGTAAGGTAACTTTGCAAACCAAGTGTGTCGTAGGCGACGCGAATCATTTTATGAAGGCCCGGCTCATTAACGCCGTAGCTTTCAAGTAGTTCCATGGCGTCTTCAAGGTTAAGCCCTTTAAGCTCCTCTTCGAGTTTGGCGGATACAAATAGTGTTCGGGCAGGCGCAACAAGTGCAGACAGCTCGGTTTGTTTGGTGTCATTTGTTAGCGTTTCTTCATCGACGTTAAAGGCGTAAATGACGGGTTTGGCGGTAAGTAGATGCAGGTCGGCGATGATTTCTTCGTCAAGTGACGGCAGGGCAGACAGTGGCGTACCGCCCTCAAGGTGGCGCAGTAGGCTTTCGAGGTAGCCCATTTGTTCGCGTGCCGCCGGCTTTGCCTTGGCTTCTTTTTGAAGTTTCGGCAAACGATTTTCGATGGTTTGCATGTCAGCCAAGATTAGTTCGGTGTTAATAATCTCAATGTCGGCCTTTGGATTGACGCTGCTTTCGTCGTGGCGCAGCACGCCCTCATCGGTAAAGGCGCGCACTATGTGCACAATGGCGTCACACTGGCGGATGTTCGCGAGGAATTTATTGCCCAGACCTTCGCCCTTGCTTGCGCCGGCAACTAACCCAGCAATGTCAACGAAAGTCACACTTGCGGGAATTACTTTATCGGCTGAATACATTTTTTGTAGTTCGGCCAAGCGACTGTCTGGTACTGGTACAATACCGGTATTAGGTTCGATGGTTGCAAACGGGTAATTAGCTGCCAAAATGTCATTATTAGTTAAGGCGTTAAAAAGGGTAGATTTGCCGACGTTTGGTAGGCCGACGATGCCAATGGTTAACATTTAACACAACCTGTTCTGACGTTGGAATTGGTAATAATCCCCATATAGTAATTTCTTCTTTCGTTGCAACAATACTTGTAACCAGTTTTTCGATTACTTTTCTCTTGTCATTAAAACTCAGTTTTCCTACTAATTTTACCACACCGTCAACAAGTTGTTCCATAGGTACAGGGGTCTTATTCATTAACTCAGCCTCAATAGCATTCAGTTCATAGACTAATGCTTCACGTTTCTCGTTCAGTTCTTGTACAACTTCTTTGTAAATCTTTTCAGGCATAGTACCTTTGCCGTAAGCTTTTACATATCTTACCTCTTCGTCGTCGAATGCTTTTAGACGGTTCTTTAGCTCATCTGAGCGTCGTTCGAGAGGTGAGGCGGACTTCTGCCACCCTTGGGCTTGTCGTACAACTAAAGTGGGATTAGCAAGCAGCTCTTTGATGTTTTCCCAGACTAATGAATCGAGGACAGTTACATTTATTCCTTTTTCGTAGCAAGTTCGAGGCAGAGGGTACTTATTTAGTCTATCGGTACATCTGTAATAAGCACTCCCATTTGCAGGGTCGCCCGCACGAGAACAGCCACATGGGCACTTAATTAGTCCCGTAAGTAAGTATTTATTCTTACTATTATTGCGTGAGTTAAGCCGTTTATTTATACCTAGTTGTACCTGCACTTTATCGAATAAAGACGGCTCTACTATTATAGGAACATCAATGGCGAGCCATTCTTCTTTGGGGCGTTGTACTCGACTACCTTTAACTACTTTTCGATATTCTTTGTCAGGGTTCTGTGGTTTTTTAGTCTCAACTGACTCGCTTTTGTTGTAGTAGTGCTTACCCATATAGGTCGTATCTCTTACTAATCGGTCAAGTGTACTGCTACTCCATTGCTCACGAAGACCTTTTGGCGGTTTCATATCTGCATCAACAAGTAGTCTTTTTACTTCATGCTTAGATTTTCCTTCTGCAATCCAGTTGAAGATTTGACGTACAATTTCTGCTTGTTTTTCGTTTATAGAGAAGTATCCTTCTTTAGCATCTGGACCAGTTTTAACCCTGTGGTGGTAGTCATAACCAAACTTTGGATTATAGCCGAGTAGCTTCTTATTTTCACGAACTTTTCTGACCTTACCGATACGCATACGCTCTGCTATTTTTACACGTTCATATTCATGGAAAATACCCATAACACTACCCATAAGGACTTCTTCTGTAGAAGTGCCATTAATGTCGTGTAAACTGATGCACTCAATGCCGTTATCTTTTGCTTCGCCAAGAATAATTTCCTGATGCACATATTTTCTGGATATACGACCTCGGTCATAAAAGTATAGAATATCAAACTTTTTGCTTTGCATATCTGCCCGTAAGTCATCAAGTCCAGGTCTTTTAATAATTGCACCACTCCACCCATCATCTTTATAAATTAGGTCGGGAGATAGTACATAACCGTCAGCCAAGATTCTAGCTTCAAGCTCCATGTATTGGCTTTTAATTGTTTCTTCATCTTCTTGGTGAGCTGTACTCACACGCATATATATTGCTACTTTTTTCATTGCTTTTTCCTTTTAGTACTGTCTGAAATAAACTTAGAGAGGGAAGTGGCACTTATTCGATAACCCTTACCTAATTTCACCGCTTTCAGCTTGCCGCTCTTAATGTAATTCAACACGCTTTGCCAGTGAACTTGGAGTATTTCTGCAACTTCCGCAACTGTATAAAACTTATATTCAGACATAGTACTTATTATTATAAATAGTTATTAGTATTTGTAAACATCAATCTGTTGGATTGTTATTTTCTTCTACCATTTCGAACAGCATGTTAAATACTTGTTCAATCAGAATCGTTTCTTTTTCTACGTGTCGATAAACGACAGTAGGTTCTTTGTTTTTCTTTTTTTGCGAGTCATTTAGAAAATCAGTCATATATAGTAATACGTTTCTAACGCACTCCTGTATCGGTTCTGATGTGGTAGTAAACGGCAGTTCTTGGACCTTCGGAGGTGAAGACTAACTCATCAACGATTAGTTCTTCAAGGTATTCACCAAGTCGATTCATACCAATCTTTTTACCATTACTCGCAAGTAGCTCATAAAGCAGCTTCTTTGTAATATCCGACTCGTTACTCTTCAATGTATCGACGATATATTGTTTGTCGTCAGCTCGTTCACTTGACCGATTTTTTTCTTCGCCTATGAACTCAAAATAGCTAGTTTCGTCTTCCAAAACAAAGCGTAACTTGAAGGGTCGTATTTCTGGCATATAACGATTTTTAGTCTGCTGAACTAGAACGTATTCACTGCCATTTTGGCGGCTCATTGCCATGTGACAGTCCACTGCGGCTAGTATGTCGGAGCTACCTCTCATATCTCCCGACGGATTGTAGTTCCCTTGGCTCGGTTTTCTATTGTGGTGTGCGATAAGTACAGACAGCCCACTATCTGTAAGTTGTCTAAATAGGTTAAACAACTCCGACATATCTTTGGAGGCATTTTCGTCGCTTGCATGAAGCCGAACTAAAGAGTCAAACATCACTAAGCCGATTTCTTTTTCCTTACAGATAACTAAAAGGCTTTCGACGTATGCCTCTGTTACTCTCGTATTCTGACGAGAGGTATAGTGTATCGGCAAACCTTCAACAGAACTTAGTTGCTTAAAGCGTTCTTGTAGCATTCTAGGACCCGATTCTTCATCTACAAATAGAACGCCTGTTTTGTTGGTACTGTACTTTCCAAAAAGGCTTCTACCTTCCGCAATCGAGAGAGATATTTCAAGCATTAGCCACGTTTTGAACGAGCCTGGTGCTGCTGACAATATGGTCAGCCCTCCCTCTGGTATGATGCTCTCCACCGTCCACCTTGCAGTAGGGAAGTACTGCGTCATAAGTGAATCGAGTGAAGCCACATCAATTATTTTTTTCTCTGATGTAACCATTTTATTTCCTTGTAAGCACCATAGCGGACAAACTATTAGCTACGATGCTTTTTGCTGTTTGTCTATTCTTAATTGTGTGCCCATTTTTGAAGAAAATGTAACCGAATGCGGTGCTAATTCTTGAGGTGAATAAAGATTTTTTTAACGATTCTTATCTGTTATTTTTACGTCCGCAAATAATTGCAAGACATTATTCTGATAGCTGAGATGCTCTTTGCTAAGACCCCTTAAACCTGCTCGAAGTTTTGAAACTTTTTTGCTAAAATCGTTAATTCCATCAGGGTCTTTGACTGTTGTTCGGAGGTTTACAACTTTCATTGCTTCCGAGCGGCTTAAACGGTAATTAGGGGTACTAAGTAATTTACCAAACAACTTTCGGTTGTCTTTTTTCCTGTATAACCTGAAACCTTCGCCGTTGATTTTACCTTCACCAGTTTTCATTGAGTAGATAATTCTAGGTAGGTTACCTTTTGAGGGTATAGACTCGTCGAGTAATTTATATTGTTCGAGTAAAGCATCTACGTCTACGATAGATACTCGTATTCCGTCTAAAGTACCGAACATAGAGAGAATTTTTATAAGTCCTTGGGTTTCCAGACGTTGAAGTGTCTTTTCAATCTTTAATAATTCGTGTACTTGGAACATTGACTCTCCGCTCATTATGGAGCTTGAATCAAACACAGGTGTAGGTATTTGTATTTTTTCTGGCTTTTTGTAGCGAGTGTACTCATCAACAATTGGAAGTAAAATCTCTAGCTCTGCCTGTTTGTCTGTTAGTGATTCGCTACTCATTATTACTATTGTATGCGATAGCTGTTGATATGTACTTATGCGAATGGTTCAAGAGCCGCTAGCTGAAAATATTTCCTGAATCAAACACGGACTATCCGTATTAAGATATATACATGACGAAAGGTATTTATGGTGCGTTCAATAAAACAACGGGTGAGTGTATCTATGTTGGCAAGTCTAACAGTTCTATTACAGGTCGTTGGAATCACCACAAAAAACTTTGGAAGGCAGGCAGACCTATACACCGTCAACCGCTTTTAACCCAGTATTTATACTTCTTTGGTGACCAAGTCGAGTGGAGAATACTTTCAGAGTTGAGCGAACTCAAACCTGCTGACTGGATATATACAGATAATGATTTACTAGAAGCTGCCGAAAGAGAAATATTCTTTCAACTTAAACCCATCGCTAATGCATATATACCGAATGGCTGGGATACCTTACGCTTGGTAGAAAATAATGGAGAACCATATTCCATTAGCGAGTGGAATCCGTATGCTGTTGATATTAGAATCTCTAAAGGCCAGTTTGCTCGTTTTTCTGACGATAAGCCGCATTTTACTAATCCGCATATACTTTCCTAATTCTGCTGTGTGGGTATGTAATACTAATAGACGTCATACACACTAGCATTAGCAAAGCGTCCCTGAAAGTTTTTGTACAATACTCGGCTCCCTGTCTTGAGGATACTATAATGGTTAGTACACTCCACCAGATAGCCTTGTAAATTAAACCCGTACAGCTAAACATCTCGTTTTAGTTGGTTTTTAATTTCTAAAGCATTGGAGTAATTATTGTATGAAGCAAGTTCAAAAGAATCAGCAGTGGACAGAATATATCGAGACTAACAGACAACCTTCTAGCCTGAAAAGTTGGACTTTATTTTAGAAAAACGCCTCAAGGCTTTTTTGGCAGTACGACATGCTAAAACTCTTATGTCTAAGGCACGTTTATGAACCCCTCACACGAGGTTAATGAGCGAGTTGATATTGTACCCATCTTTCAGGCTAACACGGCTGAGAGGGACTTGTGTATGCCCTGGAAGATGAGGTTTCGAGGACAGGAGATTGTGTTTACAGTGTTTGGTATGAGACACCCGACAACTAAAGGTAAACGTATGATACATGTCTTTGAAATGAGTGACGGCTCGAACGATTATCGCATTGAGTTTGATGCTGAACATTTGTCATGGACATTAGCAAGTATAGTGGAGGGTGATAGCAGTGGAAGGTATCAATAAAGAGAAACCGATGATAATGGAATGAAGGAATCGCCTACTACCCATCGAAGGAATGTTTTTGACAGAATGCCAGAATATTTATCTTCTAAAGAACGAAGTATTTATTGGAAAATATGTAACGATGTCGCTTGAGCCGTAATTACAACTTATGTTGCTAGTGTTTCTCGTGTGATATGTGTCGAGCGTCTGACTCTAACTCAATCTCGATTGTGGCGTGTGGTATACCGTGTTCTCTACGCAGTGTTTCCTTTATAGTCTCAACAATAGCTCGGCTGCTTTTTAGTTCTTGCTCATCAATAACGACATGGCAACTCAAAGTATTGTAGCCAGAGCGAATTGCCCAGATATGCATATCGTCTACCTCATTAACTTTATCAATCGATGTAATTGCTGCCTGAATACGGTTAATATCAACGTCGTCTGGTACGCCCTCTAGCAAGATATTAGCAGCCTCTTTGAGTATCTTAATAGTGTTGTAAAGTAAGAGTACCACAACAATGAGGGCGACGACTGTATCAATAAACTGTATACCAGTGAACATGATTATTAGACCAGCTAACATAGCACCTAGAGAGGAAAGTGCGTCGAATAACTGGTCGGTAAATGCGCTCCGCATATTGAGGTCTTGGCGGTTCTTCGACAGCATATAGGCAACGGTGGCATTGACCACGATACCGCCAAAAGCTACGGCAGCAATAATGCCACCATCAACCTCAACAGGGTTCTGTAATCGCTGGACTGATTCATTGACTATAAATAACGCTATTCCGATGAGAAAGCTAGCGTTAACGGCAGCAGCAAGAATAGTTGCACGTCCATACCCAAATGTCTTTCGTGAATTAGCCTTACGTTCGGCTATACGATTCGCTGCAAGGGAAATACCGAGCGTGACGTTATCAGTGAGGTTGTGAATTGCGTCCGCTATGAGGGCAAGCGAGCCAGTAAGCAGTCCGAACACAAACCCCACTATGGTGTACGCACCGTTCAAGATTATTCCAAAGATAAGGCTTTTGTTGTTTGTGGAGAGTTCGTGAGTGTGGCTCATATTAAGGTCTATTTTACCATCATTATGACGGTATTAGTGTGCTATCATGGAACTAAGAATGAATCTCGTACAGAACTCACTTATACGTTACTTTTGGGTGCTACCCGTTATCTATTTATTCGCCGCTATTTTCGTATTGCGTAATCAAGTAGGCTACGTCTACTTAGCGGCTAGTGTGCTTGTCGCCCTGACAATCGTCGTTCAGTATTATGCTCTCAAACCAGTCAAGCCAGATATACGGCTTGCTCGCTGGCTAACAACTCTTGCGGCAATTGGTATTAGCGCTTCTTTTATCTTATCTATCGAAAAGATTGAGTTACTGACCGAACCAAATCACGTTGCAAGCTGTAGCCTGAGCCCTATCGTTTCTTGTTCGCCAGTGATTGCCAGCCCGCAGGCTAGTGCTTTAGGGCTACCTAACTCGTTTATTGGTATATTTGCATACACAGCCGTCTTTGCGGCAGCGATGACAATAGCGGCAGGTGCTATTAAGCTCAAGCGGGCATGGTGGCGAGCGTTGTTGGGAGGCGTTGTATTTGGTGCGGGCTTTGCTTCATGGCTTTTCTATCAGGGGGTATTTGAGATTGGTAAGCTCTGTTTGTACTGTATGCTAGTTTGGCTGGTAACATTTGCTATGTTATGGCTGACAACGGCTTATTGTATCGAGAAGAAGCACATAAATCTCGGCACCAAGCTCAATAAATTACTAAGCCACAGAGCTGAACTTATCGCTGTTACTTATGTCGTAATCTTTATCCTGTTATTCCAACGCTGGGCCGACTATTGGGTAAGCCTACTTTAATTGGTGTAATAGACACTATTATGACTGATATGAGGGTAGGTATTTGTTAATTATGGGTGACTTACGTCTAAACCCTCGATTGAGCGAGCTACACACTCGTAGCTGCTTATTAGTTCTTGCTATACTTACAATTTTTGTATGCACATTTGGCGGACTAGTGCAGTCGCACCATACCTTGTCTAATGTATCCGAGGTGACCGTAGCATGCGCTGGCTCATGTCAACCGCACACACAAGCTGAGTTACCACTTCATCAAAAGACGGTCAGAAAGCTAGAACGAGACCCAATCCCGCCGCCACCAACGTGGGTAGTTCTCGTCGTCTCTTTAGCGGTTCTATATGTTGCAAGACCTGGTCGTGGACCTAGTCAGATTTTCAATAATAGGCTTTATTTAACAACCTCTGTTATGCGTTTTTGAGCCGAGTATCTTTTCTTAATACAATAAACTAGAAAGGATAACGTTATTATGAATAAAACTGGCTGGATTATCTTTGGTGCTCTAATCGTACTAATATTTGGCGGACTAATTGCAATGAATAAGGCAAATCAAGCAAGCATGCCGAAAAGCAACGGCTCAAATAATGTCTATGGCAACGCAGACTCCAAAGTAATATTGACTGAATTTGTGGATTTTCAGTGTGAGGCTTGTTATGCCTATTATCCCACTGTGAAAGAGGTAAAAGAAAAATATAAGGATACCGTCAAGTTCCAAGTACGACACTTCCCGATAAGCAGTTCCCACAAGTTTGCACGAATGGCTGCAAGCTACGCTGAGGCTGCGGCTAAGCAAGGTAAGTTCTGGGAAATGCACGACAACATTTTTGAAGGACAAAAGCAGTGGCAGGTAGTAGCCGACCCGACGGTTTTATTTGATAGATACGCAGAGGAAATGGGACTCGATATGACAAAATTGGAAGCCGATAGAACGAGTGATGAAGTCAAGGCTATCATCGCCTCAGACTTAAAAGCCGTGCAAGAACTCGGCGGCAACGGCACGCCAACCTTTGCTCTAAACGGTAAAAAAATCGAACAGATTGATAATAGCGTCGAGGCATTTTCTAAGCTCATTGATGATGCATTGAAGGATGCAAGTAGTGACAGTACGGAGAATTAGCATTGCTATTTTAGCTGTGGTAGCGACAGTCAGCGTAATCGCAGGCGCATGGTTCACATTGGGCGGCGGCAAGCTACTCAGTTCTTCGTATCAATCAAATAACGATACGACAGAAAATGGCAAGAATATCACGCCGCCGTCTGACCCCACTAAGTACGGCTATAGTGAGATTAGCTTTGCCAAGCAGATGATTATTTATAACCAACAGGCTACAGGGTTAGCTAATATTGCACAGCACGGTGAGGTTAGTGATGACAGCAAAGAGTTGACGGATGAAGTAATGGCGACGCATGGCAAGACTGCGGACAGATACGCAAAGTGGCTAAATGATTGGGATGAGGACTATCTCAGCTTGTCTGATTTTCCTAGAGAAGATGGGCATGATGGGTACCCTACAAGTTCGGGAATGCCTACAGTTAAGGAGCTCGATAAAATGGCTACTATGCCAGCAAACGAAAAAGGTAAAGAGTTTCTTCGTTTATTGTTACAGCTTCATGAGGGCGTTCTAGAATATATGGGTATGTTCGGCGATGAAGTTCAGTATAAGGAAATGAAGGACTATTTAGCAACCGATAAAGCACATCATAACCAACAGGTAAAATCAATCAGAGACATACAGCGCAGGAAAGGACAGCACTAAATATGAAAAAGATAAAGCTATCTGTTTTTCAGATTATAGTACTGGTACTCATTGTTATCTCGCTCGTGCTATGGGCGTCAATCATTTTCACAGTGCCCGGCGGGTAAGGGTCTGCTTGGCCAAATGCTCATAAAATCAAGCCGTGTAGAGTTGTTGTTCAATTCCAGCTATATACTCATCGGAGTAGCCACGACCCCCTCGGTCTGTGTTCGGCATACGTAATTTTAGCTTGTTGAAAGGCAATTGTGTTAAAACTTTAATATGCCAAGCTTGGAATGGTAGGACGACAATGGGTAGTAAAGAATCCTTCTAATAAGAATGATTATCTTCTTCCTTGCTTGAGTTTCTTACTGGTGTCGTTTTTCTTATCAATCTAGTTAAGTTGAGTTAAAGATTCATAGTGTATCTTTAACGATTAACTGCTAAATAATAGAGTACTAGAAAACGAATCTGTCACTGATACACCACTGATAATGAGGGTTTAAGGTTTATATAATAGCTTGAATATTGGACGGGTGAAGTCAACTTATTAGTCCTAATAGATAATATGTAAAACAGATGGGAATAAAGCCCATCTGTTTTCATAGGGAGAGTATTACTACTTTCAAGGGGTATAATATAAATAAATGATTAAGTATATAACAGACGATTTAACTACTATGGAAGTCGATGCAATCGTTAATGCGGCTAATACAGGGCTTGTTGGTGGAGCAGGGCTGTGTGGAATGATACATGAAGCAGCAGGACCTAGGATTGACAAGGAATGTCGTAAATTAGGCTATTGCTTGAGAGGTGAAGCAAAGATAACTGGCGGCTATAATTTACCTGCAAAGTTTGTAATACACACCGTAGGTCCAATATACGGCCAGCATCAGGGCGAAGAGTCTGCTGTTTTGTACAGTTGTTACTATGAGTCAATGAGGATTGCAGAGGAAAACAATATAACTTCGATTGCTTTCCCTTATATATCTACTGGGATATATGGATACCCCCTTGAAGAAGCTAAGCCTATTGCTGAGCAAGCAATTACTGATTATTTGGAGGACTTCCCAAATACTGTAGTAGATAAAATATACCTAGTTGAATATAAGCCTGAATAGTTATCAACCTACTGGAAACATTATATTTTTGGACTGGTTGAAACTGAGGTCTAGCTCAATATCTTGTTCTTCATCGTATTCGAAGTCGGTTAGCCAATGCGTTATATCCAGACAACCTTCTAGTCCTTTTGCTTTAGTATTTGTGTCGGTCGTAAGGTATAAGGCTATGAAATCGTTTTCAATACCTGCGAAGGCGGATATTTTTCCGTTTAGATTCAATGTTGCAATGGTTCCGTAGTGTAAGCTATTTCCTATGTGTAAACTCAGATATATACCGAAGTCATCAGTCTGAGGAGTATAGTATTTATCTAAAAGTGCTTTACGAATTTCAGAATTTCTTTCCGTTAATCCAGCGTGCTCTACTGAGCTAAAGGATACCAGTATACGCTTGGCAATGTTGAACGGTTTTAGTTTTTTTAAGGTCATCTTCATAGATTTACCACGTAGGTATTGTTCAGTAGTGGTATGTTCTGGAATATTAATATTTCGCTGTACACCGAAGTGAATGATGTTATAAAAGAGAGCAAAATCTTTGTCATAGTACAAACCTGAATACTCGTTACATTCTTTGCAAAGGGTATACTCCGCCAATCCATTCTGCTTGAAGATACCTTTAGGCTTATAGTTTTTGCCGTCTTTATCATTGTGAAGAGTTTTCATCAACTCTTCGCCTTTATACAGTTTTAATTTCATTGCTCCTCCGGCTGCACGAGGAATGTAATGCTCTTGAGTTAGCTTTTTTTCAATACCACAGATTCTGCAATTTCCGTATATCTTCTTTTTGGACATATTCAGATTATACAGCGTATGTAATGTGCGGAGTATCAGTTCGGGCGTACCAGTATAGAAATTAAAGCACTTTACTTTTAATAGTGCTTCGAAAAGTTCAAGAAGGATTTGTTCTGTTGCAGCTTCTGACTATATCTGATTTCCATAGCTTTAAGAGAAATACTTAGTTACATTGATAGGTTTACTTTAAGACGGTTGATATATTTGTCAGAATAACCTCTATTACCTGAATCGGTAGGTGGCATAGCTATTTTTAGTTCAAAAGGTAGTTGTGTTAAGAACTCACTATGCCGATTGATAAACTCATACTAGTATTTTAACAGGGGATAAAGAGAATGGCTAATATGAGCGATTGGTAAAGAATTACACCGCCAAAACTGCATACACTTGTCGTCGTGTACTATGAGTAGTTTACAATCTAGACTATTTACTTAACCATGTTTTTATGTTAATATTGCTTTTGTGTGTTTTGCGCTCCCTTACCGCGTGTAGAGAGGGAAGACACACGCTTTAACATCTACATGCACTACTCCTAACCCCCATTAGTAGGAAAGAGTTCATTGTGAACACCACCCCCCGTTTCCCCCGTCGTTTCGTTGTCGCCATCACCAGCGGCGTGGCTCTCACCGGTCTGCTGATCGGTGGCGTGGTTCCGGCCAACGCGGCTGTTCCGACCGTCCCCACGGTCGGCCAGACCGTGCAGGGCATCAACCAGCCGCTGAGCAACACCAACGCCAGCAAGGCGGTGAACGAGTACACCTTCGTGCTCGGCAGGCACCTGCTCACCGGTGGGCCCGACTTCGTGCCGGCGCCCAACGGTGTGGTGCTCGACACCAACGCCTACGCGCTGGCGTCGTCGCTGCAGGGCGGCTACGTCCGCTCCGTCGGCGACGCCATCCAGAGGGTCAACGGCGTCTTGGTCGCCCCTGTGAACAACGGGGACCAGACCAAGACCGTCATGGTCAACTCGACGGAGAACATCGTCACGCTGCAGGATCCCCAGACGGGTCAGTACGTGGTGATCGCCCCGAACTCGGCCATGATCGTCGACGGCTACCTCCTGAAGGGCGCCATCAAGTCCAAGTACTGGGCTCTCGGTGGCAGCGACGTCGTCGGCTTCGCGACCGGGGCCGAGATCAACGGCACCAACGGCAGGCACGCGGGCGCTACTCTGGTGGCCTCGCAGCAGTTCAGCATCAACGGCTCCATCAGCGAGATCCAGTGGACCTCGGCTCACGGTGCGCACCACATCAAGGGTGCCATCTACGGCCTGTACACCAACAGCGGTGGCAAGAACCACAACGGTGCCGTCAAGTCCGACGAGTACCAGCTGACGGTGAGCGGCAAGAAGTACACCTACCTGGACGCCGAGCGGGCGCGCTTCCGCTACGACCCGGCTACCCGCCAGACCGTGCGGCTGGCGTTCAACGCCCGCTAAGATGTAGGAGGGAGTAACCTGATGTAGATGTCGCCGAGTGGCGCCATGTAACGAGACTACGGCAAACCAGCCGTACCGACTCTTACGTGGCCCCTCGGCGCTCTCAATGTATATAAAATAATGTGGTTAATAGTAACAATTTTATTTTGTATATATTACAACTAAAATAGCTTGACAAACTTACTTAAGCTATTTACAAATCTTTAAAAACATGCTAATGTTATAAGTGAGTGTGCAACCGTCATGACAGCCAGTTATGTATGTTGAATCGCACCTTGAAATACCCAATTTGTTCCTACTATTTTTTGTCAATCAATCCGTTTTATGCGTGACCAGCCGGTTACGCTGTTTTCTTAGGAAGGAGAATCGCCGTGAGCGATTCCAAGCGTTCCCCCCGTACCATCTCGCTGGCCGCTCTTGTGGCTGGCGGTCTGATCTCCGTTCCGATGCTGCCGGCGGCGGCTACCGAAGGTGTCATGCTCGAGCCCGTGCTCGACGAGACGCTGCAGGGTGCCACCCAGCTGCCGGTCGGCGAGACGACGGACACCGTTGCTACGGACGTCGCAACGACGACCGATCCGGAGACCAAGTCCGCCTCTGTGGTGGATTCGTCGCCGGCTCCCAGCCTCGATTCGACCACCACGGTCGAGCCGCCGGCTGAGGTCTTGCCGCCTGCTCCCACCAACGAGGTCAACTCGCCGGTGCAGCAGGTGGTCGAGGTGCCGATCGTCGACGAGTTGCAGAACGCATCCGTTCCCGCGCTCAACGAGCAGCCGCCCGTTTCCAATTCCCCGGAGGTCCCGAAGGAGGAGGTTCAGGTGGAGGGTCCGCCTCCGGCGGGTTTCACGCCTGAGTTCGAGTACTTCGAGAACGCCAGCGGCTACACCTTCATCGCCATCACCAACGTCGACACCGGCGTGGATGGCACCTACGTGACGGTGAAGAGCTACCACCACGGAACCGGCCTGACGACCGATCACGTCGCCAACGAGAACGGCTTGATCGCTGTTCAGTACCCAGTCGAGGCCTCCGAGGCCTCGCTGGTCACGCTGATGTTCTACCTCACCGACGCGCAGGGCAACCAGACGCTGCTGGAGGGGATGACGCGTGACTACGTGATCCCGGTGGGTGAAGGCGGAGAGCGCGAGGAGTACGACTGGTTCGATCCGGCCAACTACTCGGTGGTGCTAAATGCCGAGCCGGCGGGTGATCAGCTTCTGATCACTGCCGACATCTCCGGGTCCGTTTTCGGCGAGCACGAGACGGTTTCGATCGACATCTGGACCCCCAGCGGTGAGAACTATTACCTCTGGCACTTCGACCCCGAGGACGCCGTGGATGGAATCCTCACGGTTTACGTGACCGTGACCGAGGAGGGGCCGTTGCTTCCGGGTTCGGAAGTTCGCTTCTTCCACAACTACAAGGGTCAGTCGACGAACATCTGGTTCAAGCAGCTCGTGCTGCCGGATGGTTTCAACCCGGACTCCGACGACAACGGTGGCAACACCGGTGGCGACGGGGGAACCAACCCCGATCCGACCAACCCGGGCACCGGCGACGGTGACGACAAGGACGAGGACGACGACTCCGACGACAACGGTGGCAACACCGGTGGCGACGGGGGAACCAACCCCGATCCGACCAACCCGGGCACCGGCGACGGTGACGACAAGGACGAGGACGACGACTCCGACGACAACGGTGGCAACACCGGTGGCGACGGGGGAACCAACCCCGATCCGACCAACCCGGGCACCGGCGACGGTGACGACAAGGACGAGGACGACGACTCCGACGACAACGGTGGCAACACCGGTGGCGACAAGACGGACGGCACGACGCCCCACAAGGCACCTGTTCCGTTCGACAAGCACCACGCCGGCAACCCCAGCGTGGTGGTGGACAACAGCGTCTGGAGCTTCGTGGACGCCAAGGCCGATTCTGAGGCCAAGGCAGCCGCGAAGGCAGAGCACACCCCGCTCTTCCTGGCGCCGAATTCGCCCAGCCCGGCCGAGGTGCCGGGCCACCTGTTCGCAGGTGACAACCTCAAGCTGGAGGCCGGCACCAACGACGGCCTCAACGTCGACACCGCTGCCAAGGACGGTGCTATGAATGCGGCCGTGGCTCTCGGGGTCATCACCCTGATGGGCGCCGGCGCAGCGGTCGCTACCGGCCTCAGCCGCCGAGAGAAGTTCAACAAGTAGAAGGGAACAGTAGGGTAATTCGCCGGGTGGCGTTCGTGTGAGGGAAATTAAGTACCTTAACGAACGCCACTCGGCGTCACTCTTTTATGTTCAAATAAGAGGTACGTAAGCTATTTTATATTTGAACATAAGGGCAGTTTTAAAACCAAGTTGCTTGCGTGGTGTACCCTAGATGTATTATGCTTGTGGTATGGTTTCGACAAACAAAAAAAGTCGTAAAAAATACGTACTTATAGTGGCCGTGGTGCTTATGCTTATCGCGGTAGGTGCTTTAACGTATGGTTATTTTAGATTTATTGCAGTCAGTGACGATGCAGCTAAGCTGTTACCAAACTATGCCGAGTCAGAATCTGTAGCAACTGAGGCGAATATTGTAGGAAGTGGTGACGTACAGTCGGTATATTTAGCCTATCTAGAGGCCGGAAGAGATGAGGATGCTGAGCGTTATATAACAGAAAAGGTTGATGCGGCGCAGGGTAATGAGGATAAATTATTATTGCTTAATCAAAAAACTGAAATGGCGCTGGTGGCTCAAAAATATAAAGTTGCCGAGCGTGCTGCGCGCGACTTGATTGAAATAGCACCTACTCATGGCCACTATTCGCTTTTGGCGCGAGTGGCGCTAGTGGCTGAAAACTACAGTTTAGCTCAAGAATCTTACACAAAAGCAGCCCAAGTTGCCCGCTCATCTGACGATGAATCGGTGCGAGAGTTAGCGCCGCTGTATGAGAATCAGCGCGATTCGGTAGGGCAATTTATGGAAGCCAGTAATGAGTAGACTGCAGATTTTTAGGGGAGCACTCATTGCTGCATTTGGACTAACAGTTGTTAGTGCTTTTTTTGGGTTACCGGCACAGGCGCAGTTAGCGCCAAACGATGCTAACTATAACCCGCCAAGCTATGCTAACGCCCATCGGTGGGGAGCAGATTTTTGTCGAAGTGTTGGCCAGATGCCTGGTTTAGGAGACATGGTATGGGTTACCGCACTAGATGGCTCAACTAATATGACAGTAAGTCACAACGCTACGTCTGTACCGGTGCTGGTGCATGCAGCCGGACGGTACTGTAATGGGTGGTATTCGTCATCGGCGAGCGGACAGTATAGTTCAACTAACAGGCGAATTGGCGGTACTATTGGGTATCCAAATACGGGTGGCGGTAATAATTTTACTGCACCACCGCAACGAGCGATTTTAGATATAAATAATATTGGTACGGGTACGTTACGCCTAGAAATGTACGTTCGTACGCTTACCTTTGGGCCACCACTGCCATCTTACGAATCGCCAAACGCTATATCACAGCTTCGTATTACACGCTTAGCGCCACCAAACCAATGGTCGGTTCGGGGTGAAAGCTATGTGAATAACATTACGAGATCGTCTGGTAGACAGCAGGGTGATCCTGCAACAACGGCGCGCCCGGGTGATGTTTTACACTGGACGCATGATTTACGTAACAATGGGCCGAATAATATGGAGCGAGACGTAGACTACCTGATTGGTCGCACTGGTTTTAGTGGCGCGACGAACAGCAATAGAGAGCCGAGCGGTAGCAGGAGAGGTGCTACTGGCGTTTTATTTGTTCAACTAAATAACCCTACCACACAAAATGGCCTGCGATATCAAGTGCGAGATGCCGATTTAGGCCGCAACCTATGTCAGCGAATTAGCTGGCAAGACAACGCCTGGAATGATCCGGCATGGGGACGATCGGATTATGCTTGTGTAAATATACCGTTTGACTACAACTTATGGCCACGCACTAATACGAGCGAATCGCGCTCAATTAAAAAAGGTGTGAACCAGTTGCGGGTTAGTTCGAGTGTTATGAACTTTGGCGGCACCCGCACGCAAGACCAAACCCGAACCATGCTAACGCGCTTTGTACTTAAAGAGGGTGATGATGACATTACGGGATATCAGTTTAGGCAAGAACCTGCCGATGATGCTGGGTGTCGCTATATTCGGTCGCTGCGTTCGGGTGCTCAGTGTGATCAACTGCGAACGAACAATGGCAACGATCGTCAGATGTTTGCGGCTGGTGCGGATACGCCAATTACCGGCGCTAACCCCAGCTATTTGGATACATCGATTGAAGGCTTGAACCTGCAATTTAACGATCGATTGTGCTATATGACTTCTGTTGATAGATATAATACAGCTAATAACCAAAATGGTTCATGGCACCATGGTGCGCCGCTTTGCTTTACCGTTAAGCTCTCGCCAAATGCTCAGGTGCATGGCGGCGACACCTATGTTGGCCGTAGCGTAATGGGGTCAGTAGGTGACACCTCGGCTACAATTACTACACAGCGTTCGCGGAGTGAAGCCGATGGCTCGATTGGCTCGTGGATGGAGTTTGGTGCATTTGCACCGAATGCGATTACCTCGGCGAGTGGAGCGGGGCTAGCTGGTCGTCAAGGTTCAAGCAACGATATTACTTCATCAAACCAGCTAACATTTTCTAATACTACGCAGGGGCGGTACGGTTATTTTTCTACAAACAGTATGGGGTCAGCACCAAATATTATTAGTAACTTCTCTAGCACTACACAGATCGGCGGAACCAGCGTAGACATTAATGGTACAGGTGCGGGCAATTACCGGCTTACTGGTTCGGTGGTTCGATTAACAAATGGCGAAAACATGAACGCTAGCCGTGTGCTGTATGCGCCAAATAGTACAGTAATTATTGAAAATAATCTTACCTACGAGGATAGAGAGTATTCGAGCTTTGCCGATCTACCGCAACTTGTTATTGTGGCTGAAAACATTATCATCAACGAATCGGTTAGCACGATTGACGCGTGGCTGATGGCGAGTGATCGGGTGGTAACTTGTCGTCCAGGCTCGCAAAGCGCCTCTACGTATCCAGCAAGCTATCTATTAGGGGTTAACGGCACTAATTGTCGCGACCAACTAAAGATAAATGGTCCGGTTATGGCTGGCCAGCTGCATTTGTACCGAGTGGGTCCGGTCGATGAAAATTATGCCAACATTCCAGCCGAAGTTATTAATTTGCGCCCCGATGCGTACTTGTGGGCGTACGGACAGAGTCGTAATTTAAACCAAGGCGCAGCTATTAAAACCACCACTATTACCGAATTGCCACCGCGTTTTTAAACTGCCTCTTCACAAAAGCATAAGCGCTTCTGTATAATAGGGACAATATGAAATTGATAAAAGGGATGGGCGAATTCTTTGGACTCGATATTGGCACAAATGCCATTCGGGTAGTGCAGTTGTCGCCGAATGGTCAAAACAACTGGAATCTGGAGCACTACGGGTACGTGCCAGTTGATAGCAAAGTAATTAAGAGCGATTCTGAGGAATCAAAACGTAAGCTTGGCGAGTCGATAATGACGGCAATAGGTCAGGCAGGTATTAAAACGAAAAACGTGGCAATTGGGCTGCCATCAAACAAAACATTTACAACCGTAATTGACGTGCCAAAAGTATCTGAGGGTGAACTTAAGGCCACCATGAAATATCAGGTTGATCAGTATATTCCAATGGCAATTGACGAGGCGAAGGTGGATTGGGCGTTGCTTGGTGAATCGCTTAAGGATCCGTCAAAATACGAAGTACTTCTTACAAGCACGGCTGTATCGTACGCTGAGGAGCGACTAGAGTTTGTAGAGGGACTTGGCCTTAACGTAATTGCTGCCGAACCGGATCCGATTGCCATGGTTCGTGCGCTAGCAACCGGTAGCGGCAACGAGGCGCGACTGGTGATGGACATGGGCGAAGTCTCTACCGACCTTGCGGTAATGTATGGCGACACTCCGCGGCTTGTGCGTACTATCCCAACCGGCGTTTCTTCGCTGGTAAAATCAGCATCTCAAAACCTCAACGTTCAAGAGGATCAAGCCCGACAATTTATTCTGAAGTTTGGACTTGCCCCAGATCGACTTGAGGGACAGGTGTTGCGAGCGATTGAGAGTACTCTCGATAACTTTGCCAACGAAGTAGTCAAGTCGATTAAGTTTTTCCAAACACGCTATCCAAACGTAGTGGTAAGTGGTATGTCGCTGTCTGGTTTTAGTGCAGTTATACCGCGTTTTAACGAATATATGGCGACTAAAACGGCGCTACAGGCGGTGCAAGCCAACCCATGGCAAAAAGTAAAAGTGTCGCAAACCGACCAGCAACAGCTTATGCCAATTGTGGCCGAATTTACGACAGCGATTGGTCTCGCACAACGAAAGGGTGACAAGTAATGATAGAGATTAATCTTGTACCCGATGTTAAACAGGAGCTTCTTCGCGCTCAGCGCCAACGCAACGTAGTGTCGTCGCTGGCTATTTTGCTTGGTATTGGTACGATTGCTCTTGTGATAGTTTTAGCGGTAACTTGGTTTGGTGCCGAGCGCTACGGTGATTATCTTGATGCCCGAATTGAAGAAGAGAGTAAAGAATTACTTGCGGTAGAGGACTTAAATAAAACAGTTACAATCCAAAGCCAGCTTTCTACCATTGCTACACTCCATAGCGAAACCAGATCAAATGCTCAATTTGTTGACGTACTGGCGGTAGTAAACCCGAGTGAGCCGAACAATATTAAGGTAAGTGAATCAACCATGAACCCGGCTGATAAAACCATCACTATTACCGGAACAGCTAGTAACGGCTACCAGGCACTCGAAGCGCTAAAGAAAACTATTTTAAACACTAAAATTCAATATTCAAGCGACGAAGGTACCCAAACTGTACCGCTTACCAACAACGTCTACGACCTAGCAGAAAAAACTTTTGGCGAAGATAATCAAGGTCAGCGTGTACTACAATTTACCGTAACTTTTGAGTATGCCGATGAGCTTACGCGTGCTGATTTAGACAATCTTAAGGTTATTTCGCCAGAAGGTGAGCGCGACGTAACTGATTCACGCCAGCGTGTACCTGAAAGTCTCTTTAGTGGCGGATTACGTAGCGGTGAAAACGGAGAGGAAAATTAATATGAACAATAAACCACAGGCCGCACTCCGTAAGCGTCAGCAAATTGCTAACTCGGCTAAATCAATGTTTATTGTTGTGGCGATTGCCTCGGTATTAATTGGTTTTTCGCTAGTTATTGGCTATCACATGGTGCAGCGAATTGCCTTTACGGCCAAGGTAAACAGCGAACGCCGTACAACTCTCTCAACTCTTGAGACGAATTTAGACTCGATTGACGCATTAAAAGAGGAAGTTCAGGCTCTACAGGCAAACGACGCCCTTAATTCAATTAAATCGAACCCCGACGATAGGGCGGTTCAGGTGATTTTGGACGCGCTGCCGGCTGACCGCAATAGTGACGCGCTTGGTGCCTCACTGCAGCAAAAATTAACTCAAGGAGTTGATGGGTTATCAATTGAGCAATTATCGGTAGAGACAGTTGTTGATGAAGCAGCCGAAACGGCTGTCGAGGCTGAGGTTGTTGATGAGGCGACGGAATCTGCTATCAATACAAGTACACCTGCCCAGCCATTGCAGTTTACAATGGTAGCGCGTGGTACCGCCGACAACTTGCGCCAACTCTTGGCAAACTTCAACAAATCTATTCGGGTAATTGACGTTACGGCACTTAAAATTCAGGGTTCGGATACAAACGAGATTACCATGGATATCTCTGGTGTAGCCTACTACCAGCCAGCAATGCGGATTGAATTAAAAGATGAGGTGGTAAAGCCATGAAAAAAACCGATATAGCTATGACAATTTTTATCGCCGGTGTGAGCGTGTTGATCGCTATATTTATAGCCAACACTTTTAATCTTGGTGTCGATCCTGATGGCCGTGAGGTAAAAACGGTTGAGGAAATTTCTTCAACCATAGAAGAACCGGATGCTGAAGTATTTAATGCCGAGGCGATTAATCCAACCGTGCAAATTGTAATTGGAAACTAAAGAAAGACAGGCTCAATCATGGCGCTACTAACTGCCGATACTCAGGACAAGCTGATCGCGCTCCTTATTGATGAGGGGCTAGTAGAGGCGTCCCAGATTGAAGCGGCGAAAGCAAGTGCCGCAGAAGATAAAAAATCGCTTTTTGAGGAGTTGCTTTCTAAAGGCGTTATTGATGAAGAGTTGATGGTGCATGGTGTCGCGCAGGTATCGGGAGTTCCGTATGTTAATTTGCTTAGTAGTCTGGTTGATCAAGAAATTTTAGCCCTACTGCCAAACGATATCGCTGAACGTTTTATGGCGGTGCCACTTGCCGAGGTGAATAATCGTTTGGCGGTTGCTATGCTCGACGCCAATAATGTGCAGGCGGTCGATTATCTGGCAAACCGCATTCAGCGGCCGCTAAAAGTTTTTATGGCCTCAGAGGCCAGTATTCGTCATGTGCTTGATCAGTATAAAACCGATCTCTCCTCGGTAAATGTGGCAGCTGAAGTCTCGAAAGATGAGGTGGCACAAGAAAATGGTGCTGATATTAAAACCATCGTTCAAGATTCGCCGATTTCTCGCGCGCTCAGCACAATTTTAGAGTACGCCGTAAAAAGTCGAGCCAGCGACGTACATATTGAGCCCCTAGAGACAGCGCTAAAAATTCGTTGCCGAGTAGACGGCGTACTACGCGAAATTATGCAGCTACCTAAAAGCATTGAACCAGCACTAGTCAGTCGTATAAAAATTTTGTCTAACCTCAAAATTGACGAACACCGCGTGCCGCAAGACGGGCAATTTGCAGTTAAGGTAAATAACAAAGAGGTTGACCTGCGTATTGCCATTAGTCCAGTAGTGTGGGGTGAACAGGTGGTGATTCGTTTGCTTGATAAATCGGGTAACAGCTTTAACCTAGAAGAAATGGGCTATGCCGGACGAGCGCTCCGAGCTATCCGTAAGGGCGTGCATCGACCGAATGGCATGATTCTCACCTCTGGTCCGACTGGTTCTGGTAAATCTACTAGCCTGTACGCGCTAATTAAAGAAATTAAAGACGATAGCGTAAACATTGTAACGCTAGAGGATCCGGTTGAATATAAGATGGCCGGGGTGAACCAGATTCAGGTGAATGCCGAAGTTGGCCTTACTTTTGCAAACGGGCTGCGCTCAATTTTGCGCCAAGACCCCGATATTGTGATGGTAGGGGAGATTCGAGACGCTGAAACCGCTAACTTGGCGGTGCAAGCAGCGCTTACCGGACACCTTGTCTTTTCTACCTTGCACACCAATTCGGCAGCGGGCGTGTTGCCGCGTCTGTTAGACATGGGGATTGAGCCGTTCTTGATTGCCAGCACAGTGAATACTATTATTGGTCAGCGTCTGGTGCGACGCGTAGCACCAAAACGTGATAGTTATTCTTCTACGCCAATTGAAACTCAGAATATCAACACTACCGTGGGGCATTTGCTACCAAAATCACCAAGCGATGTTGCTAACGTCTCGCAAGATCTAGGTTATAAAGACTTGCCACTTCATGGTCAAAACGCTTATACTTTAGTCAAGGGACACGATACCCCTCAAACTCCTCGCGGCTACATTGGTCGTGCGGGACTGTACGAAGTTATGGATGTCAACGAGGCGATCCAAGAACTAATTGTAAAAAGGGCGACGAGCGCCGAAATTCAACGCCTCGCCGTATCGCAAGGTATGGTAACGATGCGCCAAGATGGGTATCTAAAAGCCTTGCAGGGTATTACAACCATGGAAGAAGTGAACCGCGTGGCGGCAGATATTGCATAAGAAAGGGTGGAACATGAACGGAACTGATTTACGAATAGAGGTGCTACTAGAAGAAGTAGTAAGAAAGCGCGCCTCAGATCTTCATTTGCAAGTTGGTCTGCCGCCGATGCTGCGCGTTGATGGCTCGTTGGTGCCAGTTGCTGGCCAGCCAGCGTTAGATGAATCAAACGTTGAAACTTTAGTCTATCAAATTTTAGACGATGATCAGAAGCAAATTTTAAATAAAGACAAAGAGTTTGACTTTAGCTTTGCCTTTGGTACGCTTGGGCGCTTTCGTGTAAATGCCTTTCACGAGCGCGGTAACATGGCGGCCGCGCTGCGTCTTATTCCTAACGAGATTAAAACCACGGTAGAGCTTGGTATGCCGCAAATTGTTAACTCGTTTGCCGATTACCCCCGCGGTCTTGTGCTGGTAACGGGGCCAACTGGATCTGGTAAATCAACCACCTTGGCTGCGCTAGTAGATAAGGTAAACACCGAACGTGCTCAGCATATTATTACCATTGAAGATCCGATTGAGTTTACGCATAAATCCAAAAAATCAGTGGTAGTGCAGCGAGAGGTTCACTACGATACCTACTCGTTCTCAGCCGCGCTGCGCTCCAGCCTTCGCCAAGACCCTGACGTAGTGTTGATTGGTGAGATGCGTGACCTTGAGACCATTAGTGCTGCCATTACGATTGCCGAAACCGGACACCTTGTGTTTGCAACGCTACACACCAACTCGGCGGCGCAGTCAATCGACCGTATGATTGACGTCTTCCCGCCACACCAGCAGCCGCAAATTCGCTCACAGTTAGCAAACATTCTTATGGGAATTTGTTCACAGCGCCTCGTACCAGCCATTGGAGGCGGGCGCGTAGTAGCTGCCGAAGTGTTGGTGGCCAATCCGGCGGTGCGAAATATTATTCGCGAAGGAAAGAGTCACCAGCTTGATGCGGTGATTCAAACTGGTGCTGATCAGGGAATGCAAACAATGGATCGCACGCTAGTAAACTTGGTACAAAGCGGTACGATTACCTACGATAGCGCACGTGAATATGCAGTAGATCTAACGGAGTTTGAACGCTTAATGCGCGGTTAGCGCCTTAAGTAGCCTAAAGAGAAAAAATGAAAAAATTTACTTACGAAGCCCGCGATAGTGCAACGAATAAAATTATTAAGTCGGATATTCAAGCCGAAAGCGAACATTCGGCTGCCAAGCTTTTAAATGAACAAGGTTATATTCCGCTAAAAATTGAAGCCGATGACGAGTCGTCTAATCCAATTAAGCAGTTGGCTAATCGTATTACTACTAAAGACCGCATTGTGTTTATGCGTCAACTGGCTACGCTAATTGGCGCTGGCTTACCCCTGGCTCAAAGTATGCGCACAGTAGTAGAGCAAACCCAAAACAAGCGTATGAAGGCGGTAGTAGAAGACATTATTGTAGACATTGAAGGCGGTCAGCAGCTTTCGGTGGCCTTTAGTAAGCACCCAGATGCGTTTGATCAGGTGGTGATTGCGCTGGTATCGGCTGGTGAGGTATCGGGTACGCTTGATGACGCCTTAAAGCGAATTGCTGCTCAACAGGAGAAAGATGCTGCTGTGATGCGCAAAATTCGTGGCGCATTGGTGTACCCTCTGATTGTACTTGCGGTAATTGCGCTGGTAATCGTTTACATGCTAATTGCGGTAGTGCCACAAGTCGAGCAGTTATACGAAGATCTTGGTCAAAATCTACCGTTATTAACGCAAATTATGGTAAACGCTGCCAACTTTCTTATGACTTTTTGGTGGGTAGTAGTGCTGGTTATCGTAATTGGCGGTTACTTTTTCTTACAGTGGACAAAAACTGAATCGGGTATTCGTTCGCTTGATGCGTTTAAACTTAATGTGCCAATGTTTAAAAATATGTTTCGTAAACTGTATATGTCGCGCTTTACACGCACCGGTCAAACGCTGCTCTCTACTGGAGTAGCGATGCTTGATATGTTGCATATTACGGCACGATCGGTGAATAATACCTACGTATCGGCCAGTATTGAACGAGCCGCCGAAAAGGTTAAAGGCGGTAAGGCGCTTTCCTCGGCTCTTAAGCCCGAAGATTACATTTTGCCAATGGTGCCGCAAATGATTAAGATTGGTGAACAATCCGGTAAAATCGACGACATGATGGGAAAGACGGCGCAAATTTACGAAGATGAGCTAGATGAGGAGATTAAAGCAATTTCTACCGCCATTGAACCGATACTTATGGTAGTATTGGCCGTGGTAGCCGGCGGTATGGTAGGGGCGATTTTGTTCCCAATCTACAGCCTGGTAGACACGATTGGTGCATAGGTGGATTAGGTAAAAAAGTGCTGGACGAATCCAGATAAGTTTAGTATGCTAAGCCTAAGCGTTAGCGTCATAGAATAACGTAGAAAAATATTAGTTCATAGAAAGGGTGGAAATACTTCACATGAACGTACAAAAACAAACCAAGCAAGGATTTACAATTATTGAGGTTGTATTGGTGCTTGCAATTGCTGGATTGATCTTTTTGATGGTGTTTATTGCACTGCCAGCACTTCAGCGTTCACAGCGAGATACTCAGCGTCGCGATGACGTAGCACGGGTGATTTCACAGATTAATTCGTACCAGACAAACAATAACGGTCGAGTACCGTCACTTTCGCAAGCTCGTGGTGATTTTCGACGAGATTACCTTAAAGTAGATGAGGGTGAATTCCAAGACCCACAGTCTGGAGAGAACTATAATTTTAGTGGCAATGACCCAAGTGGGGTTAATATGCAGTATGTTGTGGGTAGTAAGTGTAACGGTGAAAGTCTTCAAAGTGGTGCCGGTAGTCGCAGCGTGGCGGTTCGTGTACAGCTAGAAGGTTCTGGCGTCTTCTGTCAAGACAACCAGTAAGCGTTCCAATTTAGGACACACTAAAAACCTCCCTAAACAGGGAGGTTTTTGTTATACTTATGGTTATATGATGTATCTTGAAGAGGTTGCAGTGGTTTTACTTGGTGTACTAGGTGCGGTACTTGCTAGTTTTATGGTGGCGCAGGTATGGCGTGTACGCGCTCGTCAACTAGAGAGTGATATTGCCAGTGGCGATGAGAGTATGGCTACGACTGCAGAAAACAAACGCGAATTAGCGAAATTAGCACAGTTACTAGCAGGCAAAGGCACCCACGATCGTTCCCGTTGCTTATCGTGTGCAAAACAACTACGCTGGTACGATTTACTGCCAGTTGTGAGCTGGTTGAGCGTAGGTGGAAAATGTCGGTACTGCCGCGCACCAATTGGTAAAACCGAATTATTGAGCGAACTATTACTAGCAGTAGTGTATGTTATTTCAGCACTAGTGTGGCTGCATTTTAATCCAGAGCCAACAATTATTGACGCTGCCTTATTTGGTGCATGGCTATTAGCAGCTGCTACACTGGTCGGATTATTTGTCTATGATCAAAAATGGTTTCTTTTGCCCGATATATTTATGGGAATATTCATTGGGCTAGGGGTGGTGTACGCTGGATTGTCGCTATATGGCAGCGAGTCTTTGTTTCAAGATATTATTTCACTCGCCGGTGCGATTGGTATTTTAAGCGGCGTATACTTAGCTCTGTATCTTGTGTCAAAAGGTGAGTGGATAGGATTTGGTGATGTAAAGTTAGGTCTTGGATTAGCGTTATTTCTTCTTGATTGGAAACTCGCCTTTATTGCACTATTTTTGGCAAATTTTATTGGCTGTTTAATTGTGCTTCCGGGCTTACTTACGCGAAAACTAAGTCGCACTGCTCGGGTGCCATTTGGACCAATGCTAATTGCGGGTTTTGTAATTACTTTTCTGGCTGCTCCGTGGGTAACCAACTTTATCGAGCAGTATTTTGTTATCTTTTAGCATAAGCCTCATGGTGCTATAATAAGCACTAATATGATTCGCTCTACACCTTTACGCGCTGCTGGCTTTACGATTATTGAGGTCGTAATGTTTTTGGCTATATCGGGAGCGTTAACGATTGGACTTATGGGCGGGATTGGTGCCTCGATTAATTCACAGCGTTATAAAGATGCGGTTAATACGCACGTGAGTGATTTCCGCGACGAATACAGCAGTGTAACAAATGTAGCGAATGATCGCGCTGGTGAATATTCTTGTACGCCAAGCGGTGGAGTAGTACGCTCAAGTGGTCCGCTGACAAACATGGAACGCGGGACGCACCAGAGTTGTGCAATTGTTGGCCGTTTACTTATATCGAATGGTGATGGTAGTGGTTTCGTTTCGCAGCCAGTTTTTGCTACACGCGAGGTGCGTCGTGAAACCTTTACCGGTGGTGACTTGCAGGCGCTACAGGCCGCCGATCTAGTAGTAGAGACGACCGAGGGTGATAAAATGGCAATTAACGAACGCAATTTACAGTGGCAAGCAACCTATGCGCAGGTAGATTCTAGTAGAGTGTTTACAAACTTTGCCGTACTAATTGTACGTTCACCTCTTAGCGGTAGCGTGCGTACCTTTGTGCATAACGGTCAAGCCCCCTCAAATCGAACCGCCTTTATTCGTAACCAGCTTCTTTCTGACGCCTCTGCTCAGCAACTAATCGTGTGTATTAACGGTGGCGGGTTAGTGGGCGACGGCGTGCGTACCGGTGTAACTATTGCCCGAAACGCCGGTGGTAGTGGTGGAGTTGATTTTGCCTCGGAGGATATATGTCGATAAGCCGTGGCGATACAATTATTGAGGTGATGTTTGCCTTCGCTACTTTTAGTATGGTGGCCGTGGGGGCAATTACTATAATGAATACAGGTACGGCGCTCTCTCAGCGCTCGCTTGAAGTAACCCTAGTGCGCCAGCAGATTGATGCTCAGGCCGATATGGTACGATTTGTGCACGATAGCTACCTGCAAGAGCCAGCCTCTACCTATGGGCAATTATGGCAGCAAATGCGCAGTCGTGCCGTTACTACACCGGTGCAAACAAGCTGGGGTACGTGCCCAGTTGCGTTTACAAACAAGTTTCTTTTGGCACCAGGCAGTAGCACAGCGGCTGATCAATCCAACAATATCGCACTTCTCAACGAATCAGCGCTTTCGAGTGCTGCCACCTACAGTCAGTTGCAGGTAGCGCCGTCGGCTGAAAATAGTCGGGCCGAAGGTTTGTGGATGGATATTCGTCGTGCCGAAAGCGTAGCGGGCGGTGGCTCAGCAGCTCAGGCCTACGACGTGTATATACAATCGTGCTGGAATTCGCCTGGTAGTAGTGTGCCGGTGACATTAAATACATTAGTGAGGGTATATGAACCAGTCAATTAAGCAGTCTAAGGCCGGGTTTACAATTATCGAGCTTGTATTATCTATGGCATTCGTGTCTATGCTGCTGTTAGCGGTTGCCTCTACAGCAATTTTTTTGAGCAATATATACGCTAAAGGTACGACGATGCAGCTCGTGAATCAAACTGGCCGCGAGGTAACCGATTTACTGCGTCGTGATCTTCTTCAGGCTGATCAATCAAACGTAACGGTGTTTAGTGGTCCAAATAATGCCACAGCTGCGTGGGGAAGATTGTGTTTAGGCGAGTACAGCTATGTGTGGAATACGGCTGATGGGTTAAATAATCCATCGGCTACACTGGTGCGAACCGCAGGTTCTTCTGAGCCGGTGCGACTTCTTCGTGTAAAAGATACCAATCGCACAGTGTGTGCGCAAAACGGTGGCGGTGCTTTTGCTATGCAGGTTGCTACCACTGATGAGACGGTTGATCTACTGGGCGATGCCAGCGGCAACAGTCAAAACCCTTCACGGCTTGCCGTTCATTCGTTAGAGGTGGCAGAGTTGGCGTCGTCTGGTAATCAGCGCCTCCGAAATGTGACGTTGCGTTTGGGTACAAGTGACACTTCGGCCTTTGACGGTAGCGGTAATGATCGGCAGTGCTCAATGAGCGGTAGCACCAATGCAAATGCAAATAATAATTATTGTGCGGTCAGTACGTTCACGTTCTTTGTCCGTGCTACCAATGTAAAGTAGGAGAGGCAAAATGACAGCACGACACGCAAAGCAATCAGGAGCGGTATCAATCTTTATCGTTATTTTTGCCGCTATGCTGCTACTAGTAATGACAATGAGCTACGTGCGGCTTATGATGCGTGAGCAGCTACAGGCCAACGACAACGATCTGTCGCAGAGCGCCTACGACTCGGCGCTATCGGGTGTTGAAGATGCTAAGCGTGTGCTAGCGGAGTGTAATAGTAATAATGCTACCGCATGTGCCGCGATTGCCGCTGGCCAGTGCTCAACCGTCAATGCCTCTGGAATACTTGGGGCGGTACGGGGTGAAGCTGAAGTGCCAATTCAATCCACTGGTGGAAGTGGTCGCGATCTTGATCAGGCGCACACCTGCGTGATTATCGCCCCCGATACTCCAGATTACTTGGCTACCTTAAACGAAGAGGTGAGTACCATGATTCCACTTAAAGCAACTGGCGCTGTGCGTTACATTCAGGTGGAATGGTACCGACAGTCAGCCTCCGAGGGTCGTCAGGCGCTCACGCGTCCGCCAATTGGCACCACCAATCGCACGCTCCCCGAAAAAGCCAATTGGGGTGCAAACTCTCCTTCGCTACTCAGGGCTCAGCTTATTAATCCCGGCGAAAACTTTAGGCTTAATGAACTAAATGCTTCAGGTAGCGCCAGCACCGGAGAAACCCAGTTTATTCAACCTGGCACGATTAACGCTACCGAGCAACAGGTGGCGGCACAGCCGTCTATTGGGCAATTTTACACACGCATGTCGGACGACTCAATCGGTGATAGTGTGGGTGAGCGATCGGCGCAACCACTTCAGGCGGCCTGCTCGAGCGCACGGTACAATAATGGTCAGTATGCCTGTAGCGTACGCTTGCAGCTACCTGACGGCGATACTGTTGCAAGCGGCTCAGAGACGGCGTTTCTTCGTTTGAGTGCACTGTATCGTGGTGCAGATATTCGAGTTACACTTTATGATGATGCACAAAATCCGGTTTCATTTGATGGCGTACAGCCGCGTGTCGATTCAACAGGGCGTACCAATGATATTTTTCGCCGAGTAGAAGCCCGTTTACAGTACGGCGGTGACTTCGCCTATCCAGAGGCGGCTTTAGAAGTAAGCGGCAGCTTGTGTAAAGATTTTGATGTAGAAGACGCCGGTGTGACGCCAGGATTGTGCCGACCAAACTAATCTTTACGACGCGTCGCTATGAAAACGTTCATAGACTTCGCGTAAATGTTCGTCGGTTACGTGCGTGTAAACTTGAGTGGTAGCAATGTTGCTATGACCTAGCATACTTTGTACGCTTCGAATATCAGCGCCGTTCATTAGTAGATCGGTGGCAAAGCTGTGGCGCATAGTGTGCGGGCTAACTTTTTTAGTAATACCAGCAAGACGAGCATACTTCGATACAATACGCTGAATACTACGCGCTGTTAATCGTCGGTAATCACCGGTAGTGTCACTAAGTGTCGTACGGCTATAGCCTAAAAATAAGGGCGGGAGAGAATCGGTTCGGGCAGCAAGATAATCTTCTACGCGCGCAGCTGCTGCTTGGCCAATAAAAACCGGCCTATCTTTCTGACCTTTTCCGCGAACCATAAATTCGCGACGGGTAGTATTTACGTGATCACGGTTTAGATTAACTAGCTCCGATACACGTAGTCCGCTAGAAAATAATAGTTCAACAATCGCGCGATCACGAAGTCCCTGTTCGCTGTCGAGTGGAATTTGCTCAAGCAAACGTTCAATCTCATCAAAATGAAGAAACACCACCTGTTTTCGAGCAACCTTTGGTAGTTCAATTTTTTCTGGACTAAGACTTATTATGTCGCGTTTTGAAAGGTATTGCAGAAAACCGCGCAAGGCGATTAGGTGATAGCTTTGAGTAATAAGCGCTAAATTTTCACCATTTTCGGATTTAAATCTATTAAGCCACAAACGAAACTTGCGCACGAGTTCGCTAGTAATATCTTCTGGCCTAAGATCGTAGCCGGCGAAATCGAGAAATCGTAGCAGGTAATGATCGTAGTTTTCGGCAGTACGGGCTGCTCGGCCACGCTCGACCTCAATCGACTCGACAAAGTCTTTAATAAGTGAAGATACTTCCATGTAGTTTAGTGTACTACAAAACTGTAGGTAATAAAATATTAACAGAGGTAAATTTTGAACAAATAATGTATTCAAATGAAAAATTACATCTATTGGAATGGGTTTGGTATACTGGTAGGTAAAATAAGCAATTAACCGGAGTACATAAAATATGTCTGAAACAAATTTTTGTGGAGTTGAAAGAACTCTAGTAATTTTTAAGCCTGATGCTGTGCAGCGTGGTATTGTCGGTGAGATTATGAGCCGTTTTGAGCGAGTTGGTTTAAAAATTGTCGGAATTAAAATGGCCGCACCGAGTCGCGATCATTATTACGAACACTATGAAGACATCGGCAAAATGGTAACGCGTCGCGGCGAAGATACTTTTAATGTAACCCTAGATTTTATGATGGACGGTCCGGTTATTGCTATGGTGCTTGAAGGCGTAGAGGCAGTGCCGCTTGTTCGTAAAATTGTTGGTCCAACTGAACCTAAATCTGCCGACATGGGAACAATTCGAGGCGACTATTCGCACATGAGTTTTGGCTACGCCGATAGCTGCGAAAAGGGCGTACCTAACCTTATCCACGCGTCGGGCGATTCAGATGAGGCTAAGCAGGAAATCGCTCACTGGTTTAGTGACAAAGAGTTAAGCGAATACAGTTCACTTCACGAAAAGTTTACTCGCTAAGTTTGCTATACTAATAAGGCGCCCTGGTAGCTCAACTGGATAGAGTAGATCCGTCCTAAGGATATGGTTGCAGGTTCGAGTCCTGCCCGGGGTACCACTAAATTGTACATATTATGACAGCACCAAGCCACACAGAAGAAAAAGTGTTTGAAGGTCAGCGCGATGACGAGAGGTTTTTATTTATGTTCCGTCGTCATATTATTGCCATGCGAAAAGGGTTTTATGCGCTGTTAATTCCACTGGCTCTTACAAGTATTCCACCGCTTATTTGGCAAACACAATTGTGGCTATTTTTACTGCCTGTAGGCGGTCTTGTGTTAGGGTTACTGCTGTTTAGCTACTATTTTTTAATGTGGTACTACACCTATTACCTTGTAACCGATCAGCGGATTCGCCAAATTACGCAAAAAGGATTTTTTGGTAAAGATGTAATTGAGTTGCGCTTATCAAAAATTCAAAATATTAGTTACAATGTACCGGGTTTTAGCGGTGAGATTTTTGGATTTGGTACAATAGTAATACAAACCATTGTGGGCGACCTTGTAATTAAGAATGTCGAACACCCGGATAAAATTTATAATAAACTTCAGGATGCGGCCGCTGATTCATTAGAAAAGGAAAAGGGAGAGCGTAGTGAAGATTCCAATTAAACTGCCCAAACGGGATTCGCGAACTGCAAAAACGCCGTCACGAATTACCAACGAGACGGTTGCAGAACACCGTGAGCGAATTTTGGCCGAAGGTCGTCGCTTTAAGTATCCTATGCAGTATGCGCGACACCGCCTGGTACGCAACGCAATTATTATCGGCGTGGCGGTAGCAGCACTGCTTTTAGGACTATTGTGGTTTCAGCTTTATATTGCAAAAAGTTCTGGCAATGTATTGTACCGATTTACCCGTGTGCTGCCGGTGCCTGTTGCGTCGGTAGAAGGTGACTTGGTGCGGTATAGTGATTTTCTGTTGTATTATCGCAGCTCAATGGGTGTCTTAAACGATAAGCAGCCAGTTGATGAATCTACTGAAGATGGTGCGCGCATTGTGGCCTATCAGCGCAACGAGGCCATGCAGTTGGCTGTAGCTGATCGCTACGTGGCCGATATTGCTAAAGAGCGTGACATTAACGTCAGCGACGAACAGATTGATACGGTAGTTGAAGATCAGCGTGGTGAACTCTCAGAAAACGCCTATTATGTGGTAGTGCAAGATAGACTGCACTGGGATAGGGCGGAGTACCGCGCGGTTACTCGCAAAGCACTTTTAAAGCAAGATGTAGCGTTTGCAATTGACGAGACTGCCCGTGATACTAAGGGGCAGGTTGAAGCAAAACTCCGCGAAGAGGTGTCGCTTGAGCAAATTGCAAATGATCTTGGCGATAGGGTGCAGTTCTCTGACTCTGGCTTTGTAAATAAAAATAACTCCGATGGCGGTTTGGCTCGAGCCGCTGAGCGCCTAGAAAAAGGTGCGGTTTCGGGTGTGGTGCGTACTTCAACTGGCGATGGGTATTACTACGTGCAGCATGTTGATAGTAATGATAATCAAATTCGTTATGCGTATGTAAAAGTACCGCTTACGCAGCTTACTAAGCAGCTAGATGAACTTTATGCCTCTGACAAGGTGGAACATTTTATTGATATTCAACAGCCCGAAGCGGTTAACCAACAATAGTTAAAAGGGGATTTTATCATGCACACACTACCAGCGCTACCGTACGCCTACAATGCCTTGGCGCCTGCTATTAGCGAAGATATTATGCGATTGCATCATGCAAAGCACCACCAAACGTATGTAGATAAGTTGAACGCAGCACTTGATGGCACTGACTGGTCTACGGTGCCAATTGAAAAGTTACTACAAACAGTTGATACATTGCCAGCTAATCTACAAGACGCGGTACGAAATAACGGCGGCGGTCACTTTAACCACTCACTTTTTTGGCAGTGGATGAATCCAGATGGTGGCGGACAGCCAAGTGGTCGATTGTTAGAGCAAATTGAAGACAAATACGGTAGTTTTCAAACCTTCGTTGATGAATTTACTGGCGCAGCCACAGGTTTATTTGGTAGTGGCTGGGTATGGTTGCAGCCAGATTTAAAAATTATTACAACCGCCAATCAAGATAACCCAATTATGAGCGGTTCTCCACAGCCAATTTTGGGTCTTGATGTGTGGGAGCATGCTTACTATCTCGATTACAAAAATGCTCGGGCAGATTACATTAAGGCTTGGTGGAGTGTGGTGGACTGGAAGCGAATTGAATCTACTGCTATCGCTAAGTAGGTACACTTAAACGATACAGAATAATAAAAACCGCCTTAAAACTGTAAGAGGCGGTTTTTTGTGACTAAGAAAAAAACTCACCATAGTATAGAGGTGAGTACTTTTCGTGGCGCGCCCGACCGGATTCGAACCGGCGATCTCCTCCGTGACAGGGAGGCGTGATAGGCCAACTTCACTACGGGCGCATAAAATTCATTTATAAATATAGCAGCCAATCCGCTAAAAGGCAAGGGGGCAAGTTCGTGGTTGTAGTGTAGGGCCGACGCTATTATTTTTGCCAGCAACTTGCTACAATAAAATGAGTTAAACAGTTGCCGCTGTAGCTCAGCTGGTAGAGCGGCGCTTTCGTAAAGCGTAGGTCACCGGTTCAAATCCGGTCAGCGGCTCCATAACCGTATAAGTAATACTATGAAAAGAACTATCCAAATAGCTTTTGAGAAAATAATTCACGACCGCACCATGGTTGCGTTAACTGTCATTACGGCACTGGTGACGGTTTTTTTGGCAGCTGTAACTATATTTCGGCTTGAACCAAGCGAAGTGCAAATTGTAACGCACTACACCGGATTTGGCCTGACTAATTTTTATCGTGATCAATGGTATTATCTTATCTCTCTGGTGGTATTTATACTGATTGTAGGAATTATTAATATTGTTGTGGCCTTAAAAATTCATGCCCTTAAAAAGCGGCCACTCGCTATTATGTACCTATCTGCTACCTTAGCGCTTTTAGTGCTATCAAGTATTCTTATCTGGTCTATTTTAAGAGTAGCTACCCTTTAATCTATGTCAGGAGACCGCATGCAAGAGCTTGAGATTCCGCTGCAGAAAAAGACTCGCTTGTACCGATTTTTTGAGATGGTGCCGGCCTTTATAAGTTATGGCGCAATCATACTTTTAATTGTATTGTCGATAGTTAACCCCTTGTGGGCGGCTATATATTTGCTGTTAGTGATTGTAACTATGATTGTAAAAGCGGTTGGAATTGCAATCCATACCATTGCTGGTTATCGCCGATTGAATGGTGCGCAAAAAGTTAACTGGCAGCAGCGGCTGCAAGATTTAGAGGATACACAAACGGCACTGGAGTCCGTATCAACTCCGGCCGCTGCAGAATTTAATGCCTCTCGACACATTGAAAATCTAGAGATGATAGCCGCAGCACAGCCCGGCAGTTTTCCTAAACCATCAGAAATATACAACGCGGTAATTATTGCTGCCTACAACGAACCTTACGAGGTGATTGAGCCAACAATTCAGTCACTTATTGCAACTACTTACAATAAAAAGCAACTAATGGTTGTTCTAGCGTACGAAGAGCGTGGTGGCGAAGCCATTCGTCTCACTGCTCAGCGATTACAGCAGGAATTTAAAAATCAGTTTCATTCTTTTTCAATTGTGGAGCATCCAAAAAACCTTCCGAATGAGGTGATAGGTAAGGGCGGTAATATTACCTACGCCGGAAAGTGGCTGCAGCGCTACCTTGATGAACAGTCGATTGCCTATAAAAATGTATTAGTTACCACGCTTGATAGTGATAACAAGCCGCACTTGGCATATTTTGATAATGCTACCTACGAATTTATTGTCCACGAAGAGCGTAAGCACCTCTCGTATCAACCGGTGTCGTTATTCTTTAATAATATTTGGGACGTGCCAGCGCCAATGCGTGTAGTAGCCACCGGTAACTCATTTTGGAATATTATTAGCTCCATGCGACCGCATACTTTGCGTAATTTCGCCTCGCATTCTCAGCCAATGGACGCACTGGTAGAAATGGATTTTTGGAGTACACGTACAATTGTTGAAGACGGTCATCAGTACTGGCGCAGTTGGTTTTATTTTCATGGTAATTACGAGGTACTGCCGCTATATGTGCCAATTTACCAAGATGCGGTTATTTCAGATACGTACAAAAAAACTCTAGTGGCGCAATTTGTGCAACTAAGGCGTTGGTCGTATGGAGCCTCGGACGTGCCGTATGTCGCTTCGCTTCTGTTTACAAGGGCACGGCGTGTGCCGTTCTTTGGTGGCTTGGCGCGGTTAGTACGCCTATTAGATGGGCACGTTACCTTGGCCTGCGTATCACTACTTATTGCATTTGGTGGTTGGGTGCCGCTACTTTTAAATCTTGAGGCTTCACGAAGTATTGCGGCGCACCAGCTTCCAGAGGTGATTAGCATTATCCAGCGTGTGGCTATGATTGGTCTATTTATTACGGTGTTTCTCTCGCTTAAAATGCTACCGCCGCGCCCAGAGCGTTACAAGCGTAGCCGAACAATTGGAATGGTGTTGCAGTGGGTGCTTATGCCACTTACGTCAATTGCCTACAGTTCGTTCGCGGCCTATTATTCGCAAACTCGTTTATTGCTTGGAAAATATTTAACCAAATTTGATGTAACCAAAAAAATTGCCGTACCTAAAAGTGGTGCCACAACGACGCCTACGATATTGACGGACGTCCACGACGGCGAACGTTCGTAACCAATCCATGTTGGGCGGCGTACTGTAGCGCCGCTAATTCATCATAGCGTTTTAATACCGTATGGGTGACTGCTGCAATGTCATCAACAGAGGGTTGCGGGTAGTCGGTTGCAAGGTGTTGTTCAACGGTAGTTGCAAGATCAAAACTATGAGATTTGCCAAGTGTAGGGTTGTGGGTAAATGCTGCGGCAATACTAATAGTAAGCCGGCCAATAGAGAACGGCATGGACTTACCGTTTGAAGGGTTAAAAATTTGGCGCGACGATCGGAGCGCTGGACGTTCTTCGGTGGTGAAGGTGTGTTCGCACTGAGGGCACTTTCGGCGGCGCCAAATAAGAGCGTGTTTTTTTTGTGGCCGTGAATTAGTTACGGCGGTTGAGCGATGAAAACAATTTATGCATATCATATCTATATATTGTCATAACGCTATTAATAATGCTAGTGGATAACTTTATAAAAAGCTGGGGATAAAAAATCTCCCCAGTTATATTGGGGAGAAAAATAATTGGTATGCGACCGACTAGCGACGTTTTCGTAAGTCTCGTTTAACTTGACGCCATGTTTTATTGTATTCGAATGATAGGGTGTAGTCGCTAAATGAACTAGATGATGTGTGGTGTGTATTCATAGCACTTTTTATATTACCAACAATACATATATTTGTCAAGCTCAAGTACAATAGGTATATATATCAATTATGGTATATGCTTTGTAAATATTTAATAAATTAGCCCGTGGAAAACTTTTTATACACTGTGGGTAAAAGGGTAGTGCTACTTGCTATTTTAATATCTTTATGATATAAATTAGTTAATATGTCACGGCCACCAATTAACCCCGAAGGCACAGTGCTTGCTACCTCTGCTAACATAAAACCGCTTAAGGCTGAGTACTTGCGGCCGCCTGTAAAAACCACTGACTTTACAAGTAAAAAATTAGCAGGGCGGCTTTATGCGGCCGCCGAGGGGCAACTTTTAGTGGCTGATAGACCAAACGCTGTAGGGGGCGAGGCAGTGGCAGTCGAAATTCCACAGCTAGCAGCTGGTCGTAAGGAGAGTGCGTATGGGGTGCGTTTTGGGCAACTTGCACTTTTTGGGGAGGGCGATTCGTTGGCTTCTAGCGAATTGGTGGCGTTAAAATCTCAACCGATTACCGTTGCAGCGCGAGGTATGTTGGCTAGCCAGTACATTCGTTCTACAGGGGTGGCAACCGCCTATGAAACAGTTGGTGTGCTGCGTGAATCGGGTGAAAGTGTTAGCCATGTGAGCGTATATAAACCCGAGGTTATCACACTTGATAATTATCTTTGGAAAAATTACGATACACAGCCGATGGCTAAACTAGAAACGGCACTTGCGGAAGCGGCTTACAGTTTATCGGTACTGCATGGTGTATTAAATATGTCGCATGGTGATGCACAGGCCAAGAATATAGCTTACTCATCTGGGAAGGACCAGCCGCATTTTATCGATTTAGATGCCGCCAAGCGTCATGACGGCCTGCCATTTGAGAGTGCAGATGCTCATAAATTGTCTGATATTGAAGACTTTCTTCGTTTTCAGCCGCAAAATTTTACCTCGCAACAGATAGCGCTGTTTGCTGAAGCGTATCAAGATTATTCAACCGGCATGGCCCATAAATCAGTTGGGTATAAGGATATATTAGATGTAGCTCAAAAGTCGGCGCATCAACCGTTGTTTTATGATAAATAAAAAACTCCTCCAGTTGCGTGGAGGGGTGTGATACTTGGTGGGCGATAGAGGAGTCGAACCTCTGACCTCCACAACGTCAATGTGGCGCTCTAGCCAGCTGAGCTAATCGCCCGTACCTTATTTTTATAGTAGCAAACATCAACCTAAATTTGCAATAACAGAGAAGAGTAGGTATTATAAATACGTGCCAAGACGAAGCCTAACCAACTTTACCAGCACCGTGGGTGTGATAGCGTGCGTAAACGCTACCTCATAAGTGCTCTATTTCTATAGAGAAGTCCGGTGGAACCACCCTTTGTGTAATAGGGTCCGAGACATGCGTGAAATGTATTTAATAAATTAAATGTATTTACCGCATGTTTTTTATTTACTAAAAAAGGAGAGATATGAACGAAGATCAACTATATGCAATGCGGCACAGCCTTGCGCATATTACTGCAGCCGCGGTACAACGTTTATGGCCTGGGGCAAAATTTGGCGTTGGGCCAGTTATTGAGGACGGTTTTTACTACGACATCGACCTTGGCGAAACAAAAATTAGCGAACAGCAGTTTAATAAAATTGAAAAAGTTATGCGTCGTATTATTGCTGAAAAGCAAGAGTTTATATGCAGTACATGTCCGATTAATGAGGCGATCGACTGGGCGAAAGAAACCGGACAGCCTTACAAAGAGGAGTTATTAAACGATCTTAAACGTGCCGGTACAACGCGCGCAGCAGATCTAGACATGAGTGAGATGGGTACGATCGCAAGTGGCAATAGTGCCATGGACGAAGTGTCATTTTACACAAATGGATCATTTAAGGATTTATGCCGCGGCCCACATGTTGCAAATACAAAAGAAGTCGGTGCATTTAAACTTATGCGAATTGCTGGTGCCTACTGGCGTGGCAACGAGAATAATCCACAAATGCAGCGGCTTTATGGCGTAGCGTTTGCCACAGACGAAGAACTAGATAATTATTTAGAGCGTCTTGAGCAGGCGAAGCAGCGTGACCATCGTAAGCTTGGCAAGGAGCTGGATCTATATACTATGTCGCCGCTTGTGGGCGCGGGATTACCGCTGTTTACACCGCGGGGTACAATACTGCGCGACTTAGCTGCGCAATATTCTAACCAGTTACGCCAAGGATTTGGCTTTGAAAAAGTGTGGACGCCACATATTACTAAAAAGGAGTTATATGAGGCATCTGGTCATTGGGCAAAATTTGGCGGTGAATTGTTTTTAGTAAAAAGCCAAGAAACAAGCGACGAAATGGCGTTAAAGCCAATGAATTGTCCGCACCATACGCAAATCTTTGCCTCAAAGCCGCGAAGTTATCGCGATATGCCGGTTCGTTTTCTTGAAACTACTACAGATTACCGTGATGAAAAAACGGGAGAACTAGGTGGATTAAATCGGGTACGCTCACTTACGCAAGATGATAGTCACGTGTTTGCTCGACCAGATCAGATTGAGGGTGAGATTAATAGCTTACTAGCTTCAGCACGCCAGCTGTATGGTGAACTTGGCATGGAGCTTCGTGTGCGACTGAGTTACCGTGACTCGAGTGACAGATATATCGGTGAAATGAAGCTGTGGCAATCGGCGCAGGCACAGCTAAAAGCGGCGGTTGAAGCGAATGGTCTCTACTACTACGAACAAGAAGGCGAAGCAGCATTTTATGGTCCAAAAATTGATTTTATGGCAACAGATGCAATTGGCCGCGAACATCAGGTTGCTACAGTACAGTTAGATTTTGTACAACCAAAACGCTTTGGCCTGGGCTACAACGACGCTGATGGTCAGATGCAGACGCCAGTAATGATTCATTGTGCCCTCCTAGGCTCGATAGAGCGCTTTTTGAGTGTTGTAATTGAGCACACGGCCGGTTGGTTTCCATTCTGGTTGGCGCCGGAACAGATTAGAATTTTAACTATTAACGACACTATTTTAGAATATGTAGATGAAATTACATCAATTATAGCAGAGACAGTATTAATGAGACCTGTTAAATACAACGAAATTCGCTATAGTGTTGATGTTCGTAATGAAAGTCTTGGCAAAAAAATTCGCGAGGCAGTAAGCATGAAAATACCCGTACAAATTATTGTTGGTCCTAAAGACAGGGAAGCGTGTACGGTGAGCGTAAGATTGCGTGACGGAGAGACGGTACTAGCTCTAAGCGACCTAAGCGAGTATTTACGGACATTGTAAAAATGACTAGAGGTAATGTAGAGGTAAGCCTTAATTTTCGTCAGCAAGTTGAGATGTGGGTGGCAAGAATACCTTATGGTCAGGTGGCTACCTATGGCGAACTGGCGGCACTTAGCGGCCAGGCCGCAGCAGCCCGTATTGTTGGTGGGATTGCACATTATGGGGATCCAACCTTACCTTGGCACAGAGTTGTTAATCGTTTTGGTGGCCTAGCGTCCGGATTCCCTGGTGGTAGGGAGGTGCAGGCTACGCTATTAAATACCGAAGGTGTCCCTTGCGATGAAAATCATACAATTATCAATTTTGAAGCACATCGTTGGAGGCCGCTGTTGTAATGACAGCACCTTTAATTGTGATTGTAGGGCCAACAGCCAGCGGTAAGACGGCGGCAGCTATTACGGCTGCCCAGCTTCTTAATGGCGAAATATTATGTGCCGATAGCCGGACTATCTATAAAGATACTGATATTGGTACTGCAAAACCAAGTCTTGCCGAACAGCAGGGTGTTATTCATTGGGGGTTAGACTTAGTTTATCCAGGTGAGCGGTTTACGGCGGCAGATTTTAAACAGTACGCAGAGCAAGTAATTAATGATATTCGTTCTCGGGGTAAAACACCTGTTATGGTTGGTGGCACCGGATTATATATAGATGCAGTACTTTTTGACTACCAATTCCCACCAGACAGTCACAGTCAACGCGAGGCACTAATGCAGTGGACTATGAATGAACTATATAAATATTGTACTAACAACAACATAAATTTACCCTATAACTATAAAAACAAACGTCATGTAGTACAGGCTATTCTACAGTCAAACATAAATTTACAGAGGCGAAATGTACCAGCAAGTAATTCAATAATTGTAGGAATAGCTACAGATAAAGAAGAGCTGCGTACTCGTATTAGGCACAGGGCTGAACAAATGTTTGAACATGGTGTTGTAGATGAGGCAATTAAATTGGGCAAATTGTATGGTTGGGATAGTGAGGCTATGACGGGAAATATTTATAGATTGCTTAAGCAACACCTAGAAGGAACGCTCACACGTCAGCAAGTAAACGAACAATTCATTACGCTTGATTATCGCTTGGCAAAGCGGCAAATGACTTGGTTTAAACGTAATAAATACATTACGTGGGCACCCCGAGAAGACGCAGTGAATTCCATTCTTAGGCAAGTGGAATCAAACTTCGAATCATGGTACAATGATGTTCATAGAAGAGGGAATACAAAAAAGAATGATTGACGCACTATTTGGTTCAAAAACACGGGTGAAGTTACTGCACTTATTCCTTAATAACCCCGGTAAATCTTTTTATGTACGAGAAATTACTCGTCTAATTGATGAACAAATCAATTCAGTGCGACGTGAACTCGCTAACATGCTGAAGGTGGGTATTATAGATAGTGAGACTGCCGATAACAAATTATATTATGCCGTAAGCGAAACCTATGAGCACTATGAGGCATTGCGTCAAATATTTGCTCATGATAAAACTGCACATGCACAGAAAGTAACCGCTAAATCTCAGTCGCTTTCGGAAATAATTCGTGAAATGAGAGAAATTAGGGTGGCTATTGCCGCCGGAACTCTTGTTCCCGGTTCGGGCAGTGAAGTAGATTTGCTGTTAGTGGGAGATATTCCGGCGCGCAAAACCTCTAAGTTAATTGGCTTAATTGAAGCGCAAGAGGGGCATGAAATAAATTATACAACGCTTGCATACGACGAGTTTTACTATCGTTTAAGTGTGCGAGATCGTTTTGTAACAGAATTATTAAATAACAAACATAGTGTGCTGGCAGACAGTGAAAAACTATTCGGAAAGTAAGGAGAGAGCATGTTTGATATTGAGTATAAAGGTGGGTCGACGGTTGTTGTAAAAACCAAGAATGTAACAGTAATTACAGATCCAAAACTATCATTACTTGGCCTAAAAGACGCAGCAGTAAACGATTGTGTTGTCATCTCTACGGAGCATCGTTTTATGACAGATGACGTCGCTGATGCGCGACTGCTAATTGATAGCCCGGGTGAATTTGAAATTGGAAAGTTTTCGATTAAGGGTGTGGCTATGCAGCGACATATAGATGAAGGTGATGAAAAAAACACTACATCATACCGTATTGAGGTCGAGGATATAGCGATTGGCTTTTTAGGGCATGTTGATGCAAAACCAACCGAAGAGCAGCTAGAATCGCTTGGTCTAATTGATATTTTAATTGTGCCTGTCGGCGGCAATGGTTACACGCTTGATGCACAGTCTGCGGTTAAATTGGCAAAACAAATTGAGCCTAAGATTGTTGTGCCGGTGCATTACGATGACACGTCACTTAAGTATGAAGTACCACAGGCGAAGCTTGATGAGTTTACTGCCGCTATGAATTTATCTATCGAGACAGTTTCTAAGCTAAAAATTAAAAGCAGCGCGAGTTTGCCAGAGTCGATGACGGTATATGTAATTGAACGTTCATAGGCAAGGTACAAATTATTTACAAATAAAATTACCCTCTAGATTACTCTAAAGGGTAATTTTTATGTCGCGCGTCTCCCTAGCTAGCTTTTGGAAGAACACCTTTCTTTTTAAGGGTGCGGATAGCTTGCGTACTAAGTGTCATTGTGACTTTTTGGCCGTCTACTAAAAAGGTTTTCTTTTGTAGATTAGGCTTAAAGACACGCTTAGTGCGGCGCAGTGAAAAGCTCACGTTGTGACCGTGCTGCTTACCTTTCCCAGTTAATTCGCATCGTGCTGCCATAATTAAATCCATCTATTAAATATTAAACAATCTCCATTATTGTAACGGAGAAACGGCGCTATGTCAATGAGACCCGGTGCTTAGGCTGCTTAAGAGTGGTAAAAGATCAATTTGCTCGCTATACTAAGGGGGTGGATATAGCTTACATTGTAACCGTACTGATTATTATTTTATTCTCGATGACCTTGCATGAGGCAATGCACGCCTTTATGGGCTACTGGCTGGGTGATGACACAGCTAAACTTGAAGGGCGTCTTACTCTTAATCCAATTCGTCATATTGATCCGTTTTTGACTATACTATTGCCACTTCTATTGGCAATTTTTGGAGGGCCTATTTTTGGTGGTGCTAAACCGGTGCCGTTTAATCCGTCTCGGGTACGTGGGGGTGAATGGGGGTCTGCACTGATAGCAGCCGCGGGGCCACTACTTAATCTATTGATTGCTTTTGTTGCGTTTGGTGTAGCCGCCTTAACTGGTGTGGTGGGCGAGGGCGGTAATGCAAACGGACTTCTAGCTCAGGTATTACTGCTGACAATATCAATTAATGTGGGATTCTTTGTCTTTAATATGCTACCAATTCCACCGCTCGATGGTTCACGTGTCTTGTATGCGCTTGCGCCCGAGTTTGTACGTCGCGGCATGGAAATTATGGAACAATTTGGCCTTATTATTATATTTGCGTTAGTTTTTCTAGGCGGTGCAGCGTTTAGTGCGCTGCTCACCACACTTATTGGCGGTACAATTACTATTTTTGAGCTGATATTTATTTAGTAAGGCATAACTGTTATACTAAAAGAGTCCCAGTAAGAGACGGGCGTGCATGATTTTCCTAATATCATTTGATAGGGAGTTCAATATGATTAGCTTCCGTGGAAGTTAGTTGCGAACACCCACCTTGCATTTTCGCGGGGAATATCAAGCGCTTGTTGTCTGCTGGGATATTATGTTTTTATGGATAATATATGCGACAACGAGTAGTAATTAATTTGTTAATTGAGCAAGATGATGGCACGGTACTGCTGGTAAGGCGGCCAGCTGGTGAGGCTAGCGCCCCTAAGCAATACGAGGTACCAATGCGACGACTTCAGGCCACTGAAGATCCAGCAGCTGCTGCTGGCAGTTTAGCAATTGAATTTTTAAAACCGCTATTGCCGCCAAAACTTGTTGATGTGGCGAGTTACGTAGATGAGCGGCATAGTCCAACGCATTATGTGGCAATTTGCTATAAGATTGCTGCCAAATCGGTGTTACCGCGCAATAAATTGCCAGAGCGGTATACATCTTACCAATGGGTATCGTTGAGCCAATTACATCAGTATAGCCTTAGTCAATCAGCTTTACTATTGCTAAATTTAAGCCAACATCAAAAACTAACAGATGAGAGTGCAGTAAAAACAGCTGATTACGCTGATAAAAAAACATCATCTATTACTATTTTTTCAGATGGAGGTTCAAGGGGAAATCCAGGTCCGTCGGCAGCTGGATTTGTAATCGTGGCCGCAGATGGACAGGTGCTGAGCGAAGGCGGGGAGTATTTAGGCCTTACTACTAATAACCAAGCTGAGTATCACGGTGTGCGACTCGGCCTCGAGGAGGCGATTCGCCTTGGCATTAGAGATGTTAATTTCAAAATAGACAGTATGCTTGTGGTTAATCAGCTTAATGGCCTTTACATTATTAAAAATCGCGAGCTATGGCCAATTCATGAGCGTATTAAAGAATTAAGTCGCGAGTTTGATCGTATTAAGTTTATTCATGTAAAGCGAGAATTTAATCAGTTAGCCGATAGAGCGGTAAATAAAATCCTTGATTACGAAAAGCGCGCGATAAATAAGGTATAATTGTAAGGTAGCTCGTTAAGCGATCGCTTGCTTGGAGGAATTTACTGCCGAGTAAGAGGAAAGTCCGGGCAGTATAGGACACAACAGTCGTTAACGACGACCGGGGGTGACCCTAGGGAAAGTGCCACAGAAACAAAACTACCCAGCGGCAGAAATGCTTGCGGGAAAAGATGAAACGAGTGAGGTAAGAGCTCACAGCGCTTTATGGTGACATAGAGGGAAGGTAAACCCTGTTGGCTGCAAGGAGAGCGCTTCAGATAGGTTGTCCGCCTTGAGGTGTTCGCTATCCGCTTGAACGCGAGAGCAATCCCGCGTCTAGATAGATGATCGTTCACGACAGAACCCGGCTTACAGATGGGCTACACACTAAAAAACCGACTAGGCTTTAGGCAAAGTCGGTTTTTTAGTGCGTTTTGCGGCCAAAAACTACTTTGTAGCAGTTTTAACAATGGCGCTAAAGGCTTTTGGCTCAGACACTGCTAGTTCAGAAAGCGTCTTACGATCAAGCTCAATTTTTGCGGCTTTAAGGCCGGCAATTAGCTTGGCGTAGGTAGTGCCATTTTCACGAGCGGCGGCATTAATACGAGTGATCCATAGTCCACGTAGATCGCGTTTTTTGTTACGGCGGTCACGGTATGCGTACTGTAAGGCTCGGATAACACCTTGTTTAGCAAGGCGGTACGAACGTGTACGGTTGTGTTGCATACCCTTAGCGGCTTTAAGAATCTTTTTATGCTTCGCTCGAGCGGTTACTCCTCGTTTTACTCGCATACTATACTCCTATTGCTCGTTTAACGTTTTTAGCCATTGAACCAGTTACGGCTGCAGGCGTATTAATGTTGCGCTTGCGGCTTTTGCTCTTTTTAGCGAGCATGTGTCCACCGAATGCGCGGCGACGAGTAAGTTTACCGGTGCTGGTAAGCTTAATTCGCTTGGCTGTACCTTTGTGGGTCTTCAGCTTTGGCATGATTATTTTCTCCTTACTACTATACTCAAATTGCGGCCAGCCATTTGAGGTTTTTGTTCAACTACCACTTCATCTTCAAGTTGAGCAATTATACGGTCGATCATTTCGAATCCGAGTTCTTTGTGAGCCATCTCGCGTCCACGAAAAAACAGTTGAATTCGTACTTTGTGGCCAGCTTCGAGGAATTTTCGAATTTTTCGCAGCTTTATTTCTAAATCGCCAGCGCCAATCTTTAGTCCAAATCGCATCTGCTTTAGCTCGTTGGCCTTCGACGTTTTGCGATTTTTCTGCTGATCTTTCATCTTCTGGTACTGAAATTTTCCCCAGTCGACAATTTTTACTACCGGCGGTTCGGCATTCGGTGAGATTTCTACTAAGTCTAGCTCAGCTTCTTCTGCTAGTCGGAGGGCTTCCTCGCGACTTAAAATGCCTAGCTGCTCTCCGTTTGCGCCGATAACGCGAAGCTCTCGGGCTCGGATAGCCTCATTGATTCGATTCGATTTATTAATTGTAATGCTCTCCTTATTGAGCTGCTAGCGTGTTAAACGTTATTCATAGAATATTTTATCAAATTTACGGGGGTTATTCAAGAGTGGAGTGCGCGATATTGGAGGGCTTCGGCAAGGTGCTTAATTTCGATATCGGTTTGACTATCAAGATCAGCAATTGTGCGGGCAACTTTAATAATTTTGAAATAGCTGCGTGGCGATAAATCTAATTTTTGGGCCGCTGAAATTAAAAACTCTTCAACTGGCGTAGAAAGCGGAATAAACCGCTTAACTTGTGAGCTAGATAATTTTGCGTTGTATATAACACTACTTTTATATCTGTTAGTTTGTGTTGTTTGAGCTTTTTGTACTAATTCTTTGTTCGCATAATGTTGTTTTTTAGTCTTTAACTCAGGTGCAAAAAGCTCGTTATGTGGTAGTCTACCGACGGTAAGGGTGAGGTCAATCCTATCAAGTAGGGGGCCAGATAATCGTTTTTGATAATTAAGGATTTGCTGACTACTGCAGGTGCATTCTTTTGTGGTATCACCGTAATAACCGCAGGGGCAGGGGTTCATAGTGGCAATTAGCATAAAGTTGGCCGGGTATTCATAGCGAGCTTGCGCCCGACTAATGTGTACTCGAGCATCTTCAAGTGGTTGTCGGAGTGACTCAAGGGTGGCACGGGGGTATTCTGGAATTTCATCGAGAAACAGAACACCGGTGTGCGCAAGACTCACCTCGCCTGGCTGGGCGTGTGGACCGCCGCCAATAAGGGCAACTCGACTAGCAGTGTGGTGTGGCGCACGAAATGGTCGCATAGAAACTATGCTGCGGGGATCGTCGGCGAGAGTGTGAAGTTTTGTAACCGCCACGGTTTCTTCGGGACTAAGCGGTGGCAAAAGACCAGCAAGCACGCGTGCAAGCATAGTTTTTCCGGCACCAGGAGGGCCTGAGAGTAGCAGATTATGCTTACCGGCGGCAGCAATCAGAATGGCTCGCTTAGCCTGCGCCTGACCGCTGATGTCGTCTAGGTAGGGACCGTTATAGGGTTCGGGAGTGGTGGGTGTTTGCGAGTTTGGATGATAGGGCTTAAGTTTTTTAACTCCCTTAAGATGAAGAAATAGCTCTGTTAAGGTGGTGAAGCCAATAACCTGTACGCCGGCGACAAGTGCAGCCTGCGGTGCGTTCTCGAGAGGCACGTATATGGTGCCAACACCTTGCTCCTGAGCAACTTCAGCCAATGTGATGGCGTTGCGCACCGGTCGTACCGAGCCGTTAAGTGCTAATTCTCCGGCAAAAAGCGCATCTGAGAGGTTATTCGAACGCAGCTGACCTGAAAGATTTAATATAGTAAGAGCAATTGGTATATCAAATTGACTGCCGTCTTTAGGTAGTTCGGCTGGCGCAAGGTTAATAGTAAGTTTTTTAGCGGGAAAGTCGAGCTGCGAGTTTTTTATGGCGCTTCTTACGCGCTCTTTTGCCTCGTCGATTGCTTTATTGCCAAGACCTACAATTTGCAAAGAGGGAAGCCCATTGGCACTGTCACCTTCAACCTCGATTATGCGCCCCTGATAACCAACATTTGCGACTGAATATGTCTTTCCGACCGCCATAACTCTTTCTCCCTATATGTTACATTGAGTAAACCATATTTCGCATTAAATGACGATATTTGCTATAATAAAAGGGTACTTTAAGGGGCTGACATAGCTTTCGACAAGAGGACATTAACAGGTTATTTTGCAGGTCGACCACTGACGTAATCAGTTTTTTAATTGCAAACTTTGCAGACAAAGCAAAAGCATTTGTTGCATCAATGATGCCTCGTCAAACTGCTTTTGCGCTAGCTGCCTAATTTAGGCATGCCATACTCGCCTAGATGTCTATTATAGGATTTGAGTGTGTTATATTTAGTAGACTCGCCACGGAAAGTGAAGTGTGAGCTTTTTGTAGTTAAACTTTTTCATACGCGTGTGTAATTGTTTTTTTGTTATATTTATAAGCATTCATGTACGGATAAAAATTTTAAATGTAACTATACCTGTAGACGAATAACCAGTTACCACTTGGACCCGGGGGCGGTGCCCGGCAGCTCCACCAGTACGTAAGTACCCGAACAGATGTTCGGGTTTTTGCGTTTAAAGTGAAAGCTTAAAATAAAAAAACAACCACCTGCGAGTAGTGGTTGTTTTAAGTGGAGTTTTATAGAGTTCTTGTTTATTTTTGGCCTCTGTATAAGTTTTTTATTCAGAAGCTACCCTTATCATATGACGTGAAAACGATTGTGTCAACGATTTTAGTAAAATTATATACGTAGAAAATACTACGATATATGTGGATAGGTAATTGACGTTTATGGTCTATATAGTTTGATGCTGCATGCTTAAGGTATAAGTGTGTTTACGTGCTCTATTGTGCAGTAGCGCTATGCAAGTATTTTAGTGTTTTACGAGTACATTAAATTATATGCCCAAAAAACAATCAAAAAATATTGTCGCAAAGAGCAGTCTACGAAAAGTGGTAATAGTGCATTAAAACATTAAAGTGATTTATGGAGCTTGAAGCTAATCTTTAGACGAAACGAAAACGCCTTACTACAATGTAGGTGACGTTAAAAGGACTAATCTAATTCTGTATGACATTTTAAACGCACGACCACATTGTGTTTGAAAGTTAAGACGATGACAGGCTTAAGCTGCAAGTGAACTTTAAGGTTAAATTGCCGCACGCGTGGTAACCGCCAAGATAAATGCCGGGCTTAGCAGTAGAAGTAGGTTTATGTGATATTAATGCAGCCGTTAGACACATAAGACAATGTGCATAACAAAAGATTTAAGTAGATAAAACTATGCGAAACTACTTATTGTTGTGTTAAATACATTTTAACATCGACGTATAAAGTAATATACTACATCTATTAAAAATAACAACGTTAATATAAAGCACATAATTACATCATTTTATTATAAAAAATATCTTGACGTTTAAGCTTACGCTTGCTATGATGAACCTAAGCTTAAACAAAACAAAAAGCTTACAAAAAATTGTTCATTAACATCATACTCATCATCAGTGATGGAAAACTGGCAATAGCATGGATAGCGAGCGTGTCGCGGCATAAAAGCATCTTGTTTTCATGCAGAACGCGTTCACTTTAAGCTGATATATTTAGCACCTAATGGTATTGCCGATGCTCCACCACGTAAAAATGGTGTTTTGAGCGCGCGGACTTAGTACCGCATGCTCGGATTTTCCCTAGTACAGAAGTAGTAGTGATAGTTCCGAGCGTGTTGTGGAAAAGAACGCATGAGTTTGCTCCTTTTACGGGAGCGGTCAGTAGCATGGAGTGGCGGCAGTTATACGTGGCACGCGCCTAATAGTATTTAGCGGCGGATGTTGCCCGGGTAACATTATGTCGTCCACTCATGTTCAATGGAAATATAAGCAGTATGCTATAGTTATGAGCAGTATGAAACAAACTGTATTTAACCTTGTTGGTGTAGTGGCGTTAATTATTCTTGTAGGGATACTTGTCGCGACTAATCCAACCGAAGCCGGTCCATTTGGTGTGCTGGCTTTTTTTGTATGTCTCTATGTGGTAATCGTTTGGATAACAACGTACGCGATATTTAATCTGTATAACGTTGTATTATTAACTACGCAAAATAAAATTACTAAACGGCCGCCCCAGCCGCTACGCGTACTACGTGCCTATTATTACGCTAGTGTATTATCTCTAGCGCCTCTGTTAATTATTGCTCTGCAGTCAGTAGGTGGTGTAAGTATTTTTGACATCGCTTTAGTGATGGTATTTGTGACGCTTGGTTTGTTTTACGTAGCTAAAAAATAGCCATAAATAAGCATAAGTAATCTTATTGAAACTCCTTAAATATGCTATACTGTAGCCAGTATGAACCCGGAGTCGAGCCAGTCAAATTTTAACCGTCAGCCTCAGCCATCAGCAGTGGAGATTACTCCTCGTGTTGTGCCATCGCCTGAACGCACCGACGGTAACTCGGCAGAAATGTATCGCTCTTCTGAGCGCGCTAACGAGCGTCAGCCGGTACAAGGTGAGCGCATAAATGCTCCTTCTCAGGCTATGCCTTCGGCAATGCCTATGGCCGTACCGCCAGTGCAGACGCAAACAAAAAGCTCAGTTATATCTGACGAGGACAATCCAGCGGTGGCAGCCGACGAAGCTCTGATTGAAAAGGAATGGGTAGATAGAGCAAAGAAAATTATTGCCAGCACTCGTGATGATCCTTTTATGCGCGAACAGGCGATTGCTCAACTGCGTGCAGATTACGTATATAAGCGCTACGGGCGGCATATCGCAGCAGATAGTGGGGATTAAAAGCAGTAATGGTTGAATTTTTAATACTGGTGTTTATTGTTGCGGTTATTGCTGCAGTGCTTGGCGGCGTGCTATTTTTTCACTATCGTTCAACTGTGCGCGAGGCTAAAAACTATGAACGCGGCCTTAAGATGATTCCGCTGCTAATCCATTTGCCGCCAGTGAGTGATGATATCGACCAGGGAAGTCGCGATCAACGCGACATGGCCGATGAAATTATTTCTCAGGCGCAAGTAATGTACAACATTATTGCAAGTACGGCTCAAAAGGGTTTTCGTAGTAAAATGTACGGTCAGCGACATATCTCGTTTGAAATAGTTGCGAGTAAGGGGATTGTACGCTACTACACGGTGGTGCCGTTTGTATTAGTTGATGTGGTGCGCCAAGCGATTGCGGCTGCCTACCCTTCGGCACGACTAGAAGAGCTAAAGGAGCACAATATTTTTAGTCAAGCGGGAAAAATGAGTGGTACAATTGGTGGTGAATTTTCGCTTAAAAAACCATCAATTCACCCGATCGCTACCTTTCAGGAGACCAAGCGTGACGCTTCAAGGGCAATATTAAACGCACTTTCGGCCGCTGGTCGCGAGGACGGTGCGGCGATTCAGATTTTATTGCGCCCAGCACCAGAAGGTTGGACAAAGGCGTCTGCCTCGGCAGTAGACAAAATTACATCAGACAAAAAAAGCGGTAAAAAACGTAGCGGCCTATTGGCTACTAAAGACATTATGGAGGCGCTATGGAAGCCGCCAGAATCTGGTAACGATGATAAGAAGCCCGAAGATTCCAAGCTTTCTTCGCTAGAGCAGTCAAGCGTAGAGGCAATCGAAGAAAAAACTCGCTATCCGGGTTACGAGACATTAGTGAGGGTAGTTGTGTCATCTAATACCGCCGCGCGCTCGCAAGGAATATTAAAAAATATTATTGCAGCTTTTTCGTTGTTTGATTCACCACAAAATAACGGTTTTAAATTTTCAATATCTAAAAATATTGAAGAACTGGTAACGGCGTATATATTTCGCTTTTTTCCGCAGGCGGCGACGGGCACTATTTTAAACAGTGTAGAGCTAGCGACGCTATTTCATTTGCCGAACCAGTCAAGCATTCCAACTTCGCAGGTTGAGCGCCAGCTTTCAAAGCAGGTTGATGGGCCAACACAGTTGATGGACGAGGGGCTGCTGCTGGGTTACAACGAGTTTAGGGGGACAAAAAAGCCCATTCGCCTCAGTACAAACGATCGCCGTCGCCATACCTATATTATTGGGCAAACCGGTACAGGTAAATCTGTGTTGCTGGAGAACCTTGCTTATCAAGATATGATGGATGGTCGTGGGTTTGCGTTTGTTGATCCACATGGTGATTCAGTCGAAGAGCTACTTGGCAAAGTGCCTAAAGATCGTGTTGAAGATATAATTTACTTTAATCCTGGTGACATGACAAACCCGATAGGGTTGAATATGTTTGAGTTTGATCATCCTGACCAAAAAGATTTCTTAGTACAAGAGGCAATTAACATGCTGTATGGTCTTTATGACCCAGGCCACACTGGTATTGTGGGTCCGCGCCTTGAGCATATTTTCCGTAACTGTGCGCTGCTACTTATGGCCGACCCAGCGGGTGGTACCTTTATCGATATTCCAAAATGTCTTATTGATCAAGAATTTGTACAGAGAAAATTAAAATATGTAACTGATCAAACAGTGATAGATTTTTGGACGAAAGAGTTTCCAAAATCACAACAATCAAATGAGGCTGGTGAAGTAGTAAGTTGGGTGGTGTCAAAATTTGGCCCATTCATATCGAACGACGCCATGCGCAACATCATTGGGCAAACGAGCAGTGGTTTTAATATTCGTGACATTATGGACAATAAAAAAATTTTGTTGGTCAACTTATCAAAGGGACGCATGGGAGAGCTGAACTCTAAGCTACTGGGTATTATTTTTGTAATGAAATTTCAGGCTGCAGCGATGAGTCGGGCCAATATACCTGAAAATGAGCGTCAGGATTTCTCGCTATACGTTGATGAGTTTCAGAACTTTGCGACCGACAGCTTTGAGTCTATTCTTTCTGAGGCGCGAAAATACCGACTAAACCTTATTTTGGGTAACCAATTTATGTCGCAGCTAACCGATAAAATACGAGAGGCAATTATTGGTAATGTTGGTACGGTAATTAGTGGCCGAATTGGTATTACAGATGCTGATATTTTAATTAAAAAGTTTGCGCCGACGTTTGATACGGAAGATTTAACTAAAATGCCTAATCATCAGGCAATCACTTCGGTTATGATTCAGAATGTACCATCGGCACCTTTTAGTATGTCAATGATTCCACCAATGGGTCAGGCAAATGACAAACTGCGAGCGGCGCTGAAAAAGCTGTCTTCGGCTAAGCACGGACGTCCACGGGCTGTTGTGGAGAAAGAAATATTTGATCGTATGAATGCCGCCGAGCGAGCGAAGCAGGCGAAGCTTGATAATCTACGGCAAATGCAACAGGGGGGACGTAGAGTAGCAGCGCGTGAAGGTTCGTCTTTTTTGGACGAATGGCTCTCAAAGCGTCAGCAAATGCAAGGCGCACCAGCGGCTGGCTCTACGGCACCGCAAGCTGCAACCTCTCCATCAAGAGCTACACCTTTTGGTATCCCGCCTACTCAAGGTGCTACGGCTATGCCTCAGGAGCCGTTTAAGACCCTAGCAAAAACAATGCCACCCCAATCCGCTACCAGTAGCTCTCCGGCTCAGCAAGCATCATCTGCGCAGGCTGAAGCCGCACCTTTATTGGGCGTTACAAGAGTGGATATTGCACAGCCAATTGCCGAAGAGGCTACAGCTGTAAATTCTCCGTATCTTGCGGCTACTCCTCACGTGCATAGTGTGCCTCGTAAATCAACTAAGGACAGCGAAGATGGGCGAGAGGTAGTATTAAAAATCCGTTAGCCTAGTAGGCGAATGTGTTGCAAAAAAATAACAAAACCGCCCCATATACACAGTAGGGCGGTTTTGTTATAGAGATAAAAGCTTTAGCGGCGGCCAAGTAGGCCAACGCGTACGTATTCAATCACAGCACCAATTGACCAGCCGGCGATAAACGAGCCGATTGTCTCAAAGCCAGATAACGGATAACCATAATGTTTCGTAACAAGGTAGAGTCCTAAGGTTACAATGAAGGCAGAGATTGAGCCGGCGATAATAAGATTAGGGCGGGCTACGGTTGAGCCAATAACGTCACTAGCTTTTTCAATTACGTCGTTATGAATTACCGAACTAAAGGCTTTACTGGGAGCAGAAAGCTCGCTCCGCACCTCGTGCATAGTTTTGTCGTAGGCATTTTGCTTATCACGCTTAGTGGGGCGTAATTTTGGCGCTTGCTCCAATCTAGTGGTTTCGTGGTCTGCTTTGTGCGGCTGTTCTTTTTCGGCCTGTGCTGTCGCTTCTAGGGCTTCAGCTCGCGCAGTCTCAAGTGATTCTTTACCCCTTTCACCGGCTGCTTCAAACGATCTTTCTAGTTCTGCTGCTTTTTCAGCCCGTGTAGCTTCGAGCTCAGCCTGATTAAACTCTTGTTCGCCACGATACGGTAATTTTTCATTGTTTGCCATGGTAATCTCCCTAGTGTAGTTATTGATGCAGTATTAAATACTACCAGCGTTTACATATTTTCGTACAAGACGTAGTTCGGTATTAAGTTGTCTCGATCGAGCATAAAGGAAAGCGACAATGGCGGCGACAATTCCGGCACTTGCCATGTTAACACCGGCGCCAGTGCGTGGTAATTCGCTTACTACGCCTTCAACGGCTTTTTCAGTCGGGCACTCTACATCGACATTGGTAGTGTTGCCAAAGATGTTAGTCATGCGACAGTCGTACGACTGCAATGATGACGCGTGTTGAGCCATGGATGGAATATCGTTCTTTACACGTACCTGTACAAGTTTGGTAATTGTCGCACCGGGGGCAATTTCAACTTCTTCCCAAGATAAAAGTGTTTCTTGAGTGAGTTCGCTTGGCTTAGAGACATTTGCGCCATCGTAGCTTATAAGGTTAGCGTACTGTAGAGAGTCGGTTACGTCGTCTTTCATGGCAATCTTTCCAGTGGTTAGGCCAGTGTTCTTTACAGTAAGAGAGTATTCAATTACATCGTTGGCTCGCGCGGTAACCTGTGTGGCGTCGGTATTTTGCGTTAAATTACGTACCGATTTTATTAACTCAAAATTTGCGGTACAGTTTTCGTCTCTATACCAAAGGTTAGGCTCGTCAGGGCAAGGTTTGCACTGCTCAGAATCAAGCGGAAGACTTGGGTTAAGCTCACAGCGCGGTTCGGGGTTAATGGTGGCGGTAGTTTTGCACGATTCACCCGTTTTGTCACCTTGACTTGTATGAACAATTACCTGAATAGTGTAAGTACCGTTTTGTTCAAAAGTGTACTGATACTCGTGCGTTAATGCAGTTGAACTTACTTTTTGTCGATGAGTTTCACCGTTTTTATCGGTAATTACATAAGTGTACCCTGATACGGTTGCGCCGTTGGTTGTGGCCGCGGTAGTAACGAAGCGCTGATTGGTGCGCGAGAGGCTAGAGGCAACGAGTGAGTTACACGATGCAGCGGGAGCTGGTGAAATAACGATGCTTTTTGTACATTCGTCACCCGAGCGACTGCCTACTGAAGTATTTATTGTAACAGATACAACATAGTTACCATCTGATAGAGTAAGTTCTGTTTCGTTGTTTGTTGCAGAAGACGCAACAGTTCTCTTTGAAACTTCTTTACCCGAAGTATCTTTTACTACATAGGTGTACTCTCTAATTGTGGCGCCGTTGGTAGCTGAGGCGGTTGTTGCTGCCTTAACGGTAGTTCGATTAAGTGGTGTAAGAGTGAGACCGGTGCAGGCTGCAACTGGTTGTGGCGGTGCTGGTGTAACGGTAACTTTTTGGCTACATTGATCGCTAACCTTGCGCCCTTCAGAAGTAAGTACGCTTACGTTTACGGTAAAGCTACCGTCAGGTAAGGTGGTAGTAATTGAGGACGAGTTGCTAGATGATTCAACTGTTCGATTAAGAACCATTTTACCGCTGCTGTCGTTCGCTGTATAAGTGTAAGTTTTAACAGATGCGCCGTTAGCTGTACTTGCGTTCGCAGTAAAGGTAAATTTGTTACGACTTAGCTTTGTGATTCGTAGACCGCTACATGTAGCACTTGGCGAGGGTTTCTGTGGTGGCGTAGTGGGTGGACCTTGGAAAACTAGATTTCCGCATACTAGCATAATGGCAAACCATTTACCATCGGCGGCGCGCTTACCAACAAGCATATCGTACGTTTTTACATCACGGGGACCGCCAAACCACTTGGTGGTGTATACGGTGGTAGAGGTATTATCAACTTTGTGTGCCGTAGTTCGACCGGGATAAGCGTTGGTGCGACCCATAAAGTGTAGATTGCCGCCATAGGCATCGTTGCGAACTTTTGTTTGTGTCGCTCGTACAATATCGTCGCGAGTGACACCAAAATGGGCATAAATTTGCTTAATATCTTGACGACCGGCATTATCGCGATTTTGATCGTACACACGCAGTAGCTCTTCTTTGGAGCGTAAGGTTTGGTAGATAACAGCATCACGATCGGCTGCGTTAGCTGATTCGGGTGGTGAAAAAACGGCAAAAGATTGCACTACAAGCGCTAGTGCAGTAAAAATCAACCCAACGCGTCGTGCAGCTTCTTCCTTTTTAAGTCGGCGTGCATATATACCGAGTTGTCCAACCAGTGCGGCACTAAACGGAAGATTTGATACAATTTTTTTAAACATACGTGTGGCCTTTTTGTCTTATTTTTATTAGTAGTCTCTACTGTTTGTGGTGATTTTAGCATAAGAATTATGTTCAGTGCAAGCATGTTGAGTGAACAATCTTTTTAGGGTATAATAGGAGAGTTGTAAATAGCTGAAAGACTGAAAAGAGTGAGGGTATAATGGCTCAAAATAAAACAGATACATCATATGATGGCTCTCAAATTCAAGTACTTGAGGGTCTTGAGCCGGTTAGAAAACGACCGGGAATGTATATTGGTAGCACTGGATATGACGGTGTACACCATTTAATTAAAGAGATCGCTGATAACTCCATCGATGAGGCAATTGCTGGTTTTGCCACACGAGTTGACGTGACTCTACTTGCGGACGGCGGTGTTCGTGTTGACGATGATGGTCGTGGAATTCCAATTGATAAGCATCCAAAAACTGGTCGCAGTACGCTAGAGACCGTGCTGACGATTTTGCACGCCGGTGGTAAATTTGGCGGCGGCGGTTATAAAGTGTCGTCTGGTCTTCATGGTGTGGGATCGAGTGTGGTGAATGCGCTGTCGACGCGCATGGTAGCAGAGGTTCGTAAAGGCGGTAAGATTCACCAAATTGAATTTGCCACTGGTGTACCACAGGGCGACTTAAAAGTAGTAGGAAAAACAACGAGTACCGGCACATCGGTTACATTTTACCCTGATCCAACTATTTTTAAAGAAACGGTTGAATTTGACTACAAATGGGTGGTGTCGTATTTACGACATCAGGCTTACCTTACTAAAGGTGTGTATGTTTCAGTGCGCGACGAGCGAACTGGCGAACGCGAAGCGTTTTACTTTGAAGGTGGTATCCAGAGCTATGTTAAGCACCTTAATCGCGGTAAAGATGTACTGGGCGATGCGCCGTTCTACGTTGAAAAGCAGGCCGAAGATGTAATGGTTGAGGTAGCGATTCAGTACAACGACACTTATATAGAAACAGTGAAGCCTTTTGCTAACAATGTGCTGACGCCAGATGGCGGTACGCATTTGGTTGGTTTTCGAGCTGCGCTTACTAGGGTAATTAACGATTACGCTCGTAAAAATAGTCTTCTAAAAGAAAAAGAAGACAATCTGACTGGCGATGATATCCGAGAAGGACTTACTTCGGTAATTTTGGTTAAAATTCCTGATCCACAATTTGAAGGGCAAACCAAAAACAAGCTGGGTAACCCAGAAGTGCGTCGCTATGTAGAGCAGGTGATGAACGAGTATTTTGCCTACTACTTAGAAGAAAATCCAGATGTAGCGAAAAAAATTGTTGGTAAAGCATTGCTGGCAGCCAGGGCTCGTAAGGCCGCTCGGGCAGCGCGCGATAACGTACTGCGTAAGGGTGCGCTAGATGGTATGGGACTCCCTGGTAAGCTTTGGGACTGCTCCAGTAAAAGTCCGGCGGATAGTGAAATTTACATTGTAGAGGGTAACTCGGCCGCCGGTTCTGCTAAAGAGGGACGCGATAGCAAAACACAGGCAATTTTGCCGCTTCGTGGTAAAGTGCTCAACACAGAACGAGCCCGACTCGATAAGATGTTTGCCAATAAAGAAATTGTAGCCATGATTCAAGCCTTTGGCGTAGGCATTGGTGACGCTTTTGATATTAACGGCCTACGGTACCACAAAATTATCATTATGACCGATGCCGACGTGGACGGTAGCCATATCGCGACATTACTCTTAACCTTCTTCTTCCGCTATATGAAAGAGATTGTAGAAGGTGGTCATATTTACCTTGCTAAGCCGCCACTTTATAGTATTAATCGTGGCCAAAAGAAAACTTACGCCTACGATGAGACTGAGCGTGACCGAGTAATTGATGAAATTATTGCGGGACGTAAAGATCGTGGCACAACCGTTAGCAGCGAGGACGATCGGGCAAAACAGGCTGGTGTGACGATATCGCGATTTAAGGGACTGGGCGAGATGGACGCTGAGCAGCTTTGGGAGACGACTATGAACCCTGATAATCGCGTGCTTATTCAGGTGCGAGTTGAAGACGCCGAGCGAGCCGATGCTATATTTACCAAATTGATGGGTGATGAAGCGGCGCTCCGTAAAAGCTTTATTCAAACCCGAGCCAAAGATGCCGATTTAGAAGAACTGGACGTATAGGACGAAAATTATGGACGATAATACAACACCAAACGATATACCACAAGAAAACAATATACCAATTGAAGGTGATATTGTTGTAGAAAATGCTGGACTAGAACATAGAACGTTGGAAAAAGTTATGGAAGATAGCTTTTTCCGCTATTCAATGAGCGTGATTGTAGAGCGTGCGTTGCCCGACGTTCGTGACGGGCTTAAGCCGGTGCATCGACGCATTCTTTTCTCAATGAATCAAAACGGCAATCGTAGCAGTTCGAAATTTGTAAAAAGCGCCCGTATCGTTGGTGACGTGATGGGTAAATATCACCCGCACGGCGATTCCGCCATCTATGACTCTATGGTACGTTTGGCCCAGCCATGGGCACTACGCTACCCGTTGATTCAAGGTCAGGGTAACTTTGGTTCGATGGACGGCGACCCAGCGGCGGCAATGCGTTACACCGAAGCTCGCATGGCTAAACCGGCCGATGAAATGCTGGTTGATATTGAAAAGGAAACGATTGATTTTCGTGATAACTTTGATGGCTCTGAACAAGAGCCGGTGGTACTACCGGCCAAGTTGCCGAACCTACTTTTAAATGGTCAAATTGGAATTGCTGTAGGAATGGCAACGAATATTCCGCCGCATAACCTTAGTGAGCTGGTAGACGCTACGATTGAATTGATTGACAATAGCGACGCGACGCTTGATGCGTTAATGAAGCATGTCAAAGGTCCGGATTTTCCAACTGGTGCCATAGTGTATGGTGGTACGCCTATGAAACAGGCGTACCAAACTGGTCGCGGTAGCGTGATGATGCGAGCCGTGGCAGAAATTGTGGAAACCAAGAAAGGCCGACACCAGATTGTTATTACCGAAGTTCCTTATGGTGTAAATAAAGCAACGCTTATTGAAAAGATTGCAGAGTTAGTAAAAGACAAAAAACTGACAACTATTAGCGATTTGCGTGATGAGAGTGCCCGCGGTGTAGTGCGAGTTGTGGTAGAGCTTAAGAAAGACGCTTATCCTAAAAAAGTACTCAACCAACTTTACAAACTAACGGCGCTACAAACAAGCTTTAGTTACAACATGTTGGCCCTAGTTGATGGTATCCAGCCGCGTATTCTTGGCTTGCAAGAAATGTTGCAAGAATTCATTAGTCATCGACAAAAGGTGGTTCGTCGTCGGACAGAGTACGAATTGCGTAAGGCGCAAGAACGAGCGCATATTTTAGAAGGTTACAAAATCGCCCTTGATCATATTGATGAAGTCATTAAAACCATTCGCGCCAGCAAAACTCAAGAGGTTGCCGAAAAAGCCCTTATTGAAAAGTTTAAACTTTCGGTTATACAGGCCAAGGCAATTTTGGCTATGCAGCTACGACGCCTTACCGGTCTTGAAAGGCAAGCTATCGAAGATGAACTAAACGAGCTACTGGCTCTTATTAAGCGGCTTGAAACAATTTTGGCTGATGAAAAAGAAATCTTGGGCATCATTAAAACCGAGCTCTTAGAGATGAAAGAAAAGTATGGTGATGAGCGCCGTTCACAAATCATTAATCACGAACTTGGTAAGTTTAGCGATGAAGAGCTGATTCCGGAAGAGGAAAGTGTAGTGCTACTTACAAGCGAAAACTACATTAAGCGCACCGCAATTAGCGATTACCGCAAGCAAAACCGCGGCGGCAAGGGCAAGCGCGGCATGACAACAAAAGATGAAGATATCATTGATCAGCTTGTGCCAGCTAATTCGCATGATTACCTCTACTTCTTTACAAACAAGGGTCGCGTGTTCCGTCTTAAGGCATACGAAGTGCCGGCGGCTAGTCTACAAGCTAAGGGTGTTGCTGCCGTAAACTTACTGCAAATGCAGCCCGAAGAGAAGATTACCTCTATTATTAAGCACGCTAAAGCTGATAGTGATGATGGATATCTCTTTATGGCAACCTGCAAGGGTACAATTAAAAAGACACCGTTTAAAGATTACGCAAATATTCGCACCAATGGCCTTATTGCTATAAAGCTTGATGATGGCGACGAATTGCGCTGGATTAAGCCGACGAGTGGAGGTGACGATATTTTAATATCAACCTCGGCTGGCCAAGCAATTCGCTTTAGTGAAAAAGACGCGCGCCCAATGGGGCGATCGGCGCGCGGCGTACGCGGGGTTCGTCTGCGACCAAATGATGTGGTAGTTGGTATGGATATTGCCGAAGAAGATCATAAACTGCTTGTAATTAGCGAAAACGGCTATGGTAAAGCAACGAAAATAGCCAACTTTGCGGCACACAAACGCGGCGGTGTCGGTATTAAAGCGGCAGCCGTAACAGCTAAGACTGGTCCGATTGTAGCGGTGCAGTCGATTGATGAGTCGGCTAACGAGGTTCTCCTAATTTCAAGTAAAGGTCAGGCTATTCGTGTAGCTGTGAAAGATATCCCAACGCTTGGTCGCACCACTCAGGGCGTACGTATTATGCGCATGCGAACCGGTGACAAGGTGGCTTCAATTGGCTTGCTTCCTGAAAATGAGCCAGTTATTGAAGAGGTGCTTGAAGAAGTGGCGGCGGAGGAGTAGATGATTTCTCCATACCTACTGGCTGGTTTACTCGCCTGGATTGTGGCGCAAGGAGCAAAATATATTATTAACTCCATTCAAACCAAGAGTTTTCGTCAGTTTCGGCAACTCTATCTTTCTGGCAGTATGCCGAGTGCGCACTCGGCTACTGTCATTGCCGTAACAACGGTGATTGGATTAGTTGACGGAATTGATTCGGGCTTATTTGGGCTAGCGGTGTTGTTGTCGTCAATTGTTATGTATGACGCCATGATGGTGCGACACTCGGCTGGTGAGCAGGGTACTACGCTTAATTTGCTACTAACGGCACTAAAAAGTGAGATTAAACCGAGCCGCGTAACCAAGGGGCACACCCCAATAGAAGTGGTGGCTGGAGCGCTAGTTGGTTTTGTAATTGGTCTAGTTGTGTTTTTCGCTACAAAATAGTGCAAAAATTCCCTTGACCCTTCGGGGCTTTGTGCGATATAGTACGTATTAGTCTGATTGACGCAAGAAAGATTCAGGACGTCAACACTTCAACTGTGGAGTTGAAACAGATTATTTCAGATCTTTAACAATTTAGTTGTGCAATATCATCGTCAGTTTATTAATTGAGTCAAGTACGCGTTTAGAGGCGTACACTTTTATGGAGAGTTTGATCCTGGCTCAGGATGAATGCTGGCGGCGTGCCTAACACATGCAAGTCGAGCGGTAACAGATCTAGTTTACTAGATGCTGACGAGCGGCGGACGGCTGAGTAACGCGTGGGAACGTGCCCCAAAGTGAGGAATAACTGCCCGAAAGGGTAGCTAATGCCGCATATGATCTTCGGATTAAAGGATTTATCCGCTTTGGGAGCGGCCCGCGTCGGATTAGGTTGTTGGTAGGGTAATGGCCTACCAAGCCGACGATCCGTAGCTGGTCTGAGAGGATGATCAGCCAGACTGGAACTGAGACACGGTCCAGACTCCTACGGGAGGCAGCAGTGAGGAATCTTCCACAATGGGCGAAAGCCTGATGGAGCAACGCCGCGTGCAGGATGAAGGCCTTCGGGTTGTAAACTGCTTTTATAAGTGAAGAATATGACGGTAACTTATGAATAAGCACCGGCTAACTACGTGCCAGCAGCCGCGGTCATACGTAGGGTGCAAGCATTATCCGGAGTGACTGGGCGTAAAGAGTTGCGTAGGTGGTTAGTAAAGTGAATAGTGAAACCTGGTGGCTCAACCATACAGACTATTATTCAAACTCACTAACTCGAGAATGGTAGAGGTAATTGGAATTTCTTGTGTAGGAGTGAAATCCGTAGATATAAGAAGGAACACCAATGGCGTAGGCAGATTACTGGACCATTTCTGACACTGAGGCACGAAAGCGTGGGGAGCGAACCGGATTAGATACCCGGGTAGTCCACGCCGTAAACGATGGATACTAGCTGTTGGAGGTATCGACCCCTTCAGTAGCGAAGCTAACGCGTTAAGTATCCCGCCTGTGGAGTACGGTCGCAAGACTAAAACATAAAGGAATTGACGGGGACCCGCACAAGCGGTGGATTATGTTCTTTAATTCGATGATAACCGAAGAACCTTACCAGGGTTTGACATCCTTGGAATTACTATGAAAGTAGTGAGTGCTTTATTGAGCCAAGTGACAGGTGATGCATGGCCGTCGTCAGCTCGTGTCGTGAGATGTTTGGTTAAGTCCATCAACGAGCGCAACCCTTGCAAGTAGTTGTATTTTTCTACTTGGACTGCCCCGGTAACGGGGAGGAAGGAGGGGATGATGTCAGGTCAGTATTTCCCTTACACCCTGGGCTAGAAACGTAATACAATGGCAAGTACAATGCGCAGCGAAGCCGCGAGGTGAAGCAAATCGCATCAAAGCTTGTCCCAGTTCGGATAAGAGGCTGAAACTCGCCTCTTTGAAGTCGGAATCGCTAGTAATCGCAGATCAGCAAGCTGCGGTGAATACGTTCCCGGGTCTTGTACACACCGCCCGTCAAACCATGAAAGTGACCAACACCCGAAGTCCGATTCGTCGGCCTAAGGTGGGGGGCATGATTGGGGTTAAGTCGTAACAAGGTATCCGTACCGGAAGGTGCGGATGGATTACCTCCTTTCTAGGGAGAGTTATGCCATACATACGAGCAATCTATGTATGAAGCTAGGTCGGTCCTGTTAGTGTGATGAGCTTACATACTAACCCCATCTGTTTACAGATAGGACTAAGTTCAAAGAAACCTTGATTAAAAACGGTTGATGATATGCACAACTAAATTGTTAAAACAAATAACTCCGATTTATCGGAGTTATTTTTGTATCGGGCGCTACCTAGTTATTATATACCCGGGAATACTGCACCTAAAAGGGCACGAAGTAGGGTAGTGTGAAGATTTACCATAACGACAAAGCCAATTCCCACGGCAATAAGCCCAGCAAGTTTATATTTATCGTAGTCACCAACCCCCACGCCAAAGTTCTCGGCAAGCCATGGATGAAAGCGAACCATTAAGGCGCCAGCGATCATTATAATGATGCCGATTGCAAACCAGCCTATGCTAAATTCGTATGTCATAGCTCTATTATACACTTGCGCAACGGGGGCGTATACGCTAAAATAAAATAAGTCTTTGACACGGGGCGTTAGCTCAGTTGGCTAGAGCACCTGCTTTGCAAGCAGGGGGTCCGGGGTTCGAGTCCCCGACGCTCCACCATATGCGAGGGGTGAAGCAGGCTTCGGTCTGCGACACTCCACCAAAGACGGTTCATTCCAATCACTCAATTCACATTGCGGGCGCTTAGCTCAGTTGGCTAGAGCACTTCGTTTACACCGAAGGGGTCGGGGGTTCGAGCCCCTCAGCGCCCACCATGAATTGATAAAAAAACACCCTACGATTCGGGGGCGATTAGCTCAGCTGGTTAGAGCGCGTCACTGATAATGACGAGGTCGGAGGTTCAAGTCCCTCATCGCCCACCATTCGTAGGGTGTTTTTTGTATTTAAAATTATTGTAAAAAAGTAGGTCAACTAGCGTATACTAAGCCTAAGAGTATTACTGTGGCTTATATACTAAATTTTTTCTCGCGCCTTGGGTATGTGGCATTAATTCGTCAGGTAGTTTTTTTGTTTACCCCTGATGCTATTCATAATTATATGGTGTTAGTTATGCGACGTGTACAGCAGTATACGCTGTACCGGCGAATGAGTCGCGTGCTATATGGTGTTCGGCAGTATCCCGTACTTCAGCAGACGTTTCATGGTCAACTTATTATATCGCCAATTGGGGTCGCGGCCGGTTTTGACAAGAGTTTAGAACTGCGTCCGCTTATTTCAACCTTAGGGGTTGGTTTTATGACCGCAGGATCGTTAACGTACGCGGCGATTGATTTTGCGAAGGGTGAAAAAATGTATCACCGGCTGCGCTACACTCGATCAGTTGCCGTACGCGCCCAGTTACGCGCTGAAAGTGTAGAGGTAGCCCTAAATAATTTAAAAAAATCAACCGGCGAAGATGTAGAGGTGCCAGCGATTATTTCACTTGCAGTCAGCGGGGTTACTGTAGACTGGCGGTTACGCGAGGCGGTCGATGCGACGAAGGCGTCTTTAGAACTAATTGCGAAAACTACTGATGTACTGGCGGTTGAGCTGCACATTGGATGTGTGAATAAGCAGGGAGAGCAGCCATTTTGCGCTCCCGAAGGCCTCGAGGAATTGCTTGGCGGGTTAAAAAATATAGCAATTAATGTGCCGTTATATATTAAGCTCCCGTCGGTTGAAGAGCCAGGCGATATTGCGCCAATTCTTACGGTGCTAATGCGGCATAACGACAGAGTGAGCGGGGTAACGGTTGCTAATTTGCGACCGCTGGAAAGCGTGATGGTTGATCCGCGAGATGACCGACCGCCTAGAGTAGACGCATGGAGAATTAGTGGTGCACCCACTCGAGCTACTTCGACGGAGATTATTCGTTATGTTTATAAAAAAACCAACGGTTCGCTAACAATTATTGGCGTTGGTGGTGTAGCAAGCGCTCAAGACGCTTACGAAAAAATTCGGGCAGGCGCCAGCTTGGTCGGAATGTTTACCGGCATTATTTTTGGTGGACCGGCGCTGCCAGCGCATGTTAATCGTGGTTTAGCGTTGCGATTAAAAAAAGACGGCTTCCAATCAATAAGTGAAGCAGTTGGTGCCGACCACAGGACTAGCTGATTGTAAGATATATCGCAGCACAATAGGACGATCGAGGCGCATACTTAACATATGAAAAGTTACCCCTCGCTCGGAACCTCATTATGGCGTACGTCGTTTACGGCTACACCGCATCCGTCGTTTAAAGGTACAGCAGAATGCGACGTGGTGGTGATTGGTGGTGGCATTGCTGGGCTAACAACTGCTTATTTACTAAGCAAAGAGGGTAGGCGGGTAATTTTACTTGAGGCTGACACGATTGGCTCGCGAGTGAGCGGTTATACGACGGCTAAGGTTACTGTGCAGCACGCGCAAGCACTAGGTGAAATTGCAGCTTCGCATGGTGATGTTGCAGCACGAGATTATCTTGAGGCCAACAAAGCAGGACTGGAAAAGATTGCAGATATTGTAAAAGAGGCGTCGATTGAATGCGACTGGCGTCAGCTTGATAACTACGTGTTTACCAATTCTTCAGATGAAATTTCAAAGCTTAAAAAAGAAACAGAATTATATAATAAGTTTGGCGTACCAGCCGAGTACTGCACCTCGCTGCCAATTGCAGCGCCGGCTATTGGGGCAGTAAAGGTGCCCAAACAGGCGACGTTTCATATTATGAAATACTTGGCGGGATTAGCGCGAGCAGTCGAGTTGTGTGGTGGAAAAATTTATGAACACTCTAAAGTGACCCGATATAGCGATGGAGAATCGTGCGTGGTGCAGACTGCAAGTGGAGCAATTGCGGCCCGTGATATTGTTATTGCAACAAATGCGCCGAGTAAACTTAAAGATCATGCGGCGTACGGCTTACTGGAATATCCAGTTCGTTCGTATATTGTTGCCGGACCAATAGAGAGAACGCTTGAAGGTATGTATATATCAACCGGCAGCCCAACTCGTTCGGTGCTACCTTTAGAGGTTGAAGGAAAACCGTGGGTACTGGTTGGCGGCGAAGGTCATTTTGTAGGCATGAATACATCGGCGCGGCGACGATATAACAGACTAGCTCAGTACGGCCAAGATTATCTTGGATTGAGCGAAGTAAAGTATTCATGGTCAACGTGGGATTTTGTTAGTTATGACGACCTACCTATTGTCGGTAAGCTGTATCCGTGGTCAAAACATGCCTATGTAATTACAGGATTAAGAAAGTGGGGAATGACCAATGCAACCGCGGGAGCACAAATGGTGAGTGATCTTATGGCTGATGCGCCCGCACCGTGGCATAAAACATTCGATTCTACCCGCAGCTCAACCGTTAAATCTTTGCCAAAAGGTCTTATAAAAGGAATTGGCTATAAAAAGTAAAAAAAGTCTTGCAAATGTAAGTACCGTTCTATATAGTAAAGAGCAGATTAAGCGAATGTTCAAAAGAACCTCTGGCGTAGTGAGCAAAAAGCTCATGGGTGCAGGAGGTATTTGTCGCGACAAATACAACAAAAATCACTAGACAACCTGCGATGTCCGGTGGTATTATAATAAGGCTTGAGTGCAGACAAGGTGCATCGGTTTAAAGCGATGAATCAAAATGTGCTCTCAAGTAATGGAGTGTGCACTGTTTTTTAACAATTTGGATGAAATAAGATAATTTTTTTAACAATTGACGGCCTAGTAAGTGCTGTATAGCAATTACTAGTCAAGTCAATGCATAAAAAGGTACTCAAGGGCACACAATGGATGCCTAGACGTATATTACCGATGAAGGACGTGGAAGACTGCGATAAGTCTCGGGGAGCTGTCAACAAGCTTTGATCCGGGAATGTCCGAATGGGGAAACCCGGCATGAGTCATGTCATGTCACCTGCTTCTGAATATATAGGAAGTTTGGCGGGAACCATCTGAACTGAAACATCTTAGTAGGATGAGGAAAAGAAAGTAAATAACGATACCGAAAGTAGTGGCGAGCGAAATCGGCAGAGCCCAAACCTTTTAAGTTTTTGCCTGTTTACAGGTAGATACGGCTGATAGGCCAATGCTTAAAAGGGGTTGTGAAATAACATATGACCAAGTCAGAGAACTGAAGTTTACTTCAGGTATCTGATTTGCGATAGCCAGCTATCACTGAGCTAATAAGGTAAAAAATCGGCGTGGTTAGCAGAATAGTTTGAATGACTAACCAAAGGACGTGAAAGTCGTGTATGCGAAAACGACGCTGACCTTATGTATGTTTTTTCGAGTAGGGCGGGGCACGAGAAACCCTGTCTGAATCCGGCTGGACCACCAGCCAAGGCTAAATATAATATACGATCGATAGTGAACTAGTACAGCGATGGAAAGGTGAAAAGAACCCCGGGAGGGGAGTGAAATAGATCCTGAAATTGTGTGCCTACAAGGAGTCGGAGCAGATTTATTCTGTGACGGCGTGCTTTTTGTAGAACGATCCAGCGAGTTAATTTCATACGCAAGGTTAAGTCAAGTGACGGAGCCATAGTGAAAGCGAGCCTGAATAGGGCGAATTAGTGTGTGGAATTAGACCCGAAACCGGGTGACCTAACCATGGGCAGGTTGAAGCTACTGTAATAGGTAGTGAAGGACCGAACCGTCGTACGCAGCAAAGTGCTCGGATGACCTGTGGTTAGCGGTGAAATGCCAATCGAACTCGGAGATAGCTGGTTCTCCTCGAAATAGCTTTAGGGCTAGCGTCATGTGGTAACAGTCGGGGGTAGAGCTCTGTAAAGGACTGGGGGGAGCAATCCTACCCACCCTTAACAAACTACGAATACCGACTGCGGAATCATGGCAGTTAGAACATCGGTGCTAAGATCGGTGCTCGAAAGGGAAACAGCCCAGACCATCGTCTAAGGTCCCTAAATATACACTCAGTGGGAAACAAGGTGAAATTTCTTAAACAGCTAGGATGTTGGCTTAGAAGCAGCCATTCATTTAAAGAGTGCGTAACAGCTCACTAGTCAAGAGATTTTGCGTGGAAAATGTAACGGGGCTCAAGTGTATTACCGAAGACATGGATTTACAATTTATTGTAAGTGGTAGAGGAGCGTTCCTATCTGCGGTGAAGCTCAACTGGGAAGTTGGGTGGAGCGTTAGGAAGTGAGAATGCTGGAATGAGTAACCATAAGAGGGGTGAGAATCCCCTCGGCCGTAAGAGCAAGGTTTCCTGAGCCATGGTAATCATCTCAGGGTTAGTCGGGCCTAAGCCGAGGCGCATAGCGTAGGCGATGGACATCAGGTTGATATTCCTGAACCGGTTAAGTTTTGTACACTGTTCACGGCGAGATATTCGGAGCGGATTCATGGTATGTATCCGTCCAACCTAGGGGGAACCCGATGGGAGTGAAAGTTACCTTTTAGGTGACGATTCTGGAAAAGGCGCTGGCTAGAAAAGCAGGTGTACGTATGGACTTAGCCGCCCGTACCGCAAACCAACACAGGTGCTCGAGTCGAGTAGACTCAGGCTTACGAGAGAACCTTCGCTAAGGAACTCGGCAATACAGCGACCGTAACTTCGGGATAAGGTCTGCCCCCACTTCGGTGGATATAAGCCGCGTTCACCTCAGCAAGGTGGTTAAAAAACGCACTACTACAGGAAGATAAAAGCGCCTGTAATAGTGTAAGTGAGTACGCTCGTTTCATTTTTTTAAATGAAACAATATGAGTGACAAATCCTTTTTTATGAACCACGAAATTTTCTGAGATAAGTAACAAATCATGATTGAATTGTTCTTTTGAACGCGATTCTCTTACATCTAACGATGTGGGGGCCGCAGCAAAAGAGCCCACGGAACTGTTTATCAAAAACACAGGTCTCTGCTAACACGAAAGTGGATGTATAGGGGCTGACTCCTGCCCAATGCTGGAAGGTTAAGGGGAGCGCTTCACGGTGCGAACTGAAGCCCTAGTCAATGGCGGCGGTAACTATAACCGTCCTAAGGTAGCGAAATTCCTTGTCAGGTAAGTTCTGACCCGCACGAATGGAGTAATCATGTGGGCACTGTCTCAGCGAAGGACTCGGTGAAAGTGCATTGGCGGTAAAGATGCCGTCTGTCCGTACCAGGACGAAAAGACCCCATGGAGCTTCACTACAGCTTTACATTGATCCGGGTTACAACATGTGTAGAATAGGTGGGAGCCTTTGAAACAGATACGCCAGTATTTGTGGAGGCACCAAGTGAAATACCACCCTTGTTGTGATCTTGATCTCACCGTTACCATTATCTGGTAACGGGACCGTGTATGGTGGGTAGTTTAACTGGGGCGGTTGCCTCCTAAAGAGTAGCGGAGGCGTTCAAAGGTTGGCTAGCTTCGGATGGAAATCGAAGTGATAGTGTATGCGCATAAGCCAGCTTGACTGTGAGGAGTACATTCCAATCAGAGACGAAAGTCGGAGCAAGTGATCCGCTGTACGTACATTTGTACATGAATGTGGGATCGACAGCGCAAACGGATAAAAGTTACCCTGGGGATAACAGGCTTATAGCGCCCAATAGTTCACATAGACGGCGCTGTTTGGCACCTCGATGTCGGCTCATCACATCCTGGAGGGGGAGCACCTTCCAAGGGTTCGGCTGTTCGCCGATTAAAGTGGTACGCGAGCTGGGTTCAGAACGTCGTGAGACAGTTCGGTTTATATCCGGTACGGACGTTAGGAAATTTGAGAAGATCTACCCCTAGTACGAGAGGACCGGGGCGGACGAACCTCTGGTGTATCGATTGTGGCCACCTGCTGCATTGTCGAGTAGCTATGTTCGGAACGGATAAGCGCTGAAAGCATATTAAGCGCGAAGCCAACTTCAAGATAAGATTTCCCTATGAGGACACTGAAAGACTATCAGTTTGATAGGCGCAAGGTGGAAGTGTAGTAATACATGGAGCTAAAGCGTACTAACAGTCCCATTGCCTTTTTATGTCCTTGTCACTACTGCTTGTATTTATACTGGCAAGAGTGATAAGGTAGACTTGACTAGTAATTGGTGTATAGCACCAAACGTTGATTGTTAATATCATTCATCCAAATAACCGATGCGATTGTCTCTAAAGGACATCGAAGTGAGGTTTTATCCGGGTTGCCATATGGAGCCAGTGAGATATAAAACCTCTCTTCGGTGCCCATGGCGATGAGGAAACACCTGTTCTCATTCCGAACACAGAAGTTAAGCTCATCAGCGGCGATTATACTGCGAAAGTGGGAAACTAGCACGGTGCCGAATTATAAAAAAGACTTCCGAATAGGAAGTCTTTTTTCTTTGTGTTGACATTATTTTTTTCTTTTATTATTGACATTTATACTATTTTAATGTAAAATAATAAAAAATATTTAAACATAAACAATTAGGAATATATAAAGATATGTCCGAAAAAATTAACAGCACTCTAACAGCCGCCGAAAATACTAATGCGGAGGAGATTAACAGTAGTGAAAATGCTATTAGGTTTAGGCTTCCAGAGATAATAGATGCAAACCGTGCTGAGCTAACGGCACTGCACGCCGAAGAGAAAGCTAAGCGCGGTAATGTGGTAACTTTACTCCAGGCTGAAGTTAAAACAGTCGTCGATACCCATGAGCTTGAAAATATGTTGGAACAAATCGACTTTGCAGAAGATAAGTTTAAATTTTGTATTGCCAACAGTTATGCGGCAGATGTTCAAACATTTGCGAAGAATAGTGAGAATAAAGGACAGGCCAAATTTTCAGCGCCATTTTATCCTGATAAGATTTCGTCTGGAGCAATAAATGAATGGGGTAATCCGCGCGACGAAGCCCATTATGCTCATATTCCAGTAGAAAAAGTTGGTATCCGCGAGGCACCAACTGTAAAATGGAGTACAGAGGAGCGCTTGATGCCAAGAAAAGGGCTGGCTGGTAAACTAGGCTTTAAAAAGAAAATAGATGTTTCAGTTCCTGTGATGGATGAGCCGAAATATGTGTTTGACTATACGTTTCAGGCGCCATCACAGGGAGAAAATGAAACTAAAAGAGCGGGTAACTACACTGGTCAAAGCATTCAGCTAAGCTTAGAGTTGTCTAAAGAGCAGGCCGAAAGTTTGTCGCGAATTTTAGCGAATAATCCTAAGGCAGCTCGTAGCATTCTGGATAGTTTTATGCGCGCTACGGGTGATTATGGTAAGTGGAATGCTGAGTTATATGATGATAGCGGTAGTTTCCAAGACCCCGGTGAACGATATGGGCAAAATTTTCAGGCGCGTGATGTGCGACCACAATACGACGCCGTACCGGAGTTAGCACCTCAAATAGTGGGTTTAATTGCCGAGCAGCCAGCGGCCTTACGCTAGCGAAGTAACTTGCGATCAAAAAGCAAAAGCCTCTCTAAAATGAGGCTTTTTGCATTTATAATATACGCGTCCGATATGCTTATGCTACACTAAAAGAGATGAAAGCTGTTGTTTCTAATCTGGTGGCTAAGGTTACTTCGCTATCTGCACGAAGTTATATACTTATCTCACTTCTTGTGGTGGTGTTAGGGGCAATTTTATATGTGATTGTTCATCGCGAGAGAGAAATTATCTATAGCTATAGTGGCGATAGTTGTGTGTCTCGATTAACACTTTTCCCCTCTACGATGAAAACGTCGACTGGCACCTACGATATAACTGTGCCTGAGCCATTAATGCTAGGGTCATTACCAGTGCTAGGTACAAGAGTTTGCGCCACTGCACTTAATGCGCCGGATGAAAATTCGGAAAAAAAAGTATCGTTCTCGCTGGCTGGTACGCCACTGCTAGCCACTACTTATACCGTGGTAACGCCTTCGTATCCAACGGTTAAAATGGCATTTAATGGTCCGGTGCCGGCCGCTAAGCCACTTACGCTTGCACTCAGCGAGACCGACAAGACTTTTACGTATAAAATTTCTGCAAATGACAAGACAGCAGTTTGTACGGCTAAAGACAAAGCTGTTGCCTGCGACTTAACTAAGCTTGCCGTAGCCCAGGGTGAGAAGCATGAAATTACATTGGCGCGTCATTTTAACGAACAGCCGGTTAGCGAGCCGCTACGGAGTGAAATTGAAATTATTGCGCCGTTAGAGGTAACGAGCGGACCGTTCAGCGAATCGGACGTAAAATATGATACTGCGCGTGAGTTAATATTCGAAACGTCCAAGCCTCTGCAGGCGGATTCTCTTTCGGCAGAGCTTGTTTATAAAGATGGCGAGAACGACGTACAGGTTGCAGTGAGCGTGGCACTTCAAGATTCTAATAAAATTTTGGTTACTAGTAAAGATGAGTTGCCGCGCGAAAAATCTTATAAACTGCACCTAAAGGCAGAGGGTGATGATGGGTCGACATTTGCGCAATTACCGTATTCGACAGAATTCACTACCTCTGGCGGTCCTAAGGTTGTGTCAAGTTCCCTGAGTGCGTCGGGGTACGTGCCGGGTACGCCAATTGCCGTTGAGTTCGACCAGCCACTTAAACCCGATGTTGATATAAATGCTTTTGTGCAACTACATAATATTGAGGCAAGTGGAATAAGGGTAAGCGGCAAAACAATTCACATTACTCCAAAAACAGTTGATCGCTGTGCACGTTTTGAAGTTGAGATAAAATCAGGTATTGCAAGCGAGCATGGCGTAACCGCCACCGAAGGCTGGAAAATGGCATCGGTAGCGCGCTGCTACTCAACAGAGGTAATTGGCTATTCGGCTAATGGGCAGCCGATTACTGCCTATTATTTTGGTAATGGAGCTACCCATGTATTGTACACCGGCGCAATTCATGGCAACGAACGAAGCACACTTTATACAATGCAGTCATGGATAAACGAACTTGACGCTCGTTCTGGTGACATTCCGACCGACAAAACACTTGTTATTGTGCCCAATGCCAATCCGGATAGCTCGGCAATTGGTAAGCGCGATAACGCGCGTAACGTTAATCTCAATCGTAATTTTCCAACCGCAAACTGGGAGAAAGATATTCGTACTGGTGGAGGACAGCAAAATGGTGGCGGTGGTGAATCGGCCGGATCGGAACCAGAAACTAAGGCGTTAGTAAACTTGACGGCTCGTATTGCACCGGCGTTTGTGGTGACATTTCATAGTGTCGGCTCGCTAGTTAACTCTAACGATGCTGGCAGCTCTATCGCTGTTGGTCGCCAATATGCCTCAATGGTGGGCTATCGATTTATTCCTAATTCAGCTACTACTTCCACATTCGGCTTTGAAATGACTGGTACTTACGAGGATTGGTTGCTTGAGCGTGGTGTGCCAGCAATCTTAATTGAACTGGGGACGCACACCTCTAATCATTTCTCGGGACATCGTTCGGCACTTTGGATGACTACTAAATAGTTTGTGGAGAATAAAGCCGAAAACGGTTATACTTACACTATGAGCAGGATTCAGGTATGGTGGGCAAGTGGCGCTATTGGAGCGGTGGCTTTTATTGCTACAACGTTTTTTGTAACACTGCCACAAGCTGGGGCAAACGCGGAGCCGATGTTGCCGCAAATTACCTCATCGGCTGAGCCGGTGGTGCGTCTTGGTTATCCAGAGTGGTTTTTGGCCATAGAGGCGCGTGAATATCCAGATGATCGGCGTGAGTTAATGCGTAAAGTAACCTATAGTGTCGAGACAAGTGGTGCTACAACAACACGCTTAAGCCAACTAGCGTCAGAGGTAGACGAGATTTTAAACCATGGTCGCGGCTGGACACAACTTGGTATAGAGTTTGAAAAAGTTGCAGATGGAGGCGAGTTTCAGGTAGTACTTGCTGAGGCGAGTCGGATTCCACTGTTTTCTGCTGGCTGTGATGCTGAATGGAGCTGTCGGGTTGGTGAAAAAGTTATTATTAATGAGTCGCGCTGGGTTGAGGGTACGCCGGAATGGAATTCTGCCGGCGGTACAATTGCTGAGTATCGTACAATGTTGATTAACTACGAAGTTGGACACTGGCTTGGCCATGATCATCCAACGTGTCAGGCAGAGGGCCAGCTAGCGCCAATTATGTTACAGCAATCAATGAACCTTGGCGCTTGCAAATTTAACCCGTGGCCGCTACAGACAGAATTATGGACGGATAGAACATGAGAGTAAAAAACGCCGATTCAGATGAACCCTATGTTGCGCGGCGACGCAATTTTACCGCCACCCCATCTAAAGAGGTGAGCGGTAAATCGGTTACCGGCACCCGTTCAAAGCAGCCATCTACTATAACACCGCCGCGTCGTATAACAGCGCGGCGTAAGCGAGTATTAGTGGTGTTTTTAGTTTTATTGGTGACAATAGTAGCGATTACTGTGTATCAAGTTGTAGCGTTTTTTAATTACGAAACACGTTGGCAAACAACTTTGGCAAATCATCAGAGAGAAATTACACAGCAACTTAGTAAAGGTGAGTATCAGTCGGCTCTCTCGAGTGCAGCAACACTAAAAGATGACTACGTGACTCTATGTGACTCACCGCAGCCGGTAGCAGCGTTACTTCCGGCACACCTCAAACAGGCTTGTCAAAACTACAAAGCCTCGCAGCTAACGGCGGTAACGAATTTAGGTCGCAAGACTATTGTATTTAACGAATGGTCGCAAATTGTGCAGGCGGTAAATTTAAAATCTTTATCTAGTCAAAACGAGTTGACGGCTGAAGACTGGCGCGAGCAGTTACAGTATTGGCAAGAGGTTGTCGATACCGTGACAAGAGTGAGTGTCAGCAGTCAGGCGACCGAAAGGCTAAAGGCTGAGGCGATTGAGATAGCTGAAGCAACGGCTGAGGCATGGGTAAGTGTTGGTGCGGCTCACGATCAGGAATCGTATGTGTCTTTATTAGCGGCATATCGTGAACTCGAAACGACCCTACGGGAGTTTGAGTCTCTGGACGCTAAAGCTCGGCAAGCGGCCGGCGTATAAATAGAGCGCAAAATAAATAAAATAACCCCTCTCGCAGTGGGGGTTATTTTATTTTTGGTGGACATCTTTTTATTTTGAAAGAGCCCTAGAACAGGTGCCATTCGCCTTAGCGAGCGAACTGTATTTATAATATAGCACTAAACGAATATGCGCAACGTTTATATAATAACAAAATAATGCTCATGTAAATATTGACAATAAGCACAAGCTATGTTATATTAAAAACATACACATATCACGTGTGAGATATTAAGTGAGGGCGCCAGTGGTAGCACTGCTACGGCGCCTTTTGTATTGGAGAAAAATATGGCTGGAACAAAAGCTGGTGGACTAAAAGCTAAGGCTAAAAATTTGGCAAAAGATCCTGATTTTTACGCAAAAATCGGTTCTAAAGGCGGACAAAAAGGACGCACGGGTGGCTTCGCGGCTAATCCTGAACTTGCACGTATTGCAGGTGCAAAGGGCGGACGTGTTTCACGTCGCCGTAAACAAGAGACGGCAGAAGCAGCTAATTAAGCGCTTTTCTATTAAAAACACCCTACGGCAATTGCCTTAGGGTGTTTTTTTGTTGCGGCGCCTTCTGAGCGCACAGATTTTCGCATCATTTACACGCCACGAGGCGCGACAATACAGGCACGTATAGTGTTGGCGAGTAGTTTCAACGCCGGTGCGTGCGCAGTCAATACAGGTGCTACGGGCATGCAGCCAGTCGCGATAAGAATCTAGTGAATGCTGCACAAGATTGTCGCTGATTGAAAAATTGAGCTGAAAGGCAGGACTAATCTCAACAGCTTTGTGCCACGCATCGCGCTCCATTTGCAGTAGTTCGATGTCGCGCTGATAACTGTTATGGCCTAAAAGTGCGTGACCAACTTCGTGCAGCAGAGTAAGGGGTTCATCGTCTGGTGAAAAATAAATTGTCGCTAGGGTGGGCGTCCATTTCGTAATTTCACCCGGCATAATTATAAATTGTGGATACGCCGACTGGAGTGTACGACTAAGCGAGCTGATCGTCGGCATAGAGATAGCATCCGTAAATTACGGCTTCTTCTGGATGGGCTGCGGCTATAAGTTTCGGGCACGGAATGTGCGGCGGTAGGCTTGAGGACAAAATGGTACGGAGAGAATCGGCGTATTTAGAAAAATGTGTTCCCATGCTGCCGCCAATAATAATAACGTCGGGTTGCATAAAAGGAATAAGCGCCAAAAAGCCGCGGCTAATACGTTCGCTAATAGCGTACCAAATAAGTGGATCGTCAATTTCGCTGCCCATTTTGTTGTAAAAAGTAGCAATCGCATTACCAGAGGCAAAATCTTCCCACTCTTGAATCAAGCCGCCATACTCTACAAGGGCTCGACCGCCTTCGCTGTAACGTAGGCCAGGATCGATAGTGCCATCGGTAATTACGCCGGTGCCAATACCGGTAGAGATGGTAACGTAGAGACTTGAGCGGGGAAGAAAAGTGAGCTGACGAGTCTCGGCTAGGCCGGCCAAATTAGCATCGTTTTCAACAAATATGGGCACCGAGAATGCTTCCATTAAAGGTTCTTTTATCGAAAAGTTTTTCCAGCCAAGGTTGTTGCACCACACAGCAACACCCTGTTTTATGGTGCCGGGCAGGGCTACGGATATGGCTGTAATTGCCGTGATGTCTGCCAGTAAGGTTATCTGCTCAATAAGTGCACTAAGGTAGGCGGCCGGATCTTTAGGAGTTGGAAATTTAACCGATGAGACGATCTCGCCATGTGCATTCATGGTAGCTATGAGTGTCTTTGTTCCCCCTGTGTCAACCGCTACAATCATAGTCTAAATTGTAGCACGAACGCTCGGCGTGCGGAACTTGTATAAATATAGAAATTACAGTATACTATAGAAATAATTGTGGAGTAAGGAAATAGAATCATGAACAAGCGAGTGTGTCAGGGTGGTTCAGTGATATCTTTTGTAGTAATCGGCGTTGTGTTATCGGCGTTAGCGGTTGGTGCAGTTTTTTGGGTTAACAACAGGGGAGAAGGCGACGTAACGGGGCCGTTGAGTTTTTCGGAAGAAGCTGAACGCGATACCGAAGAGGCGACAAATCAAGACGACGAATCTAATGAAGCGCAGCAGTCAGAACAGGCGAATGAAGAGCGCCGACAAAGAGAAGCAGAGGCTGAAAAGCGACAGGCTGAAGAAAGGGCTGAAGCCGAGCGACAGGCTGAAGTTGCACGCCGGGCAGAAGAAACTGAGGCTGCACGTCGGTCTGCCGAGCAAAACCAGACTCAGGCACCTTCCTCGCCTCAATCAACGGGAGCCTTGCCGCAAAGTGGTCCAAGCGATATTCTTGCACATGCTGTAATCTCATTGGCACTGCTTGGTGCGGTTGTTGTCTACGCTCGTTCGTTTACTCCGCGCGCCTAATTACCTACTTTTGACGATGCTTTGTATCAGTGGTACAATAGATATAATCTTGGCGTAATACGCGGTTTTATCGCGCAAACGCTTTAGGAAATACAATTTAAGGAAGGAGTCTAAAACTAGACTTATGGCACAAGCCACATTATCAATGGATGACCTGCTGGCACAAGCAGGTGAAGATGTAAAACAATTAACCGCCGGAGAGACTATTAACGGTACAATCCTTTCGGTTAAAAAGCACGAGGTTCTTATCGATCTTGGTGCGCAAGGTGTAGGGTACGTTCCTCGCCGCGAGGTTGGACACTCACGCAACTACGGAATCGGCGACGAAGTAACCGCCAGCGTGGTAGACGCCGAGCTCGATAACGGCTACTCGCTACTTAGTCTGCGCAAAGCAGCCAAAGATCGCGGCTGGGACGAAGTTGCTGTTAAGATGGAGAGCGGTGAAATTATTACGGTTGTCCCTTACGATGCAAACCGCGGTGGACTTCTGGTTGAATATGAAGGTGTTCGTGGATTCTTGCCGGTTTCTCAACTTTCAGCCGAACACTACCCACGCGTGGGCTCATCAGACAAAGATGAAATCTTGCAGCGACTAAACGGCCTTGTAAATAAAGAGATGCGAGTGCGGATTCTTGATGCTGACCGTAAGGCGAACAAGCTTATTTTCTCGGAGAAAGAAGCTGTAAAAGAAGGTATTGCCGAACGATTTGAAAAACTGGCCGTTGGTGACAGCGTTACCGGCGTGGCAACTGGCGTAGTAGACTTTGGCGTATTTGTAAACGTTGAAGGTATTGAAGGCCTTGTGCATATCTCGGAAATTTCATGGGAGCGTGTAAATAATCCGGGTGACTACGTAAAAGTTGGCCAGGCAATCGAGGCTAAAATCATTGCTATTGATAAGGATCGACTTAGCCTTAGTATGAAACAGCTTACTCAAGACCCTTGGCTAAGCGAAGTTGAACAGTTTACTAAGGGTGATAAGGTTGAAGGTACGGTAACGCGAATCACTCCGTTTGGTGCCTTTGTACAAATTAGCCCAGCCGTAGAAGCACTGGTTCACGTATCGGAGCTTGGCGGTGATGGTACCGATCCGGAAAAAGTATTTACCTTAAATGAGCGAAAATCATTTGTTGTACTCGACATTGATAAAGACAACCGCAAAATTTCACTAAGTCTTGGCAAATAAAGGGTACTTTACTTGAATCATTGCCCCAGCGCGTACGGTTTGTCGCTCTGGGGTTCTGGTTCGCAAAAAGGCTATAAGACAAATAAAATTGTCGCACACGGCCGCCTGCGGTAGCAGTAATAAAGTGTGTGATAGGAAGGAGCTATAAACGTATGGCTGAGAAAAAAGTTCTCATCGCTGATTCAATTACGGTAGGCGAATTGGCTGATACCTTAAATCTACCTGTCACTACATTGATTGGTGAGTTGTTCAAGAATGGAATTGTAGCAACTATTAATCAACGAATTGATTTTGAAACCGCAACAATTATTGTTGAGGAGCTTGGTCTTGATGTTGACCTACAACAAAAAGAGGCATCGGGAGTTGTTGCGCGCAAAAAGCACGAGTTATCTGACGATGCGACGGTGCGTCCGCCGATTGTAGCAGTAATGGGTCATGTTGACCACGGAAAAACCAGTCTGCTAGATGCCATTCTTGATAAGAAAACCGCCGAAGGTGAAGCGGGCGGCATTACTCAGCACATTAGTGCGTACCAAGCGGTTCGTGGCGACCGTAGTATTACGTTGCTTGATACGCCGGGTCATGAAGCATTTGCGGCACTACGTCAGCATGGCGCGGTGCTTACCGACGTAGTAATAATTGTCGTTGCTGCTGATGATGGTGTAAAACCGCAAACTGTTGAGGCGATTCGCTTTGCTAAAAACGCCAATGCGCGTATTGTAGTTGCCATTAATAAGATGGATAAAGAAACTGCCAATCCGCAACTTGTAAAAACTCAGTTAGCAAGCGAGCATGGTCTTAACCCTGAAGAATGGGGTGGCGACACGGTGATGGTAGAAGTGAGTGCAAAGACGGGTCATAACTTAGATAAGTTGCTTGATCTGGTGTTGCTTGTGGCTGATATTGAAGATTTGCGCGCCGATACCGATGTGCCAGCTGAAGGTTTAGTTATTGAGGCGCACATGGAGACTGGTCGCGGTGCCGTGGTTGGACTTTTGGTAGAGCAGGGCGAGCTAAAGCCGGGACACTTTTTGGTGGCAGGCTCTACGTACGCAAAAGTGCGCACCCTACTTGATTTTAAAGGCCAAACACTTAAGCAAGCTGGACCATCAACGCCAGTTACAATTACCGGCTTTAAAGAAATTCCACAGTTTGGTGATACATTTTACATTGTAAAGAACGAAAAACAGGCTCGACTTAAATCTAATGAAGCCCGAATTGAAGCTGAAAAACAGGCGGCTTCAACAAATGTAACCGGTGCCGATTTGCTAAAAATGATGAATCAAAAGCACGACTCGCAAGATTTGAATATAATTGTTCGCGCCGACGTTCAGGGTTCATTAACCTCAGTTATTGATAGCCTAAAACTTGTAGAAACTGGCGGAGAAATTACGCTGCGTATTATTTCTAGCGGTGTAGGTAATATCTCTGAGAATGACGTACGCGTGGCCTCGGCGGATAGTAATACTATTATTTACGGTTTTAACGTAGAACTTCCACCGGCGGTTAAGCGACTCGCAATGCGCGATAAGGTGCAGGTGCGCTTGTATAACGTTATTTACGAACTTCTTGATGATGCGCGAACCTCAATGGAAGGCTTGCTTGCTCCAGAGGTAGTTGAGACCGAAATTGGCGCGCTTACTATTAAGGGTGTGTTTAGAACTATGAAAGACGAAATTATTGCTGGCGGTGAAGTCACTAAGGGTAAGGTTGTAGCTAATGTGCTGGCGCGCGTGCTTCGCAAAGGCGAAAGCTTGGCTGAAGTGGAGGTAACCAAAGTGCAACGACAACAGCAAGAGGCTAAAGAGGTGTTTGAAGGTGAAATGTGTGGTTTAAGCCTAAAGACAACTAAAAAACTACAGCTTGAAGAGGGCGATAAGCTCGAGCTCTTCACGCGAGAGCTTGTAAAACGAACGCTGTAGACATATCTTTTATGTAAACCAATACCCTAGCTTTATGCTAGGGTATTGACTTTTACTACTATATGTGATAAATTAGTATGTAACTAAGCTAAACGGACCACCACTATGCCGTCACATAATAGTAAAAACATTGAAGCAAAACTAAACGCATCTGAAAAAAACACTCAACCGCCGCTCTCGCACGAGGTGTATGATAGCCTTAATGAAGAATTTGCGGTACACGCTGAGCATACCGATCCAAAATCTGGAGCGACGGTTCATATGGTGCGTCTTAATTTAGACGACACACCACTTGATGCTAAAGATAAAGAGAGCCTTGAATACTACTTAACCTATATTCATGAGCAGGGCGAAAGCAAGGAAGCGTGGGTGAATGACCTATCTGCACTGATTGAAAATGCGAACGATGATCGAGCATTTGCAGTAGTTATCTCGGAGCCGCTTGAAGACGGAAAAGTGGCGTATCAATTACTGCAGAGTGATAATAATCCTCTAGAGGCTCGTTTAGCGCGACAACAGGGAAAAAATGAGAGTAAAAAAACTATCACCCTACGCGGTGGCCGACAGCCGTTTGTAACACCTTCTAAAAATGTGCGTATTGCGTTTGAACCTAAAGACACACAAGATAAAGATTTTGGATCAGTTGCCTTTAATTACAAGAATTCAGCGCGCCGAAATGCTGCTAATGACGAGAACTCAGCGCGCCGCAGTCGTCAAGATGCCGCGAAAGAGCAAACCGCTACACGAACTGCACCATGGGCAACTGAGCAGCCTAAGGTTAAGCCAGATTCTTCAAAATCTGCTGAGCCAAAAACACAGGTAATAAAACCTGGCACCGATTTAGAAGTTTTTGTACCGTACAATCAACGTCCTGAGGGTGATGCTGCTCGTGCCCTACGATTAAGTCAGAATTTAGACAAGTATGGCGATAAACTGTCGGAAGCTGAAAAAGCAGCTGTTGTTGCTATGGCGACTCGTAAAAAAGGCAGTTTGCGTGCCAAAAAACGAAATGAAAAAGCGCTTGAACAAGAGCAGCAAGTTACCAGTTACGAACGATGGGCGCTAGCTCTCGACAATACGCAGCGTAAAATATGGCACGAACAAGGAATTGATGAGGCTGAAATTGAACAGCGAATTATAGCTAGACAAAATGATCGAGCGGACAGCTTTAATGATCGTGTTCGCGAACAGATGAAGAGTAACTACAAAGGCCTTGGTAAGTACATGGATAAGTACGCTAACCTTAGTACAGGTAAAAAAGTTGCTCTTGGTCTTGGCGTAACGGCAATTGCAGCCGCCGGCGCAGGAGTTATAGTTGGTGGGCTTGGTGCAGCTGGTGCGGCCGCTGGTGCTGGTGGGGCGGTTAAAATGACTAGTGCTTACGTACGAAAGCGCACCGATATGTATAAGGGTAATCGTTTTGTAACTGGTCGCAGTAATTCAAACGAAGATATGGGCGGCACCAACGATATAATTGGTGGCAATTACAACTTTCGCAGTAAGAAGAATCAGGAATTGTATAAAACATCAGATCGCGACAAGCGAATTGCGCTTGGTCTTGGCGTGCTTGGTGGTTCTTTGCTAGCAACCAGTGCGCTTGTAGAGTGGGACAATTTGATTAAGTGGAATAAAGATGCGCCTTCTGGCCGACCAATTACCGAAGATGATGTTCGGCAGCCAGAGCCTGGATTAAGTGGCAATGGTGCACTGCGTATACCTGACAACCATGAACCTGCTCGTTCACCCGAGGCACCAGCAACTGGCGATCAGAGTGGCGGTTCGGTAGAGATATCTGTACCACAAGACGTGTATCGAATTGATGCCGGTCAAGGGTTTAACGAAACATTTAGCCGCATGGGTATTACTAATTCTGCCGATTGGGCGCGACTACTTAAAGATGAAGAATTGATGAACTATTTCGTAGCGCAGAATAAAGCTTACGAGGCTCCAGAATTAGGCGGCTATGGTATTAGCGCGCCGGGTCATTTTAGTCAAAATGATATTGATAAAATGTATGAACGCGCTGCAGCGCTTGGCATTGAAGTTGGCGGTAGCAGCGTAGAGACTGGTGAGATATACTCGGCCGATACAATTTACGAAGGACAGGGGTGGAATGCAAAATTTATGCAGCTTGGTATTCATGACGCCGCGTCACAGCAAAAATTATTAGAAAATGAAGCGTTAATGAATCGTTTTGTGGCAGCCGATTTAGCATATGTTGACGAGTCACTTGGCGGTTACGGTATGTACATGACTCCTGATGGGGCGTTTCCTGAGTGGGCGCAAGATATGATTACGGCGCAACATGCCGCCGATATAGCGAGTGGTAATACAGGTGATTCGTACGTTGCTGATATTCCACCGGAGCCTGGTACGGTGACGCGAGTTCCAGCGCCAGAGGTTGCGCCCGAGCCCGAAGCATCTCCTTCGCCAACTCCCGAGTTAAGCCCAACGGCAGAGCCAACTCCTGAACCATCGCCTAGTGCAACCGAGACTGCTGAGCCAGCCGAAACTGAATCAGACGAAGAAAATGTAAATGAAACATTATCGTTTGTGTCATTAGACAGTGCATTTACGGCGATAGCTGATGAATACAATATTGGTGCAGTTGATCGTGCGGCAGCGCAACAAGTTATTGAAGGCGAGACAGAACTTCTTACAGAACTTTCGCGCCAAAATTTGGCAAACACGGATAGCTTTGGGAATGTGTATATTGGCCTAGAGTCTGACGGCTCACTTCCAGAAGAAACCATGAGCGAGATTCGCTCTTACGCACTGCGCAATCCAGATTTTGTTCAGGCACTTCGTTCTACGCGTGAAGCTGCGGTGTTATAATAAAATAAAGTAAAAGGGGAGTATATGTTTCAATTAAACGATCAATTTTTAGAAGAGATGGGCCTTGGCGCTATGCCGGCCGAGCAAAAACAAGCCTTTTTGACGCATATTCGCAGCGAGCTTGAATCTCGGGTTGGTCCACGACTATCTGAGGGTCTAAGCGAGTCGCAGCTTACTGAGTTTGAAGGTATTATTGATCATAACAAAGCCGTAATCGAGTCATTTTTAGCTCGGTATGCCCCTGATTATACCGCTGATGCAAAATTTCAAAATTTACTTATGGCATCTGGCGGGGATGCGACCAACCCGCAGCTTATTGAGGCTTACGCGGCAACTAAATGGCTTGAGGTAAATCGGCCAGATTACCCACAGGTGGTAGCGGCTACTCTAGACGAAATCAAATCAGAAATTGTCGCAAACCGCAGCGCCTTTTTGGGCCAATAGCCCTAGCTAGCTTTTATAAAATTTTGTACCCGCGAAGAAACTCCTCGCGGGTCATTTTTTTACCATGAGGAGAGATGAGACTTGCTATTGAAAGTACAGTGTTATCGCTACATGCAATATCTAGAATAGTCTGTTCGCTACTAATATTTGGTGTAATGTGTGCGGTGGCGGCTAGCAGTATAATTATTTCGCCGGTAGGCAGGGTATAGCTTGTTTTTGGATAGCCAAGGTGAGCTCTGATTTTTCTTTCAAGTTCGTACGCAGAAAATTTAGCAGGGTTAAGGGGTGTGTCTGATTTACTTAGCATTGGGCAAAGGCTTGCCTTAGAGTCATCTTGTGGAATTGGGCGTAGATCACCCGATAAGATATGCGGTAGTAGACTAACTAGCTTAGCTGCGCCTATTTGACCCAGTGTGTGGTAAAGCTGTGGCTTTGTCTCGGCTCCGTTAAGTGAATAGCTTACTTGTTCGTATATTGGGCCGGCGTCCATCTTGGCTACTAATTGCATAATTGATACGCCAGTTTGCATGTCGCCATGTAGAATTGCCGACTCTATGGGCGATGGACCTCTGTAGCGAGGAAGAAGTGAAGGGTGAACGTTTATAATACCAGGATTGAACAAATTTAGTATTCGCTGAGGAATTATTTTTCCGTAGCTTACAAGTATTCCGCAAACTGGCTGAAGGCTAGTTATTTTATTGCTAATCTCATCGAGTGATTGTGGCTGCCATACAGGTATACCTTGCGAGAGTGCATATTGCTTAACGGCTGGGTTAGTCAATTTGTGCCCTCGTCCTTTTTTGCTATCGGGCTTAGTAATTACCGCTGCAATTTTAAAGTCAGCCTCAACAAGAGCCTGAAGCGAGTGAAGACTAAAGTCCTCAGTCCCAAAGAATAGAATTTTTGGCAATGTGTGTGTCATAGTCAAGTGGTTGAAGCTCGCCTTTATCATCGAGCGTGTAAAAAGCATTTTTTGAATCCTGAATGTGGTCAATAAATACTGTACCAAGTGTGTGATCAATCTCGTGTTGAAGCACGCGTGCTAAAAACCCCTCAGCCTTTAGTCTTATTTCGTTGCCGTCTTCATCGAGAGCCTTAATTCGCACCTTTGTGTAGCGCGGTACTTTACCATAAATTTTTTGCACACTTAGACAGCCTTCGTGAGCTTCTTCAATTGAGCCTTCATATTTAACAATCTCTGGATTAATAAGCGCAGTAAATTCGCGTGTCGCTTTATCGTCAAAGTCGCTTCGCACAATAACTACACGCTCAAGATGATCGACCTGTACGGCGGCAAGGGCAGCGCTAATTTCATGGGGGCGTGAATCTTCCCAGTCAAGTGCAGCACTGGTCATGTCTTGAATAAGTTTTTTAACTTCATCGGTTACCACATGTACGCGCTGAGATTTTTGGCGTAAATGTGGGTTGGGTAGGGTAATAATTGCTTCTTTTTTCATTACCTATAAGTATAGCGTAAATTTTTGGAGTGCGCGACTGTTCTATTAGCATACAGTATGCCTACCACGATGCTGCCCCTGGCGACCAATAACCGTAAGCCCAGCAATTTCGCGTTGGATCAATAAGGTTTGGTTGGTTACTCGTTGCCTCGGCACATAAATTATCGGTATGAGATATTAGTTTATAGTTGGTTCCGTTAGAGCGATACATGTAGCGAGCGCTAGAACCGGCAACGGGGTTTTGCGGCAACTTGCTGGCATAGTTCGGCACAATTTCTGGAATAAAATCTTCTATTTTAGCGTTCCAGGTGGATTGAATTGGATAACTTCCGTGTTCGGCGTGATACGTAAGTATTGCTTTGTTTATCATGTTGAGGTCGGATGTGGTGCGAGTAATTGTGGCTCGCTTTTGAATTCCGTTATAAGCAACAATACTTATAGCCGCTAAAATCGCAATCACTACAATTACAATTAAAAGCTCAACTATAGTGAAACCGCTTGTGCTTTTTTTATATGATAAGTGTACCACGAATGGCTTTTCTACAGTAAACTAAGCGGATCAAGCTCGTACTGCCAATGCTGCGGCGGTAAATGGTTGAGCAGTGCCGTAAGATGCGCGCGCTGTGGTGATTTAAGAATAATTTGCCAGCGATAAAGTCCGTTGGCACGTTCATAAAAACTTGGCGTTGGGCCAAAAAAGAGTACGTCGGCGTGTGCTTTATGTGCGAGAGCCGTTCGCAGAGTGCGGGCATTCTTTATGGCAACAGCCTCGGTTTTGTAGCTACACTGCAATTTTAAAAGATAAGTAAACGGAGGAAAATGACTTTTCTTTCGCTCCTTAAGTGTGTAAGCGTAAAATTCATGGTATTGCTGCGCCAAACCGTAAATAATCGCCGGATGTGACGGTTGATAAGTTTGAACAATAACGGCTGTAGGGTGATGGTTTCGACCAACGCGACCAATAACTTGAGCTAATAACTGAAAGGTGCGTTCGCTCGCGCCATAATCGGGCAAACTTAGTCCGCCGTCTGCCTGCACGACACCAACGGTGCGCAGGTGCGGTAAATCTAAGCCTTTGGCAATAACTTGGGTGCCAATTATGATGTCGATATCGCCATCGTAGAGTGCTTGGTACTGTTCGTTTACGGTAGATTCATTGTCGCTGTCGGCATCAAAGCGAGCTATACGGGCTTTAGGAAAAAGTCGCGATAATTCGGTTTCAATCATTTTGGTGCCAATGCCTTTGTGAATAATATCGGCCGCATGGCATTCCGGGCACGAGGTAGGTACGCGTTCGTGGTGGCCGCACATGTGGCAGCGTAATTTGTGTTGATCGGTGTGCAGGGTGAGTGGCAGTACGCATTGAGGGCAAAACGCTTGCCAGCCACACGACTCGCACAAAGTGGTGGTGGCGCTGCCGCGGCGATTATGAAAAATTAACGATTGTGTGCCCTCTAAAATATTAGTCTCGATTGCCTCAAGTAGCGTATTTGATAAAAATCTATGTTTAGTAAACTTATCGCGCTTGGTCATATCAACCAGTGTGGCAGTAGGCTTTATGGTGTTGGAGCGCGCCGATGTAACCATACGAATAACTGGACGATTGCTAGATTCTGCAAGATAATATTCGCTTACTGGCGGCGTGGCGCTACCGAGTACCAACTTTGCCTTGTGGTGGTGGGCTAAAATGCGGGCAACTCTAAGGCTAGAGTAGCGTGGTGACTGCTCTTGCTTAAAACTTGGCTCGTGAAACTCATCAATAACGATAAGCCCAATGCGAGCCAACGGCAAAAATAGTGCTGAACGCGGACCAATTACCACCTGCGGCACAGGAGAGGCAAGCGCATTTTTAAAGGCGATATGGCGCTGAGCCTCGGTTTGTTTAGAATGGGCGACAATAATATCGGAGAAATGTTGCGAAAATTCTGCCACTAACTGAGAAGTAAGAGCAATTTCTGGGACTAATACTACCACCGATTCTCCCCGAGCAATTGCCCTGTTTGCAAGTTCGATATACACGGCAGTTTTGCCAGAGCCGGTGTTGCCATGAAGTATAGCTGTGCCTGGCGTCATGGCGTTAATGGTGTCGAGCGCCTTGGTCTGATCGGCAGTAAATACGCGCTTATCATTGGTTTCTCGGGCAAAAGAGAAAGGTGATACCTCTTTAGGCGAGCGACGATTTTTTGTTAATCCACGCGGTAACACGGTTTGCAGTACGGTAGCCAGTGGTGTGTGGTAGTATTCGCTCATCCAAAGCGCGGTATTTACGAGTGGGCGAGGCAGCGGCAAGGTTTCAATGCGAGAATTGATAGGCTTAGTGGCGTAGGTAGGTTTATTTACCTTTTTTAAAATAATGCCTTGTTGCAGAGTGTTTCCAACTGGAATCGTAACTAAATCTCCCTTAACGTAGGCAGTTTCACTGTGATAGGTAAACCAATCGGCCTTGGCTCGCACAATTTTTGTGGGAGCGACTTCGTAGTAGTGCATATCTTTTAGTATACTGCTAAACTCGTAAGTATATGTATTTTGAAAGTCGCGCACAGGCAGGGTATTACTTAGCACAAAAGTTGCTTGATAAATATCGGTATGAAGATTCGGCCGTCATTGCCATGAGCGACGGCGGCGTACTGGTGGGTGAACAGGTAGCATGGCACCTGCATGCCATGCTTATGATGCTGGTAGCAGAAGATATTGCTATTCCCGGCGAGGGTATGGCGTTTGGATCGGTGGCGCAGACTGGTCATTTTGCTTTCAACAGCAGTTTTACCGAAGGGCAGATTACTGGCTACACCAACGAATTTCATGGCTATCTTGAGGAGCAAAAGCGCGAGGCGTTTCAAAAAATTAATCGGCTGCTTGGTGACGGCGGCGTAATGGATTTGCGACTTTTAAAAGGGCGCAATATTATTTTGGTTGATGACGGCATGACCGATGGTGCGGACGTGGATTTGGCGCTCGATGTGTTAAAACCGGTTCGCTATAATAAGTTAATTGTCGCCGTGCCAGTATCTACGGTTGCCGCGGTTGATAAGCTGCATATTCTTGCCGATGATTTGTATATTCTTGATGTAAAAGAAAATTATATGGGGACTAATCATTATTACGATGACAACAAAATTCCTTCCCGCGAAGAAACAATTGCAAAAATTAATCAAAACATTTTAAACTGGCAGTAAAAATGAGTTTAAGCAAAAGCTTGATGGTTGTTGTAAATTTATGCTACACTTATAGGTACAGACAGCGCGGATTAGGGGCAGCTTTAGAGCGAAAAGGAGTGATATGCTAGACGTCTTTATTACATCTCGAGTACGACGAAAAATTGTGGTTGTGTATGCCAAATACCCAGATTTTCGTACTCATGTACGCGGGCTAGCAAAGCTCATTAAAGAAGATCCTGGAAACATTCAGCGCGAACTTAAGCGACTAGAAAAAGTTGGATTTCTCTCGAGTGAAAAGCAGGGAAATACTAAAATTTATTCCACCAACAAACAGTTTCCAATTTTTAAAGAGCTTCAGAGTATTGTTATTAAATCTCAGCAAACAACTTCGCGGCCCAAACGACCTTCCGCCGATGTGCAGCCACGCGGCTAAAGTAAGTTTAGCAAAAGGGCTTTTGCTATGACAAACCTATTTGAACGCGTATTAAAATCTCGTGGGCTTGATGATCCAAAAAAGCGCCAGGCGTTTCTTAATCCTAGTTACGAGGCATATCACGATCCGTTTTTACTGCCCGATATGGACAAGGCGGTGGAGCGGCTGGTGGCGGCGCGCCAAAAAGATGAATTTATAACTATTTATGGTGATTACGACATTGATGGTCTCACAGCAACCTCGGTGTTGCTAGACGCATTTAGCAGCTTTGGTTTTAGTAGGGTTGAGGCGTTTATTCCGAACAGATTTGTAGAGGGCTACGGGCTTACGATGGACGCGGTTGAGCGAATTGCAAAAACCGGCACCACATTGGTGGTGACTGTAGACTGCGGCAGTTTAAGTGAGAGAGAAATTATTCGCGCTAAAGAACTTGGGGTGGATATTATAGTTACCGATCACCACAACGTAGCACCCACGCAGCCGCCAGCAATTGGCGTGGTTAATCCAAAGCGGCTACTACAAGATTACCCAGATGACTATGAGGTATTTGAATTAAAAGCCGATTCATCATTACAAGGCAAGATATATCCATTTTTAGACCTTGCCGGAGTTGGCGTAGCGTTTAAGTTGGTGCAGGCTCTGCAAACTCGACTTGAAGGATTGCCTAAAGGCCAAGAGAAGTGGCTATTAGACTTGGTGGCGCTTGGAACAGTATGCGACATTGTAAGTTTAAAAAATGAAAATCGGGCCATTGTATTTTGGGGACTAAAAGTTTTAGCAAAAACGCGCCGGCCTGGACTACTCGCGTTAATGCGGGTAAGCGGCGTAGAACCGAGCAAGGTAACGGCGCGCAGTCTTGGGTTTGGCCTAGGGCCAAGAATGAACGCCGCTGGCCGGCTAGAAACAGCAACACATGCGCTTGAAATGTTGGTGGCTACAGATGGATTATTCGCGCTCGAGAAAGCACAGCAGCTAAATGAATTAAATCAATCGCGGCGAACTCAGCAAGATGAAATATTTAAAGCGGCAATTATAGAGGCCGAACGCTACGCTGATTTACCAGTGTTGGTAGTGAGTAGCCGAGGTTGGAATCATGGAATTATTGGTATTGTGGCGGCTAAGCTTTTAGAGCGCTATAAAAAACCTACCTATGTGCTTGAAGAAATGGAGACAGAGGCCAAAGGTTCGGCGCGTAGCTATGGTGATTTTAGTGCGGCCGACGCCATTCGCGCGAGTGATGACATAATTACTAAAGGCGGTGGCCATAAAATGGCGGCTGGCGTAACACTGCCGGTAAAAAATATTCCGGCATTTCGGGCGCGTGTTAATCAGTTTTACAAAAGTTTAGGGCTGCAAAATCAAGCCGCGCAATTACTGCCCAAGGCCGATACCGAGGCAAAGCTGCACGAGGTAGATGAGGCGCTGGTGCATCAGCTATCACAACTTGAGCCGTTTGGTAGCGCCAACAAAGAACCGGTATTGTACGCCCGCAGTTTAACAGCTATGTACGTAAAGCGCATGGGCGCTGAAGCGCAGCACGTAAAGCTGGAGCTGCGCGATGAAAGCGGTGTATCTATGCAATTTTTAGCCTTTAACGCACCCGAGCATTTTTTTGTTGAGCCGGGCGACGTAGTGAATATTTGGTTTCAGCCCGATATTAATGAGTGGCAGGGAAGGCGAACGGTTGAGGGGCGACTGCTTCACTTAGAAAACTGCGACTAAGTTTATAAGGCTTATGCTAAAATATAGTCAGCATGAACAACGCCAAGATAAATACGCGCGAACTCAAAATCGGTTTTACCATTGTAGAACTCCTTATTGTTATTGTAGTCATTGCCATTTTAGCGGCCATTACAATTGTTGCGTATAATGGCATTCAAAATAGGGCTAATGATTCGGCGGTTGAATCCGATCTTGCGTCGGCTGCAAAAAAGCTCGAAATTTTTAAAATCGATGCGAATCAAAGTTTGTATCCTGCGGCTAACGAATCAAGTCTTGAGCCAGTAGGGATAAAAGTGTCAGAGTCGGCATACCAAGTTGGTGGTGATCGAAGTGGTAATTTTTATTATTGCCCCACAAGCGATCGCACTGGATATGCAATTGGTGCGGTATCAAAATCCGGTCAGGGATACTTTATGCTGAACGGTAAGATAGAAAAGGCATCTAATATTTGGGGATCGACCACCTGTAATCGCGCGTACGGCAGTGCTGGGCACGGACAATACGGATGGCCTGGATATGAGCGTGATGCGACTGGTTGGAAAGAGTGGGTTCGGTAGCATGAACCGATCTCGGGGATTTACCATTGTAGAACTTTTGATAGTAATCGTTGTCATTGCTATTTTGGCGGCGATTACAATTGTTGCATACAATGGTATTCAAGGTCGGGCACAGCAATCAAAGATAGATTCTGATATTGCTATGTTAGAAAGATCGATTATGGCGGCACGAATAAATGCAGATCGTAATTTGTTTTCGATTACACAAGATTACACTGACGAACATTGTTATAATCGCCCGTCAGGTACAAACCTTGCTACGCTGCCGTTTACGCATGACTGCTGGACAAAATATAATCGAGCGCTTGATAGGGTGAGTGCGGCGAGTGGCATAGATGTACGCGGATTAAAAGACCCTTGGAGCCGACCTTATTTTTTTAATGAGAATGAAGGAGAGGGTTCATGGGCAGCTTGCACTAAAGACCAAATCGGTGTGTACTCACACCCATTTCAAACTGCTTCTGCTGATGTAGTGCGCGAATTGCCGTTGTTTGCAACTGATTGTTAAGAATTGTAAGTATTCGCCTGTTATAGAATAATTCTTGCGACTTAGTTGTTTACCTGTTAGAATAAGGTGTATATGGTACAAGTAACACGTAAAGACGAACGAGAAGCAAACGAGAATATTATTCGACGTTTCAACCGCAAGGTTCTTCAGAGCGGTGTGCTAGCTGAAGCTAAAGCTTCTATGCGATTTAGCAAGCCACTTTCAAAAACCGAGCGTCGCCAAAAGGCAATTATCCGCAAGGAGCGCAAAGCAGATAAACTGGCGAAGGCTCGCCTAGGAATCCGCTAAGCGGTGGCTCTGAAAGAGCAAATCTCAAACGATATGAAAACCGCTCTTTTGGGCGGTAATCGTTTTGAGGGGGATACATTACGCGATTTAAAAGCAGCTATTTTAAACGAAGAAGTTGCAAAAAATAAACGCGACAGCGGCCTTGATGATAGTGAAATTGAAGTAATTATTGCGCGCGAAGTAAAAAAACGCCGTGAAAGTATTTTAATGTACGAGGCCAACGGCCGACCAGAACTGGCTGAATCTGAAAAGGCTGAAATTTCAGTTATTGAAAAATATTTGCCACAACAGATAGATGAAGCCGAGCTGCAAGCTATTGTTGAGATGAAAGTTACCGAGCTTGGTGCGAACGGCCCGCAGGCTATGGGGCAAGTGATTGGTGCCGTTAAGGCTCAGGTAGGCAACGCCGCCGATGGCGCAATGATTGCCCGTCTTACAAAAAATGCTTTAAACAAATAATTAACAGGAGCGTATAAACATATGATTATTTTTTTTGGTCCAGCCGGTGCTGGTAAAAGTATTCAGGGGCAAATGTTGTCGGCGCGGCACGGGTGGCGCTGGCTATCTACTGGACAAATGTTCCGCGATAGTAAGGATCCAGAAATTCACCGTATTTTAGGTACGGGCGATTTAATTAGCGATGAATTAACCTATGAAGTTGTTGATGAATCAATTCGAAAATCGGCTGATTTTAAGCACCTAATTATAGATGGTTTTCCGCGTACCAAACCGCAAGCCGAGTGGCTGCTGGGCTACCTTGAAAGCAATAATCGAACGATTGATATTGTGGTAGTGCTTGAAGTGCCAGAGAGCGAAATTCAGCGGCGTCTATCGGTGCGCGGCCGCATGGAGGACACGCCGGAAATTATTTCAAAGCGAATGAATATTTATCGCAAAGAAATGTACCCAGTGCTAAGTTATTTTGCCGAAAATGCGGTAAAAATTGTGCATCTTGATGGTACCGGCAGTGTTGGCGAAGTGCACGACCGTATTCAGGCGGAGCTAGAGACGTGCCAACTGGACTAGCGACCGGAGATAAAACTCCTGCGCAAATAGAAGCGATGCGCGAAGGCGGCAAAATTTTAGCGCGTATTTATAAAGATGTGCGCGGTTACGTTCGCCCGGGTATAAGTGAGCTTGACGTTGATGCGTTTGTAGCGAAAAAAATTACCGAATATGGCGCGATTGCTACGTATAAAACGAGTGAAGTTAACTTTCCGGCTTGTATTTGCATTAGTACAAACGACGCTATTGTCCATGGCGTGCCAAGCGATTACGTTTTTAAAAGTGGCGACGTTGTAGGATTTGATTTAGTCATAACCTATAAAGGTATGAAAACAGACAGCGCCTTTACTATGGTGGTGGGTGATGAGAAGCCACCAGCGGCGGTGCGGCACTTACTTACAAGTACCGAACGAAGCCTGTATGCAGGTATTGACGCAATAAGTGGGCCAGTTTATACCGGAGACATTGCAGCAGCAATTGAAGCGACTTTAAAAAAAGCTAAACTTGGTATCATTCGAGAGTTAGTTGGTCACGGTGTAGGGCTTGAAATGCACATGGCACCCGAAGTTCCAAACTGGGGTAGAAAAGGGAGCGGCGTGCTACTTCGCCCAGGAGACACTATCGCCATTGAGCCAATGGCCACCCTAGGTAGTGAAAAAATATATACATCAAGTGATGACGGTTGGACAATTCTTACTAAAGACGGGAGTTTAGCGGCGCACTTTGAACATACGGTGTTAATTACCGAAAATGGCGCTGAAATTTTAACGATTAGTGACTAGACTGCGGATTTGCCGCGCGAGCGCCTCGGTCGGTTCAATCACTTTAATGCTATCACCAACGTACGCCTGAATTAATTCCCGAATCCAGTGATAGTGCGTGCAACCGAGTACAATTACATCGGCCGATTCATCTAAAACCTCGTCTAAAATATGAGCTATTTTTTGTGAATTCATGGCATTATGCTCAATTAAATTGGCCCAGTTGCTGCAATCGGGTTCTACTACTAAAAGGTGTGAGGCGTAAAGGCTTTTAAGCTGTTCGTAACGATTACTTGCAAGTGTAGCCGGCGTGGCGCATACGGCAATCACCCCAGTTTTAGTGGCGAGCGCGGCGGTTTTTACCATAGGCTCTATGCCGACAAACTTTTGCAGCGGGTAACGACTACGCAGATGAGAAATGGCGAGCGCAGTTGCGGTGTTGCAGGCAATTACAATAACATCACAACCCGACTTTATGAGCGGTTGAATGGCGCGTTCAGTTAGTGAAATAACCTGACTTGGTGTTTTGCTGCCGTAGGGAACATTGGCAGAGTCATTGGCGACTATAAGTCTAGCATCGGGAAAAAACAGAGCAAGATCTTGAGCGACTGCCTCGCCACCAATACCGCTATCAAATACGCCAAGTTTCATATTTTAAGTATAACAGTGCAGGGCTCTTGCTATTCAATTTTCACGACATAAGCGATATAATGGTTTTATGCAAGAAAATTCTCGATACGCCGTCGGTATAGATATTGGTACAACTACTGTTCGGTGCGTAGTTGGTCATATTGATACCGTAAGCGGCTCTGCCACAATTGTGGGTGCAGGTGAAGCGCCGAATAAAGGTATGCGAAAAGGGATTGTTTCGCATCTTAATGGGCCAGCGCAAGCGATTGACACGGCACTGGGCGACGCCGAGAAAATTAGCGGTTATCAGATTGATGACGCCAGCGTAAGTATTAATGGCGCGCATATTAGTGGCGTAGTGGCTGAAGGTATGATTGCGGTAGGGGCGATTGATCACGAGGTTGATGAAGCCGACGTGCGCCGTCTAGAGGAGGTAGCAACTACTGGAAAATTGCCTGCGAATCGTGAAATTTTAGAGGTAGTGCCGCATAGTTTTCGGCTTGATGGCCAGGATAACATTAAAGACCCGGTTGGCATGACCGGCACTCGGCTTGAGCTTAATGCCTACGTGGTGTCTGCTTTGCTGCCACATCTTAATAACCTCGAAAAGACACTTGATATTGCAAAGGTGCGCCCAACGCAAATTCAACCTTCGGTACTTACGGCGGCTAAGGCGGTACTTAGCGAGCAACAGATTGAAAACGGCGTAGCGGTGTTAGAAATGGGCGGGACAACAACTGGGCTGGCAATTTTTGAAGAGGGTGATTTACAGTATATTTCAGTACTACCGGTGGGCGGTGTAAATATTACAAACGATTTAGCGATTGGCCTAAAGGTTGATCCAGAAGTAGCCGAAAAAATTAAGCTAAAATATGCTTATGCAACTTTGGGTGATGATGAGCAGCCAGATGAAATCCTTAAAATTACAGTCGATAAAGAGACGCATCAATTTTCGCGCCGTGACGTAGATGACATTGTTGGTGCGCGCCTAGAGGAATTATTTGAAGCCGTGCAAAAAGAGCTAAAGCAAGCCGGTAAGGCTGGCCAACTACCCAATGGTATTGTGCTAACTGGGGCAGCGGCGCAACTTACTGGAATGGTAGAGTTTGTAAAAGAGCAGCTTGGCGTGGCAGCCAGGGTAGGTAAGGTGCGTAACGTTTCGGCCGTGAGTGAACAGGCCAATGGGCCGGCTTACGCGGCAGCAATTGGACTGATGTTACTAGATGCCGACGCTCCACAAAAGCAAAGCCGTAAAGTAGCTAGCAAAGAGACGTTTTCGCAATCTAAAGACAAAAGCGTGCAGGCGGCAAAAAAAGCTAGCGGTTTTGTAAAAAGTCTAATGGACAAATTCAAGCAGTAAAGTGGTATAATACGATTAGTTATCCGAAAGAGGGAGAGTAGAGGGGTGTATGCCTGAAGTAAAACCAAGTGAGATTCAAACATTTGCCAGCATTAAAGTAGTTGGCATTGGTGGCGCCGGTGGAAGTGCGGTTAATCGCATGAAAGACGCCGGTCTTAATGGTGTGCAATTTATTGCTATGAACACCGATGCTCAGGCGCTACATAACTCTAAGGCGGACATAAAAATTCACCTTGGACATAGCACAACAAACGGTTTGGGCGCCGGAGCTGATCCAACGGTTGGTGAACGGGCGGCCGAAGAGTCGCGAGATGAAATTAGAGACGCCATTGATGGCGCTGACATGATATTTGTAACGATTGGTGCCGGTGGCGGTACTGGTTCGGGCGCGGGACACGTAGTTGCCGAAGTAGCGCGCGAGCTAGGTATCTTAGTTGTAGGTGTGGCTACGCGGCCGTTTAGCTTTGAAGGTGAAAAGCGCCGATTGAACGCTGAATGGGCAATTCAACACTTAGGCCGAGCGGTTGATACATTAATTACCATTCCGAATGATCGTTTGTTGCAAACAATTGATCGTCGTACGCCACTGTTAGAGACCTTTAAGATTGCCGACGACGTGCTACGACAAGGTGTTCAGGGTATCTCGGAGCTTATTACTGAGCACGGATTAATTAACCTCGACTTTGCCGACGTAAAGGCAATTATGAGCAACGCAGGTTCGGCGCTTATGGGTATTGGACGAGCCAGTGGTGAAGACCGCGCGGTGCAAGCAGCGCAGCAAGCCATTGAATCACCACTTATTGAGGTGTCAATTGACGGTGCTAAGGGTGTGCTGTTTAACGTAACCGGCGGTTACGACATGAGCATGGCAGAAATTCAAGAGGCGGCTGAAATTATCACCAGCGCTGTAAGCCCAGAGGCTAACATTATATTTGGTGCTACCCTAAAGCCAGAGCTTGAAGATGAACTGATTATTACGGTAATTGCAACTGGTTTTGACAGCGACATGTTTAATGATGTGTCTAGTACTTCGTTTGGTGCCGCTTCGCAGCCTGCAGCGCTTACAGAGCGTGAAAGTTTGTCTCGTGAAGATAAAGAGGTAAACGCCGTGGCTAACTCAATGGACGAAGAATTGTCTGGTAAAGACTCTGTCGAAGATTTTACGAGCGAACACGAACACAATATTTGGGCGAATGGCGTTGATGAACACGACGACGAAGATGATACGCCTGCTTTCTTGCGACGTCGAAAGAAAAACAAATAGGAGTTTATTAGCGTGCAGCGTCAGCCGTATTCATCACTTATAAATATTGGTGACAGTCGTGTGATTGAATCGCGAGAAGTTGGCGGTGGTATTGCCATACGTCGTCGTCGCGAGGCGTCGGACGGACGGCGCTTTACAACGTACGAGCGGATTGAAAAGCCTAATCTTGTTGTTATAAAAAAAGATGGCACCCGCGAACTGTTTGATCGCGATAAATTAACACGCGCAATCCATCAATCGGTCGGCAAGTTTTTTACCAGCGAAAGCGATGTTGAAAAGATGATTGCCGATATTGAAGAGTCACTTTACGGGTTGAACGAAGCCGAAATTACTTCTTCGCAAATTGGCGATAAAGTACTTGATACTTTGGCGGGAAAAAACGACGTGGCTTACGTGCGATTTGCAAGCGTATACCGTAAGTTTAAAACACTAGACGAATTTGAGGCGATTTTAGCTCAGCGAAAACGTGGCGAAGAGGGTGAGAGCTAAAAAATGAGTGTAAAAATTATTTATAAATTAGAAAGTGATCACGCCCGCGAAGTGCTTGATTATTTGCGCGATTTTTCTCGACAAACTGGCCGAGAGATTGAAGAAATCGACCCAGAAACCCGAGAGGGAGCTGATTTTTGTCGTGTTTACGACATTGTTGAATATCCAAGTATTGTAGCGATAGGCGAAAACGGTAGCCTGGTGTCACTTTGGCGTGGTCGGCCGCTTCCAACCATTAACGAGGTGAGTTTTTATGCCTAAAGGTTTAGTAAAGCTATTTTCTAAAAACAAAAAAACGTCTGGGGCGTTAGTTTCGGAACAGCAAACGCGCTGGATTTTTACCAGCATGCTGGTGGGAGCTATTTTAAGCTTGATTGCTTCGTTTGTGTTGTCGGTTGAGGCGATTGAACTTGCAAAAAATCCCGATGCAGAGCTGTCATGTAGTATTAGCGTGGTTTTAAACTGTGCAACGGTAGCCGCGCACCCAAGTGCTGAGTTACTCGGCTTTCCATATAGTTTTTTGGGACTTATGGCTGAGTCTGTAGTAATAACGGTTGCAATTGCAGGCCTTATGGGCGTGGTTTTTCCGCGTAAATTTATGTTTGCGGCTCAAATTGGCTATACACTTGGACTATTATTTGCGGCGTGGCTGTTTTACCAGAGCATGTTTGTAATAGGTGCCTTGTGTCCGTGGTGTCTGCTGGTAACACTTACTACGACGCTAGTGTGGTTTGCGATTACTCGCTATAATATTTTGGCTGATAATTTGTACTTGCCACAGGTGTGGTCGACGCGTTTAAAGGCGTGGGTTGCAAAAGACTATGACACCTTGCTACTAGCAATTGTTCTTGTTGGCGCACTGGCGGCTATTATACTCAAATATGGTGCGGCACTATTTGTTTTTTAGAAAAAAGCTGTTGACAACACGCCATAGGCCTGCTACATTCTGATTAGCATAAGCACGTAATGTAAGTGTTTTATAGGGGAGTGTATATGAAAAATCGTGAAACAACATGGCTATACGTAGCCGTTTTTACAACTTTAATTGCCGCCTTAGCAGGCGGTGCAGTGCACGCTGCAAGCTCAGCTAGTTCTCGGTTGTCGCAGCAAATTAACGCGGGAGTGCTAGGTACGGACATTCGTAACAGCTCAAACGCCGTAGTGGCATCGCCTTCTTTCAGTATGGGCGCAGCAAGCGTATCAACCAGCGGCCAAACGGTTACTGGCACGTTCGGCACAGCGTCGCAGCGCATATCAGTCGATAACCCAGGCGGTGCTAATGGCGGCTGGACTTTAACGCTAAACGCTACGACACCTGGCACTGGCGCTTGGACAAGTGGATCGAACACTTACGCCTACAATGGCACTACGGCAACTGGCCAGCTAACCGTTAACCCAAGTGTAGGTGCAATTACCGCTGTAACTGGTGGATCGACCGGTGTTACGCGTGGTGCTTCGCAAGCGTTTACGGGTACTGCACCGGTAACATTAATGACCGCCGATGCGACATCGGCCGATATTTGGAATGGTTATATTACTGGAGTAGGCCTTAGTCAGACTGTACCTGCTGCACAACCAGCCGGTACCTATACGATTGATTTAACGCAAACTGTTGCTGCATCGTAAACTAGTTACGAAACAGTTAATTTTAGAATAAGCAAGGGAAGAGCTATGAAACTAACACAAGGCCTAGTAATAATAGCAGCAGTGGCTTTGGTGGTTCTTTCACCACTCTCTGCGGCTGCACAAAGTGGCAGTATTGGCGGGAGGCCAGCGAATCCAGACCCTAACAATCCTCGTTCCCAATCAATTTTTATCTACACGCTTGAAGCGGGCGAAATGGCGAATGACCAGGTGCGCGTAAGTAACAATTCGCAAAAGGATCAAACGGTGGAGCTTTTGGCGGTAGACGGAATTGTGACGAATACTGGAGATTTTACCTGCAAACAAAACAACGAAGAAAAAACTGGTTTGTCTCGAACAATTGAACTGTCGCGTACATCTGTAGAACTAGCAGCTGGTGCAAGTGAACTGATTGATTTTAGAGTGACAATGCCAGAGGGTAGCGATGTGGGCGAGCAGAATGCTTGTTTAGTTTTTCAGTCACCACAAGACGAGGGTGAGACTGACGGCAATATTCGAATTCGCACCAGACAAGCAATTCGCGTAGTGGCGACGGTTCCGGGTGAATTAAACCGCTCGGTTTCTATAGAAAAATTTGAAGTTAGCACAAACAGTAGCGGCCAACCTTCTTACGAGGTGTCGGTAAAAAACCAAGGCAACGTGTCGGCTGACGTTGCTATAAATGCACAGCTACAATCCGTATTTGGTGGTGCGGTAAGCCAAGTTGGCGGTCAGTATCCGGTTTTAGCTAATCAATCGCTAGAGAAAATTTTTACAGCAAGCGACCGTCCACTATTTGGTGGATGGTACTCGGCAAGTGCTAGTATTTCGTATGACAAACAGGCTGGTTCGTTTGGTGTAGATAATGATGCCGAACTTATTACCGCTAGCTCTAAAAAAGAAGTTGTTTACATTGCGCCTACAGCAAAAGGGGCTGGTGTATTGGCACTTATTGGATTTATGCTTAGCGCTGTAGTGATTGCGGGTATATATCGCTTACGTCATCAGCGCATTGTACGCACAAGTTGGAAAAATTACACCGTTAAAGCGGGTGACACGATTAATTCTGTGGCGGCGACACATAAATTGCCATGGCAAAAGTTAGCACGAGTTAATAACATTAAGGCGCCGTACGAGCTTCGTCCAGCCGATACTCTTAAAGTGCCGGATATCATGAAGAAGTAGTTATGAAACGTTTTGCGGTGGCAGCGCGAAACACACTTCGGCGGCTGGGTACGTTCGCACTTGTGTTAATTGCAGTAAGTGCAGGCGTGTTAGGCGCGGGCGTGCCGGCTTCGGCCTTAGTTGGCGGATGGGCACCAGAAAATTTAACTGATGTATCGGTTGGCGCTGAACATGCCTGTGCGACAGCCAACGGTAGGGCATATTGTTGGGGAAAAAATGATGCTGGACAGTTAGGAAACGGAACTTACGCTAATGCCAATGTTCCAACGCAGGTTACTATGTCGGGCGAACTTAGTGGTAAATACGTGACAATGGTTTCGGCAGGATTAGATTACACCTGCGTAGTCGCTAGCGGTGAAGTATATTGCTGGGGCTACAACGGGAATTCCAATTTTGGTGATGGTACCGTAGTAAACAGCAGTGTGCCGGTAAAAACAGTTACCGCGTACGGCGCGTTGGCCGGTCAAACGGTAGTGTCGGTAAGTGCCGGTTCATACCACACTTGTGCAATCACGGAAAGTAACCGGCTAGCATGTTGGGGGCTAGGCGAAAGTGGTCAATTAGGAAGAGGTTCCTACACTAGTTCAACTACGCCGGTAACCGTAACAACTTCGGGTGCGCTTTCGGGTAGAACAATACAAAAAGTTTCAGCTGGTGGCTATCATACGTGCGTGCGTGCGTCGAATCAGGCATACTGTTGGGGGTATGGTGCGAACGGTCGGTTGGGTAATAATAGTACGGCGTATGTAGCAAGCCCTTCGGCCGTTACTACAAGTACTGGCTTGGGCGGAAGAAGTGTTACTGATATTTCAGCTAGTCGATATGCACACACATGTGCGGTTGCGTCCGGAAGGGCGTATTGCTGGGGTGATGGGTCGCTTGGTAAGTTGGGAGTTGGCAATACAAATCAATATTTAACACCGGTAGCGGTAAGTACATCGGGCGCATTAAACTCAAAAACAGTTACGGGTATCGCGACTGGCTACTCGTTTACCTGCGCAGTACTCTCGGACGGTGGTGCTTCTTGTTGGGGTTATAACGGTGGTGACGCCGCAAATTATGGACGACTTGGCAACGGCACGACAAATATTTCGTATGTGCCGACTATGGTTGATAAATCTGGTGAATCAAATGGAAAAAATTTTACACAAGTTAACGGTGGCGACTATAATACTTGCGGTATTGCTTCGAATCGTTTGTATTGCTGGGGAAGTGATATGTATGGTCTATCGGCAACTAACGGTCAGTTTTCTCCTTCACTTGTGCCTGTTCAGGCGCGGTGGAACGCGGGCCTAGAGCAAACGGCCTTTCGGTTTTATGCGCCAAGCACGAACTCGGCCTTGCCAGGGTCGCCGTATGCCGTCGTTAATACTCCCTTGGCGCTACTTACCGATGACGTGCCGCTGCGACTACGCATAGGTGTGCAAAGCGGGCAAAATAATGGCGTGCCAATAGATATTTTTACTAATACGGCTAATTTAAAACTGCAGTATGCAGTAAAAACACAAAGCACATGCGTGGCACAAATAACCGGTTTTTCTGAGGTGACTAATACCACGCCAATTAGCTTTAGCCTTTATGGTGGTACGACTCACGGAGCACCTATAAGTGTGTATTCTGGGCAAGATCCTACTGGTCGCCCAGTGCAACCCATGGTGTACGTAGCGAATCAGGGGGTAATAAGTAATCCTTCGACTATATTGGCAGAAAACATGGCAATTTGGGATTATTCGATTATAGATAACAACGCGCCAACCAGCACCTCGTATTGCTTGCGGCTGCATCATGAAGATACGCCGTTAACCAATTATACTGCCGTAGCAGAAATACGAACGGCTGACCCGACGGCATTATCACTCTCGTTTGTTGATGGGGCGTCTACTACGGTTTCAAGCCCAGGAGCGACGCTTTCGCCTACATTTGTAAGCGATGCCTGCCAGACTACTTCAGGATTATTAGTCAATCAAGATACATTGCGGTTGCGCATAAACCAAACCGGCGCTAAGGGAAACTGGTCGTTATCGGTTGCGCCAACTGATGGACCAACCGCTTTATGGACTCGTAGCGACGGGCAAGCCCGCTACGATTTTAATGATTCAAGCGGCTCTCCGGCCGGATGTGGTTCGGGCTCAGACGGCGACGGATTTGCCGGACAAATGGGAGTTGATCTAACAAATCTTATGTATCAGCCGCAAACGCAAGCTTGCGTTGGGGGCGTGTTTTTGGGCTATCAGGGTGAGGCTAAATTCTCAGAATCAGTTCAGGCGTTGTCGATTCTTTCTGTTAACGACACGGCAGGAAGCAACTGTTACCGAGATGTGTACGGGATAGGTGTGTCGCAAACTATTCCGCCATCTCAGGTGCAAGGACAATATGCATTAGATCTTACATTTACGGCGGTGGCACAATAATATGTTGCCAGTAAGCCTTTTATTTTTTGTGCCGCTACTTGCTGTCTCGCCAGTGCCTGATTTTAGACTACAGCAAGAAATTCAGCCGATTATATGTACGTCTACTACTGTGCAGCTTAGCCAGTCAGCGAGCGGCGCTAGTACCTGCGACGAGTCGTATGTGCCAATTGTAGAAGAAATTATTGCTAGCAATGGGCAGCTTATTTTGCGTGGTAAATACGATTCGCTGCGGGCTAAATCTTTTAGAGTTATGTTGTTTGGTCAGTGGTATACGCTTGGCCAAAGTAGGTACTTAACTGCCACGGGTAACGATTGGACGCTTAATCTATCGCATTTATATTCACAAACAAAATCTGGTACGTATGTAGTTACGCTTGAAATGCTTACAAAAGATAGTCACTTTTATCAAGATGCCGTAACTACCGAATTAACAATCAGGGTTACCGACAACACCGCAATAGACGCGCCACCAGCTCTACTGCCCGATACGCCGATTGATAAACCTCGGCCATCGACTAATAAAGGCGATTTAGCAGATACTGGCCTTGGACTGCCGTTTGTAATTGGGCTAGCAATGGTTTTAGTAGTGATTGGTGGAATATTGCTACGACTGCAGGGTAAATATTAGGCTGGCTAGACAAATAGACTGCAGGCGAGGTAGAATAACGGTAGACACTATGTAGTTACTACATATGAGCGGCTATCACCCGCGAATGTTTTTGGGAAGAACGGGCGAATACTTTTTGCCTTAGTAGAACCCAGCGGAGTCGCCCGACAGACGACACAAGAATAAGCGCTAAAAAAGTGGGGCTCCTGCAAAACCGTTTTGTGGGGTGCCCGTGAATCACTTCTTTTGGAAGCCAGATGGTACCGTCCGGATAATCCGGATTCTGGCAGGCAAAGGAAGTGATTTTTTGTTTTAATAAAGAGGAGAATACGATGCCAAAGAAATTTCAAGCCAACACTCGACGTCGAGCTCGCGAGTATGAAAACGAATGGGTGCAAAAATGGAAAAACGATAGGACGTTTGAAAAATCAGTTGCCCAGCGTCCAGTGGAAAATTCGTATGTGTTTTACGACGGTCCGCCGTTTATTTCGGGCGTGCCGCACCATGGCACGTTGCTTTCAAGCATCGTTAAAGACGCCGTGCCGCGCTATCAGACCATGAAAGGCAAGCGCGTTGAACGTGTTTGGGGCTGGGATTGTCACGGCCTGCCTGCCGAACGCTACACCGAAAAGAAGCTTGGCTTGAAATCGCGTGAAGAAGTATTAGATTATGGTTTAGAAAAGTATATTGTAGCTTGTCGCGAAAATATGGTGCAAACCAGTAGTCTTTGGGAAGACACGATCGATCGAATCGGTCGTTGGGTTGATTTTAAGGGCGCTTACAAAACCATGGATAAAGAATATATGGAATCTGTTTGGTGGGCATTTAAGGAGCTTTACGAAAAGGGTAAAATTTACGAAGGCGAAAAGGTGCTGATGTACTGTACGCTTGATGCGACGCCGCTTTCAAAGGCCGAGGTGACTATGGACGCTGGGGCTTATCAGGATATTACCGATCCAAGTGTTTACGTAAAGTTCAAACTAGCCGACGGTCGCCAGCTACTAGCCTGGACGACAACCCCATGGACACTACCAGCTAATACGGCTTTGGCTGTGAATAAAGATTTTGTGTACAGCGAAGTTGAACTCGGTGGCGAAAGATTAATTTTGGCGAAGGATTTAGTCGAAAAAGTACTAACCGACGAAAAGCATCAGCAACTTGATTACAAAGTAGTCGGTGAGCTAAAGGGTAGTGACTTAATCGGCCTCGAGTATCAACCACTACTTGGTACACATCGCGGCGAAAATGCCCACAAGGTATGGTCGGCTGATTACGTTACCACTGAGTCGGGTACCGGAATTGTTCATATCGCACCGGCTTACGGCGAAGAAGACTTTGTGATGGCGCGGGCCAGCAAAATTCCAGTTGTGCACGCCATCGACGAAAACGGTATATTTACCGAAAGCGACTGGAAAGGGCAGAACGTTTGGGAGATTAACAAGCAGATCGCTAAAGACCTCTTGAGTCGCGGCATTGTCTGGAAAATCGACTATATTCGCCATAGCTACCCGCATTGTCACCGATGTGGTACAAAGTTAATGTACCGCGCCCACCCAAGCTGGTTTATGGATATCGACGCTCAGCGCAAAGACATGCTTGAAAACAATGGCGATATTGAATGGTTTCCAAGCCATGTAAAGAATGGCCGGTTCGCCAAAACTATCGAGCAAGCACCAGATTGGAACCTGTCTCGCGATCGCTTTTGGGCGACGGCGATGCCGGTTTGGAAGGGTACCGATAAGGACGGCGAAGTACTCACAAAAGTCGTTGGTTCGTACAAAGAACTTAAAGAGTTATCTGGTAAAGAATTAAATGACTACCACCGTCCGTGGGTAGACGACATTACTTTTGAAATTGACGGCGTAAAGTACGAGCGGATTGATAAAGTTATGGATAGCTGGTTTGAAGCGGGCAGCATGCCATTTGCTCAGTTCCACTATCCGTTCGAAAACAAGGCCAAATTTGAAGCTAACTTTCCGGGTGATTTTATTGTGGAATACATCGGTCAGGTTCGGGCGTGGTTTTACTACATGCACGCTATGAGCGTGGCGTTATTTGGCGAAAACTCTTTTAAAAACGTGATTGTAACGGGTAACGTAGCCGGTAACGACGGCCGCAAGATGAGTAAATCGTACGGCAATTTTACCGATCCTATGGAGTTGATGGACGCCTACAGTGCCGATAGTTTGCGCTACTTGCTGCTTTCGAGTCCACTTTTAAACGGCGAAGATTTTACCCTGCAAGACAAAGAAGTTGGCGATGTTGCTCGTAAATTAAGCATGATTTGGAACATGTACGACTTCTTTACAATGTACGCCAGTGTTGATGGCTGGGAGTTTGACGGAAATCTAAAAGATCCAATTGACGATGTTGAAAATCCACTTGATGTTTGGATTATTTCGCGCCTGCACCAGCTGGTTGAGCAAGTTGAAAAAAATATGGACGCCTACAATATTCCCGATGCACTTTCGCCAATTTTACCGTTTATTGACGATGCCTCTAACTGGTTTGTTCGTCGCTCGCGCCGCCGTTTTTGGAAAGGTGAAGATGATGGCGATAAGAACGACGCTTATAAAACGCTGCATTATGTACTGGTACGTTTGGCGTACGTGCTTGCGCCGTTTACGCCGTTTTTGGCCGAAGAATTGTATCATGGGCTAACTGGCGATGATAAATCAATTCATTTGAAAGACTGGCTGTCGGCTGGACGGGTAAATGAACTGGTGATGAATGACATGGAGACGGTTCGTGACTATGTAAATCAGGGGCTAAGTTTGCGCGCTAAAGCACGTCTGAAAGTGCGACAACCGCTTGCTAGCGTAATGGTGCCGACCAAGGGCGAATTTGTTGATTTTGAATCTATTCTAAAAGATGAGTTAAATGTGAAGCGAGTTCAGCTGGGTGACGAAGTTGCAATTGATGAGACTCTTACGCCAGAACTTAAACGCGAAGGCCTAATGCGTGAAGTAGTTCGCCACGTTCAATCAGCTCGCAAGCAGGCTGGTTTAAATGTTGATGACCGAATTAAGCTTGCACTCACTACCGAAGATGTAGACATTCAGACTGCAATTTCTGAACATGCCGACACAATACTGAGTGAGACACTAGCAACAAATATGCGCGATGGCGATAAGTTGGCTTTTGAGACGACAGTAAAAGTTGAGGGTAGTGAGCTGATTGTTTCGCTTGCAAAAACCTAAGCCGTAATAGGCTGAATTTTGTGCCACCTAGCGTTTAGTTGGGTGGTATTTGATTGTGTGGTAATAAAATGGTATAATACCTTAGTATTTTCGGCTGTTGTGCAGCTACATGGTTGCGCCCGAAAATCAAAAAGGAGAGTTGTCGTGGCTATCAAAAGCAACGTGCAGGTCGTTCCCATCACAGCCGAGCAGTTCGAGCGTCACCGCAAGAGAGGCGACACCGTGTCGATCAGGACGGTCAACGGCGGTCGCAGCTTCAGCATGAGGGTCAGGTCCATCGAGGCCGATGCCACCGGAGCTGTGGTGGTGGGGCAGGTGTCCGGTACCGGCGCGCGCGTGCAGGTGGAGATTTCCGCCACCGGGCGCACCATGATCGTCGACCGCTGGCCTCAGTGACCCTTCATCAACTTAGTCGTTCAGGGAGAAATCCTGTTCGCCCCCGCACTGGCAGCCAGCCGTGCGGGGTTATATTTTTGTAAAAAAATAGGAGAGGGGCAAAGTATTATCTTTTGCCCCTCTCCGTTGCCAGAGTTGGCGGAACGACCTACACGGTCACGCGGTCGTCGTCTGCGGTGCAGCGCATGTAGTACAGGCACACGAGCGCTGGCACTAGGGTAACCACTGCGGCAACAGTGAGTGTGGTGAGCGTGCTGGCGCTGTAACCTAGCAGCGCATCGTGCCACAAGAGCACTATCGCAAAAAGGCAGCCAGTTGCGTACGCCCAAGCGCGTGCCAGATAGATATGAGCCTGATGGGTGTGAACCGCATTTAACGCTAGATCATCTGCGGCGCGAGCGAGCACTTTGCAAATCTCTGCTCTGCAGTAGTAAAACAGGGTTATGCCGGCAATGGCCAGCGGGCCATAGACGACAACCAAAATTTCAAATGCAGACGGCTGAGATGACATGATTTTCTCCTTCGACCGAAAACTGATAAGGTACTGTTCTATGCAATATTATAACATTTTATAATGTTTATGTAAATACTATGTTGACATTTTTTAAAAAAGTGTTGACATTTTTATTTGTGGCCTGTATAGTTTCTCCCAGTGTGTTGCTGCAATCCGTAGCGATACCAGTCTACCTTTCGGGGAAGACAAACCGTGTAGATCGCGACTTGATCCTGTCGCAGAAAGGGGACTCCCATGTCCTCGAACACCACCACCCAGTCCGGCATGTCCACCCGCACCAAGTCGATCCTCGGCGTGGGCGGCGCGGCGGCCATCGCGGCGCTCGTCTTCGGCGGCGCCGGCACCGGTGCCGACTTCACGGCCAGCGACCGGGGCGACGTCACGGTCTCGACCGGCGACCTCACCCTGACCCTGGCCAACGGCGACCTCGACTACCCCGACCTGGCCCCCGGGCTGTCCAAGACGGACACCTTCACGGTGACCAACACGGGCAGCGTGGCCTCCGAGGGCGAGTTCGAGTTCGAGCTCGACAGCGCCTCCGTCTCCGGCCTCACCGAGGCCCAGGCGGCCAACCTCACCGTCAAGGTGGGCGACAACGCCGCCGTGCCCGTCACGCAGGTGCTCGGGGCCACGTTCCCGCTCGGCGAGCTGGCGCCCGACCAGAGCAAGAACGTCGACGTGACGTTCGCGCTGAACTCGGCCGCCGGCAACGAGTGGCAGAACAAGTCCGCCACCGGCAAGGGCGTCGTGACCCTCCGGCAGGGCTGAGATCGAGCGATCTACCCGCAGTGGCACCTCCCCAACACGCAGTAGTTGTGTTGGGTGAGGTGCCACTGCACCCGCTTTTTTGAAACAGAGCACTGGATTTTGAATGTAATTGTGCAGTCGAAATCCGATGTTCTTTGTCAAATTGTTCACTCAAATAAGAAAAGAGACTCATTGTGAAACCTTTACAGGCTGCGTCTGTGGGCTTTATGGGTGTGGCGTGCGCTGCTGCTTTGTGTATAGGTGCTCAGTCGTCTGCGGCGAGTTTTACCGATACGCGCACTGCTGGCGTTCGCATTACGTTCGATATTCCAAACGAACCCGAGCCCAAGCCTTCGTCTCCGGGTAACTCTGGAAACGCAGGACGGCCGGATTCGCCCGGAAACTCTGGTGGCTCAAATGGTCAAGGTGCCAACCCCAATCCCGGAAATTCCGGGGGAGGACGACCCGAGTCGCCTGGAAACTCTGGTACTGCGCCCGGTAGGCAACCGAGCAATTCGGCCCCTAGTGTGTCGGCTGTAGTTCCTCCACACGCGCCTGCTACGCTACAAGAGGCAGACGCCACGGTAATTGAACTGCCAACCGAAATTCTTCCTCAACCTCAGCCCACAGAAAGCGAGCCTCCCAGTGAAATCTCTACGCCGCAATAAAGGCGTTGCCATCTTGTGTGCGGCAGTCGCTATTGCCATCATGGTGGTTGGCGTACTGTATAGCGCAGGCTGGCGGTATTTTGTAATTGAAGGCGGGTCGATGCGCCCTACCTACGAAGTTGGCACGGTGATTTTTACCAAGCCGGTTGCCGTAGAAGAGCTGCAGCGGCGCGACATCATCACCTACACCGACCCGCGAACAGAGCGCGTTACGACACATACGTTCATCGAGCAGGCGGAAGATGGCTA
>VGLK01000001.1 GCA_016866755.1 Candidatus Saccharimonadota bacterium | reverse complement strand
CCGCCTTGAAAGCGTTGCCCTGATTGCCAGCGGTCACGATGACCACTTCCCTTCTGGTTGAATTAGCTAAAAGTGGGACGCTGTGGGCCCCGCGCTACCAGCCAAACATGCCGGCGCATACGAGGCCCACAACTTGTATCTCTTTTAAAAGGAGGATTTCTACAGCTCTAATAGCGGGCTTATCCGCTACGAGGCTGCGATTCAACCACAAGAGATACCGTCGGGTTAGCAGGAATCGAACCTGCATCGCGCTTCTTCCCCCCAGAAGGAAGCGGGCTTTACCATTAAGCTATAACCCGCTAGCCCCTAAAGCGGTGACACTAATAGCGTGTGCCGCCGCCGAAAGCAATCAGCCGTGCGCGTGCCCGGGGGGACACAAAATGCACGTCTGTCACTCTCTGGGGACCATCATCGTACGTCGTTGGACGATTGATGATTACCCGAGGTCTCGCCTGCTAGTAAGATAGCGGCGCCTGGTTATCCGGGGAAATGGATTACCTGGTCATCTCGGGGTTCTTATGCAATATTCCTGTCAAAGTGCGTACAGGAGATGGTGCAATATAGGGAGTTGTGTAGACCACTCGCCATAACGCACCGCCTCAAGAACTGTACAATTTATTATTATAAACGTGAGTTTACAAAGTGTCAATATACTTCTTTATTACTGCATCTTCGAATGCTAGTATGCCATCGAGAGTTGGGTCATATTCACTCGTATTTGGAAAATCGGCACGACAAATACAGTGCCACACTGCGCGAATAAGTTGCTCTAAGCGCGCAAGTTCATCGCGGTTAAATGTAGTTGAAAGTTCGCTAAAAGTAGCTTCGGGTGCGTGCAGATTGAGCGGTTCGACAAATGAAATGCGTAAGTCCTCGGTGTGGTAGTTGCGGTAATCTCGAGAGGTTGCCAGCAGCAGCTGGTAAAAACCAAGTTGACGACGATATGTATGAAGTTTAACCTTGTCATACATAGATTTACCTTTCCAGTCGGCAAGCGACTTCCCCGTTTTGTAGTCGGTAATACGCGCTAACTTGTCTGTTGGTGAGAGATCGACAAGATCGAGTGCGCCGCTAATATGCGCATCGCCAATAAAACAATTTTGATGAGCGAAACTTAGTTCTACCTTTTGCCCAGTAGAAAATGTACTCTGTTTTGCTGGTAAAAACTTTTCTAGAGTCGCAATACCGCGGCGTGTATATTCTTGCAACTCATGGTCGCGAAGGTGGCTTTTTTCTAGCTGCGATTGAAAGTCATGCAAGCTGTCTTCAAGCGGGCGATATTCTTTAGTGGCGCTAAAATGAGCATGTGCTTTTTGTATGGCAAAGTGAATGGCTGTTCCGTATGCCGCCTGGGGGCCGCTATGGCGCGGAAAGCGCAACAATTTATCAACCAAAAACGCCTGCGGTCCTCCATTTGTTACGTCGAGGAATGCGTTTAAATCGGTGGCACTTAGTGCATACGACGATAAGCGCGGAACAAGCACACTTTCAAGTGTTGGCTGTGGTATGGCAAGGATTGGCGCGTACCATGCAAGTTCGCTACGTGTTTTACGCGCCAACACATCACTAGCAAATGCCGATTTATTTTGAGCCTCTAGCTCGACGTCGACCAAAAAGCTAGCCGGTAAGGTTGCTTTGTCGGCATCATCGCTAAGCCCGTAACTTAACCTGAGTTGCTGCTTGGCCCGCGTCATAGCTACAAAGAAAAGTCTAATTCGTTCGCTAATAGACGAGCCAGCGGTTTCGAGCGGCAAATTGGCTGGATATGAAATGAGCCGCGGTCTTGTTTGTGCTTTTTCGCCCCAGTTAGCATCGGTAGCATTTATTATATATACCGTATCAAACTCTAAGCCTTTTGATTTATGTGCCGTCATTAAATGCACGCCAGACTGATTAGTGTCACCGTGTTGGGCTAAGCGTTTAATTGGCGCTTTCATTTCCTCGTGGAGTTCAATGAATTCTATCAATTCAACTAGGGTTGGCTTTTCGGTACGATTTGTATATTCGCGTAATTTTTGACGAATGGTGCGAAGACTATCGAGATGTGTAATGTAGTCATCACTCGCAGCTGTTCGGCGCTCATCACTAAAAAAATAATTATATAACGGCGAAGTAAATTCTGTGGCTGTCGCCGCAGTGTTATGTTCGTCGAATGGCTCATCGGTTTTATCGGAGGCTGTAGCCGCTTGGGCTGTTGCTAAAATAGCTGGCGTGGGCGCGCCCATAAGTTCATCAAGAATATACTCTAGTGGATCGTTGGTGGCCTTAACCGCCATGGCTGTAATCCATGAATACAGTGCAGTAAATTCACCCATTTCGCCCATTACCTCAAGCCAACTTTTGCGCTCTTTGTAGGCATGAATGCTTAATTTAATAATTTGCTCAGGTGCGTAGCCCCACGCCGGATGGGTAATTAATTTTGCAATTAATTCGCTGGCAAGATTTTCATTACCGTGTAGCACCGCCTGAAGAATCTTAGCTAGGGCAAGTAGCTGACTAACCGGCTCTTGTTCAAGTACGTTATCCTGACGCTCGTAAATAACAGGGATATTATTGGCTGCAAAATATGGCAGCAGCTCAATAAGCTCTTTGTGGCGACGTGCCAGAACGGCAATATCACCTGTGTGGTTAGGGTCTGCCAGTTGATGACTAATCTGCTCAACTATCGCGTGTCGTTCCTCGTGTATAGATGGATATTCATGCAGTGATACTTCGGCTGCTGAATGCTGACGATGAGCGGTTAACGTTTTATTTACCGAGCTAAGTAGCGTTTCAATACGCTCAGAACTTTGCGTAATAACTTGCCGAGCATGAGAGAGAACAGATTCAACTGAACGGTAATTGTCGGTTAAGGTAATAATTTCTGGCCGCGTAAACAAATTTGTAAAACTGTGTATGTTGTTAATATCAGCACCCTGAAAACTATAAATTGCCTGATCGTCGTCGCCAACCGCCATTATATTTGGTCGCCCTTCGTACAATTCGTTATCCGTAAGGTTTTCAATTATACGCATTTGAGCAAGGTTGGTATCCTGAAATTCATCTACCATTATATAGTGGTATTTTTCTTGCAAATTAAAACGTAAATCGGCATGAGTAGTAAGCGCTTGAACCACGCGTAAAATCATATCGTCAAAGTCGTACAGTCTCTCTTCAAGATTTTTATCTTGGTACAGGCGATAAATAGCAGCCATTTCGCGCAATTTTAAGTTACGTTTTCGGTCACTAAACACTATTTGACCAAGCGAATTTTTTTCAAACCACTTGTTTTTAAACGCTGTTATTGGAGTGGTTTTTCCAAGACTATCGTAATCGGAAAGACTTCGCTCTAGGGCTGCAAAAAACAGTTCTTGCAATAAAGATAACCCTGCTGGTAGAGGCGATGATTGCGCAAGAAGTGCGGGTTTGTGTTGTGCGAAAACACGCAAACTTTCAGCGGTCGATTTGCTAATACGGGCACTAAATATTTCTGATAGTGCTGGTTCTACGGTTTCAATAAACGCCTCGTTAGCCGCCAAAACTAATAGCAGCTCTTCGCTCGTCAAGCCACTTCGTTTAAGCTCGCTAATAATGTTCTTTGCCTCGTTAAGGTATACGTAATCACCATTGTTAGTACTTGATAGTGGGCTTGAGTATGGTAACTCGGAAAAAATATCACGTAAAATTTGGTATGTGGTTAATTCGTTAGCCGCCTGAAAATCGGCACCTTGATAAAAATATTCTGAATTATGATTAATAATTTCACTTCCAAAACTGTGAAACGTATGGATAGCTACGCGGTAAGCGTCTTTACCGATAATACTTTTTAAACGTTCACGCATAGCTTGCGCACCGCTATCGGTAAAAGTAAGACACAAAATATTTTCAGGTAATGAATCGGTTTTTTTTAGAATTGAGGCTACGCGCATTCCTAATAATTCTGTCTTGCCGGTTCCTGGACCGGCAATAACTAGCACTGGCCCTTCAATAGTATCGACGGCATGTTTTTGGGCACTATTTAGCATTGCGTAACGACTTTGATAACTCATATATGTTAGTATAGCGCGTTTAATGGGCTTAAAGTAGTAAACAAACTTGCCTATAAGGTGTACAATTGTAGCATATGAACGACGCACCCTATACTCTCGAGTCGCTCGCCGACATGTTAGAGCAGCATTTTAGCGAAACGCTTGAGGTGCAAAAAATAATTGCTAATCGTATTGAAACTAGTCGCACCAGTGAGGCAACTGTGTTTTTAAGTAAGAAAAAACAGTTATATGTGTATATTTCGGCGCAATCTAGCATGGTTCGTTCCGATGTACAAAAAATGATTGCCCGAATGGGACTAAAGGCCGATGAATATTTGCCACCTAAAAATCAACCAGATTATTTTGAACAGTTTGGTGCAACAAAATTTCGGCAAGTTTTTCCGGGACGATCTAGTTATACTGCCGATGACATTCGATTTTACAAAACTCTTGCTCCGTACAACCCTGCCCTAGTTAAAATTAGTGAAGTAAAAACCGGTGAAATTTATGAGTGGAATAGCGACGCCTCAAGCGGTTGGAGAGTAGCTACTAAATTTGCCTACCGCCGTATCACGGCCTCAAGTTAAATTGCCTCTAGCTTGCACACTTGGTTTGGGAATGAGGTTGAATCTTGGTATTTTGTAACACTAACTTTATTGGGGTCGCCGTAAAATTTCATGGTGTTAGACTGCTCGTCGTAACGAGAGAGTAGATACCAAGACCATACTTGAGGATTTTGGCTAATTTGGTAGGTGCGGTTAACGCGAAACTGACAACCGGTAGACGGCCCACCGCCATGAGAGTATAAGGTCGACCCAGTACCATTGGCGCTTTTATACGAAATGTAACTATAATTTTTACACGAAGTGCGATTGCGAGCCTCGCCTGTTCCGTAATAACTGTGCGAACAATAACCGGTCTCGGGAATACGAAACAACGTGCGAGTGGTGTCGTCGAACGGATCATTCATGTTTTTTGAGCTAAATTGCGAAAAAAATGTTGCATCATTTGGCGCTGGATGTTCACCATGTTGCCTATAGTGGTTGTCGACAGCACGTTTTATAAGCAGCACATCACTTTCGCGCTTAGCGTCGCGGTTTTGCTTTTGCACGCTAGAACTCACAACAATTGCCATAGTGGCTAAAATGCCAATTACAAATATCACCACAGTAAGCTCTACAATTGTAAAGCCACGCTTACCCGCTTTTTGAGTAGAACGATTCATATAGCGTTAGTATAACATAAGCATGTTACAGCGCATGTAAATCAAGTACGACCAAATGCTCAATGTGGGGCGTAGCTGGAAAATAATTATAGCCACGATGCCATTTTATACCGTATCGTTCAGCCAATTTCTCTATATCGCGAGCCTGAGTTACCGGATTGCACGAAAGATAAATAATTCGCGCTGGAGCTTGCAATAGTAGGGTTTTAATAACGTCGTCGTGAAGACCTGCGCGCGGCGGATCGACGATGATTGTAGCTTCGCTTTTAATATGCTCGAGAGCATTTTCGCTGGCAGCCAGTACGGCAGTCGCTGTACCGCTAAGATTAAGGCGAATAATATTTTCACGCATTTCTCGCACGGCATGTTCATTAATTTCAACGAGAGTAAGTTGCTGTTGGTGGGCGACCGTAAGACCAATGGTGCCTACGCCGCTATACATATCGACAACAGGTTTATTTGGCAGTAGCCAATTTTTAATGTCTTGGAGCGTTTGCGAGTAGACTGGCAAATTAATTTGAAAAAAACCCTCTGTCGCATACGAAAACGGTACGTTTAATAAGGTGTCTGTAAGTGGCTTTGTAGGTGAAGTGAGGCGAGTAGTAATAACGCTAGCCGGAGATTTAGGATTTGAATATATCACCTCGCCTTTATGTGCGTCTGTTTTTAGATTGGTAAAAAGCGCTTGGTGGTTAAACGATTCGTTCTTTACGTACAGTTGCCAGCGAACATCGCCCTGCTGGTTGCAGCGAATAAGCAGGGTTTTTAAATCTCGTCCGCTTGCTTTAATATTGTTGAGCGCTGCGAGAACTTTTTTTGCAGCTAACGTAATTGAAGGGTGTGCCAGTGCAGTTGAGTCGATAGCAATTTTACCGTGGGTGCCACGCCGATAAAATGCTAAATCGAGTGCATTTGTGTCTGTATCGTACCAAAAACTAAATTCAATCTTATTTCTGTAGCCATAACGTGTTTTGTCGCCGTATACATCTATAGCATTTGGTAGCACAATATCATGAAGTTCAAACGCCTCTTCTATAAGAGCTGATTTATAAAAAGACTCGGCGGCTGCAGTCATTATTTGCCACGGACTAGTGGATAGATAACTTTCTGGATCTTTTGGTGCTACTCGCTCTGGCGATGGAGAACTAATGAGTTCGGTGACTATTCCTTCGCACCAAGAACTTTTTTGCTTTGTAATTTGCACACGAACAGTCTCGCCTGGTAGCCCGCCCCATACAAATATTTTTTTGCCAGATTCAAGTAGGCCAAGTGCTTGTCCGCCGCCAATAATTTTATCGAGAGTAACATCTACGATAGGAAAAGATTTTTTTGCCATATCTATAGTTTAGCAGGTTTAAGGTATTTAATCGTGCTACTATATAGCTAGTGAGTAAGCATAGCATTATAAAGTACGATACGTTCGGCGCACATGCTGCCAGCGACACTTATCGTGAATTTTTATCGCCATCTGGTGACATAAAAATAGCATTTCTTATTACGCGCGGCGAACTTTTTTATCATGTGTTTTTTGGTGGAGAAGAAGTTATTGCTGCGTCTCGGCTTGGCTTATCGCTCGAAGGAGATGACGACTTTTTGCATGATTTTTTGCTTGTTGATGAATCGCAAGCTGAGCACGAGGAGACTTGGCAACAACCCTGGGGCGAAACGGCTGTGGTACATGATCGACATAACGAGCATGCGCTTTATTTGCAAGAATTTGCGGGTAAAAAACGCCGCATTAGTATTCGATTTAGGTTGTTTGATGACGGCGTAGCGTTTCGCTATGAAATTCCCTATCAGCCAGAATGTAAACGCCTAGAAATTAGCGATGAGCTAACAGAATTTGCTATTCCATCGACTGCAACAAGCTGGTGGATTCCCGCCTATCAACCCGATAGGTACGAGTACTTGTTTGAAAAAACATCGGTAGCCGACATACCGGCGCCGGTACATACTCCCTTTACTGTACAATTACACAGCACTGCGTACATTGCTATCCACGAAGCGGCGCTATACAACTACGGCAGTATGACTCTGGCACCCGCCGCCAGCGGCGCTCTAAAGGCTGATATCACTCCGCTGAGTGATCGCGGACTAAAAGCAAAAGTTGTAACGCCATTTATCTCGCCATGGAGAGTGATTTTGTTTGCAAAAACAGCACACCAACTTACCGCCTCTACCTTGCTGCTAAGGTTAAACGAGCCGTCAAAAATTGCCGACACCAGTTGGATTCGTCCGGCTAAATTTTTGGGTATTTGGTGGGGTATGTTTGTTAAAGAGCTTACCTGGAGCCAGGGTGACGCGCATGGTGCAACTACCGAACGTGCAAAGCAGTATATAGACGAGTGCGTGCAGCTTGGGGTTGAGGCGTTGCTTATTGAGGGTTGGAATGAGACTTGGGACGGCAACTGGATGGAAAATGGTGATAGGTTTAATTTTACTAAAGCCTATAATGATTTTGACATTGAAGAGGTAGCTCGCTATGCGCGCTCTCGGGGTATTGAGCTTATTGGTCACCATGAAACGGCCGGAAATGTGGCAAATTATGAATCGCAGTGGCCAGCGGCATTCGAGTTTTATAAAAAGCTTGGCATACGATATATAAAACTTGGCTATGTGGGTAGCCAAATGAACCATAGTGAATACCATCATAGCCAGTTTGGCGTTCGTCACTATCAAAAAGTAATTGAACTAGCTGCTGAGTATGAGATGATGCTTGATATTCACGAACCAATTAAAGGTACTGGAATAGAACGTACGTGGCCAAATGTGATGACTCGCGAAGGTGCGCGTGGGCAAGAATATGAGGGCGGCGGTTTAACCCCGGCGCACACAGCCATCATTCCCTACACTCGCTGTTTAGCAGGAGCATTTGATTTTACGCCGGGAATATTTGATCTTAAAAATGCCGAAAAGCCAGTTGGCACTACGCTTGCAAAGCAATTGGCGTTTTATGTAACAATTTTTAGTCCACTTCAAATGGTTGCCGATCGACCGCATTTATACCATTCTCATCCGGCTTATCAGTTTATTCATAGTGTACCAACCTCGTGGGACGAATCGCTGCCTTTAGCGGGCGAAATTGGCGAATATTATGCCATTGCGCGGCGACACAGCGACGAGTGGTATATAGGCAGTGTAACAAACGAACTGTCGCGCGATTTATCAGTTAATCTTGACTTTCTTGATGAGAACAGGGCGTACCTCGCAACAATTTATCGCGATGATGAAGATGCGCATTGGCAGGATAATCCCCTTGCCTATGCAATTGATACGCAAATTGTTGCGTCGAGTGAGACTCTAACACTTCGTTTGGCGCCGGGCGGTGGCGTGGCAATTCGTATAATTCCTGCGGCAACTGATTGATTTACAACGTAAATTCCTGCGTTGGAATTTGCTCCCATTCGCTAAGGCAATGGTCTAAAATAAACAAATAGACTTCTCGGTTATTCTCGTATATTTCATCTGGTGAAAGCAATGCTAAGTCGTTACGGCTTAACCACCGTATATCTTGCGATTCATCTTGTGATGGTGGCTTTAGAGGCGGGCCAGAAGCTACGAGCGCATAGGAAGAGTCGGTATGATGATGATTGAGTATTGGATAAGAGTGGGTTTGCACTACAACCGGTAGCGGATGCACAACACATTCACTGAGTGAATTAATACGCGCTGCGGGCTGAAGAATGCGTAGTTTGCTTAGCTCGTAGCCAGTCTCCTCTTCAAGTTCGTGCGCGACCGTTTGCCACGGTGTCTCATGGGTTTCGATGTGTCCGCCCGCAGGAAGCAACTTACCTAATTTACGGTGCATATGAAGCAGACATAACGGTTCGGGTGTATCGGTGCGAACAACATAAATACATACTGTGTGGTCGTGCTCGCCCGGGTTTGTGTGAATATGAGGCATAATAAAATCCTTTTTAAAATAATGAGGCGTAACTATATACCATACGTTCGGCTGCATTTTTAGAATATTGAAGTTCGTGTGGGTTTATAAATTTCACCTCGTCGCTGTCAATCCCGGCTTTAAATCTTAGTTCATTAGGTATCACTTCAAATATTAAACGAGTTTGGTAAAAATTGTGCAAAGATAAGTAAACGGGCTGTTCAATATGGCGAATGGTAAATGCAAATTTTCCACTATAGCCAACTTCTTCTGTAAGCTCACGTCTAATTGCTTGTTCGATTGACTCCCCATGATCCATGCCGCCCCCGGGAATATCCCAGTAATCCCTATCAAGCTCTTTCACGACCAGTACTTCGCCCTGCTGATTTTTAATAACACACTTTAAAGATAGACGAAATAAATAATCAGTTGCTCTGGTGTTGTGTATGTGGCGTATAACACCATAAGGCTCTATCGACATGGCAGCGCTCCCCGTGTGTTACATATTTGACGTAAGGTTAATTGTACTACAACTGCTATATATAAAACTATTTTAGGCTGGTGTAAATTACGCCGACATAAGCCCCAGTGTCGCCTTGAGAATAACCATGCCCAGTAAAAAACCGAGTGCAAATGCGATTAAAATTGTTTTAACGGTTCGATCTTTTTTCATGGTAGTATAATATCACTTTTTTATGCATTAGTGGTGAAGCCCAAGCTTATTGTACGCTGCCGCGCCTGTTCGAAGGCTGCTTAAACGCATAGCGAAGCCCCTTGTGCGCTAACGGCTCGTCTGCAAATCGCCCAAAAAGGTGTAGGTGTGCATGATCGACGTTTTGGCCGCCAACTGGATTAATATTCCACCCTAAATTATATCCATCCGGAGAATACCTATCTAAAAGTAGCTTGCACCGCTTAAGTAAATCGCGAAGCGCTGCCCATTCCTTTTCGTTAATATCAAACGGCGTATTAATATGACGCTTGGTGATTATCATGTAACCGTGTTTTAGCTCGCCGTCTACCATGTCGGTAATATACCAAAGGTCATCTTGATACAGTACGTTACAGCGAAGCGTGTTATTTTTAAGGCAAAATGGGCAGTCTGGGTTAATTGTATCGTGTGTCATTTTAATTATTTGCCTCAAAGTCGCATAAAATTCGTAGATATTTTTCTTGAATTTCTTGTGATATAAAGGGATGTTTTAGTGGTGCTACGTTTCCGTTGTTTGCCATAATTTTCTCTATAGCACCAAAGTAAAAACCGTCTAAAGTAGCTATAAACAAATACGAAGGATTCCAAGACGCGTGCATGCGGATTGCGGCTTTTAATGCAAATTCGTGACTAAGGTGATGCATATATTTTACTTCAATTAAGCGTACTTCTTTTTTTGTTTTATTAATAACCGCAAAATCAGGCGCTGATCTTAATGTTTCAACTAAGCCGTAGTTTTCGTTATATCCCTGCATTACAAGCTCAGGCACAAGTTTCTCATAGCCAAATTCTAAAACCGTAAACTGGTTTGTTTCGCGAAGCATTTGAGCAAAAATGGTTTCTGCAATTTTTCCTTTTACTAAATTTCTGGCAAAATTAACATTATTCATAAGCATGATTATAGCAAACAAGTATAGACCTTCGAGAGGTCTATTAGGTGTAGGCTTTTGGACGGGGTTAGTGAGTATGTTTTATGAAGAATACTACTGTAGCTAAGCTATCGTATGTGTGAAATAATTTCTTCTGATACTTCGTGTAGCGATTTAGACGCATCAATATGTGTCACATCGAGTGACGAATATTTATCATCGAGTCCATGTTTGCGATTCAAAATATCTTTTAACTCAAAGTCATTTTTGCCAAAGTCGTTACCTTCCCTGTTTGCAATACGATTAATTAAGGTTTCGTCGTCTATGTTAAGTACATAATTTTATCGATACATGCAAGATTTCTCCATCGCTCTCCGCAACGCCAAATAAGATAATGTTCTTATTTCTAGCTTCACTCCTAAGTGTGTCAAAAGCGTGTGGGTATACTCGCCACTCGTGCGCTTCAAACCACTCTGGTGTTCTTTGATCGACAGGCGGTATAGTAACTTGCTCTCCCGTGCTTTTGTTATGAGGGCCACCAAGATTGGAGCTGTCTATATCTCGTGTTTCATATCCTCGGGTATTAAATTCCTTTTGTAGGGTAGTTTTTCCAGCGCCTGGCGCGCCAGTTACGTATATAAGTGACATGGTATTTACTATACTAAATAAAATAGACCTCCGAAAAGATCTATTTTAAACATAAGCTCTTGGCTGGGATGGAGGGATTCGAACCCCCGAATGCTGGAACCAGAACCCAGTGCCTTACCACTTGGCCACATCCCAATGCCTTATTAGTTTACCATAGCAATATTGCGTTTTCTAGGGTGTAATATTCTTGCTGCGTCCGTATAGCTTATGTAGCTCGCAAATGGCGATTTGTGTTACAAATGCGATAGCTACAATTGTAAAGAGAAGCGAAGTTTCGACGCGTGCAATATGAAGAATGTCGCCTAATGGACCAAAGAATGCTAATGCCTGTAGTATGAGCGCAATCGAAAATCCAACATAAAACCATATATTTACAGTGCGAATTCTGGTAAATACGGATTCGAGGTTGCTTCGTGCGCTAAACGCGTTTGCCCATTGGGTAGTAATAAGTGTGGCAAACGCCAGTGTTTGTGCGTACTCCTCGCCTTTTGTATCAAGGAAATAAAGGTAAACAGTTAACGTCATCGCAGCCATACTAAGGGCTATAAACATCATGCGAATAATAAGGTGGCGTGAAAGAATTGGTGCATTTACTTTGCGGGGTGGTCGCTGCATTTCATCTCGCTCGCCCGGTTCTAGCCCAAGCGGAATAGACATTGAGGTGTCAGTAACTAGATTAGTCCAAAGAATTTGAATTGGTGCAAGCGGCGCAGGCTTTCCTAGGGCAAGCGCTCCAATCATAGTTAATATTTCGCCAGCATTAGTCGATAGCAGATAAAAGAGCATGCGTCGAATATTGGCAATAATAATTCGGCCTTCGTGCATGGCGTCTATAATTGTTTTAAAGTTGTCATCAAGAAGAACTATGTCGCCAGCCTCTTTAGCTATTTGAGATCCGCTTCCCATGGCAACACCTACGTGCGCCGACGATAGGGCTGGTACATCGTTAACACCGTCGCCTGTCATGGCAGTAATATGATCTTTTTTTAGAATTTCAAGAATTTTATACTTAGATTCGGGGGTCACACGTGCAAACACGCGCGATTCCGCAACGCGCTCACGAAGCTCATCGTCGGTAAGCGAAAGGGCTTTTTGGCTGTCAAACACCTGTGAGCGCGCATTAACCATACCGAGTTGTTTTGCAATATGGTACGCTGTTTCGGCGTGGTCTCCGGTTATCATGCGTACACTTACTCCGGCAGCCTGTGCAGCGGCAATTGCTTGCGCGGCCTCTGGGCGTAAAACATCGGCAACTGCGAGAAAACCAACGAAATCAAAGGCTGTTTTTTCTGGCAAATCTTTAAACGTGGATACTGGTTCTACTAAGTTAGCATGCGCTAGGGCAATAACGCGGTACCCTTGCGAAGTAAGTTTATGGAGTGATTGCTCGGCCGTTTCGCGTTCATCTTCTGTAAGGTTTTTAGTATGAGAAAGAATTTTTTCGGGGGCACCTTTTACGACAAGCCGATATGTGTCGCCATGGTGCCAGATATTCCCGCTCATTACGACAGATTGATCAAACGGCAAGGCTGTAACAGGCATTGACGATTGTGCGTGCCCTTCTCGCTCGGTGTATTCACGAATTGCTACATCGAGTGGATCGAAATTTTTACCACCTTGGCCAAATTGTGCGTGCGCAGCAATTGCTACCATAGATTCGCTCGAGCCTACCGGCTGCCACGTCTCTTGAACGGTAAGTTTATTGCGGGTTAATGTGCCAGTTTTGTCGGTGGCGATCGTAGTGATTGCACCTACGGTTTCAATGGCACGCATATTGCGCACAAGAGCTTTCTTTTTAGCCATTCGTTTCATGCCTAATACCAATATTACCGAAATAGCGACCGGTAAGCTTTCGGGTACGGCGCTTACGGCCAGCACAATAACAAATCGTATGCTTTCGCCTAAGGATACGCCGTTACTTATTGACAGCAAGAAAGTTACAACTGCAATAACGCCAACCGCGCCAATAATTTGCTTAACAAGCCGATCTATCTTTTTTTGCACCGGAGAACGATCGGCAGACGGTTTAGAGAGTAAAGCAAGTTTACCAAATTCTGTAGTATTGCCGGTATTAGTTACAACAGCTGTTACTTCGCCTGATACTACAAACGAACCTTGAAATAGCATGTTAGATTGGGCATAAACTTCTTGTTTGCTGCTTAGTGTCTCGGCAGTTTTATCAATAGGTTCAGATTCGCCCGTGAGCATTGATTCGTCTATTTTTGTAGAAGTAGCAAGCAATATTCGTGCATCGGCTGGTACTTTTTCGCCCTCGTTAAGTTGAATTATATCACCAGGTACAAGCTCGCCGGCGGCTAACTTGTACAGCGAAGAAGCGCCGTTTGAGTCTGTCCGTAAAACCGTTACTTGCTGACTATTTTTTTGCGCGAGCGATTTTAATATGCGCTCAGCTGAAAACGTTTGCGCAAAGTAAATTACGGCACTCACTCCTACGATTATAAAAATAACAAGGGCCTCGATCCATTGTTGCTGCACTAAACTTACGGCGGCGGCGCCAAATAATACTAGCGTAAATACATCGGTAAAAGGTGCGATTAGTTTTTTCCAAAACGGCGTACCTTTAACTTTTATTTCATTTGGTCCGTAATTTTTAAGGCGAATTTTCGCCTGATTTTCGCTAAGACCTTTTGACTGAGATGATTCTAAGTGTTTAAGTACGGCGCGTGGCGAATTAGTATAGTAAAGCATTAGCGCTATTATACTAAAAACCCTCTAGTGCTGACTAGAGGGTTATTGCAGTGGAGTGCGTATGTATATAATTATGAAATAGCAACAAGTTGCATCTGGCTTTTATAATGCCGTGTAGACCATTCAATCGTGTCTTTAAGAGTTCGCCCAAGTAATGTTTGTCCAAGAGGACTATGTATAGAGATTCTACCGTCGCTTGGGTTCGCCTCTATGCTATCTACAAGGGTGTATTGCACAAGCCTACCTTGTTGGTCTATAAGATCGACTACCGAACCTAAGGCTACTTTAATGCGATCTCGTTTGCCTGGATATAATTTAGCTTGTGCAAGTAGTCGATTTTTTTCGCGTAATTCATATTCAGTATTTTCAAATTGCCCTAGGGCTTCGTTGCGCTCTAATCTTTCTTCTCGACTAGTGCCTTTATCAAGATTATGAAGAGTAGCAGTTATTTGGTGCAGTTCACGCTCTAGCTGCGTTACCTCTTTTTGTAGTTCTTTGTAACCACGCTTACTTAGGTAAGTTGTATTCATACACCTTCTCCTTGTTTAGTTGTCTATATGTGTGTAATGAAGCGGTACGGCGGCTATGACAATAGTATGTGGTGAAAAGTGGTGTTCACAGCCGCTCGTTTCCTGCTTCATCACTATAATGACAAGCTTAGCTGAAAAGGAGATGAAGAAAACTAAATAAAGTTACTGCGGCAGTGTAAGTGTAAAGCGAGTAATTTTTCCAGGAGTGCTTTTTACGTCAATATTGCCGCGGTTAAGCTTTGTTAATTTTTTTGCCAACGCCAATCCTAATCCATAGCCATGATCTGCTCCACTGCGGGCATTATTCGCCTGGTAAAATCGGCTAAAAATATGCGGTAAATCTTTTTCTGCAATGCCGTCACCACTGTTTTCTATGTGAACCGCAACCTTGTAAGGTGCTTTTTTAGTAAATTTTATGGTAATTTTTGAGGACGGATACGAATATTTTATGGCGTTATCAAGCAAGATTGTTATTACTTCTTCAATAGTTCCGGGGTGAATTTTGGCAATAAGCGGTTTACTATTGTCGTTTTTTTCTATTTCAATCCGAGATTTGTAAGCAGGAAATCGTGAAGCAGCTTTTGTAACAAGTGTCTCGATGCTCACAGGTTCTACCTGTAAAGATTGGTCATTCTTTTGCGCCAGCGAAAGAAGTGTAGAAGTTAGTTCAGTAAGCGTAGTAATTTCTTCAAGGTTGCTTTGCAGTGTTTCGCGTAATTGCGCTGGTTTCATAGAAGTGTCTTTAAGAGCGAGCTCTGTCTCCATGCGCATGGCTGCAAGTGGCGTGCGTAACTCGTGGCTGGCATCGCTTGTAAAACGCGCCTGAGCATCAAGCGCCTCTTCAATTGGGCGCAAGGTATGTTTTGCGAGCAAGTATGCCCCTACTCCACCCGCTAGCAAAATAATCAAATTCATAAGAGCGAGGCTGCTTAGTAAATTTTTTGCTGCCTGTTCCATTTGGTGAGATCGTAAACTCGGGTACGATGTCGGCTCGAATATAATTCCTTCTCTACCAATTATTCCAACCTCAAAACCTTTTAGCCGCTGCGACATTTCGTTTGTTGCGGCTGAAAATATAGCAAAGCTAAATAATATGCTTACAGCCATTAAAATAAGCAAATACCAAAGTGTTAATTTTACGGTTGCCGACTCAAAAAGATACTTCACCTTTTAACCTTCTATCTTATAGCCAAATCCACGCACTGTACGAATAAGTTGCGATGAGAAAGGCTTGTCAATTTTTCGTCGCAATTGCTTAATATGCGCTTCTACGGTGTTGGGTAGAATGTCGGCATCAAAATCCCATACGTGAGCCGTAAGCTGATCTTTAGATAATACAAGACCTTTGTTGCGCAAAAGATATTCAAGTAATGAAAATTCTTTAGCAGTTAGAGCGATATTTGTACCGCTTCGTTTAACTGTTTGGGCTACGGTATCAAGCTCTAGGTCGTTCGCTGTGAGCGTTGTGCGTAATTGTTGCGGCGGACGACGAACTAAAGCGCGAACCCGAGCTAAAAATTCATCTAATGCAAACGGCTTTACTAAGTAGTCATCTGCTCCACTGTCAAGTCCTTTTGTTCGTTCGTGCACAGCACCCAGCGCGGTTAAAAATAAAACCGGTGTAAATATACTGTTTTTTCGTAACTCGTAAACAATAGCCAAGCCATCTTTTGATCCGGGTAACATTCTATCGACAATCAATCCGTCGTATTCTTCAGATGATGCCATGGCGTAGCCTTCGTCGCCATCATACGCAACGTCCACTGCGTAATGCTCGGTCTCTAGTGCCCGCTTAAGGCTACGAGCAATTTTTTGTTCATCTTCTATTACTAAAAGTCGCATTATATAAGTATACGACATTCTTACTGAAACAAACCTGAAGCTACTTTAAAAGTTTAACCTTGTAAAGGTTACGATCATGGTTTGAGCGAATGTGATCCATGCTGTATTCCCAGGTAGCATCGGTTTTTTTGTAGGGATTGAAAATATTTTGTGGATCGAATATAACTTTAGTCTGTTTAAATATACCGTACATTTCTTCGCCAAACACGGCTGGCAACCAAGGGCCGCGTACCATGCCGTCATTATGTTCGCCAGCAAGCGTGCCCTTATATTCGAGAACGAGTGGGACTATTTCACGCATGGTCGGCTCTAGCTTCGCCTGATCTTCGGGGCTAGAAATGTCCATAAGGGGAATTATGTGGAAGTTTCCATCGCCGAAGTGCCCGGCAATGGTGGCTGGTAGTTTATATTTTCTAATAATTTTACGAAGACGCGGCAAGAATTCTGGTAAATATTGCGGCTGTACGGTAAGATCGTCAATAAACGGCGAGGCGTACTTATCTTTAATGCGCTGTCTAAGTAATGCAAGGCTGGCACGGCGTATTTGCCAAAATTTACTACTAGCAGATTCATCTCCGGCAACTTCTTTTTTAAGTTTAAAGCCGTTTAATTTATTAGATAGTTCGTTAATTTTGGCGTGTACTTCGTCGAGTGTGTCGCCTTCAAATTCAACCATTAATACCATATTAGGAACATGACCTTTAAATTTAGCTACCGATGACAGTAGGCTCGCTTGCTGTTTAGCCCATTCTTTCGCTCCAAGTGCAGCCTTAAAAAGACTAAAATGCCGTATTCCCAGATTAAATGTTATATCGTCAAAGCCTTCAAACGTTGCCGGATGATGCTCCATAACTAGTTTTATGATTTCGCCTAACTGTTTAATGTTTGGCAAGTACAACACCAGTAAACCAGAATGTTTGGCTTTTTTTACGACGTTTAATTTAATGTCGGTAATTACGCCAAGTGTTCCCTGGCTGCCGGTAAATAAACGCGTTAAGTCAAATACGCCGGTGTCACGATCCCATACGCTCCAAAGATTATAGCCCATTGAATTTTTATTTACGTGTGGCCGCGCATTTCGTACAAGGTCGTAGTTGTCTTCAATTAAATGGTACAATTTGCGGTATAGTTCACCCTCAAAGTCGCCCTGCTCCATTTTAATATGCAGTGCACGACGATCGAGCGGCTTAATGGTGTAGGCGTTGCCGTCTGCCAGTACTACTTCCAGTTCGCGAACAAAGTTTTCAGTATTGCCGTAGCGCAGAGACTGTTCACCGCCGCTGTTATTTCCTACCATTCCACCAATAGTACATAACGCTCGGCTAGCTGGAACGCACCCCAGCATAACGCCTTTTTCGGTTAAAATTGGGTCGATGTTGCGCATAAAAACACCTGGCTGAACATGCAAACTTTTAGTTGTGGCCGAATGCAGGGTAGAAAAATGCGCGGTCATGTCGAGCACAATTGAAGAGCCGATAGCGGCTCCTGACATATCAGTACCAGCTGAACGAGGCGTTATGGCTAGTGTAGGATAGTGTGCTTTGTTATCACGAACAAAACGTACTATTTTTTTAATATCTTTTGTATGTGCAGGCTTTATGACCATTTCTGGTGAGATTTCGTAAATACTAGCATCGTGAGAATACGTTTCGGTGGTTTGCGTATCGGTGTGAACCGTGCCATCAATTTGTGCACGTAATTGTGTCGCAGGTGATTTCATGTCTCTACTATAGCTAAGCATAATCTTCTTGTCGATAGGTACGTGTGGGGTGTATAGTGTAGGGTATGAGCAATAAGTCAACCACTCCACGCACCAAAACCACCTCAATAAAGAAAGTCGCAAAACCGGCGCCTAAAGCCACGTCGCGTGATACCGTTGATTATTATCCTAATAAAATGACCGTTGCTGTATCGGCACTTGCTGGCGCTAGTCTTGTGCTTTTAGCGCTTATGGTAGTCTACTAAATATACCTAGATTTTAATTAAAATACCCCGCTTGGTTACGGGGTATTTTAATTTATTTAAACAATGTTTTAAACGATAACCGGTTGCTGTATTCTATTGCACCGTAGCGGAATAAGCGAATTGCTACCCACATTGCAATAACGGCACAAACGGCTAAAATTGCGGCTGCAACCAAACCTTCGCTAAGCGGTAAGGTGCCAGCGGCATTGCGAAGTAGAAGCGGGATTGGGGCAGTAAGCGGAAAGTACGAGAGTATCTGTACCGCGAGCGAATCTGGTGATGAAATAATGAGCGATACAGCGTATAGCGGTGCAAATAGCAACATAAATACCACGCCCAAAAAGCCATTTGCCTCTTTTGCTGTTGGAACGGCAGCGCCAATAGCAACAAGAAGGCCGGTAAATAGTCCGTAACTTCCAATAAAAATTAGCGCGCCTAAGGCCATGCGTTCTCCGTCGATTGGAATTGCACTCAACTCAACCGGTAACGAAAAATTAAGCTGGTCTTTAAACAGTAAATATAGAACCAAAATTGGCAGTATTACCACGAGCGCCTGAATAAACGCAAGAAGGATTAGCGCGATTATTTTACCAACGATTAAGCTTTTAGCCTCAATGGTGGTAAGAAGCATTTCAATCACTCGGTTCTCTTTTTCTTCGGTAGTACTTGTAAGCATTTGACTGCCAAACATAGCGATTAAAAAGTAAAACAACACCAAGAAAATGCCGGGAGCAATCATATGGAGTAGCGGATTATACTCTTCGCCATCACGATACGTAGTGGTTTCGTACGCTACGTTACCGCGCAGTACTTCGCGGTCGGCTGGATTTACAGTAGCTGCCACCGACTCTTCAAGAAGCATTTCAGCCACAGCTTGGTATTTGCTGTTTTCGAACATACCGGTGTCTTTGGCGTAAGCCTCAACAGGGTTTTCGGCCACATCGTTCGGATAATAGAAGAAAGCATCGGTTGTGCCGGATTCAACTTGATCAATCCCTTTCTGCTTATTCTCAACTGTCTGAGCGCCAAACTGGCTAAGTAGCGCAGGATTTACCCGCTCGCTTTCATCGAGTACGACAAGCGAGTAGCGCTCGTTTTTAAATTGATCACTTGTTTCGCTAGCCGACTTATTGGAGAGCCAAATAATGAACACAACACCAATAAGCAGTGCAGGTACCGATAGCGCCCCAATCCAAAAAGATTTTTTCTTAAGCGTACGTTTGATTTCGAATCCAATAACCGTCCCAATGTTAAACATGTTGCTCTCCCCCTTGTAGCGCATGGTGCCCGTAAACGTCGACAAATATGTCATCAAGCGACTTGTTATTATGTGCGGCGCGCACTTGCTCTACGGTGCCGTAGGCGGCAGCCGAGCCGTCTTTTAAAAGAATTAGTCGGTCGCAAAGTTTTTCAACTTCTTCCATGTGGTGCGTAACAAGCACAACGGTTGCGCCGTCTGCTTGACGCTCTTCAATAATATCCATAAGCAACCTGCGGTTTACAGGGTCGAAACCTTTAGTTGGTTCATCAAGAATTAGCAGTTTCGGGTGATTCATAATGGTAACGCCAAGCTGTACTTTTTGCTGCTGTCCGCCAGAAAGTTTATCAATTTTAACATTAGCTTTATCAAAAAGTCCTACGCGCTTTAAATAATTGAGCGACCACTCTTTTGCTTCATTCGGACGCATTCTTTTTAGCGTGCCAAAGTAAATCATTACATCAAGTACAGATTCATTGCGGTATAATCCACGTTCTTCTGGCAAATACCCGAGCGTTACATCGCTGTCTACGGTATAGGCTTTGTTTTCAATGTATAGTTTCCCTTCTGTGGGCTTATATATGCCAAGCAGTGCTCGTATAGTGGTCGTTTTTCCCGATCCGTTAGAGCCTAATAGGCCAAACGTTTCACCTTTCATAATTTCAAAATTTAAACTATCTATAACTGTTGTTTTGCCAAACTTCATTGAGAAATCTTTTACTTCAACAAGTGGCGATGGTTGCGCTTTTGTCATAGTAGTACTGTAGCAATCTGTGCGAATTGGTGCAAACAGTGTATTTTATAACTGCGCGCCGAGACAGACGGCTAACGATGTAGTATTCTAAAATATATGTCAAAACCATTCTCGTTTAAAATTACTAATCGTCTTTTAGATGCGCATGGCCGTAGCGGTGTAATTTCAACGCCGCACGGAGAAATTGCGACACCAGCTTTTATACCAGTTGGCACTCAGGCAACACTTAAGGCGCTTACGCCAGAGCAGCTGGCGGCTACGGGCGCACAAGCTGTGCTAGCAAATGCGTATCATCTCTATTTACGTCCGGGTTCGCAAATTATTGATTCTGCCGGCGGACTTGGAACATTTATGAACTGGAGTGGGCCTACCTTTACCGACAGTGGCGGTTTTCAGGTAATGAGCTTGGGCGTTGGATTTAAAAAAGTAATTGATATGGACGGCACAGGCGATGACGCTCCGGTGGCTAAAAAAGATTCATTAGCGTGGATTGATAACGACGGCGTAACGTTTAAGTCACATCTTGATGGCTCACGACATCGGTTTAACCCAGAAGTTTCTATGCAAATTCAACATAGTTTAGGGGCGGATATAATTTTTTCTTTTGACGAGTTAACGACCCTTCACCACTCTTACGAATACCAAGTTGAGTCGTTGCGACTGCGTACTCACCCGTGGGCTGAACGCAGTTTGGCAGCGCATAAAGCGCTAACCGCTCAGCGTTACAACAAACCGTACCAAGCATTATTTGGTGTTATTCAGGGGGCAGATTACGAAGATTTACGTCGTCAATCGGCACGCTTTTACGGCGAGAGAGATTTTGACGGTTTTGGTCTTGGTGGTGCGTTACGAAAAGAAAACATTGGTGAAATTGTAAACTGGATGTGTGATGAGTTGCCGGAGAATAAACCACGTCATATGTTGGGTATTTCTGAGCCCGATGACATTTTTGCCTGTATTGAAAACGGAGCTGACACCTTTGATTGCGTATCGCCATCGCGGGTTGGGCGTAATGCCGCGCTTTATTTGCCAACTGGGCGAATTAACATTACTAATCGCAAGTACAAAGAGCAGTTTTCGTCGCTCGATCCAGATTGCGATTGCTATACTTGTACAAACTACACGGCCGCGTATCTTCATCACCTGTTTAAAGCCGGAGAAATGCTGGCAAGTACGCTTGCAACTATTCATAACCAGCGGTTTATTGTGCGCTTAGTCGATGATATTCGCCAGTCTATTAACGACAATACATTTTACGAGTGTAAAGAAAAATTTTTATCGCTATATTACGCCAAGAATGGCCGTAAAATGCAATAGTTTTTACCCCATAAGAGTGCTACACTACATATATGAAAGTACGTATACAAATTGACACAGAAACTTTTGTGCGTTTTTGGCTTGTAGTAATTAGCTTTGCTCTACTTGGTTGGCTGCTATATAGCGCAAAAACCGCACTTATTATTATTGGCGTCTCGTTTTTCCTTGCCCTGGCGCTCTCTAAGCCAGTTGCGGCAATCGCTAGCAAATTACCAGGAAAAAGCCGAGTTGGTGGTACAGCTATTTCATTTGTAGCAGTAGTTGCAACACTTGGAGTGTTTGGTTTGCTGGTGGTGCCGCCAGTAATTGAGCAGAGCGCAAAATTTGCCGACACCATTCCTACGCTAGTAGATAACGCGCAGGTTCAGTGGGTTGGTTTGAGTGATGTGATTGATCGTTATGGCTTGCAGGGTCAGGTTGATTCTGCGGTAAACTCTGTGCGCGAAAATGCCTCATCGTGGGCAGCAAATGTTGGTAGCGGCGTAATAAGTGGTATTGGCTCCTTAGCTGCCTTCCTGACTGCCACGCTACTTGTGTTAGTGCTTACCTTTTTAATGCTTGTTGAAGGACCAATGTGGGTAAAGCGCGTATGGCTACTGTACAAAGATAAAGATTTAATGAAGTACCATCAACGATTATCTGAACGTATGTACAACGTCGTAACGAGTTATGTAACTGGACAAATACTTGTATCAGCAATTGGCGCACTTAGTGCTGGCCTTGCAGTATTTGTTATTAGCTTGTTTACGCCTATTCCGGCTAACTTAGCTATGCCAATTATAGCCGTTACGTTTGTGCTATCACTTATCCCAATGTTTGGTGCCACAATTGCAGGTGTACTTGCGGGTGTGCTTTTGGCGCTAAACGATGTACCGGCAGCCATCATTTACGTAATATACTTTGTAATTTACCAGCAGGTAGAAAATAACGTTATTTCGCCAGCCATTCAGTCAAAGACGATTGATCTTACGGCACTTGTAGTGTTAACGGCGGCAACGGTGGGTACCTATATGTTTGGTATTGCGGGTGGTATTATCGCCATTCCAATCGCTGGCTGTATAAAAATTTTAGTTGAAGAATATGTGTCTCGCGCCAAAGAAGAGCGACATAAGCGCTCAACGCCAGTCCGAAAAGTTCTTAAGAAAATTTCTCAGGAAACCGAACGAGTAACCGAATAGAGCTACGCGTCCTACATATAAAAACCGCATCTATAAAGTTGATGCGGTTTTTAATAGTAGCGAGTTACAGCCAATACCAGCGAGTTTCTTGCGCTCGGTCGCTTACCGCTATGCCATGGTTTGTTAGCCAGTCTCGCAACTCATCAGAGCGTGTCCAGTCTTGTTGCTTGCGAGCAGTGAGGCGCGCCTGTAAGTTTTGTAGTACTTCTTGCGAAGGCCGCGGAGTAGAGGTGGCAAGGTTAAGCCCAAGTGCCTTGTCTATAAAAGAAATAAACGCACCAAAAGCTACACCTGATATCTGCGTGATATCGGTTGCTTCTAGTGATGTAAATACCGAATCTACTATGCGTAAGGCTTCTGGTGTGTCTAGGTCGCTGCCGAGTGCCGCGAGCACCTGTTGGATGCTTGCGTGTAGTTGTTCGGCCATGCCGTCGGTCGTGTCGCTCATTTGATGACGATAGCTTGCGTACATTCGCCAATGAGACAGACGATTTGCAGCACTTGTAATAGCTTCATGTCCGTACATGGTGCTTTTTCGGTAATGAGATTGCAACACCAGCATACGAAACGCAAGTGGGTTAATTTTCTGCTTAACTAAATCTTTAAGCGAGTAAAAGTTACCTAAGCTTTTACTCATCTTTTTACCCTCAACTAAAATATGTTCGTTATGTACAAACATTGAGGCATAAAGTGGACTGCTTTGTAGTGCGGTGCTTTGGGCAATTTCATTTTCGTGATGTGGAAATTGTAAATCAATTCCACCGGTGTGAATATCAAATGGTAAGCCAATAGTTTGCTGGCTCATAACAGAACATTCAATATGCCAACCCGGTCGCCCTGTGCAATTCTTACCTTCAATCTCAAACTCCCACGCTGGCTCGTTTGGCTTTTTAAACTTCCATAATGCAAAATCGTGTACTGATGACTTGTCGTATTCATCATTAGCAATGCGCTCACTCGATCGGCGAGAGCCACCGAGATCAACCAGTTGACCATATGTTTTGCCGCTTTTAGTGTAGGAGTCAATCGAAAAATAAATGCCATCATCGGTAAGGTAAGCAAAATTTGCGATTACAAGTTTGCGAATAAGTTCTTGCATACCTAGTATTACCGATGCGTCGGTGGCTCGAATAAATTCCATGGCGTCCACATCGTTGCCCACTGCTTTCATGTCGTCAATAAATGCCTCGCTATAGGCGGTGGTTACGGCTTTAAGAGCTTGTTCTGGCGGTAAGTTGCTGTATAGCGCTTGGCTTTTTTTGATAATTTTATCGTCTACATCTGTAAAATTCATAGCGTGGTGTACTGTGTAGCCATGAAGTGTTACGGCCCGACGAAGCGTGTCGGCGGCAATAAAGGCACTTAGGTTGCCAATGTGTACATAATCGTAAACTGTTGGCCCGCAAGAATAAATAGATACACGGTTATCTTGAAGTGGCGTTAATGTTTCTATTTGGCGAGTGCGTGAATTATAAAGTTTCATTAAAGTCTCGTAAAATTTTATCTGTTGCTGCAATTATTTCGTTTTTAGCAGATGAGTATGGCTCGTAAATTCTAAATCCAGCTGCATAGTCGTGACCGCCGCCGCCAAAATAACCGGCAATATTACCTGCTATAGGTAGGTTAGTTTTTAGCTTGCCGGTTAGTTTGCCGTCTGGATACGTTTTAACTGCAATACACACCTCAACGTTTTCTACTAAGCGCATTTCGTCTAGCACTAGTACGCTCGGGTTGTATTGGTCGCTATAGGTTTGAATATCTTCCCACGGAATATGTACCATGGCAAGCTTGCCATCAAGGTGATATTCAATTCGACCAATTAAGTTGCCTTTGTATGCTAATATTTCTGGCGATTTTTTCATGTATTCGCGCCGTCGCTCTTCAATGACTGCGTTAGACGCACCGGCGCGAATAAGTTCGGTAGCAATTTCAAAGGTGCGAGTGGTTACATTAGGCGTCGTAAGACCAAGGCTGTCGCTCATAATGGCAATCAGCATATTTTCGGCCGCCCGAGCCGATACTGGCCAGCCGGCAGATAGTGCAAGCTCATACACAACCGCCGATGTTGAAACCGCGTCTTTGTAAATAAGTTCATGGCTAAAATTAAGCGACGACGTTTCGGGGTGATGATCAATTGCGATAACTTGGTGTGACTCAAAAAAATTACGTACCGCTGGAATAGCTAGCGTTTTTGAAAGTAGTACCTCGGCAGTGGTGTCAACAATAATCGCACAATCGGCGTCATACGGAAAATCTTTTTCTACCCTGTCCCAGCCTTGTATGTAGCGCAAATATTTAGGAATCTCTACTGGGCAATGCAGTACAACGGTTTTGCCAAGGTCGCCCAGTATCTCTTCAAGCGCCACACTTGTACCTAAGCTGTCGCCGTCTGGATTTTCGGCTTGAACAATGACAATTTTTTTTGCCGCTTCGATTGTAGATATAGAATTTGTAAACATTGTCATTAGTATAGCATTCTAAATTGAGCGCCGCCCCTGCAGTGCATGCGAAAGTGTAATCTGGTCAGCATATTCAAGGTCGACACCTACCGGAATTCCTCTCGCTAATCGACTCATTTGTACTTCTATTTTTTTATCTTGCAGGTAGCGCTGTAAAAATAGCGCGGTAGATTCACCTTCAACCGAAGCGTTCGTTGCAATAATTAACTCGCGAACCTCATCGGTTTTAATCCTCTCTACAAGTTCTGGTACGTGCAGCTCATCTGGGCCAATTCCATCTATAGGGCTGATAGCGCCGCCCAATACATGATAGGTACCTTTAAATTGGCCGGTACGCTCTAGCGCCACTACGTCAAGTGGCTCTTCTACTACTGCAACGAGGCCTTTGTCGCGGTTAGCGTTGCTATAAAGCGGCGACACGTCTTCGTCTATGTCGATAAGTGCAAAGGTAATTGGGCAAACTTTTACACGAGTTTTTAATGATTGTATTGCACGGGCGAGTGAGGTATTTTTATCGGTAGAAGCGCGCAGCAAAAAATAAGCGTATCTTTCCGCAGTCCGCGCACCAACTCCTGGTAGTCGCCCCAGCTCATCAATTGCATCCCGTAAGGCTGCGGGTAAAATATCCGTCACCGTGTGTCCTTATAGCCTAACTATAGGCCTTAATTAGAATGGCAAGTTACCAAGTCCGCCCATAAGCGGTTTCATTTTTTCGGCTGCAACTTCTTGCGCCTTTGCAAGACCATCGCGAATACAAATTTCGATGTAGTGGTTAAGGTCTTCGGCGTTTTCTGGGCTCAAAAATTCAGGTTTAATTTCAACACTTTTAATTTTTAGTTCGCCAGTAAACTGCATAACAACCTCATCGTTGTCGCCTGCAACTACTTCAATAATTTCTTTTCCAAGATCTTTTTGAGCTTTACGAAGCTGGTTAAGCATTTTCATTTGGTCCATAGCCATGTCGGTAATTCCCTCTCGTTGTTGGTATCTAGGGCTAATTATACGTTACTATGAAGGATTTTTGTAGAGGTAATAACGAGCGGCATCTGATGAACGGCTGTTGACAAGCATACTGTGAAGCTGTGCTTGGGAGTAGTTGTTAGAGGCTTGAGTGTGTAATTCGTTGGCAACAATTATTGTCTCGCCTGAAGCAATGTTTGGCGGTGGTGTGCTGGTAACGCGGAATGACTGCACGCTTGGGTAACGCTCAGAGTTAATGGCCATCATCTGTGTGTAAAAAGCTCGTTCATTGGTTGGTACAACCAGTACGGCCGTTGTGGTCGAATGGTCTTTTAATTCACGATGAAGCAACGGAACATCTTTGGAGTATTGGCCGACAACCTCTTGGTCGTAGCGATACCCGTACATAAAGCGTTCAACACCCGCAAAAGTTAACGCCGAAATGAATATAACAAGCGGCACTAAGCCTGCAAGGCGTGCGTAAGGGTTATTTGGAAAAAGTCGATACCAGTTTGAAATAATAAAGCTAAGTCCGGTTGCCGCTAGGATAACCAAAGGTATAAACACTACCGAAGCCTGATCGGTATTAAACAAAATTGGTAATGTTAGTAGTGCAAGCCACGGCATAAACAAGTGCGCACGCAATGAATGTTTATGTCGAATCATTTGTACAACGCCAATTAAAATTAGCGCCAACGTACCTATACTAAACATAGGTGCCATAAACCTACCAGCAGTTGGAGAAACGACATTAAAGTACTGCATAGTAACCGTCATAAAGTTTTGCAAAATACTAGGTAGTGGCCACGAAACTCCCGCAAGGTTTAGAAGCAGCGATGGATTTTTGATACTAGCTAGAACAAGCGGAAGCGCTACAATTAAGGCAGCAAGTAGCGGCAATGGTAGGTAAATTTTTGGAAAACGGCGAATACGTAGGCGCTGAGCCGGGTGAGATATAAGCGAAATAGCTACCGCTATATAAAAGTAAATCATTAGCGGCGTATAAAAGCTAAGACCAAGAGCTACGCCAAGTGTCAATCCAATTAGATAGCGCTTTGCCGCGGTTTTTGCACGAATAAATGCACAGCCTAATACAAGCAGAAGTGCTGGCCATAAAATCATCATAATATATGGCGTGCCGCTTTGGGCAATTAGCACAAACTGGCCGGTAGCAAGCATAATAATTGAAGTAAGAATGGCGACATTTGATCGGAACCATTGTCGAAGAAGCGTAAATATTAAAAAGGCCGTAGCTAAGCCCAAGATTATAGACGGCAGTTTAATCGAGGCAAGGCTGACTCCAGCAATTTGCAGTACAAGCCACTGAAATGCATGATATGGCGCATCTATAACCCAATTAAGGCTTGTAAGCTGCGAAAGTATGGTTGCGCTGGTAGTAACAGAATCTTTTTCGTGGTACGTCAGGCCGCCTGGTACAAAAAGCCACGCCATATAAAGTAGTCCAGCTAAAAGTGCTAGCGTCATGCCGATGGCAATGCCATAACGCCGGCGATAAACGAGTGAAGACTGAATGCTGAACTTTTGCATATTCTTGTACGATTATAGCATATAGTCGCCTTGTACTACTCGTGCTTTGTGTCGAGTGACATAAATCGCAGGCGTTCCGGGTGAAAATAAAGGCCGACTTCACCAACTGGTCCATTACGGTGTTTAGCAATAATTAACTTAGTAATATTAGCTACGTCGGGATTGTCGGGTTCGTAATATGCTGGCCGGTAAATGAACGAAACCATATCGGCGTCTTGCTCAATCGATCCCGATTCACGAAGGTCGGAGAGCATTGGGATTGGCGGTGTACGACTTTCGACGCTACGACTAAGCTGTGAAAGTGCAATAACTGGCACATTAAGTTCACGGGCAACAAGCTTTAATCCACGCGATATTTCACTCACCTCTTGTACGCGATTGCCGTTATGGTTGCCGTTGCTTTGCATAAGCTGCAAATAGTCAATCACAATTAGACCAAGCGGCCGTTCGTGGGCAATGCGCCGTGCTTTTGTGCGCATTTCGAGTACCGAAAGTCCTGGCGTGTCATCAATAAAAATTGGAGCTTCGGCCATTTCACCCATGGCTTCTGAAAGTTTAGAAAAATCTTCGTCATTAAGGTTACCAGTGCGAATGTTCCAGCTATCTACGCCAGAAGCATCGGCCAGCATACGGTCGACTAATTGCTCCTTGCTCATCTCCAGACTGAAGAATAGTACTGGTAATTTAGCGAGTGTCGCTACATTATAGGCTAGATTGGTAACAAGCGTCGTTTTACCCATAGCTGGTCGAGCAGCAAGAATAATAAGATCTGAACGTTGAAGACCGGCGGTCATGTTATCAAGGTCTCGGTAGCCCGTGGTAATGCCACGCATTGCACCTTTATTGCGGTGTAATTCTTCCATGCGATCAAAGCTGTCGTTAAGAATACTTTCAATGCTAGCAAGATCTTGTTTAAGCGATTGATCGCTTACCGAGAATAATTCAGCCTCGGCACGCTCCAAAAGTTCTTGGGTAGTCGTCTCTTCGTCGTAGCCCATTTCTGATATTTCACCACTCGCCTTAATAAGGCGACGACGAACAGCCTTTTGTGCAACCATATCGGCATACGCCGCAGCGTGAGCAGCAGTTGGCACATAGTTAGTTAACTCGGTTAGATAGCTAGAGCCGCCAATGATATCTAATTCGTCTTTACGGCGTAGCTCTTCGGTAAGAGTTAGCAAATCGACGGGTTTATGTTTTTCGTATAGGCGAATCATGGCCCCGTAAATAGTGGCATGACGCTTTTCGTAAAAATCTTTGGCATGCACAATTTCAGAAATATCAGCCAACGTATCTTCATCAATAAGTACGGCACCCAGCAAACTCTTTTCGGCTTCTTGGTTTTGAGGTGGAATTTTTCCGGCAGTTTTTTGTATATCGGCCATGCTATGCTCCTTCTTCTAAGGTGTTGAGTGATACTTCGGTTCCGCCACCCATTAGTTGGGCAATTGCAGCAAGTTTGGCATCGGCTGGCGGTTTAGGCTCTGTAGTTATAGTAACGTTTACGCCCCCCGCACCTACGCTGGCAAGCGAGTGGGCAATCATAATGCGATATTTGCTGTCATCGAGTTTGCGTGAATAGAACGCGTTAGCTGCATGAATAGTAAGATTTGGTGAGCTATAGCTAAAGTCACATTTACACAGTACGCTATAAATTGCTACGTGATTGGCTTTTGCGTAATTAACCACTCCCTCCCAATCAAGAGTTTTGGGTACGTCATCGTTAGCAAGCGGTTTGTTTACGGGTTGCGGTACATCTTGTTTAATCTGTTTTGTGGTTGAACTTTTTTTAACAGGTGTGCGCTTAGTTATTGTTGGTGCGTGTGTAGTAGATTGAGCCGCGGTGGTGGATCGAGGCGCTGTGCCCGAAGATTGTAACAAAGAGTCTGAATTATTAGTATATGGTGGTTGTGAAATTGGTGCGGTTGGTAGCGCAAATACGGTTAACAGTTTAAGCTGCGGATACGAAGAGTCAGCGGCAGAAATAAGCGCATCTATTAAAGACAAGATTGCTGGCTTAGTGCGAACAAGTGACTGCGCATGAAGTAGCAACTGCGAGATAAGCAGTGAGGCGCTAATGCCTTCATCGCGCGCCGAAAGAAGTAATTCTAGGGCAGCTTGTGAGTCTTCAGAAAGATATGCGTCGGTAATTTTTTCTACGATATCGTGATGAGCAAGGCCTAAGTTTTCTTCAATCATTGACTTAGAAATAGTTGTGCCATCGCCCGCGAGCGATGAAAGTTGATCAAGTAAACTTAGTGCATCGCGAAAGCCGCCTTCTGCCCTGTCGGCAATTAGTTCTAGCGCTTCATCATCAATTGCAATAGATTCTTTATCGGCAACAAATTTTAAGTGATCTTTAATGGCAGCTGCGGGTATAAGCCTAAAGTGAAACTGCTGCGTTCGGCTTATAATAGTAGCCGGAAGTTTATCGACGTCGGTTGTAGCAAGAATAAATACAATGTGCTCTGGTGGTTCTTCAAGAATTTTAAGCAGCGCATTAAAGGCCGCTTTTGAGAGCATGTGCACCTCGTCGATAATATAAACTTTTTTGGCAGCCGATGAAGGTGCAATCATGGCTTTATCGCGCAAATCACGTACATCATCTACGCCGTTATTACTAGCGGCATCTATTTCAATAATATCAAGATGAGTCGACTCATCGGTGTAGTCGAGGCCGTTAATCTCGTGAGCCAAAATGCGGGCAATTGATGTTTTTCCCACTCCACGCGGGCCCGTTAAAAGATAGGCGTGCGCAACGTTTCCTTGCTTTAACGACTTTTTAAGAATATCGGTCACGTGGGGCTGACCGACAATTTCATCGAGCGAGGTGCTACGATACTTACGATATAGGGCTTTTTTACTCATATAGTCTCACCCTATTGTACGCGCTTAAAGCGTGAATGACGAGGGTGTCGATAAAATCTACAACTATTTTTATATATAGTTTTTAGTTATAGTGCCGCTTCAACAGCTGCCCAAGTGGCGTCTGGATTGTCTTCAGGTACAATAATGGTAACTTGGTCGCCAATCGCAATTTTAAAGTACGTTACACTTGCAAGTAAAATTCGATATTCAACGCCATTTGCCTCAACGTAGTAAATGCCATCGTGCTGTACAAGAGTACCAATAATTTGTTTGCGCGGAACCGGACCGATCTGTTTGTAGACAAAGCTGCCGTCGTCGGCGATCGTTAGCTTTAAAATATCACCTTCAACTAGCTTCGACTTAGAGGCGTAGTTTGCTGGAATTGGATAATTTTTGCCGTCAGGTCCAATCATCGTTTGACCGTCGAACACACCTTCAATAATTTTTCCTGATACATCTTCGGTGCTAGAACGTGGAGTAACCACATGTCCGTCGTCGCCTAGGATACTAATAAGAAGCTCGCTGGCGGCTGCTAGATTTGTTTCGGCTTCTGAGATAAGCATTTTCAGGCGCTTAACTTGTTTTTCTGGTAATTCAGACATTATGTGAGTTTCTCGCAGTTCCCTTTTGTCTATTTTTATAAGTATTACTCTCATTTATAGCAAGTGTACCTATATGTTGTCAACATCTCATCTATGCTTATCCACATAGTTATCAGGGGTAAGTTAAATAACGTTGTATATTTTGTATTTGAAATTAAATAGCCGCCCATGCTATGGACGACTACTTAAGCTCGTTATTTGGTCACGCGAACAGTAAATAGTATTTCAGGTTGCCTTAGGCAACTTCTACGCTTGCGCCAGCTTCTTCAAGCTTCTTTTTAGCTTCGTCGGCTTCGTCTTTAGAAACCTTTTCTTTTACAGGTGATGGCACGCCGTCAACGATAGCTTTAGCTTCACCAAGACCAAGTCCAGTCAATTCTTTCACTGCTTTAATAACAGCTACTTTTTGGCTTCCTGCGTCAGTTAGAGTTACAGTAAACTCAGTTTTTTCGTCTTCAGCCGCAGCGTCGCCGCCAGCAGCAGGTCCGGCAACAGCAACTGCCGCAGCAGCTGGCTCGATGCCGTATTCTTCTTTAAGAACGTTCTTAAGATCGTTTACTTCAAGTACAGTAAGCTTAGTTAGCTCTTCTGCAAGTTTTTTTACGTCTGCCATAATGAGAGACTCCTTTTATGCTAAAAAATTAATAATTAGTTGGTAGCTTTTGCTTCAACACCATCAAGTAGTGCGTGTAAATTGCCAGAAAGTGCATTTGTAATGTCGTGTACCGGTGAAAGTAGCTGAGAAACGACTTCTGCAATAAGTTGATTTTTGCTTGGAAGGCCAGCAAGCGCCTTTACTTCTTCAGCTGAAAGCGCGTTGCCTTCTCCTGAAAATGCACCAGCAAATTGCAGGGCGGGATGTGTTTTTGCAAATGCGTCCATAACCTGTGCTGGAGCAACTTCGTCTTCGCTGCTAATAGCGTAGACAAGCTGTCCTTGAAGGCGTGACATATCGGTGTCTTTGTAGGTGTCGATGCTTTCAAGAGCGACGCGAACAAGTCGGTTTTTTACAACTTTTATTGTTACGTTTGCTTCGCGCGCACTGCGACGAAGTTCTTGAATGTCGGCAACACTTAAGCCCTGATATTGTGCAAAAACAGTCATTTTTGCATCTGCAAGTGTGTTTTGAAGCTCAGCAACCAAAGTTTGTTTTTTATCGCGTGAAATTGCCATAAAATTCCCTTTCTTTGATTGATACGTGTTTCGTGACCAAATTGTAAACGAGCAACATTCATGATGCGGTTATTTAAAGCCCATAGAGACGAAAAAACTCCACACCACGTAAAGACCAAGATTATAAGTGAATCCTCGGTAGCGAATTAAGCATAATATGCAGCTACTGTCTTTGGTAATGTCAATGCTAACTATACACTGTATCGCTTGCTGTTTCAAGCCCCTCAAAATTGCTGCACAAATTAGATTATGGTATAATACTGTAAGCAAATTTATGTCGTATAACTCTGAAATCTATTCTACTAATACAAATGCGCACAATGTGCCATCGTATGTTGATTTTAAAGCCACCCTCGATCCATCTTCGGAACACTTTGACGAAAAGCGCTATAACGAAATTATGCGACCCCATCTTGAGGGTTACGGCCCTACTCCGCTTTATCCTTATATTGAAGATGAGGCTAACGTACAGCGACTGGTTCGCGAAACTTTGCTTGCGCGTTACGATACGGCTCGCGACTCGCTAAAACAACGAGGTATTATTGTGCCGCAACCGCTTCACGAGTATATGCAATCAGCGTTCGATATGAATTTTGCCAGACAATCACAACAGGCGCATGCTAACTGGTCGATTGGAGCGACGCAAATAACTGGCGACTATATTAAAACTTATCCCGATAGGCTGTACCGAGGTTTACATGGCTATAGTGAGCCTAGCGAACTGCTAACGACACAGGCCGATCTGCACATTCCGGCGGTCGAGCTATTAAACGCGACTACTCCGTATGGCGAAGGCCTGAACGAGGCGCAAGCAGACATGAGAATGCGTGCGTATCAGGCTATAACCGAACGCGGCGGCAGAATTGCTACACAAGACGAAGCAGAAGATTTTCGTATTCGACACCTTGATAGTATGCAGGTAGATCTTGTGCGCGCTGGTAAAGATGACGATACATACCACGGAGAGAATTATTTGCTAGCTTCGCGGCGACGACTGCTGGGCGTAGTGCCTATGGGTACCGATTCATCGCCAGAAGATGCGTATGTAATGGAAAAATTATGGTATGTTTTGGATATGAGCTGTGAAAGTGGGTTTAACCAACGTGTTGCCGATAAAGTGCGCAAAGTATCCGCGAAAGACAATCCGCACTGGCAAAAACAAATTCTTTATGCAGCAAAAGGTACATTTTATACCAATATGGTGGCTGCGTTGTCGCGTGATGATCAACGCATAATTAAGCCAATATCTTTTATGGTGTACTCGTACAACAAACGGGCGCAGGAATCGTATGCCCATCAGGCGGCAACTACTCGCACAGGCGAGCTGTATGCATTAGTCGATAGAGAAGATAAAATAGCGCAGTATGTATGCCAGACGCTAGTGTAATACGCTAGGGTTAAACGTTAAATTGAGTCTCGATAATGTGCGTAATTGTTGCGTGCAATTCGTCAATTGAGGGCGAAGCATCGAGCAGTAGCGCATTACGATCTTGAGCGATGGTCTCGTACGCATTCGCTACTCTCTCTTGAAACATGACATCTTTTGATTCAAACGTGTCGTTTGGTTCATTAAGGCCTCTTAGTGATATTCGCGCCCTTCGCACTTCTTGCGGTACATACAACACAATTTGCAAGCTGGGGTGTAGGTAAAAATTAGGCAAAAATTGTTTTGTTACAGATTCTATAGTCGTTGTACTTACGCCGCTTCCACTACCCTGATATGCAAGCGTCGAAAGCCAATTGCGAGCTTTTATTACCCACTTTCCACTCGCTAAAGCAGCCTCTTCTTGTTTCGCAATCTCTATGCGGGCGGCAGTAAAAAGCAGTAAATCGGTATGTGGGTCGCGTTCAAGTGTGCCGTCTTTTATAATTTCACGTAATTTATCGGCAAGTGGTGTGCCGGCTGGTTCATGCGCCTCAAAAGTTTGAATACCTTTATTTTGCAGCCACTTAACAAGCAGTGCCGCTTGAGTCGATTTACCTGTTCCGTCGTGGCCTTCAATAACAATCGAATGGCCGCGAGTAGACATAGCTGCCATTATTTCACACCTTTAGAAAGGCCAGAAATTGGCAAGGGCGTAACGCGGCTGTCTTTGTAGGCGCGTGGTAGCATCATGCTTGGCTCCCAAGAGCGTATCAGTTCGTCTAAATCATCGGTATGTTGATATTTGCCGCTCATACCGCCGCGGCCTTCGGCGTAGCCACCTTCAACTGGGCCGGTGGTATGAAAAATAAGCTGTCCAATCCGTTCGCCTACCGGCAGTACTACTGATTCGTGCATGTTAAGATTGTAAATTTCTAATGTAATACGGTTTATGTATCCAGGGTCAACCCAGCCGGCGTCAAAGCATACTGCAACACCATTTCGACCCCAACTAGAGCGTGATTTTACCTCGCATGCGCCACCGTGTGTTCGAATTCCAACAAATTCATGCGTATGCGCTAAAATTCGTTCGCCAGGCCGCAACACAATAATTGGGTGATCGTCGGGAATATTGTTAAACGGTTTATAGCCATGTTTATCACACCATTCTTTATGTGGCATTGCCTCAAGTGGGCCTTTAAAATACCGTGCTACATCATCAATATCGAACGGGTTATAAACCTTAGCGTCTTCTTGGTACTCTTGTTTATAAAAATAGTTGCCAAGCGTAAAATCTAGACTGGCTTCGGAAACGTTAGCTGGATTAAACGGTACGCACACGATCGTACCGTCATCTATCGCTGCTGTAATTTGCGTGTTGCTGTAAACCGACATAAATTAAACCTCCGTATTTTGCGGCATTAGGGGTGATGTAATTGGGTACTCAACAGGTTGACCCTGAGCTCGTCGAATAATACCACTACTTGTATAGCCGCGGCCAGTTTGCGGATTGATGCTGTATACATTTGTGCTTGGCATAACAGTCGGATTAAGGTTTAAATCTTGTGCTTGCCCAACTGTTGTATCATGCTCTCCAAATACTACTAATGTGTCGAGTAAATTAGCGGATTGTAAGTGTTTAGCTAGGCTAAGCGACGAGAAATAGGCTGTATTTACGTGCGCCGGATCGCCCTCGACAGTTACTGTATTGGCTGAATAACGCGGTCCTTCAGCTGTGTCGAAGGTGTAGTTTGCAATTCGCCGTGCCCGTTCATGCCACGGATAAATTGGCCGAGCGACGCCGCCTTTACTGCTTGCACCACTTTTCTTTTCAGAAACTTTTGCATCGGCATCAACCGTAACCACTAAATGTAACGCCGATGAAGTAGCAAGCGAACCAACCTGCTCAACTGTTGGCGCCTCGCTATTTCGGCTAAGTAGATAATTATATGCCCCCGCTAACCTGCAATGTTTTAAATATTCTTCGTGATTAGGGTGCGGCACATCAAACGCCCCGTCTACAAGCGTAATAATATCTGCTTGTCCGGCTTGGCGTTGCCTGGTTAGTCGTGCCACAATTTCATCTTCTGCAGTTGCAGGGTGCGGATATAAAATTTTATCATTATCCCATGCACTGGTGTTAAACGTGCGTTCTACTAACTCTGGATTGGTAATGGCTTGGTAATTTAGTCGGTCGTTCATATATGGGTACTCTAATATTAAATTATTTAAAGAAAAGTAAGTGTGGCGAGCGTAGATAAAATAAAAATTTATGACGGGTTGGGGCGAGTTTAATAAAGTGTGTATGCTGATGAGCGATGGATTTTGTAATATTAGATGCCGCGCGTGCATATAGCGAGTAGCCATTGGCCTCATATTCGCACACTAAACTAAAATATTCGTCTTTTTCGTCGCTGGTGAGTTCGTGCAAACTAACAATATGGCGCTTTGGGGTTATCATAAGATGTTCGTTTACCGCGCAATCGTCCCAGGTATTGTAAGCAAAGCGATTTTTTATTACAAAACAATGCTTGGTCTCTTTAATAATTTTATTTCGTGAGTCGGTTGCAAGCGTGCAAAAACTACATGCATTTGTTTGCGGATGTTCGCGAAGATAATTTTGGTATATTTTTTGATGTTTGCGCGTACGGCTAGACGGCCCAATCAGTGTATTCGGCATTGCAACGTGTTTCCCCTTACTCTCTTAGTAGATAACGAAATTATACCACGCATTATGCATATGCTACTATAGCTGTATGATTACATTAGTGGCCGCCTATGGAAATAACCGTGAATTTGGTTTTGGTAACGATTTGCCATGGGGACGATCTTTGCCGGCTGATTTAGCGCATTTTAAAAAAGTAACTACCGGTCGCACACTTGTTATGGGCAGAAAAACATTCCAATCTTTGCCGCGTGTACTACCTGATCGGCAGCATATTGTTGTTACGTCAGGTGAACCTCTTATATTGCATCCACGCGTGCAATGGGCTATATCGTTAAAGCAGGCGTTACAATTAGCGGGTGACAACGCTTGTGTAATTGGTGGCGTGCAAATGTTTAGTGAGCTACTTGCCAACAAGGTGGCAGACGAATTGATTATTACGCATGTTCACGGAGAATTTGATGCTGATAAGTTTTTTCCGGTTTTTAACGAAAACGAGTACGAAAAAAACCAAATCGGTCATATCAATAAAGACGAGCACAACGCTTACGCGTGTACACTTTATCGCTACATGCTAAAGCGTTAAGCTATACAGCAATCGGGGCTTTTAGCGCGCCGTGCGACTGGTAGTTTTCGAGGCGAATATCACTAAATGTAAATTCATCAATCGCGGTGACGTTTGGATTAAGCCAAAGCGTAGGCAGTGCAAACGGCTCACGAGAAAGCTGTTCATCTACTTGGGTAAAATGATTAGAGTAAATATGCGCGTCGCCAAGGGAATGCACAAAATGCCCCGGTTTTTTGCCAGTTACTTGCGCCACCATGCAAAGCAGTAATGCGTACGAGGCGATGTTAAACGGCACACCTAAAAACATATCAGCGCTACGTTGATATAGTTGCAAATCAAGATAATCACCGCGCACGTTAAATTGAAACAAAGTATGGCATGGTGGCAATCCGGCTTTGGCCATCTCCTCAATCTCGGCTACATTCCACGCGCTTACAATATTGCGGCGAGAATCGGGATTGGTTTTAATGGTATCAATGGCTCGCTTAATTTGATCAATCTCACCACCTTTTCCGTCGGGCCAGTGTCGCCATTGCACGCCATAAACTGGGCCAAGCTCGCCCCATTTTTTGGCAAATTCATTATCCGTCTTTATTTTTTCAATAAAATTTGCCATTCCATGCCGCCACTCGTCGCTATCCGAGTTTGGTACCGGGTTACCATTCGACGTAAGATAATGTTTGTAGGGCCATTCGTTCCATATCGAAACGTCGTTATCAACTAGATATTTTATATTGCCACTACCCGATAAAAACCATAACAGTTCATGGATAATACTGCGCATATAAAGCTTTTTAGTTGTGACCGCCGGAAAGCCTTCGCTTAAGTTGTATCGCGCCTGTAGTCCGAATATACTGCGAGTACCCGTACCGGTGCGGTCGCTTTTATCATCGCCGTGGTTGCGAACAAGGTCAAGCATTTCTATGTACTGTTTCATATTTTTAGCATAGCCGTTGTGGCATAAAAAAACCACCCCGCTAAATAGTTTAGTCGAGGTGATAATTATGTAGCTACGTAAATTAAGCAGCGTTATCTACGGTGATACGTGGACCCATGGTAGTTGCGATTGCAACAGATTTAACGTACACGTTCTTAAGGCTTGCAGGTTTTTGCGCCTGAAGGCTATCAAAGAATACACGCGCGTTTTCTTCAAGCTTTTGAGCGCCGAAACTTACTTTACCAATTGAAAGATGAACAATTGCTTGCTTATCAACACGGTACTCTACCTTACCAGCTTTCGCTTCAGTAACAGCTTTTGCAACATCGGTTGCTACAGTACCACTTTTAGGGTTTGGCATAAGGCCGCGTGGACCAAGTAAGCGCGCAAATTTACCAAGCTTAGCCATGTACTGAGGGGTTGCAATAAGCACGTCAAAGTTAAGTTCTTCTTTTTCAAGTTGGCGAGTAAAGGTTTCGTCACCTACTACATCTGCGCCGGCATCTTTAGCTGCAGTGTGTTGATCTTCTGGTGCAAATACGGCTACACGAACAGTTTTACCGGTACCATTTGGTAGGCTTACAGTAGAACGAATATTTTGGTCAGCCTGACGAGGATCAACACCAAGGCGAACGTGAACTTCAACAGATGCGTCAAACTTCACTGGGCTGGTTTTAGTCGCAAGATCAAGCGCTTCACTTAACGTATAAACTTTGTCTTTTTCAACAAGTTTCGCTGCTTCTTGGTACTTTTTACCGCGTCGCTCTAGCTTTGGTCGTACGGTTGGCTTAGGGCCTTTTTTTACAATCGCTTCGCCATCTTCGTTAACTGGAGTAGTGTCGCCAGCTTCTTTGCGAGCCTCTTTTTCAGCTGCTTCTTCGGCTTCTTTAAGTGCTTTTGCACTACGTTTACCAGCTTTAGCAGTTTTGGCTTCCTCGGCTTCAGCCTCAATAGCCGCTGGTGCTTCGGTAGTGTTTTCTACATTTGCAATTGCTGCTTCAATTTCAGCAATCGTATTTTTTTCTGTAACGTCTAAACCTAAAACGTTAGCTCGCTCTAGTAAATCGGCTTTTTTAGCCATAAGGTTTAAGTCCTTTCTGTGGTACAAGCGGCCTTTAAAGCCTCCCAACCTTGGTTAAAATTGTACTTAATAATATACCACGGATCGGCAGTTTTTACCAGCGGCGGTATTAGAGTGTATGCACCCAGCCCATTCCAGCATTATGATTACCCCAACTTGGAGCATACTCTGAAGAATTTATGACGTTTGTGCAAGTAGATGCTGCGGCGCTTGTCCAGCTCCAGGTGTAGTCGCGAACAGCGCCAGCCGTATTAACGTAATAAGCTTTACCCGATTTACTCACGGCTGCGAGTCCATACTCTTGGCCGTCATTACTTCGACAGTACATAAGGTTATTAAGCGATAGATCGTACGCCGACTTATTAAACTTTACCCGGTAGCCAGCAAAATCACCGGCGTATAAAAAGCCGTCGTCGGATCGTGTTAATTTTTCTGTTTGATTTTTACGATGAAATTGCGCTAAGTCACTCTGCACGGCTGTATCGTGGGCTCTGTTTTGTATACCGTTATACGCCACAATAGTTATTGCCGCAAGAATTGCAATCACCACAATAACAATTAGTAACTCTACTATAGTAAAGCCACGATTAATTTGTTTACTAAAACGTAAGTTCACGTGCCTAAAAGCCCTTGTTTATTGCCCATTAGTTGATAGTATACTATCAAACTGTTTAAGCTTGCAAAAAATTGTTACACTAAAAGTATGCAAAGTCTCACAATTCTCGATATACACGCTCGACAAATTTTTGATTCACGTGGTAATCCAACGGTTGAAGCCGATGTGTTTTTAAGTGATGGTTCTATGGGGAGAGCGGCCGTTCCATCAGGCGCAAGCACAGGTTCTAAGGAGGCGGTTGAGTTGCGCGATGGCGATAACAGAGCCTATGGTGGTAAAGGTGTTTTAAAGGCGGTGGAGGCGGTTAACCGTATAATAAAGCCGCAATTAATTGGTAAAAACCCGATTGATCAACGTGGACTCGACAGGCTAATGAACAGTATCGACGGCACTGAAAATAAATCTAAACTTGGTGCTAATGCAATCTTATCGGTTTCCTTGGCGCTCGCAAAAGCGGTTGCAAAGGCTAAGCATACGCCGCTTCATAATTATATTGCAGAAACGGCGTTTACTCATCAGTCGCAACGCTTACCTATGCCAATGATGAACGTAATGAATGGTGGTCAGCATGCGCTTGGTGCAACCGATATTCAGGAGTACATGATTGTTCCCTTGAAGGCAGGTACCATGCCAGAAGCTCTACAAATTGGTACCGAAGTTTTTCATGCGCTGGCAAAGGTTTTAAAACAAAAAGGCTACCCTACTACAGTTGGAGATGAGGGCGGATATGCACCGCGTGTTCAAAATGGTAACGGCGAGCCACTCGCGCTTATTATGGAGGCGATTCAGCTGGCTGGATATATGCCCGGTCGCGATGTAGCCCTAGCGCTCGACGTGGCCGCGAGTGAGTTGTTTAACAATGGCACCTACACACTTGCCACCGAAAATCGGCAGCTTCACGCCATGGAGTTAATTGCTATGTATGATCATTTGGTGCGTCAGTACCCTATCGTGTCGATTGAAGACGGACTTGATGAGAATGATTGGCGCAATTGGACTGAGCTTACAACGTCGCTTGGTGCGGCGGTGCAGTTAGTAGGCGATGACTTATTGGTAACAAATACTAAACTATTAGAACGTGCTATAGGTAGCGGTGCTGGAAATGCCATTCTAATAAAACCAAATCAAATTGGTACGCTTAGCGAAACTATTGATGCGGTTTTGATGGCGCAACGAGCCGGTTGGAACACTGTTATATCTCATCGATCGGGTGAAACAGAAGATTCTACAATTGCACATTTAGCAGTTGGTTTAGGGGCGGGTCAAATTAAAACCGGTTCGCTTTCACGTAGTGATCGTATGGCAAAGTATAACGAACTTTTACGTATTGCCGAGGCAGCACCGCATTTACCGCTACAAAATCCATTTGGTAACCTAACAGCGTAAAGGAATAACTATGGCGCAAATAGATTTTTTTGAAACGACTCCGCAAGATAGGTTTGAGCTAGAACAGGCTTTTAAAGAGACAGATCATCGGGTGTACTTTCATGAAGCGACGCTAGGAAAAAATAACATAAACCCCGAAGCCGAGGTTATCTCGGTGTTTATAGGAAGCCGACTTACAGCAGATGTGCTGGCGAAAATGCCCGGGCTTAAACTTATTGCTACTCGTTCAACTGGATTTGACCATATTGATATGGAATATGCCAGTCGCAACGACATTACAGTAGTTAATGTGCCAACTTATGGCGAGGCAACGGTTGCCGAACATGCCTTTGCGCTGCTACTTTCGCTTGCACGGCGAGTTGTTCAGGCGCAAACGGCCGCAAAAACAGGCAACATTGTCATGAATGAGTTGACAGGATTTGACATTGAGTCGCGTACGCTAGGCGTGATTGGCGCAGGCAAAATTGGCCGTCACGTTGCACGCATAGCAAAGGGATTTGGTATGCGCGTGCTTGCTTACGATGCGGCACACGATGAAAAAATGGCGAGCGAACTGGGATTTAGTTACGTAAGCTTAGAAGAGTTACTGCAAGAAAGCGATGTTATTTCGCTGCATGTTCCGTCGCTTCCCGAGACATATCACCTTATTAATCACGCGTCTATTGAGCGAATGAAGACTGGCGTAATTATTATTAACACTGGTCGCGGCGACTTGATCGAAACTTCGGCGCTAATAGACGGTCTACGTGGCGGTAAAATAGCTGCCGCCGGTTTAGACACAGTAGAAGGCGAAACGTTTCTCCATACACCTGCCCTGCTTGAGGCGATTCGCGACAATGCAGTGGCGCCATCGACGTTCGTAGCAGCAGCCGAACTTGCTGCCCTTAAGCAATTACCGCAAGTAATTATTACGCCGCATGTCGCCTTTAATACGCGCGAGGCACTGGAGCGAATTAATCATACTACGGCACGCAACATTATTGATTTTTGGTACGGCTCAGTTCCTAACAAGGTCGCCTTGCAGGCCAAAACCGGCAAGCTTGTATTGTTACGGCATGGCGAATCGGAATGGAACGTACTGGGAAAGTGGACCGGAACGACCGATGTGCACATAACAAATAACGGTCGCGATAATTCGGTAAAACTTGGCCAAAAACTTGGCGATATATCTTTTGACTTTGCGTACACGTCTGAGCAAATTCGCACACGCGAAACCCTAGAGGCTGTAAAAAGCGGCATGAAGCAAATTGAAGTCCCTTACGAACAGAGTTACGCACTTAACGAACGTGATTACGGCGTCTATACAGGAATGCAAAAAGATGAAATTAAAAAGTTGATTGGCAACGACGCCTACAACGAACTGCGTCGTAGTTGGGACGGAATTATTGAAGATGGCGAATCGCTTAAGCAGGTGTACGACCGAGTTGTTCCCTATTATTTGCGAGTTATATTGCCGCGTCTGCGTCATGGGCAAAACGTTATTGTAGTGGCGCATGGTAATTCCCTGCGCTCGCTTATTAAATATATCGAAAACATTTCACACCGCGATATTGGTGATCTTGATATGCTACACGACACGGCCGTAGTATATTCAATTGCTCAAGATGGCCGAGCAACTGCGCGTGAAGAACGCTCACTATACTAAGCTGTTTTTTTAAGTAATGCCACAAAAAATGCTTCGTTATAAGGCGTTGGCTTTATGCGCATGGCAAAACTTGTGTTTGCGTCGTAAGTCTTGCCGTTCCATTCCCCTAGCGTGGTTGCACGTGTTGGCACTTGCAGGGTAAGAGGTTGAATCGAAATATCCTCAAATCGTTGCAAGGCGTAATGAATAATGGCTTCGTTTTCTTCGGGCGCAAGAGTACAGGTGCTATACACGAGTCGTCCGCCTGGTTTAAGTTGCCGCCAAGCTGCATTTAATAGCTGTTTTTGTAGCGACTGTAGCCGTTTAATGTGTGCCACCGACCACGAATCTAATGACTTTGGATTGTTTAAATTCATCATTCCTTCGCCGCTGCATGGTGCATCAAGCAGGATTGCGTCGTAAATTGGCGGTGCAAATTTTGGTTTTGTAGCATCACTAAGAGTAAGTTCTACCTCTTCTACCCCCAAGCGCTGCAAATTTTGTTGCAATTTATATAGTCGCGGGTGTGAATTATCGTTGGCCGTTATAAAAGATTTATTATCTGTAAGCGCAGCAATATGGCTGGTTTTACCGCCTGGCGCTGCGCACATATCAAGTATCTTTTCGTTTGGTTGTGGGTTTAAAGCAAGCGCCGGAAGCCAACTTGCGGCATTTTGAATATAAATATGTCCGTCACGAGCAAGCGCGTCTTCTAGTTCGCGGCTGTAAACTGTTGGTCGCAGCAGCCCATCGCCATACCACGAGATAGGTGTGTAACCATTCGCTAGCAGTAGTTCGCGTGCATTTGACGGTCGCAGCGTATTAATGCGTATGCTTTGAACGAAAGGTTGCGAAAGTAAGCGCTCAGATTCATCGTCTGAAATATTAAAAATTCGCCCCGTGCGTTCTAACCACGTTTGACGCTTAATTGCTCGCTTTTGATGAGTAGTTTTTTTGTGCTTCATAATTATAGATATTCCATAGCCACGCCCGGGGTACTAATTACGTATTACGTAACGTTCCCCGCAAAGCGCAGCTATAGTGGTGGAGCGGACTTGCGCGAATGGTTGATAGACGTAGCATTACTTACAAAAACGAACCTCCCTACTGAGGGTTGCGTAGCTGTTGAGTACCTTGCTGGCGTTGTTTTTATACGACAAATACGGCGTTGTTTTAGTGATGTAAGTCATGTGTGCCATCAAGCGAACAGTCTCGCCTTGGCTTATGAACGCCCGAAGGTTCTGAAAAACATCGTTGTGCTGTGCCTTCAGCTGCGGCAAGTTTGAAATAACGATCGACACAGGTGTATCGAGCTGTCTGGCGGTAAGGCCAAGTATGCCAATCTGCGCTTCTGTGGGGCACGATTGCCGTTCAGCCATTTCGAATGCCTGTTCAATGTCGGCATGAATGACAAAAATTCGGCGCGACATAGCTACGGCATTTTCAAGAGTCCGCGAGGATTCTTTGCGAGACGAACGGTCAAGAATCGGTTTTGCGATCGAAAGCATGGGGTCCCTATTCTACTAACAAGAAATAATTTCCGCTTCCATCTTCATCATAACACTACTTTTGTTGTAGCGGAATAAAAAAACCACCACATACAGCGTGGCGGCTTTTTTATAAGTAAAAAGATTTATTCGGTTACTTCAACACCCATCGATCGTGCAGAACCAGCAATTACTTTAATACGACCCTCTTCGTCAATTGCATTAAGCTGATCTTTTTTAATTTCAGCAATTTCTGCTAGCTGAGCGCGTGAAATTTTACCAACTTTTTCGGTGTGCGGCTTGCCACTACCCTTTTTAATGCCAGCGCGTTCACGGATCATATCGTCAACTGGCTGACCAAGACTCTTCCATGTGAATGTTCGGTCTTCAAAAACCTGAAGGTGAACGATAACGTCCTTGCCCATTAGATCTTTAGTTGCGTCGTTGAATGGGTTGATGAAATCCATCATGTTTAGACCCCATTGACCTAGTGTTGAACCAACAGGTGGACCTGCAGTGGCACGACCGGCAGGAATTCGTAGTTTTAGATTTCCGATAATTTTCTTAGCCATAATTTTCCTTATAAAGTTTATTCTTACTACAGAAGCATTTAGTAGCGTAACGAACTTTATTATACCATTTTATAATCTATACAGGCAAGTGTTAGAGTTGGTCGATATGCTTGTACAGTACGCCGCGTGTAATCATATCTACGCGGTCTCGAGCTAAATCTTTTTCTAGTTGACCAGGTTTTGCATAATATTGAGTAGCGAGAATCTCTGTTGCTGCTCGACTAGCATCGGCATTGTACGGTGTTGCTTGGGCTCCGTAACTTGCAAGAATGGTGCTAAATCTTCCTAGGCACCAGTTGCGAAGTCCAGTTAACTCATTTGTGGAAAGGTCAATCGCCTCTTTTAGTGCAATACCGCTTTGTAAATCCCTGTCGTATTCAAAACTTTCAAGAATACTAGTTGACGCAATAGAATGAAAGCCGCCAACTCGCGCAACGTATGTAGCAAGGTGTTGCTTATGTTGAGTAACTTCGTCGGCATCGAGTAGGCCTCTGGTATGGTAAGGAATAAATTCGGCTACTGTGTCGCGCATTTTTTTAAATGTTGCGTCTATGTGTTCGTAGGCAAAACTAACCGGTTGTTGGCTTACGTCGGCGGTAACAGCTGAAAAATCAAAAGATTGCTTTTCGGACATGTATTATATATACAACGTTATTTGTATTTTGTCAATAAATGTCATATACTTACAGTGTATCATTGTACATTAGCAGCCCCGTCCTTCTTTGCAATAGTGAAAGCGAGTGTTAGTTATGCAAGAACGCCGACGTGTGCATTCGCATGCCTTTCAGCGGTTCGAGGCTGAAGGCGCAAGCGCGGCCGAGCAGTTTGCCGACTTGAAGAGTTTTTTATCTCGACACCCAGGCTATACTTGGGACGTCTGGAAAATTGACAATACAAGCGGTGTGACGCTTCGCTCGAACGAAGACCGCGTTGAGGTGCGTGCGCGCCGAGTAGGTGCCAGCTACAACAAGCAAGTTTTAACCCTCATCTACCCGAAAAGAGGTTGAAATACCATGAATATCGACATGGTCGCAAAAATCATCGAACTCGGTTTTGCCAAGATGCCGGAAGGAGTAACTCGGCAGTACTGGTCGCTTCACCCCACCGAGCGTCAGCAGCGAGTGGTGCGCATCGAGCGGTTTTCTTCGAACACCGATTCGCCCAAGGAGCGTCCGTACGGTGTCAACATTCACGTCGATACCTTTGCCGCCACCGGCAGGGATGAGCAAATTCTGGAGTCACGTTACCTGCTGACGGTGACGTGCCCGGAAGATTGTGTTCGAACATGGAAGCTGTTTGCTTCATACTACGCCGCTACTGGCCGTCTTGAACTGCAGCAGATTCGTCGCGATGAGCTTAAGGGCTTCATTCTCGACGACATCAAGTCGTTGATCGAGACGATGGATTCAGAGCACCAGATGACTGAGTTGTCGATGCGCGGCTAGCACGGGCAATGATATCCCCACGCCTAGTGGCTGCAGTTGGATTGTATACCGGTTGCAGCCACTAGCGTGGATTTTTTAATAGTATTATGATATAGTATTTCATTACGCAGGCAAAAATTGCATGCACGTGTGTATACATTTCAAACGAAGGACGTGAGAACGTTATGGAGTACTGCGAAACCGTAAAGGTCGATTCGTACAGCCAAGATCTCAAGGAGTTGTTCACGCTCGCCAAGAGCTTCATGCCGCTAGGTGTGAAGAAGCGGGTGTGGGAAGCTTCTTCGTGTCGGGTTGGCGATGTCGACTACGAGGTCACGGTCACCAGATCGACACCGTGGTGGCGTCAGCTCGTCGGCTTCGAGGAGTTCACGCTGGAGTGGGTGGCAACAACCAACCGAGACGGCTTCAAGAGCGTCAAGAGCTTCCGAATCATTTTCAGTCGCCCCGGTGTGAGTGAGAGCTACTACTCGGTTCATCTTCGGGTGTACCGAGACGGTGAGCTGTTCGAAGATCGTCGTTCCGAGCCGGGCGCACCACGCGTCACTGGTCTCGGGCGGGTACTCGACAACTGCAAGACGATCTTCCCTTCGGAGCCGGCACTTAGCACGTGAGCGCGTGTGCCGGCAAAGGTAAACACTACCGCCGTGTGTGGTGGCTGCGAGACAAGACATAGCCTGTCCCTCGCAGCCACCGCCGGCGGTTTTTCGCGCCTAATTCATGTATTGTATATAGCAAATCAAAAGGTCGCTACTAGCGTCGAACCACGACAAACGCATGCCATCTGGACATTGATTTGATGAACTCTTAAACACCTGCTCTAAATAATAACCACTGTTCCAATAATTAATGTATGGTCCGACTACGCCGCCTACAGGTTTTCGTGGTCCACTCGGAAGCGTACCTACACTAGAAAGCGCCGTATGTAGCGAGGCGGAGTCGGCCTCGTTATAGGCAACGGCGTTCGGATCGGCGCCGTCGGCTTGGTAGTCGCGACACTTACCGCCAGGAAAGCCACTGCCAAGGCAGTATTCGTCACTTGGAACTTGCGGATAGTGACCGTGCGTAGCTTTATGAAGTTGAAACTGCTTGCTCCATGCCGTTACTTCCGATAGCCGTGCCGCATTTAACGAACGGTCTTGAATACCACCATATGCCACTACGGTAATAGAAGATATGATGGCTATCACCACAATTACAATTAATAGTTCTACAATTGTAAAGCCTTTTTGCATTTTGTTTGCGTCTTTCTTTGCCATGCTTATTCTCTCATTTTGTTAAAATTATTTTCAATTACCTGCCACATAGCAAAATTTTCCGATTCAACTACATCTTGATAGTAATACCACCAAAAATAACCACCAACGTACCGTTCACCAAGCGCCACCTTAAGATTTTTGTGCATTCCATAATACCGATCAGCAATACGCTTTTTTTCTTCAAAAGTTGGGTCTTTATCTAAACCATCCACTTTACCCTGAGCGCCAATTTCTCCAACGCCAATTTTAGCCGTTGGAAATATATTTTTAAGTTCGCTAAAAGTTGCAATAAACTCTGTTTCGCTAGGCTGCGCTCTTGGGTTGCAGGCGGTTTCGTAAAAACTTAAAAACACGTAATCAACGCCACTGCGTAATTCGGTAGGCAATGCCTGGGCGTAGCGCAAAGTTTCCTCCCATGGTTTTGCATAGCAATTGCTACTCGGCCAGCAATTGAGTGTAATTGCTGAATTTAAGTTGGCATGTTGATTTTCTTTCTCTACTACTTCGTACGCCGCCATTACTTTTTGATTAATTTCATCGGGCTCACCCAGCCATTCGCCGTTAAGTTCGTTGCCAATTTCATAAATATCTATAGAGTTTCCAAATTCTTTTACAAAGTTCCGTGTTCGCTCGCGATATTGACTAACCGAAGATTCTGCAACTGCCGTAGAGTCGTAAATTTGCCCCATAACGTAACTATTTTGGCGCAAACTGCGTAAAGGTTCGCTGTAGTGTGCTGGCTCAGTTTTCTTTTGAAAAACTACGCGGGTAAAAGGAGAAGTTTTGTGTAAAGATAGCGCGTAGTTAAGTCTGTCTATATTTTCAACTGATTCAGTCGTAATGCCATAAAACGTATTAGGCAACTTTCTGCCGGGCTGTAAAACGAGTTTTTCATGCTCGCCAGATACGAAATTAGTTTGATTTTTAAACTGGGTTGGCGGCGTTTGAGGTGCCTGCGTTAACCACCACATAACGATACTCGTGGCTATAACACTTGCCGCCGTTGTTACAGCTAAAATTACCAAAAAGCGACGACGTATATGGGGCGCAGGTGTGTTCTGCTTATGCATAGTGCCTGTAGTATACCATTTATTTATATTCATAATGTAAAAAATAAGCTACACTTAGTGGCATGAAACGCCTACTCTATGGTATATTCGCCCACCCAGACGACGAAGCCTTCGGTCCAGCCGGAACGCTTATTAAAGAGGCTCGCGAAGGCAGCGAAGTGCATTTAATCTCTCTTACGCTAGGCGATGCCGGCTGTAATCCAAACGGCTGCAAAAACCTAGCAAGCGTACGCGAAAAAGAATGGCGGTTATCTGGCGATTTAATTGGAGCTACAAGCTTGCATTACTTAGGCTATAGGGATGGTACGATGTGTAATCAGAGCATGGTTGAGATTGGCGAAAAGTTAATAGCGTTAATTGCAGATAAGGCTACATCGTTAGCTAATGGCGACACGATAGAATTAATGTCGATTGATTTAAATGGCGTAACCGGACATATCGATCATATTGTAGCAGCGCGTGCCTCGGCATATGCGTATTACAAGCTAAAAGCCGCATACCCACAGTTAGTTTCTCGTCTAAGGCTAGTTTGTTTGCCTAACCATTATGCGCCAAGTGTTAATGTGGATTGGATTTATATGGAAGCCGGCCGTAATAATAATGAAATAGATGAAATAGTAGATGCGCGGGAATATAATGAGCAAATTATTAGCGTTATGCGCGCTCACGCAACGCAAAAGTCAGACGGCGAACGCCACATAAAAATGCGTGGCAATAATGTTGGGCTAAATTATTTTAGGGTTATTAAATAAAATATATTTACGCTTGCGCCTAGGCTGTTTTTATTGTATTATTTTTTTATCTTCTACAGATAGGAAGTGAAGTTAATGTTGGGTTGGCTAAAAAACTGGCTAGCGTCACCTCATCACAGCTTGGAGTCGAACATTGCCAGCTGGGCAAAGGCAAAAAACAACGCCCGTGATGTTCCCTGCAATCCGCTATCCGTTGTCATCTATGCCGGCAACGCTACAGATGCTGCTACGCAAGTGCTTGAGGCGGCTGCGCAGCAAGCCGAGAGGCTTAAGCGAGGCGATTTGGGAATGGTGCAAGTTACGGTGCCGCGCGGTGTAAGTATTGCGCACTTGACCAAGTTGGTTGAACGCTATGCGAACGAGTTTGGCTTGCAGCTGAGTGGTTACGAGAACAGCAATTTCGCCTTCACCAAGCTGTAGAAGCCTTCTGCTCTGGCCGCGCGCGTCATTAAAAGAGCTGTCATAGAACAGCTCCGCGCGTTATTGCCGGAGCTGTTCTATTTCCTTAAATGTTTAAATATATATCGCGTCTAAATCAACGCCTGTTTTTTGCGCCAAAATTTGTATATATTTTTCAAGACGATCAATTTTATGTTGCATAGCGGCCATTTTACTGGCGTAGGTGTCGAGTTTGGCGGCGTAGCCGTCAATGACACCCCCGTGTCGACGACGGTCAACGCCAAAAATATGCAAAAAGTCACTCCAGAAACTTTGGCTTTCACCCTTTTCGTACACTTCTCCGTGCCACTTGCTGGCAAATTCATCGGCGCGGTCTTGTATTTCATTCCAGGAAAGATTACTCATAATTACCTTTCATTGTACCACGCGTGCAATGTAGGTAAATTTGTTATATAGTATAGTTTGTTCACCGCCTAAAGTAAGGGAGTTGTTGTGGAGTACGTCTCGGCAGTATTTGAACTAAAAAGCGACATTGACACCATGTTTTTAATGGCAACAGGTGCATGCGTATTGGCTGGAGTGTGGTTACTAATAAACATTATTCGCCACCCCATGAATAACGACGACTCGTTTGTGCCTCGTGCCATGGCCGTGCTAGTAATTTTTATGCCTACCGCCATGATGTCGTGGTGGTCTGAAGTAAGAGTGATTGGTCCGGTTGCGAGTTTGGTGTTTTTTACCCTTCTAACAATCGATACGTTTGTACGTCCGCGTCGCCGCACAATTAACAGCAACTAGTCGCCTGTAGGCGTTCTACTTTAAGGAGGTGATATACCCGTTTGTAGCAGCGTGCTAAGGCGGGTTATTTTTTTGCAAATACATAACGAAAACGACCCGCCGATACGGCTCTGACCACAATTTAATGTGGGAGTCGTAATCGGCGGGTATAGTCCGCAGCTTGTCTAGCGCTTGCTCTGCACCTTGTCGCGATGTTCGGTGTAGATGTCGAGGACGCTCATGAACTCGTCGAAAAGATCGCGCGAGTCAGCCACCGTGCTGGTGCGAAGCCTCGAGTTGATCTTGCCGGATTCGTCGGCCACGATACCTGCCTCGGTGAGAGGCAGGGTGCGGAACTTGTGAACGCCCATCATGTAGTCCGTCTCGACGAACTGCAGCTTGCCGTCGCTGACCGGCGGTTCGATCATCATGCCGATGATTGGCATGTCGTGCCCACGGCTGGTGCGGCAGTTGTGAATGATGATGAAATCGTTCACCCTTAGCGTGCTCGAGTCTGTGACGAGTTGCATGGCGTGCTCCTGATGACTAGGTGCGGGGTGTGAATCGTTATGAAACGATAAAAATATTCTACAACAATAATTACAGTAAGTCAATGCTCTATAATAAGCTCCATGACACATACGTATGATGTAGTAATAGTTGGAGGTGGAGCCGCGGGGCTGTCGGCAGCCTTGGTGTTGGGGCGAGCAAAATTTACTGTAGTGTTATTAGACGAAGAACGGCAAAGTAATCGGGTTTCGCATGCCTCGCACGGCGTATTTACGCGTGATGGCGAAGCGCCGCACGACTTATATAAAAAAGCACACGCAGATTTAACGCGCTATAAAACCGTAACAACGCACCGCTGTAAAGTTACGAACATTACTAAAGTTGGCAATAAGTTTGCAGTTACCGCCAAAGGGATTGATACGCTTTTAGCCAAAAAAGTCATTTTAGCCCAAGGTGTAAACATGACACTACCCGCGGTTGAGGGACTTAGTGAACTGTGGGGCACAAAAGCTTGGCACTGCCCTTTTTGTGACGGCTATGAATATAGCGATCAAAAGCTCTTGGTTATTGCAAGCGCCGACACGATTATACATACCAGTAAACTTTTACCTACGTGGAGTAAGAACTTGCACTGGTATTGCACCGAAGGCGAATTAAACCATGCAGCACGTGAGCAAATAGAGGCTTCGGGTGGTGTAATTACCTCGGTCGTTAAAAGTTTATTTGATGACGCTCAAGGTGTTAAAGCCTATTTTGAAGATGGATCGAGTGATGTATTTAAGGCAGTTGTTGCTGGCCCGAGCCTTGAGCCGCGAGATACACTGGCGCAAAGTTTAGGTTGCACACGCAGCGATCAAGGTACTGTGGCGCGCGATGATTGCGGCAAAACTAACGTACCGGGCGTATATGTAGCGGGTGATCAGACTGACATTGTACAGCAAGTAAACGTCGCGGTAGCATCTGGACACAAGGCGGCAGCAAACATTATAGAGGAAATTTCGCTTGAGCTGCGCCAAAGAGAACTTATAAATTTTCGCGACTTACACGAAAATTAATCATGTCGAATAGCAAAGCGATCAAGAAACTTTGGCCCGTACCAACTTTTCTTACCCATAAGCGTCATAATGCTTGGCACTAAAATTAATCGTACAAAAAATGCATCAACTATTACCGCCACGGCAAGCCCAAGGCCAATTATTTGCATAAATACTACGCTAGAGAACATAAAACCAACAACCACTACAAATAGAGCTAGCGCTGCAGCGGTAATAATTGGACCGGTTTTAATAATACCCTCTCTAATGGCAGCGATTGGGTCGTTAGTTTTGTCGTAGGTTTCGCGCATACGCGCATATAAAAATACGGAATAATCCATAGCTAAGCCGAATGCTATAGCGATAACCAAAATTGGTGCCGCAAGTGCCAAGCCGTCAACCTGTGGCCAGCCTGTAAAGTTAGAAAACCACCCCAGCTGGAATACGCCAACAATAGCGGCCGTTGAAAGCAATAAGCCGACAGCGTTGGTTACTATAGCCTGTAATGGCACAACAACCGAGCGTAGCGCCAAGCTAAGAAGCACAATCATTGCTACAACAATTATGGCAATTGCGTACGGTATGGCATTAATATATAGCTGATTATTATCGTACGCTGTGGCTACTTGCCCACCAGCAAAAAGTGAACCTGTTACGGGTGTAATATTGCGCACTTCCTTTAGTGTTGCGTAAGCTTCGGTTGTGTTATTGGCAGAGGTAATATCTATAGCAAATTGCAGCGCAGACTCGCTAATAAATTGTGTTTGCAGCTGCTGAAGCGGGTTTGCATTTTGGGGTGCAGAAACAAGCGCTAAATGTGTGTTTGTGCACTCGTTGAGCGAATTAGACGGCGTGCCGGAAGACACATTTGAAATATTATTAAGTGCCTTAAGTTTATGTGTAATATCACAAGAAAGCAGTATGCGTTCCTCTGGCGTGGTATTGGACGGTAACTGCAGGGCGAGCGTTATGTCGGTAGTTGAAGCCGGAAACTCCGTAGCGAGTACCTGCGCAACATTATGCGATTCATTTCCTCGAGCAATCCAATTGTAATCCATTGTGCCAGGCTTAAATTGACTTAAAGGAATAAGCGTAAGCAACACAACTACTGTACCGCCAGCTAGTGAAACGATTGGACGGCTGGTTACAAACATAGCAATTTTTTTCCATACGCCGCCATTTGGCGATAAACGTTGTGGAATGATTGACGAAATAGACAACTTATTAATACGCGGGCCAATAAGGGCGAGGCTGGCTGGCAGCATAACCAACGTTACAATAACCGCCATTGCTACTGCCGATGTGCCGCCAATGGCAATGCTTCGCATAATTTCAATCGGGAACACCAGCAATGCCAACAAACAAGCTATAACAGTTATGCCGCTAAATATAATTGTGCGGCCAGAGGTTGCAATCATGGTTTGCACGGCTACGGCAACACCGTGAGGCAACTCTTCTTTAAAGCGATTGACACATAATAAGGCGTAGTCAATCGCGAGACCAATACCTAAAATAGTAATAACATTTATTGCGTACGTATCTATACTAATAGCGGTATTTAAAAGTCGCACAATTGCCAGCGCGCCTATAATGGTGGCGAGTGCAATGCCAATTGGCACAGCAGCAGCTACGGCACTCTTAAAAAAGAATAAGAGCAGTATGAGCAATATCGGCAAGCTAATCAGCTCAATAAGAGCAAGTTCTGAGCTAACAGTTGCATTTGTCTGATCGTTAATGGCAGTTTCGCCACCTATAGATACCGCTAAGTCGCTATTACTAGCCGACTTTTTTGCGCGCGTAAGTACTGAGAGAATCTCTTTGTTAGAATCATTAATAGTTATAAGCGCGTAAGTTTTTGTACCATCATTAGATATAAACGACTCGGAGCCGGTATTTTGGTACGAGGTAATTTGTGCGCCATTATCCTGAAGCGGTGCTAATATTTCGGTTAGTTGCGTCTGGTAGTTTGGGTCGGTTACCCTAGAAAGTGCGTTATTTTTTGGCTCGAATAACAATATTTCACCCGACGGCGTCGCACCAAAAGCCTCTTCAATTACTGTTGCCGTTCTAGCCGCCTCGGTAGTATCGCTATTCATATTTGAGCTTGAAGAAAGCTCGTTAAACAGTCCAGTGCCATACACGCCAAGTCCAACTATCGCTACGCTAGATAGAATAAGCACGAGCTTTGGTCGCTCAATGCTTATTCGTTGCCACCACTTTAGCATTTTAACTAAACTTTTTTAACCTGCAACGCGTCTAGTTCTACTGGAGTATCGCGGCCGAACATGCTAACCATAACGCGCAACTTACCTTTTTGTTCGTCAATTTCTGATATCGCACCATCAAATCCTTTAAAAGGACCATCAACAATTGAAACTACTTCGCCAGCAGAAAAATCAATCTGGTGTTTAGGCTCTTCAACGCCCATGCGTTTTTTAATTTTGCGAATTTCGTGGTCGGAAACTGGTGTTGGAGTAGTATCTGCGCCCACAAAGCCAGTCACGCCTGGGGTGTTTCGTACAATGTACCAAGTTTCGTCGGTTAGTTTCATTTCAACAAGTGCGTAACCTTGAAAAATTTTAGCTTCAACCACTTTACGTTTACCGTTTTTAATTTGAATTTGCTTTTCTTTTGGCACAAGCACATCAAAAATTTTATCTGCCATATCTACGGCATTAATTCGCTGACGAATGCTGTCGGCTACCTTTTCTTCGTATCCGCTGTAGGTGTGAATTGCATACCACGCACGGGTGTCATCATATCGTTTTGCCATTGTATTTAAACTCCTTTAGTTAAGTACCATCTGCGATAGCCAGTTAAATAGTGCGTCTAGCGATAAAATAAAAACAGCAAAAAATGCCGTAAATATTAATACAGCGCCGGTCATACTCCATGTTGCTCGACGTGTTGGCCAGCGAACTTCCATTAGTTCGTGCCATGCACCGCGTACATAACGGCCAAATCGCACAAACACATTACCCCCACGTTCGGTTGAAAGTTTATCATCGGTCATTTTGCGCTGATTCTGCTCTGAAGTAGCTTTTGAAACCGGCTTCTTGCGCTCAATCGTTTTTACTTTGTTCGCCCTAGAATCGTTTGCTTTAATGCGGGTTACCACCGGTTGATCGGTCGTTTTTTCGCTAGAAATGTCTTTTTTTGCCACGTCGATCTTCTCCCAATTAAAAAAGTCTGTCTAAGCAGACTGTCAATACAAAGTATAATTATCTGGTGCTGGTATGTCAAGGTGGTACAATAAAGCTAGTTATGCTTTTAATTCTTGAAAGTACGGCGCTTATTGCCAGCACTGCACTATGGACGTATTCGTTTGTAAAAATTCGTGCTGGCGTTCGCCGCGGTCAAAGCCGTAATTTATATACACCCGCAAGTCACAGCGACCAACTGCCAAGCATTAGTGTGTGTATTCCGGCAAGAAATGAATCGGACGCCTTAACCCTGTGTTTAGAGCGAGTTATCGCGTCGAGCTACCCTAAATTAGAAATTATTGTATTTGATGATCAGTCTAAAGACACCACGTCGTTTGTTATTAAATCGTTTGCGCACGCTGGTGTGCGATTTGTAAAAGGCGCACCAATTGATGAGAGTTGGCTTGGAAAAAACCATGCGCTCGAATCATTATCGCGGCAAGCTAGCGGTAGTTACATAATATTTTTAGATGTTGATACTCGAATTGAGCCTGATAGCCTTTCGCAGCTTGTGGCCTATATTCATCAAAGTGGCGCCAAAATGGTATCGGTGCTTCCGCAGCGTGCCGACGGTTGGCGTGCAAGTGTATGGCTTTCTACTCTACGCTATTACTGGGAACTGCTTTTTGCGCGTTCAGTTGCGCCACCGTGTTCAAGTAGCCTATGGGCAATTCATCGTCAAACGTTGCTAGATGACTTTGATAGTTTTCAGAATATGAAACAAATTGTACAGCCAGAAACTAAATTTGCGCAGGCGCTTGCTAGTACAAGTGAATATCGCTACGTAATAAGTGATAGGTTACTTGGGGTAGCGTTTGAAAAAAAGCTACCTTCACAGCACGAAACTGCTACGCGCTTGCTATGGCCACGTTTTGGAGCAAATAACCGCGGGCTTATGTTGGGCGTAGCGCTCATTTTAACATTGCTTTGGCCATTTGCTGGCCTGTTTGTGTATTCTGTTACTAATTCATACGTGTGGGCACTGGTGCTACTGCCGGCTGCGTTAATTGCACTCTCTACATACATCTCGTATGCACGCGCCATGTGGGTGCACGCATGGCCACTCGCTGCCATTATGCTGCCTGTGGTTTTATTGCAAGAACTTATTCTTCTTATAAAAAGTGCCTATGGTTATGCCACGCACAGTATTACGTGGAAAGGTAGAAAAATTTAGGCGCTTGGTAATGTAAACGAAAAGGCCGAGCCGTGATTTAACCGACTTGTTACTTCAATTTTGCACCCTAGTTTTCGTGCAAGCTTACTTGAAACATAAAGGCCAAGACCAGTCCCGCTTGTTTCGCGCGTACGGTAGTCTTCGGCTCGGTAAAATTTTTCAAAAATCTTCTTTTGATCTGTCTTAGAAATGCCAATACCGCTATCCTTAACACTAAATAGAACGGTGTTTTTAACTTTTTTGATATGCAGTGTTACTTCACCTTCTTGAGTATACTTAATGGCATTAGTTATAAAGTTTTGTAGTAGTTCCTCGAGATAAAGTGGACTACTATTTACACTGCCTAGCGAACTACCAAGATCGAGATTAAGCGTTAGACCTTTTTCTTGTGCCTGCGGAAGATAGTTGTGGTAGAGCTTTTCAGCCATTTCTTTAACATCTATATCTTCGCAGGCGTCGCCTACGCCGCGTTCAGCCCGCGATAACGTACTAAGATCGTTAACCATATGGGCAAGAAAAATAATTTGATGATGCGCCTCTTTAAGAGCGGCGGCGACACTTTTAGTGTCATCTGGTTTGCGCTCAACAATTAACTCGGCATTACTAATTGACCCCTCGGTAATAGTAATTGGCGTACGAAGCTCGTGACTAACTACACTAATAAATTCGTCGCGCTCTTCTTCAAGACTTTTAGCTTTTGTCACGTCACGCAAAATTACCACATAGCCTGCGTTGGTGTCATCATCATCTCTATTATGATAAGCCGAGCGAATTGGTGCAGTAGTCATTTCGATGCGCAAGGTGTCGTCTTCGCTTATGTCGTAGTAAAGATCATCTTGCGTGTGCGAGGAGCTATGCGACTGAATAATTGAAAATAGCTCAACAGGCGCACCGTCGCGATCTTTAAGTGGTAGAGCTTCGTCTATGTGGTGGCCAATAAGGCTGCCATTTGTATCAACTAAATTAAGACTCGCCGCATTATAAAGGCGTACTATTCCCTTTTTATCTACGCTAATAATTGGATCGGTTAAATTATTAACGAGCGCCAAAAGACGATCATGTTCATGCTCACCTTTTTCTAACAACTGCGCATAGTCGGACTGTTGTTGCTGTAATTCGCGATATACAAGTAGCGCCATAAGAGACAGCACTACTAGTGATATAAATCCTATAAGACTATTAACCACATATTCTAAGCTGTTCGGAAAGGTAATTGCATCGAGCAAAATAACTAGCAGAACGCTAGCGAGCATAGCAAGGAGTGTGTAATGGCCAAAATAATATAAGGCAGCGAATATTGGTATGATCCATAAAATAAGTATTGGACTTGCCGTACCGGTAACACAAAACATAAAAGCTAAGCCAAAAAACGTATGCAGAATTATGCGTAAACTGGTATAAAGCTTGTTTTTGTTATGTGCTAAAAAGCTAAACAGTGATAGTACAATCCAAAACAAACCAAAAACTATCATCTGACCGTTTGTAAGTAGGCGGCGACCATCTAAAAACTCATACTGAATAAGCAGGCCGTACAAAATAATTATTATAGGTATAAAAAGAGCGTACCAGCGTACAAACGTATGTGTACCAAAAATACTTTTTTTGCCCTCGAGTTTCATTGTTTGTAGTATACCATAAGCAACATGTGCAAACAGCTTAAATATACGGTGAATAATTTTTAAGTTTTTGGCGCAATAGTTTGTAATCATTGCACACTAGTTGTACCGCTTTCCAAAATTCGCTGGAATGATTCATGTGTACGGTGTGACAAAGTTCGTGAATAAGTACGTAATCAATTATTTCGAGCGGTAATTTCATGAGTGCAATATTTAAACTGATGGTTCCTTTGGTGCTACAACTGCCCCACCGACTACTAGTGTGAGAAAAACGGACTCTTTCGTAGTAAAATCCATGGTTTTCTGCTAAAAGCGCGAGGCGTTTTGGTAGGTATATTTTAGCCTCTTTTTTTAAAGCCTTAACAATGTGTGGACGAATAAGTTGTTGTACTACCTCGTTGTCGCTTGTTATTTTTTGCGGAAGGTTTACCGTTATTACGCTGCCTTCAGTGTTGATGTTAATTGCTGAGATACTAGTGGTCCGAATATGAATATGGTGACGAAAACCAATTTTATCGCCGTCGCTGTAATTACCAGTACTAGTTTTGTGCTGCAAATAGGTTTCACGCAGCTGTTCACGCATAGAATTTAATGCGCGACGAAAAGCCGGCACGCCGCAATAGTAAGGCAGGCTAGCTTTAAATGTGCCATCTGGCGACAATTTTACGCGTATAGATGAGCCAGTGGTGTGGCGCAGGGTTATTTCACCAAACTCATCGTCTCTGTAGAGCTCGGGCATATGACTAATTGCTAGCCTACAATAATACGGTTTTTACGAGGCGCTATTTTAGCCGACCGACTAGGTTCTGCTGATTTTGTTTCTCGCTCAACCGGCTGAGTAGTTGTGCTGCGTGGCTGCGATAAGCGCTTTAAAATTATTTTAGCCTGAGAGGCAAATGTGTGCTTCCCGCTAATTACAACGTGCGGCTCACTGCTGTGCGGATTAGAAAAGTGTTTAGTCTGTTCTTCAGTATATCGGACGCACGTTTGACGTCGCGTTTCGGGATATTTTTTCAAGGCTTTAATTTGGCGCTGCTTTCGAGTTGGTTCGTCTGTTTGCACCCATACAAAAAGAGTCTTATAGCCGTACTCTCGCGCAATTTTAGCTAATTCTGCCCGCTCATTTCGCCGCGCGCTATAGGTATCTACAATAAGTGTAGTCTGTGTTTTAGCAAATTCTTCCAAATGCTGTTTTGCAAGTTTATCGGCAATTTTATTTGCCTCGTTAAGCGTTATTGTACTTACTTGAGACAGTAGCGTCTCTACAATATCATCTGTTGAAACAAGTGGCGCGGCGAAAGTGCGAGAAAATTGTGTTGCGAGATGGCTTTTTCCTGAATGCGGTAGGCCTACCAGTATAACCATATGGGGAGTTGCGGGCGTAAGCGATTTCATATGTATAGTATAGCAAACTTATTGAACCGGTACAGCCAAGCCATCCTCATCGGGAGGTAATAGTTTTTGTGCCCGTGCCTCGTTAATGCTACTTTTTAGTGCACTAGCCACAAAGTTTGGCAGTTCAAGCCCGTATTGCTTTGCCAGTAATACTTCTTCGGCTATTTTTTGAACTGGACTAGCAATTTCGTCCATGGTTTGTTCGCCGCGAATTATTTCCATGGTTGCACCAAATCTTGCCTCGTGCTCTTTATCAATCGCTCCAACAGGTTTGTAACCATGGGTTTTAATAGCAACTGCCAGCTTGCGTTGCCATGGCGCAAGGCGGTTACCCAGCTCTAACGAGGCTGATTTATAGTACCCAAGATGCGAACCTTCTTGCTTAAGGATTGGCTTAATAGCGGTTTCAGCCAAGGCAAACTCGTTGTCGCGTTTTAGCGACTCTATTAACGCAAGATACCCTTTAGCGGTTAAGCGCTCGTGCATTGCCCCAGTGGTTTGATACAAATACATAAGTGTATCGTGAATGCCCGGCAGCGAAGAGAGTGCGCCACCAATTCTTATACCAGCGCCTAGTTGGTTGGCATTAAAATCCACTTCACCCAGCCCAATGTCTAAAAGCGTTTGTTCAAAAATTGCTCCGTGCATAAGTTCTTGCCCTTCCCATAACTCAATAAACTCTTTAGTCTGGTCATCGGCATGCGGTAAAAGTACGGCAATTTGCTTAGTATTTTGTTCAACACGGTTTTCAATCTCATTAAAATATTGCAACGGAATTTTATATTTTGATGCTAACATTGCTGGATTATTGAGCGTTCTATCAACACTTTCAAGCGATAGCGGATCGTGCTTTGCTACTAACTCTAGCGAACGCTTAACGTTATCTTTAAGCTGATGAGGGTGACTATTCATGCCTTCTACTATATCAACTTAAACACTTTATAAATTTATTTTATGTACATTTTGCCACGTAAGCCCATTAGTATCGAGGTAAGGTTTGCCGCTTTTTTTAAAATCAACACCTTGTAAAAGCTGCGCGGCAGCAGCATTAGAAGATAGATGGCGTGAGTGCATAGTTGTGTAATGTAGCGAATTTTTTGCAAAAGTGAGCATGCGCTCAAGCGCCCATTGTCCGACACCCTTGTTTCTAAATTTTTTATCACCAATCATAATGTGAATACTTGGGCCGTTAAGTTCTGCGGTGTCGTACGTTTCAATCCATATTACACCAATTGCCCGGCTTCCGTAACGAATTAGGCGCGTGTATTGTGCGCCGAGGCTTTCTAGTTGTACAAACTCTTTAAAAGTATTTAATTCGTTCTCAATAGTTGAGGGTTTTATTTCGTGAGGTGCATTACCCATAAGCGTAAGTGTGGTGTTGTTGTCACACTTAAACCATTCGTGTGCTTGTAGTGCATCGAGTTGAGGATTTGGTTTGGTTAGGCTAAGCAAACTGGTTGAAAATATGAGTAATTCATGCAATTGTGCAGCAGTAGCCCGAAGTTTTTGAGCAGTAAAATTTGCTCCAAATAACACGTTACCGGGTTGTAATATTGCGCCAGCTGCAAGCGGACCAACGTACACGGCATCAAAGCCAAAGTTATTTATAATATTACTTACTTTATTAATATCGTGTTCATTGTCGCCAGCTAGCGCAATTGCTTTACGCTGCTTGGCGTTAGGTTCTGCTGATTCATCGTGCAATGCGTGATAACCCATATGGTTAAAGGCCTTAACTACACGAGAATTTACAAGAAACGACTGCACTATTTCACTTGTAGATACATCAGAGGCCGAAAGATCACTCCGCTTTCCGTCTGTCTCCCACCAATAATTCATGGCATCAATTACTAATTTATTTGCAAGCGTATGTTTAGGAATAGTTGTGTACTTACCAAGCGGAAGTGCCAATATAACCGCATCGCTGTGCGCGGCAATTTCTTCTGGTCTGTAAACCTTGGCATTAGGCGCAAGCACCTTAACACTAAGAGCAATTTTACTGATGTCGCCCGAGCCAGCAATCGCTACTTCGTAGCCAGCTTTTAAGGCTAATTGCGCAAACACAATACCAACTTTGCCGGCTCCAAGTATGCCAATGCGCTGGATATTATTTTGTCTATCCATTTTTTAGTAGCTCTTTTACGCGCGGAATTACTTTGGTTGCGTATAATTCTATCATTTGCAATCTATCGTGCGCCGCCATTGGACCACCGCCGTACACTAAGTCAAATCTTTTAACACCCAGTGCAGTAATAGCCTTTGCTATTTTTTGTGCAACAGTTTCTGGCGAGCCAATATACATTGAACCATGTTCAATTTCTTGTAAATAATGCTCGCGACTAAACGGCGCCCAGCCACGAGACGCGCCTATTCTGTCGTAACTTGTTTTATAATGCGGCCAAGCAATATCGCGCGCCTCTTTATCGGTATTAGCAATAAATCCTGGCGAATGCATGCCAATCGGGTGCGCAGGCATACCAAGCTGCTGGGCGGCTTGCTTATATAATTCTATGTACGGCTTAAATCTATCAGGGGAGCCGCCAATAATAGCCAACATCATCGGGAATCCGTATCGCGCCGCTCGTATAACAGACTCGGGAGATCCGCCAACTCCAATAGCTGTATTTAATCTACCAGATTCTGTTTTTGGATATACCTCAATATTTTTAATTGAGGCACGAGTTGTGCCGCTCCACGTAACTGCCTGCTCATTTAAAAGTTGCGCGAATAATTCAATTTTTTCTTCAAACAACGTATTGTAATCTTTTAAATCATAGCCAAACAGCGGAAAAGATTCGGTGAAAGAACCGCGTCCCAACATAACTTGCGCGCGGCCATTTGATAGTGCATCGAGTGTGGCAAAACGCTGAAACACACGTACTGGATCGTCCGAGCTTAACACCGTTACTCCCGAAGCAAGTTTTATGCGTTTTGTACTAGTTGCAATGCCAGCAAGAACTGTTTCGGGGCTAGAGATTGAATATTCTGGGCGATGATGCTCGCCAACTGCAAATATATCAACGCCTAGCTTGTCGGCTAAGATTGCCTCTTTTAACACTTGCCGAATAGCCTGCGGGTGAGAATATAACTCGCCTTTTTCGTTTGTTGGTAAATCGCCAAATGTATCGAGTCCAAATAGCACGTTATGCGATTTATTTTTTTTAGATGCAGACATGTTATGATTCCTCTAGAAAGTTTGTTATGTTAATGCCAGCGGCGGTAAGCGTAGCTATATTCAATTGGTAACACTTTTCATTACCTAGTTTTTTTTCGCGTACAACGTTTGCCTGCACTAGCTTAGAAAAATGATGGCTCATTGTTGGCTGCGATAGCTTGAGTGCGAATGCGCAACTATTTACTATTTCACTTCCGGTAATTTCGCATGAGTTTTGCGCCAATTTTTTTACAATTGCAAGACGTGTACTGTCGGCAATGCTTTTTAATACTACTACTTGCTGATTTGTGTTCATAGTATAAGTATATAGAAATATTTAAATATATCAATGATATATTTAGTTTATGTCATATCTCTATTTGGCATACCTATAAATAATTTGCTCGAAAAGTGATTGGCTGTGTTTAAAGTCATTTGGTTTACGAAATCTTACATCATCTGCGTCTTCACCAGCACCAAAATTAAACTCTTTATCAGCAACAATCACTTCATACAGTAACCAAAGTGCCATCATATTTTTTGATTCTACATAAAACGATTCGGTTCCTAGAAAAAATGCAGAAAAATGAGTATCTATTAACACCTCTTCGCTGAGTTCACGCTTTAATGCTACAAGCGGACTTTCGCCATGGTCAATACCACCTCCGGGCAACGTCCAGTCTTTATTTTCCTGCACGACAAGTACACTACCAGTGCTATCTTTGATTACTGCTTTTACAGAAACACGATAAAAGGCGTCGGGGTATTGTCCTAATTTCATACAGAGATTGTAACATAATGTATAGGTTATATTTTACCTTAATTAGACAAAGCTTTATTTAGATATAATACAGTTATTCACTTAATTAAAATATACTGTAATTACCAAGCGACACCCCTAATAAACGTGAGTCTATTATAGATGCCGCAAATTGAAAATATCAATTTCTGCTTTACACTGCGCTATAAAGAAAAAAAGCCGATCATATGATCAGAGCTTTTTTTTGGCAGGGGCATGAGGAATCGAACCTCAATCTACGGTTTTGGAGACCGCTATACTAACCGTTGTACTATGCCCCTAGACGTTCACAAGTATACCATACTATCTTTGAGGTTGTGAAGCTTATGAATCGCTGCGGGCGCGAACAGCACGGCGGAATTTTCGTTCGGTAACCGGATCGGCATAGCGTGCAATAGGCTCGTAGGTAAATAGTCGTTGGCTTTCTGGTTTGTCTTTGTCGATCGCAATAATTGCATTTACCAAAAATTTTTCAATTAGCCATTCGCGTCCCGGAGTAGTTTGCCCGCTTACAGTTATGCGGTACAAATCTTCACCCCACTTTTCTTCACGCGTAAAACGAATAGGTTTAGCTAACAGCGTTGGGCCGGTTGGAATAGTATGAATAATATTTTCAATCGCCCTTCTTCCCTCTTGCACATTGGCCGTAAAAACATCTACTGCAATAGTGCGCACGCCCCGCGGCGTTACATGCACGGCCGCCATTTGTTGATTATGTATCCATACTACCTCACCGCTAAGACTACGAATTTTTGTTGAACGAAGAGTAAAGCGCTCTACCACACCAGAAACATCCATAAACGGCTCTACTTTAATAAAATCGCCAACCGTAAACCAACCCTCGCTAATCATTAACGTGCCAGCTGTTAGATCGCGGAGCATCATACCAATTGTTTGTCCAGCAAACACAATAAAGAAAGTACCGGCACCAATCGCTGCCAATCCGCTCGGTTCTTCTATGGGACTGAGTATTCTAAAGCCAATGTACGCCGCCAACGCCACAACTAACGCGCGCACTACCGCTACAGCAATACTTAGATAGGTTTCAATTTGGCGATATTTAATTTGCCGTTCTTCGTTTGGGGTGTTGTCGGCTTTCAGGGCTATAAACTGTGCAAATCGGATAATTCCTCGCGCCAAATATTTACTTAAAATATACGAAGCAATAATAAGACCAATCAAAATAAGCATAGTGCGAAAGGCATTAGCTTGGCCGACAAACTCACGGAGTTCAAAAATTGCTGCATCTAAAGAAACTTGATTCATACCTCATTAACTATAGCGACTTTACCCGCGCATTTAAAGTGTCTTATAGCAAAAGCATTTTGTGGTACTATGAAGTCAGTAATAGGGGGAAATATGCATACGGTTATTGTTGGCGGCGGATTTGCTGGAATTAAAGCGGCGATTGAGCTGAGTAAAAAACAATTGGGCAAAATTACGCTCATATCTAATGAGCCCTACTTTCTTCATCATGCAACACTGTATGCTACGGCTACCGGTCGAAGCAAAGATGAATCGGTAATTTCGCTAAAAGAAATTTTAACGCCATATACTAACGTGCGTGTGGTGCACGATGAAATAACTAAACTAGACACCACTCGAAAATTAGTAGGCAGTGCTAAAAAAAGCTATAAATACGACGAGCTTATTCTGTCACTTGGTGTCGTTACTACGTATTTTGGCATAAAAGGTATGGCCGAGAATTCGTACGGCATTAAGTTACTAAATGAAGTAAATGATTTTCATGCTAAAGTGCTTGACGATTTAAAACTTGATTCGCATAAGCGTCGCCACTACGTGATTGTTGGTGCTGGCCCCAGTGGAGTAGAACTTGCCGGTGCGTTGCGTGAATATACCGACTGGATTATTACACAGCGTCGACATACAAAATCGAAGGTCGAAATATCGCTTGTTGAGGCGGCCGATAGAATTTTGCCTCGCTCGTCTAAAACTGCAAGCAAAAAGGTTCATCATCGCCTAGAAAAAATGAATATTAAAGTTATTACTTCTCATCCGGTGGAGGCGCTCTCTAGTACGCACGTAACAATCGCCGGTGAGAAAGTACCAGCTAGCGCTGTAGTGTGGACGTCTGGCGTAAGTAATCACCCATTCTTTGCCAGCCATAGCGATTTATTTAAGTTAGCAAAAAATGGACGAGTTGAAGTGAATCAATACTTAGAAGCTTTACCGCACGTGTACGTAATTGGCGACAATGCGGCCACACCATATAGCGGACTAGCCTGGAATGCGCTTGATGATGCAGTATTTGTCGCGCGACATCTTTCAAGAAAGTCGCTAGGATTACCCCTTTCATCAAGACGCCCTACTTCACCGCCGAGCGGTATTCCGGTGGGCGACAATTGGGCCTATGTTGAATGGCATGGTGTGTATGCAAGCGGAAAATCTGGCGTTAAACTGCGTCGCTGGATTGAGCTTCAGGGTTACAAAGCGCTTTTACCGGCTAAAAAAGCACGAGCGGCATGGAAAGCGCACTACATTCATGAAGACAGAATTTAATGAATGTTGTTGCATTATCATAAGCGGTTTAGGTATACTATAACAAACATGATACGGGGAGCGTGGCAAAGAAATAATTCTTAGCTTTGACTGAAGTGGTATGAAAATATTAATGCTTGGGTGGGAATTACCGCCGCACAATAGTGGCGGACTCGGTATTGCTTGTTATCACATGTCTAAAGCCATGGCCGTACAAGGTGCAACTATAGACTTTGTAGTGCCGTATAGCGCTTCGCACCCCAATACCAATCACATGACGGTACATGCTGCTACACCGCAGAAACCTCAGCCGTATGGTAGCTTTGGCGCTTACAATGCCGGCAAGCAAGTTGCCACTAAAGAACTTCACAACGATTTACCAGATACGACAATTCGCGGCGTTCAGGCAAGATATGTGAAGTTTGTAGAGGGACTAACCTCTCGCCATACCCACGATGTCATACATGCTCACGACTGGCTTACAATGGAGGCTGGGGTTCGTGCAAAAGAACTGACTGGCGCACCGCTAGTGCTGCACGTGCACTCTACTGAGTATGACAGGGCTGGAGCGAAAAATGGCAATCCGCTCGTGCACGAAATTGAACTAACCTCATTAATGATGGCAGATAAAATTATTGCCGTAAGCGAAGCCACAAAGCGAATAATTATTGAAAAATATCATATTCCAGCTAACAAAATAGACGTAGTATATAACGGTTTCGACGCGACACATCTTGAGGCGGTTGAATCTCGTGATGAATCGACTTATCGTTACCTACAGCATTTACGCAACAACGGACACACAATTGTCGGCACACTTACTCGCTTTACAGTTCAAAAAGGTTTGTCACTATTCTTGCAAGCTGCTGCTCGTGCCAGTCAAAAACACAATAAATTTGTATTTTTATTAGCGGGTGACGGCGAGCAACGAGATGAACTTATTAGTCTTGCCGCCCACTACGGCATAGCCGATAAAGTTTTTTTTACCGGTTTTGTGCGCGGTAAACAGTGGCGAGACGCTTACGACGTACTTGATGTATTTGTAATGAGTTCTGTTAGTGAGCCGTTTGGGCTTACCGCGCTAGAGGCGGCACACTATAACTGTGCGCTCGTTCTCACTCATCAATCCGGCGTAAGCGAAGTAGTCCGCAATACATTAAAATACGACTTTTGGGATACCGAGCGTTTAGCAGACCAACTTGTTAATCTTGCGCAAAATCAATCGCTACTACCTACACTTATTCAAAATTCTCATAAAGAATACGCCTCGATTTCGTGGCATGATGTAGCGCGCAAATGTATAAAAATATTTTCAGCTCCTCAACTTAAATCCCCTGTTACAAGTGAGGCCACACTATGAGACAGGCTGAACGAGGCATAGTTTTATATCTTCATATGCACCAGCCTTGGCGAGTGCGTCAGTATAGTGTATTCGACACAGCTACGGCGCACAATTATTTTAGTGACAGTTCGCACCCCGGACAGGATAATAAAGCCATATTCGATAAGGTTGCGCATAAATCATATCGCCCAATGAACGCCTTACTGGAGAAATTACTTGAAACCCACGACGATTTTAAAATCTCTTTAAGCATTACCGGCACATTTTTAGACCAAGCCGAAGCGTGGGCACCCGATATTATCGCTACGCTACAAAAACTTGTAGCTACCGGCCGAGTTGAAATTATAGCCGAAACTTATCACCATTCACTTGCGTTTTTCTTTGATAGAGACGAGTTTAATTGCCAAGTAGAAATGCACCAAGCACGCATACAAAAACTGTTTGGCGTAGAAACAAAAGTGTTTCGCAACACCGAACTGTCATATAACGACGAACTGGCTCGGTGGGCCGACGAAAAAGGGTTTGACGGCATATTAGCCGAAGGCTGGGATCCGATACTTAAATGGCGGAGTCCAAATTATGTCTATCGACCTACCGCAACAACCCGCATTAAATTGCTTTTAAAAAATTATCGACTTAGCGACGATTTAGCGTTTCGCTTTAGTAACCAAGCTTGGAGCGAATGGCCGCTTACTCACGATCGCTACACCCAGTGGACAAATGACGCCATTAACGACAGCCCACTGATTAATTTATTTATGGACTATGAAACGTTTGGTGAACACCAGTGGGCAGAAACTGGTATTTTTGACTTTTTTGAAAAATTTGTTGAAAATTGGCTCTCTACACCAACAAACACTTTTTATACCGCTTCAGAAGCCATCGCTACACACCAACCTGTTGGCGAAATTAGTATGCCTGCAACCGTTACGTGGGCCGATAGTGAACGCGATCTTACGGCATGGCTTGGCAATGACATGCAAAAAGAAGCTATGCGACATGTGTATGCGCTTGGTAGTGACGTGCTTGCAACGCACGACCCCAAACTTATTGAAGATTGGCGACGCCTTCAAACCTCTGATAACCCTTATTATATGTGTACAAAATGGTTTAAGGACGGTGACGTTCACGCGTACTTTAGTCCCTACTCCTCTCCGTACGACGCTTTTATTTATTATATGAATGCGGTGCGCGATATGCGCTGGCGACTCGACACACATTCAAGCAAGGAATCTAACGCATGATACACGTAGTTAGCAACGATGAAGTAGCAGCACAAATTAACAACTTTGGCGAAGTAACCGCATTATACTTTATTAATGAATCGGCCGGTAATTTACTTGGCGAACAGAGCGATAGTCCGGTACATAAATTAGGTGTATATGTAGACGGTCAACTTTCGTGGCTAGATGATGGGGCGTGGGAAGTCTCTCAGCAATATGCCATACCAACGCTTGCTGTGCATACGTCGGCAATTCACCGACAACTTAAAATTGCCCTTGAAATTGATAGTTTTATAGATTCGCGTAGAAATGTTTTTTGGCGTAGTTTGCATGTTATTAACCATAGTGAACAACTTCGTACAGTTCGAGTATTTGCCCATCAGGGTTTCAAATTTTGCGCCCCTTCAAGCCTAATACGCGCTGAATATATAAAATCTGCACGCGCAATTATGCATTACTCGCCCAGTGTTACGGCATTTGTTGCCTCATCGCATTACGATGGATCGTCATTTGACGACTGGAGCGTCGGTGCGTATAAGCGCGATGGCTTTGAGGGAACCTATGTTGATGCAAGCGATGGTGAGCTTGCTAAAAATTCCTATGAGTCTGGCGTGGCCGACTCTACAATTCGTATGACGGCATTTATTCCGGGGCTTAGTTCGAACAGGTTTACTTACCATCTCTCATTGGCTCGCACGCCAACTGAAGCTTACTCTTTGCAAACGTATGCTCGCAAACAAGGCTTTAATCATGCCTACCAAGCTACGGGCGCACATTGGCACGAGTGGATTGATCCAGCGACGCAAGTAATTGCAGGTCTTTCCCCATCTTTAAGTAAACGCTTTATCGCCTACCTACTACTTGTGCGCACACATTTATTTAAGGCTGGAGTGGTCGAGTGCAACCAAGGCGAGTTAGTGTATGACACGCACGCAACTCTTTACAGTTTGTGGCCTCTTTTGCGACTCGGTAAGCAATCAGAAGTTCAACAATATTTTGAACGTATGGCAAAAAAATACACTCAGACCAACCAGCCTCCTAGTCGCTACTGCGATCTTACAGGACGAGCAGTCGATAACGGCTCACCTGATATAGACAAGGGCATACTTACCTTCTCTAATTCGCAGTGCCATGTTGGTGGGTTGCTGTTTTTGTTTGGCCAGCTGCATCACCTACATTCACATCCAAAGCAACTACACTCCATATATAAAGAGTTTTCGAGTCCAATAACTACCCAGTTAAGTGGAATGCTTGATGCGCAACACGGTAAAAAATCAACTCAGCTCTCTTCTCCGGCTGCTATTTACGACTTGGCTTTACTTTCGGCTGGTTTTGCTTCAATGGCTGACGTAGCAGAGGCGTTTAAAGACAGCGCCAACATGATTGCGTGGCGCACACAAGCCGAAGCACTTCACGAATCTGCTGCCGAACTGCCTTTTTCGGTACACAATCAAACCGAACAGGATCTTCTGCAGTCGGCACAAAACTTTTACGGATTATTTATGTACGGTGTGGTTCGTGCGAACGATACCATTTTGGTAGATGCAGCTAGTACAATCGCCGAGTACACCGGCCGCCTATCCCAAGACTCACCGCATCGTTTAAAAATTCATTGCTGGCTTGCCCAATATTACATAGAAACAAACAACTCTAAGCTCGCAACAGAGCAAATTCACGCACTTGTTCGCTGTCAGCCACAAAGCCCTAGCGATGCCGCTGAAATTCTTTCAACACTACTGGATACCATAACGTAATTTATGACAAAACATTCTACTAAAACCACTAAACTGCTTAAGTCGCTCGCACCAAAAAGCATGACCAGGCACTACAAGACACAAAAAATTGTGCAGTCAATTGCCGATGAGTATGGCATGGTATATTTTGGCCGCGCAGATTACCAACACGAAGAGACAGCATTGGTTCGTGGCCTTACAGCCAGCCGCAGCAATAGCGACAATCACTACTGCATTGGCACCTACGGCGGCTATGATGTGGTTTTTGTTGATCGGGAAACGACACAGCATCCGCCACATACGCAGCCGGTTCGTCATGCGCTTCATATGGTGCAAGTTGACATAAAATCGCCCGAAGGATTACCTCACATTTTTTTAGGGCCGAAAAACCACAACGAACAGTGGTACGAGCGTGTGTTTGCCATGCTTGCAACTAGACATTCACTACAGCTTGGTCTAAGCCATGCGTATCCAAATCAATTTACACTAAACTATGCCGTGTACGGCACTCAAACGCAGCAACCGTATATAGAGCAACTTATAACACCTGACACAGCGCTTACAATTGCTAACCATTATTTTCCACTTTATATTGAGTTGTTCGACGATCATGTTATCGTTTATTCTGATGCACCCAAGCTAACCGCAGAATTGCTTGAGGTGCTATTAAAAAATGCCGTATGGTTAGCTAGCACGCTAGACGCCACCTATAATTCACTTCGCCAACGGATAGGTTAAGCCTAAATATCGTTGACAATGATTGGTTATTTTTGATATCCTTGGAGAGTACTTATGCCGCTTTAGCTCAGTTGGTTAGAGCAGCTGTTTTGTAAACAGCAGGTCCTGGGTTCGAGTCCCTGAAGCGGCTCCAGATATAAGCTGGGATAGTGAAGCGGTCAAACACGACAGACTGTAAATCTGTTGGCATATGCCTTCGTAGGTTCGAATCCTACTCCCAGTACCACATAGACGTTAAGCCATTTACCCGTGTAGATGGTTTTTTGTTTATAATTTATGTTTTTATATAAAAAACACCCCTACAACGTAGAGGTGTAAATACGCAAAATTAATTTAGCCTTTGCGAGCTTTTACTTCGTTGCGACCGAGGTTTTTCTTGGTTTCAACGTACAGTGCGTGAGTACGAGCAATCGGATCGTACTTTCGTAACTCTAATTTACCTTGAGTGTTTTGGGTATTTTTCTTGGTGTAATATGTACGGTGACCGGTTAGCTCACTTACGAGTCCAACTAGCTTGCGTTTCGTATTCTTTTTAGCCATCTCACTTTTACCTTACTTTAATACTAATCAATCTTTATAATTCTAGCATAGAATATTACTTTTGACTAGAGCCAGCACGCTTCTCGTTTTGTTTAGTAAATAAAAAATCATACCGTAAAGATATGATGTAATATGGAGCCACGATCGGGATTTGAACCCGAGACCTCATCCTTACCATGGATGCGCTCTACCAACTGAGCTATCGCGGCACTAGAGTGTATTTTAACAAAAAATAAGACTAGGCGCAAATGTACACTGTCTACGCTCTGCTAAGTATATTAAATAATTTTACGCGTTTTAGAGCGTTTTTGTTGTGATCGGCCACCCATTACCTTGCCTGCCATAACCGGCTGAGCTGGAACAAGCATTTTTGCGGCTTGCTCACGTAAATCGTGGGCTAATGCTTGTTGATTAGTCTTTTCATAAGCTTCGGCTAAGTAATTAAGCATTTGCGGCGATTTATCGAGTGCAACTGCATGTTCAAGTGCTTCAACCATTTTTTTATGCCGCCCAAGTTTATCCTGAACTTTAGCATAAGCTACATGTCGCGGCGCCACATCACTTTCCATCTCTAGCGCTTGTTCAAATGCAAGCGAGGCTTTATCGTAATTTTTTGTTTCGTAGTAAATTAGCCCGACGTTATGCAAACTAGAAGCACTTGGCTCTAAACTTTGAGCGATCTCAAAACATTCAATTGCATCTTTAAACGCCTGCTGTTTGGCGTATAAAATTCCTAGTCGGTTATACGCAGTTGCATTCCGCTCATCTACTCGCAAAATAGTAAGCAAAGCCTTTTCAGCTCGTAAATATTTTTTTTCTCGTAAAGATTCTTGAGCGATTGACCATAGTCGATCCATTTTATCAGATATTTTAGCCGGTAGTTCACCCGCCTCCGATATCATTTGTCGCTGTAAAATTGCCCAAGTTCCAAACGCTACAATAAGTAATAAGCCAAACATATGTGTATTATTATAACATACAGTTAATAAGCACTAAGCGTAGGTTGGCGTTCCGTTCAATCTGTTCAACGGCTGCAATATAGGCATTCATTTTTTTGGCAATATCGGTGTGATTACCAGTTTTAATAAGCTGCTCTCCCATGCGGGCGGTTGAAAGTAGTAGTTCAACACTTCTTGGTCGTGAATCTTTGTACTCGTTTACAAGTAATAATTTTAAGTATGTGTCATTGCCAAGAAGTATCTTTGCATGTTGTACGTACGTTTTTTGCTGTTCAAAATAAGTATCGTCGCGTGCTAATCTGCTCATTAAGGCTGGTTTGCCACTCGCAATAAACATTATTTGGGCGGCTCGCGTTGGATCAATTGCTTTGAATGTTTGCATAAACTTAAGCGACGCTGCTCGAGATAATGGGCGCATACGAATAATTTGACACCTAGAAATAATAGTTGGCAGCAGAGTGTCGAGTGATGCGGCGACTAATACGAACGAGGTTGAGCTACTTGGCTCTTCAAGAAGTTTTAAGAAGGCATTTTGCGCTTGATGCGTCATGGTGTGTGCTTCGCGTACATATATCACTCGCCCAGTCTCATTTGCCGTTTTAGCACGCGTTGTTTGGTACAGCTCGCGTATAGTTTCTACCGAAATAATGGCGCGCACCCCTTTTGTTTTTGCCGTTGGATGTACTTGTATAATTTCTTTTGAATAGCTAGCGACAATTTTATCCGTAAATTCATCACTCCCCAACCCGTCTTCGCCCACAATAAGCAAAGATTGCGGCTTAGCTTTTATTGCCGCAGCCTGAGCCTCTAACGTTTCTGAATGGTATGGCAATAGTAATGACATAATGTTTTAAAGTGCAGCGTTAAATGTCGACGGCACAGGGCTCGTAAACGTCATTGTTTCACCGTTTGGGTGAGTAATTGTAAGCATGTGTGCATGTAGGTAAAGGCGCTCATCGGGCGTTCCATACACTCTGTCGCCAACAATTGGCGTACCAATGTGCTTTAGATGCACGCGCAATTGATGCGTGCGACCAGTTTTAGGCTGCAACGTTACTAGACTGCGGGTATCAGAGGTTTGTGTCACCTTGTATGATGTTTGGGCTGCCTTGCCGTTTGTATCTGGCTTAAAGGTACTAGGAGCCTTAGGGTTACGACCAATCGGTATATCAATAATCGCACTCTGTCGGCTAGGGTGCCCTTGTACAACTGCAACATACTCTTTTTTAACGCTTCGATTAGCAAACTGCTGCTGAAGCATAGAGTAGACTTCTGGCGTGCGAGCTCCAATAATTACTCCAGAGGTATCACGATCGAGACGATGAACAATACCCGCTTTATTAGAGGCGAAATTACCTTTAGTGTAACGAGAAAAGAAATCGGCAACCGTAAATTCATTAACTATGCCACCTTTAGCATGCGTTAAAACGCCAGAGGGTTTATTTACTACAATAATATCGTCATCTATGTACAGAATTGGTAACACTTTGTCGCTATGAATTTCAGCACTTGGTATCTCCATAGAAACTTGATCGTTTAGGCTGACCTCTGCCTTTACTGACAAGCATATTTCGCCATTAAGTTTTACGTGGCCTGCCCTAACATGCTTTTGCCATGCGCTACGCGAGCGCTCCGGGTACACTTCGGCTAAGTACGAGTCGAGACGCTTGCTTGTTGGCGTAACCTTGTAAAGATACATTTCTTTTCCTTTGTACGGCATACCATAGGTATATAGCGAATCATCTTTAGGATTGCGTAGTAACTCGCCGTGTACATCACCGTACGTGCCTGCTATTGCTTGCTCTACCCGAGCCTGATTATCTTCAACCGTCTCATCGAGCAGTGCGTAAAATTGCTGCTTTTTAAACCTAAAGCCAATAAGTGTAGAGTGAAGCTCTGGTGCTGTAACGTTTATAAAACTTACCTCTCGGCGACCATCATTATCATCTGCCTGTTTAAACTTACGCAGCAGCGCAATAACATCTTTTACGTCAAACTTAATCATATTACCTTAAACCTATTGCCTTTTGAACACGATAAAGCGTGGCCTGCGCCTGTTGACGCATTAATTCTTCAGAGGCTTTTAGTTTAGCGGAAATTAACCTGTCATCGCACTCCGCTAGAGCCTTTTGAAAATTAGTCAGAAAAATGACTACTTCATCTGCTACTGCACGCTTAAAATCACCGTATTTATTGTGGCCTTCAAATTCTTTCACTGTATCTTCAAGCGATATGCCACGTAGTAAAGACAGTATTTCTAAAAGATTGCTTATGCCCGGCTGATTGGTTTTATCGTAGCGAACATAGGCAAGGTCATCGGTAGTTGCGCTCATAACTTTTTTAGCCGCAGCCTGTGGATCGTCACCAAGAAAAATTACTCCACGCCCCTGCTCATCAGACTTACTCATTTTTTTAGTTGGATCAACCAAGTCCATAATACGAAGGCCTTTGCTTTTGCCAAAAAATTCATACTGTTTTGCAACTGGCTCTGGCGGGGTTAACAGATTGCCAAATTTTTTATTCATACGTTCGGCAATATCGCGCGTAAACTCTAAATGCTGAGTTTGGTCTTCGCCAACCGGAACGTAACGCGCGCCGTACAGTAAAATATCGGCAGCCATAAGCACCGGATAGTTAAACAGGCCAATACTAACCCTGTCTTCACCAATTTGGCTAGTTTTATCTTTAAATTGAGTCATTCGTGCCATTTCACCCATGCCGGTAAAGCAGTCCAAAATCCATGTTAGTTCACTATGTGCCGAAACATGGCTTTGACGATAAAGGTGAATATTAGGGTTGTCAAGTGGCAAGCCGGCAGCCACGAACAGTCGAGCATTGTGTAAAATTTGCGCCTGTAGTTTAGTGTGATCAATTGGCGTAGTAAAGCTATGTAGATCGGGGATAAACATATTAATTTGAAACTCACTTGAGTAATCTTTAGCCATTTTGATTATTGGTAAAATGCCGCCAAAGTAATTACCAAGCGTTAGGTCGTTGTTGGCGCGTAGGCCAGTAAGAATTACAGGTTTTGTCATATCTATCCTTAGTATACCTTATTTAGCCGCTACACTTTAATGCTTGTGCCCTATAGCGCAAGCTACTCTGTTGAACTGCTTTCTGGCAAGTGGCGCTCAATCTCTTTAACCACAGTTTTTATGTAATTTTTGCCACGTACATCATGGTGGGCAAGAATTTGCTTAAACTTACCCTGAGGGTTGTCTTTAACCGCCTGATAGTGATAAGACTTTAGTACAAGCGGGTCGTACATTCCGTGAATAATAACAAAAGGACGCTTTAATTTACGAACGTCATCTAGTGACGTCTGCTCAAGGATACTGCTTTTTAGTGCTCCTAAAAACGGTTTTATAGTATTTTCATCTACAATAAACGTTTCATTCATTACATTAAACTTATGTGCATGCTTTGCTAACTTAGTTAAAGTTTCCGGATTTTTATGTAAGTAATTATAAAATTTTTTAAGCGAGCGCTCGCGTAAAGGTACCGATGCGTCGTCATCTCGACCGTATAGCGGTGGACTACATAGCACCAGGGCAGTCACAAGCTTAGGGTAACGCTTAGCTACTTCGATAGATATTAGCGCCCCCATCGAATGACCAACCAAAATAACTTTACCAAGCGCGCGTTGCTGCAGAAGTGTGGCAATTAGCGCTTTTGCCTGCAGTTGCACGTTATATGCCATGGATTGCGGCTTAGGAGAGCGTCCGTGGCCCAAAAGATCAATTGATATAATTCGAATATCTTCTGGTAACTGCGAAATAACCGAACGCCATGCTTCACCATTATTGCCAATTCCATGTAAAAACACCACTGTAGCCCGCGGCTTTTTTGGCTTACGTTTAATTGACACGTGCAAGATATATGGCAAACCTAGTTTGTCATGTAAAAGAGTTTGCCAGCGGCTATCATATTTTTTCATACTCACTCTACTAAGTATACGCTGTCATATTTATATACAAAATACCGCCCAAATAAGTATTGGACGGTATATTGTAACTTTAAGCAATTAACGCTTTGAGAATTGTTCGCGTTTACGGGCTGAGCGAAGACCGTACTTCTTGCGTTCCTTTTCTCGTGGGTCGCGCGAGAGAAGTTCGGCTTTTTTAAGTACTGGTCGAAGATCAGCTGAGCCAACGGTAATTGCTTTAGCAATTGCCAGCTTAATAGCGTCTACTTGTCCTGCAAGACCGCCGCCACCAACTTTAATGGTAACGTCGTAATCTTTTTGCTTACCTACAACAGCAAGTGGGTCAGTTACTTCAGCTAACATAGATTTATTACCAGAAAGATACTCTTCTGCTGTCTTGTCGTTGATTGTAATCGTTCCCTTGCCCTTGTAAAGCCGCGCGCGAGCAGTTGCGCTTTTGCGACGACCAAGACCGTATAGATAGGTATTTTCAGCCATATTATTTTACCTCAACTTTCTCTGGAGTCTGCGCAGCGTGAGTGTGGTCAGCCTCGGCAAATACACGTAAACGTTTCATACGTTCTGCCTGTAGTTTGTTCTTTGGAAGCATACCCTTAACTGCATTTTCAATGATTCGCTCTGGGAATTTCTCACGAACTTCTTCCAGTCGTGCATCTTTAATACCGCCAGGAAATCCTGTGTGGTGGTAGTAAACTTTTGCAGTCTCTTTGTTTCCGGTTACAACCGCGTGCTTGGCATTAATAACAACCACGTAGTCGCCACCATCCATATGAGGAGTGTAGCTAGGTTTGTATTTACCGGTAAGGTACGTTGCAATTTGAGTTGCGATTCGGCCTAGTGGTGCTTCAGAAGCGTCCACAAGAATCCATCGTCGCTGAATTTCGGTTGGTTTTTGAGAATATGTCTTCATATTATTTCTTCTCCTCTTCTGTTTGAGTTGCAGAAATATCATCGACAAATTCAATAGCCGCAAGTTGCGTGCCGTCGCCTACTCGCAAACGAGTTCGTACTACACGTACGTGTCCGCTAGTGCGATGAGCGAGCTTTGGAGCAATCTCATCTACTAGTTTAAATGCTGCTGCTTGAGTTGAAAGCTTGGCAATAACTTGGCGACGACTATGAAGATCGCCTTTTTTGGCCTTAGTGACTAATTTTTCAATGTAGCGCTTAAGCTCTTTCGCTTTAGGAAGTGTCGTTTCAATACGACCGTGCTCTACAAGACTTGTCGCCAAGCCTTTCATAAGAGCACGACGCTGATCACGTTCGCGACCGAACTTGCGCCCCTTGTATCCGTGTCGATGCATGGTTTACAGCTCCAGTTCTGCTAATTTATCTTTTACTTCGTCTAGTGCCTTAGAGCCAAAACCTTTTAGTTCACGCAAATCTTGTTCGGTGAGTGTAACAAGATCATGTACGGTGCGGATATCGTTGTTGATAAGCGCGTTGGCTGTGCGCGATGAAAGATCTAAGTCTTCAATAGGCGTGTTAAGCTCACTATCATCATCTGCCGCTACGCCACCTATAGATGGTGCAGCTTCTACAGTTGTACTGCCAGCAAGTGCTTGGTATTGATTAACCAAAATCGCAGCTGCTTCTTCAAACGCTTCTTTTGGTGAAATCATACCGTCGGTATCAACAGTAATAGATAGCTTGTCTAGGTTAGTTTCTTGGCCTACACGAGTACCAGAAACTTTATAGCGAACACGCAGTACCGGTGTAAATACGGCATCAAGTGCTATCATGTCGCTATGAAGCCGAGCTTCACTTGACTCTTCAATTGTGCGGTAACCGCGTCCAGCCTCAGCTACAAGATCGATTACAACGGTCTTCTTTGGATCGTCAACAGTTGCAATAACTTGGTCTGGGTTAATGACTTCAACGTCAGCTGTTGTCTTGATGTCGGCGGCGGTAATTGTTCCCGCACCCTTCTTTTCAAGACGAAGTTCAACTGGCTTGTCGCCATGAACGCGTAATCGTACGTTTTTAAGGTTTAGCATAATGTCTACAACATCTTCTTTAATACCTTCTACAGTAGTAAATTCGTGTGTAGCACCTTCAATCTTAAAGGCAACCAACGCTCCACCTTCAACACTTGAAAGTAGGACACGTCGGATACTGTTTCCTAGTGTGTTTCCGTAGCCAGCTTGCAAAGGCTCAATCGTAAACGTTGCACTATCGCTTGAATGTTCTTCAATTCCAGCTAAAGTCGGATTATAAATCGCTTTTGACATAACGTTATTCTTGCTCCCTTACCCTTATCGTGAGTAGTACTCAACAATGAGCTGCTCGTTAATATTTGCTTCGGCTTCTTCTCGCTTAGGTAAACCAGTAACTTCAATACGTAATTTATTAATATCACCTTTTACCCAGCTAAGTGGCGCCTGATCGGTGTTGCCAAATACATCTTTAATTGCCGCAAAGTAGCTAGACTTTGTGCTTTTAGATCGCACTGTAAGTACGTCTCCCGCCTTAAGGCGAATAGATGGAATGTCAACACGACGACCGTTTAATTCGAAATGACCGTGTCCAACAAGTTGACGCGCAGCACGGCGGCTGGTTGCAAATCCTGCTCGGTACACAGCATTATCAATTCGTCGCTCAAGGAGTTGCAGTAGCAATTCACCCGGAAGAACACCCGCACCACTTGCGCGGTTGGCTTCGTCCATAAGTCGAGCAAACTGACGTTCTACAAGACCATAAATACGGCGAACTTTCTGTTTTTCACGAAGTTGCGTCGAGTAAAGACTAGGCTTATTCTGACGACCATGCGCGTGTTGACCAGGTATACCAGTTTTTCGCGCCATAACTTTGTGTGCCTTAGGGTGAAGTGCATAGCCCTCCCGGCGGCTTTGTTTGACAATTGGAGTAGTATCACGTGACATACTTTAAGCCCTCCGTGCCTTACGTGGACGAGTACCACCGTGTGGAACACCGGTAACGTCCTTAATGCTTTCTACTGAAATGTCGTACGCACCAACCGCACGGATTGCGGCGTCACGACCAAGGCCCACACCTTTAACGTACACGTCAACAGCCTTAAGGCCGTAAAGTGATGCTGCTGCTTCAGATGCTTTTTCAGCGGCAATCTGAGATGCGTAGGCGGTACCTTTTTTAGAACCTCTAAATCCACACGCACCAGCACTAGAAGCGGCCAACGCGTTACCCTTTTTGTCGGTAAAAGTAACGATGGTGTTATTAAAGGTTGCCTGAATGTGCAGCTGACCAGAAGGAACTGATCGGCGCTGCTTCTTGCGACTTGTCGTTTTTTGCTCTGCCATATACAATTTCCTTTCTTTTAGGTCTTAGATGCTGACTTAGGTTGTGATCCGCCGACTGATACCGCGCGACCCTTACGAGTTCGTGCGTTCGTACGCGTGCGCTGGCCTCTGGTCGGTAAACCGGCTTTGTGACGCAAACCGCGATAGGCGTTCACATCCTTTAGGCGCTTAATATTATTTGTCACCAAGCGCTGGAGATCACCTTCTACGGTATAATTCGCGTCAATAATTTCACGAATTTTTTGCTCTTCAGCCTCGGTGAGATCTTTCACCCGAGTGGTAGGCTCAATATTGGCCTCCGCAAGGATGTCTCGTGCAAATTTCGGACCGATACCATATACGTAGGTAAGACCGATCTGAACTTGCTTCTCTGATGGAATAACGATTCCAGCAATTCGAGCCATGCTTAACCCTGCCTTTGCTTATTCTTAGGTTTTTTCTTGTTGATAACCCTTAGGCGACCTTTACGGCGCACCAACTGGTCATCGGGACTGATTTTTTTTACACTCGCACGAACTTTCATGAGCGTTACAAAAACTCCTTCTCCCGTTAAATTTAATCCTTGAGGCGGTAGATGATTCTTCCCTTCGTGAGATCGTACGGGGTCATCTCAACTTCCACCTTATCACCTGGCACAAGACGAATATAATGCTTACGCATTTTTCCGCTAATGTGGGCAATAATACTATGACCATTCTCAAGTTCAATCTTAAATTGAGTATTAGGCAGTGCTTCCACTACCTTGCCTGCCATTTTGATTACTTCCTTTTGTCCAGCCATAAATATACAGAATCTAGTATATCGCACCTTTACGTCAATGTAAAGGGGCGAGCTAGATTGCACCTTTCTTATTTGTACTCGTCGTACGTTACCATTAATGCGCGCGAATTGAGTTGTCGAAGCGCTTCGAGCGCTACCGTCACTGCAATGAGCAACCCAGTACCACCAATTGTAAGGTTAGTGCCACTTACGCCCGCAAATTGAAAGAGTAAGTACTCACCAACAAACGGCATTATAGCAATAAGACCTAGTACGATTGATCCGAACAAGATTAGCCGGTTAACCGTAGTTTTAAGAAATACTTCTGTCTGGTAACCTGGTCGTACACCTTCAATAAATCCACCCTGCTTTTGCAGGTTTTCACTTACTTCATTAGCGTTAAAGACAATATTTGTATAAAAATACGTGAACGCAATTACTAATACAAAGTACAGCGCCGGATAAATAAATGACTGCCAGGTCGCTCCGGTAAATTCACCCGGGTTAGGCGCCTGAAACCAGTTAATAAGGTTATCCGCCAATGCGGCATAGGCAGGGTTACCGGTAGCCTTTAATATTTGTCCAATAAAAGCCGGTAGGCTTAAGAATGCTACCGCAAAAATTACCGGAATAACACCAGCGGCAATAAGTTTAATTGGCAAAATGCTTTTTACACCCCCGTAACTGCTGTTACCGCGTACTCGTTTAGCATAATTAATAGTAATTACTCGCTGAGCCTCATTAATCTTTACAAGTACATACAGTGCAGCCAGCGACACAAGGGCAATTATAAGCGTAATCCAGAAAGAGAGCGGGTTAATTGGAAGCTCAAACCAACCAAACACATTCATCGCTCCAGCCGAAGTATCAAAGAGAGACGAAATGATAGTTGCGAACATAGTTGGTAGCTGAGAAATAATACCAGCAAAAATAAGAATACTAATTCCGTTACCAATACCTTGTTCTGTTACTAGCTCACCAAGCCACATAAGCAGCACCGATCCGGCGGTCATTGCCATAACTGCCACCACCCACTCCATTGGAGTAGTGCCGCTTAACGCCGCAACGTTACCTGCAAGTACCGATTCGCGTAAAATATAAATAAAGGCAATTGACTGAATTACCGCTAATGGCACAGAAATCATTCGCGTCCACTGTTGTATTCGTCGGCGTCCAGACTCGCCATCTTTATGAAGCTCCTCAAGCTTTGGGATTGCTTTAGTGAGTAGCTGGGTAATAATACTCGCTGTAATAAACGGACCAAGTCCTACAAGTACCACCGAAAATCCAGTTAACGCCCCACCCGTTAATAGGTTAAGAAAACCACCAAAGCCCTGTGTGCCAATCGCGCTAGAAATAGCTTCTCTAAGCTGTGTCGGCTCGGCCAAGGGTACCGGAACATGAGCTAGAAAACGATACGCCACTACGATACCAAGTAGTACCGCAATACGTTTTTGCATGTCCTTATTCTTAAACGATTTAAAAATAGTTTTCCAGTTCATTTTAATCTCTACCCTATTCGTATTAATTGCTGCTTTTTTGTGCAGCCACAATCTGTTATTCATTATACTACAGTCACTAGCTACGGCCTAGCTATTACAGTAAAATTGCATATAAAAAATGCTCCATAGTTTTACCTATGAAGCATTTCTTTAAAGTAGCGCGTTACTTTTCGTCTGCGGCCGCTTTTTCAGCACTTTTTTGAATAGGTGTTGCCACTTTTTCAAAACTACCGCCAGCTTTCGTAAGTGCCTCTTGCACAGAAGCACTCGCAGCTTGCACCTTAAGTGTAACTTTTTCAGTTAATTCGCCTCGCGAAATAACTTTTACAGTATGAAACGGTGTTGCAATGTAGCCTTCTTCAAAAAGCGTAAAGTTATCAGCAGTTTTACCTGCAAACGCATTAAGATGATCAAGGTACACTACTTGCGCAGGAGTACGAAGACTCTTAAACCCACGCGCTTTAGGGATAGCTTGCGCTAGCGGACGCTGACCACCCTGGAACATTGCACGAAGTTTTTTACCAGTACGAGAGTTTTGACCCTTGGTACCACGACCAGCAGTTTTACCGCCGCCCGCTGCTATACCACGTCCAACACGCTTACGGTCTTTATTCGAAGTAATTTGTAACTCATTGTACTTCATAACTTAGGCCTCCTTTTTAGCGTTAGACTTTTTAGTTTTTGGCGCATTAAGCCACTGTTCGCGAGGCACAAGACTTCGAAGTGCTTCAATAGTAGCGTAAGCAATGTTTACTTTGTTAGTAGAACCAAGGCTTTTTGAGAGCATATTGTTTACACCGGTTACACCAATAATTTGACGTACCACACCACCGGCAATAATACCGGTACCTGGTGCCGCAGGCTTAATCAATACTTGCGCACCCGAGACTTTTACCTCTGCATCGTGCGGAATTGTACCATTTAGCACTGGTACTTCAATAAGGTGCTTTTTGGCAACGTCGGTTGCTTTAGCCACAGCCGTCTGTACGTCTTGACCTTTCGCCACACCAACACCTACTTTACCTTTACGGTTTCCTACAACTACAAGTGCTTTAAATCGGAATCGTCGTCCACCCTTTACCACACGGGCAACACGGTCGATGTTAATTACCAGTTCTTCAAATTCTTTTGGCTCTGCAGGCGCGGCGTCACGGCGCTTAGTGTCGCGACGTGGACGGCGGTCAGTGCTGTGAGCACGAGGCGCATGAGCCTGAGTTGTCTGTTCAGCCATACTTAAAACTCCAGTCCTTCTTTACGTGCTGCATCAGCTAGAGCGTGTAGGCGGCCAGCATACTGGCGGCCATTACGGTCGAATACAACAGTAGTAATTTTAGCTTTTTTTGCTTTCTTGGCAATGTCAGCACCCACAATGGCAGCTCGCTCGGTCATTGTTCCAGTGGATTTTTGACCGATAGTAGTTGCACTCACAAGTGTTTTTTGTGCTACGTCATCAATAAGCTGTGCGCTTACGTGTGCATTCGACACGGTTACGCTTAGGCGAGGGCGCTCGGCGGTACCAGTAATTTTTGCTCGAACACGATTCTTACGTAAATTCTTGTTGAGTAGTTTTTTAGCTAGATCACTCATGTTTACTTACCAGCCTTCCCAGCCTTGCGAAGAATAACTTCGTCAGCATACTTAATACCTTTACCTTTGTAAGGCTCAGGTTTTTTGAGCGCACGGATTTCTGCTGCAACTTGTCCAACTTGCTGCTTGTCAGTTCCGCTTACAGTAATTTCCATTTTGTTAACAGTTAGCTGTACACCTTCTGGGGCTTTGTAGTGAACAGGGTGAGAAAAGCCTAGGCTCATTTCAATAGCTTGGCCACCGCCGTTTACGCGGAAACCAACACCATTTACCTCTAATTTTTTCTCAAAACCTTGCGTTATTCCAACAACGGCGTTGTTAAGAAGTGCGCGCTGCAACCCGTGTTGCGCCTTTGCAATTCGCTCATCATCTTTGCGAGCAACAATTGCATTTCCATCTTCAACGCTTACTGTCACATCGCTCAGATGAGGTACAGCTAATTCACCCTTAGGGCCTTTCACTGCAATAACATCTGAGTCGACTGTGATTGTCACGCCGGATGGGATTTCAATTGGTAGTTTTCCAATTCGACTCATATTCTTCTCTTTTCTTAATTATTTAGTAAACCTTAAGTAGCAACTCACCGCCTAAACGGGCTTTTTGAGCTTCTTGACCAGTTATAACACCCTTAGATGTGCTGATCAAGACTAGACCGCGACCTGACTTTACCTTAGGAATTTCGTCGGCACCAACATACACACGACGACCAGGCTTGCTTAATCGTGTAATTTCGTTAATTGCACAATTTTCGCCAGGTTTGTTAATCGTAATCACAATAGTATCGCGTGGTTTTCCGGCCTCTACCTTAACGTCTGCAAGATAGTTATTTTTCTTTAGCTGTTCTGCAACAACTCTTTTAATTTTGCTCGCAGGAACGCGAACTTCGCTTTTGCCAACCATGGCCGCATTACGAATGCGGGTAAGAAGGTCGGCGATTGGGTCAGTTGATTGTAATGACATATTCTATTTCCTTTCCTTCTTACCAACTACTCTTTGTAATGCCTGGAATTTCACCCTTTGAGGCTTTTTCGCGGAAGTTAATTCGGTTAAGACCAAACTTACGCATATAACCACGAGGTCGTCCTGATAGCACATCGCGGTTCTTCCAGCGAGTTGGGCTAGAGTTCTTTGGAAGTGCCTGTAGGCCGTCTTGGTCACCAAGTTCTTTTAGTTCAGCTCGCTTAGCAGCGTACTTTTCGATCATCTTTTTTCGCTTTTCATCTCGAGCGATCATTGATTTCTTAGCCATATTAGCGCTTGCCTCCTTCTTTCTCAAACGGCATACCAAACTTTTCAAGCAAGGCGCGTGAATGAGCTGGCTCTTCACTGTCAATTGCAAAAGTTACCTGCAAACCATGAAGTAACTGAGTCTCTTCAAAGGTTAGCTCTGGGAAAATTGACTGCTCGGTAATACCTAAGTTGTAGTTACCACCTTTGTCAAACTTTACGCCAACGCCGTGAAAGTCACGAACGCGTGGCAAGGCAATGTTTACCAGACGATCAAGGAATTCGTACATGCGTGCATCGCGAAGCGTTACACTAATACCAACTGGGTTACCCATGCCAGCACGAATCTTAAATCCGGCAATAGATTTTTTCGCCAATCGATCAACAGGCTTTTGACCTGTAATTTTAGTAACTGTATTGCGTACAGCTTCTAGGTGACGCTTATCGTCATTCTTTTTACCGGTTCCCACTGAGACCACAATTTTTTCTAAGCGCGGCACTTGGTGTACGTTGCTTAAGTTCAATTCGGCCTGTAGTTCTTTGACATACGTATCGCTGTACAAAGCTTTCAAGCGAGGAGCGGTTGTAGAGGCTTTTGCCATTACTTAATCTCCTTATTACTTACCTGACGAGCAACACGAACTTTGCTGCCGTCATCTTGAATTTTCTTACCAACACGACTAGTTTGGCCAGACTTTTCGTCTACTACTAGTGCAACTTTACCGAGTGGCAAACCAACATGAATGTCTTTTTTACCACCGCGCGGATTTAGCTGATTAGGCTTAACGTGACGGTGCCCAATACCAATACCTTCAACAAGTACAGTTTGTGCCTTAGTGTCTACGCGTAAAACTTTACCGGTTGTGCCTTTGTGTTTACCAGCAAGTACTTTTACGGTGTCATCTTTACGAATATTTGCCATAATTAAAGTACCTCCGGCGCAAGGCTAATAATCTTTGCATAGCCCATGTCACGAAGTTCACGTGGCACTGGTCCAAATACACGAGTTGCCTTAGGGTTTTTATCGTCGTTAATAATAACAGCAGCGTTATCGTCGAATGCGATAGTCGAACCGTCTTTACGCTGAATTTGATCACGCGTACGAACAACTACTGCTTTAACAACAGACTTTTTCTTTACGTTACCTGTTGGATTGGCGTCTTTAACGGTAGCAACAATAATGTCACCAACACGAGCATAACGACGCCGAGTTCCACCAAGAACACGGATACAAAGAATTTCTTTGGCACCCGAGTTATCGGTAACTTTTAAACGAGATTCTTGCTGGATCATATTAGGCCTCGCCCTCCAGTGCTTCCTCGTTTAGTTCTAAACTTCCACGAGATTTCTCTTCGATGAGGTCTAGCTTAAAAGCTTTCGTTTTTGATACTGGACGAGTTTCGCTAATACGAACCTTATCGCCCTCTTTCGCCTCGTTGTTTTCATCATGAGCCGTATACTTGCGGCTTACAGTAAACTGCTTGCCGTAAATTGGATGAGTCTCACGACTAGTAACAGTGACGGTGATTGTCTTATCGCGCTTATCTGAAGTCACGATACCGGTCAATGTCTTGGCCATATTATTTACTCTCCTTTTGCTCACTCAGACGTGCCGCGCTTTTAGCGGTTTGCAGGCGAGCGATTTCTTTCCTTGTTGCCTTAAGCACAGTTGGATTAACTAGTTCGCCAGCAGCGTGAGATCGCTTGTAGTCAAGTAAATCTTGTCGCTTTTCGCTAAGCTGTTCATCTACGCTTTTAGGCGTAGCTGCGGCTTTAACTGCTTTTTTAGAATCAGCCATACTTTTCTACGCCTCCTCGCGCTTAATAAACTTAGTTTTTACTGGCAGCTTGTGTGCCGCAAGACGCATTGCCTCGCGAGCTACCTCTTCACTAACGCCCTTCATCTCGAACAGTACTGTTCCAGCTTTTACCTTAGCGGCAAAAAATTCAGGGTTTCCTTTACCCATACCCATCTTAAGACCAACGGGTTTTCGTGTAACAGGAATGTGCGGGAAGATACGAATCCAAATTTTACCACCACGCTTAATGTAACGGGTCATTGCTTGACGGGCAGATTCAATCTGACGAGAGGTTACATCGCTGTTTGACATGCTTTGCAAAGCGTAATCTCCGAAAGCAATGTAATTACCGCGTGTAGCGTTGCCGTCGTTTTTACCTTTACGAACTTTTCGATACTTGGTTTTCTTTGGTAACAACATATCGATTAGCTCCTTTCGCCCTTATAGATCCAAACTTTTACGCCAATGATGCCGGCAGGCGTTTGAGCGCGTGCTGAATGGAAGTCAATGTCGGCACGAAGAGTATGTAGTGGCACTGAGCCTTCAATTACTTTTTCGCGTCGAGCCATCTCGGCGTTATTAAGTCGACCTGCTACCTCAATACGAATACCTTTTGCGCCAGCATTCATAGTGTTTTGCGCAGACATTTTAGTTGCACGACGGAAGTTAATTCGTCGCTCAAGCTGACGAGCAATATTCTCGGCAACAAGCTTTGCAGCCATTTCTGGTCGCTTTACTTCTTCAATGTTAATGCGAATAGGCAGACTTACAAGCTTTTCAATCTGACTTTTTAGTTCGTTTACGCCAGCACCACCACGGCCAATTACTACACCTGCTTTTGCAGTATGAATTGTAATTGTAATAAGGTTTGCTGAACGCTCAACTTCTACCTTGTTGATTGTTGGTCGAGCGCTAAAACGCTTTTCAATCAACTCACGAATTTTGTGATCCTCTGCAAGCCACGTTGCATACTCACGCTTGTTAGCGGTGAACCAACGAGAATCCCAGTTCTTATGTACTTGCAGACGAAAACTAATTGGGTTTACTTTTTGGCCCATTTATTTTTCCTCCTTAGCAGCTTCAGGCTTTGCGGCCACAGCTGGTTTGCGCTTAGGTTTCTCTACGCCTGTTACCTCTACAAGAATGTTACTTGTTTTCTTCTCGAACGGTAGCGCGCGACCACGACTTGCAGGCTTAAAGCGACGAAGTCGGGTTCCGGTAGTAACCGATAGAGTTGAAATAACTAACGTTGATGCATCGAGGCCGTGATTGTTCGCAGCATTTGCGCGCGCACTTTCAATAGCCTTAATAACTGGCTGAGCGGCACGCTTAGGAACGTGCCCTAGGATAACAAGTGCATCGGCGACGGTGCGTCCTCGTACAAGTGCAGCTACTAGGCCAACTTTACGCGGAGTTTGATCAACACCTTTCGCGTAGGCACGAACGATATATTCTTGTGCCATAACGATTACTTCTTGTCCTTTCCACCATGTTTGCGGAACTTACGAGTTGGGCTAAACTCACCGAGCTTATGACCAACCATATTTTCCGAAACAAGTACGGGTACATGCACGCGACCATTATGTACGGCGATTGTACGACCAACCATCTCTGGTGTAATAGTACTTGCACGCGCCCAAGTCTTTATAACTGTGCGGTCGTCGAGCGAAAGGGCAGCAATTTTGCTGGCGAGCTTCGCATCAACGAATGGGCCTTTTTTGAGTGAACGACTCATTTAGACTTACCTCTTCTTCCTTTTCGCGTCGTGACGACTTCGAACGATTAACTTGTTGCTGCTCTTACGGCGACGGGTACGATAACCAAGTGTTAGTTGACCCCACGGCGTGCGTGGTGGTTTACCACTACCGTGACGTCCACCGTCACCACCACCGTGCGGGTGATCTGCGGCGTTCATTACCACACCACGTACACTTGGGCGAATACCCTTGCGACGGTTACGACCAGCCGAGCCAATCTTTACGTTTTGGTGCTGAACGTTTCCAACTACACCAATAGATGCGGTTGCCTCAAGACGGATTCTACGCACTTCACCTGATGGAAGCTTAACTTGCGCGTAGTCACCCTCTTTGGCCATAAGCTGTGCGCGAGCGCCAGCGGCACGAACCATTTGCGCACCCTTACCTGCAGTTAGCTCAATGGCGTAAATTTGGGTACCAACTGGAATTTTAGATAGCGGGAGTCGGTTTGAACTTTCAATTGGTGCTTCTTCACCAGTGGCAATAGTTTTACCTTTTTTCATGCTGGTGTCAGCAAGAATGTAGTGGTACAAACCAAACTGATCTTTTACACGAGCAATACGCGCTGAACGGTTTGGATCGTATTCAATTTCTTCAACAGTAAGAGTTAAGCCGGCTGGAAGTTTGTGGCTCACAAGGCGATAGTGGCGTTTTACACCACCACCACGGTGTCGGACCGTAATACGACCAGTGTTGTTACGACCAGCGTTCTGCTTCTTACTTTTAACCAAGCTCTTAAGCGGCTTACGAGTAGTTACTTCCGACAAGTCTTGTGTCGTCATGCCGCGACGAGCAGGAGTCGTTGGATTGTACTGCGTTACGGGCATTACTTGTCCTCCTTCTGCTCTGACGTTTCAAACACGGCAATTGAGCCTTCGCTTAACGTCACATATGCTTTTTTAGTATCTTTGCGGGTAGTCGTACCAGGGTAACGATTCTTTCCGCGACTAAATCGTACGGCCTTACCTTTACGCACAAGGGTTGATACATTACCAACCTTTACGCTGTGCTGAGCTTCAATGGCACGTGCGATTTCATCTTTGTTTGCAGTTAACGGCACGTGAAATACGTATACGTTTTTCTGACTTTGTAGGTAAGCTTTTTCGCTTACAAGTGGAATTACGCTAATAGGATTCATATTACGCCTCCTCCTTTGCAAGCCAGGTTTCAAGTACTGGCACTGCTGTTGGCGATAGAACAATCGTGTCGGCATTTAGAATGTGGTAGACGCTTAGGTAGTTAGCACGAATAAGCAGTACATTTTGAATGTTATTCGTAGCACGTAGTAGCTCTGGAGTTTTTTCATCTACCACAATAAGTGTGCGACGAGTAAACTTGTTTTCATTTAGAAACGCTACAACTTCACTTGTTTTACCAGTAGTTTTTACGTCGGCTACAACAATTTTATTTGCAGTATTTGCCAAAGTAAGAGCCTGACGAAGCGCAACACGCTTAGAAGTTTTTGAAAGCTTCTTGGTGTAGTTTTCGTTACCGCGTGGACCAAATACAATACCACCGCCACGCCAGATTGGGTTTCGAGATGAACCAAATCGAGCCCGACCAGTACCTTTTTGCTTCCATGGCTTTTTACCACCACCGCGTACTTCGCCACGTTGCTTTGTTGTGGCGCTAGATAGACGAGCGTTTGCAAGATATGAATCGTACGCAAGCTTAAGTAGTTCGTGGTTTTGAACTTCTACGTTAAATACGGTGCTAGGTAGATTTTGTTTTGTGGTTGCCATTACGCTTTACCTCCTAAAATTACCAAGCCTTTGCGAGGTCCAGGTACAGCACCCTTAACACCAATAAGATTAGTTGTTGGGTCTATGTATGCAATCTCTAGGTTTTTAACGGTAACGCGATCAGCACCCATGCGGCCTGCCATTCGTTTACCCTTAAAGACTTTTTGAGGATACATTGATCCAATCGAACCCGGCTTACGAACGTTACCGTTACCACCGTGAGTCTTTTTGCTTGTGTTAAAGTTGTGTCGCTTTACCGTACCGGCAAAACCTTTACCCTTGCTTGTGCCTGTGGCGTCGACCATTTCGCCTAGACTAAATTTTGAGACGTCAATTGTGTCGCCTACCTTTACATCGGTAGGCAGTTCTTCCACACGGAATTCCCGAATTGTCTTCGGAGACACTTGAGCTGGCTTGACATGTCCAGCTACGGCCTTGCTCAGGTTCTTACCCTCACCATATGCCACTTGAACCGCGTTGTAGCCATCTTTATCGATAGACTTCACCTGAGTCACGGTCACAGGGCCAGCTTGAATAAGCGTTACAGGAACTGCACGCCCATCTTCGCTGATGATTTGGGTCATACCAAGTTTGGTACCGAGAAGTGCTTTCATTGCCCTCTTACTCCCACTTAAAACTCTTGGTGATATACGGTTTCTACGGGGGTAGACCTGTAAATTCACCAAGAGAAAGTTTTATATTACGTAATAATTTACCATTTAATTGTAGCACTTTTATAGAGGTAGGTCAATACATTTAAGAGGTTGTTTTTGATATTATGTGAGTCTACAGCCGTTCTTGCTTAAAATAGAATAATATGTTTAAAATATACATGCGTGACAACACTATTTTTTCTAATCAACAGAATTGAGGCACTGTCATGGCACCTTCCGAAGGACAACTCCAAACTGAAGCAATGATCGCGCTTCGTCAGGCCATGACCGGCTTGACGAAAGAAATTTCGAACGAAGCCATCACTGCCAAGACGCAGGTTCACCTGATGAACGTCACGCGTCCCCACAACCACACGTTCTACTACCCCCTCGAGGCGAGCAGCAGCTCCGACCGCAATGTCGAGATCAATCACACCAAGCTTCAGCAGTACGCATCTCAGCTGTTTCAACGCTGCGTAGATGAGACTGTCAGGCGGCACGGTGTTCGCCCCAATGGCTGGGTCAAGGTAGCGAAGGCCGTGCGCGTGGGCGGCCTGCTGCGCATTGATCTTCGAAGTGAGGTAACGCACAAGTTCGTGCGGTAATACCCACGCGCAGGTAAACGACACATTTTAGAGAGGAGACTTTCGGAAACCCCGGTTGCCACACAAGTGGTCGCCGGGTTTTTCCTTTTTTACAGTACAATTCCGGTTGGCAAAAAATAGCTGATTATAGCGACGATCGGCAGTACACTGTACCAAATTTTTCGGTTATACTGATACTTTTCGGTATACATTACAAGCACAAGCCCAACCACTAGTCCAACCGGTATGCCCGTTAATGCAAAAAAATCCCCAAACATTAGTGGCGTCGAGAATGCCACCCATAGCGACCCTAGCATAATATAAATAATTAACTTAAGAAAAAACATACTGTCACGCTCATAAATTTTTTCTCGCCCCTTACGACTAAAAATTTCCGAAGATCGGTTTCGGTTGCGAGCATAGGTACGGGACTTTTGTGACATAACTCTTATCAGTATACCAAAAGGCTTACGCTTTATACCAAAAAAGCCCGCACAGCCTCTTAAAGCTCTGCGGGCATTGTTATAAGTTAAAACTACATACGAATTTCTGCGTCAACGCCAGCCGGAAGGCTCAGGTTTTGCAGATTATCAATAGTTTTAGGGGTAGCGTTTGTAATATCAATAAGACGCTTGTGAACACGCATTTCAAAGGCTTCACCACCCATTTTGTATACGTGTGGACTTTTTACCACAGTATAAGTGCTTTTACGAGTAGGCAAAGGCACTGGTCCAGCTACTTCGGCACCAGTACGAATAGCCGTTTCAATAATTTGTTTTGCAGACTGGTCGATCACTTTGTGGTCATACGCCTTAAGACGAATTCGGATCTTTAATCCTTCGTTTGTTTGAGCCATCGCTCCTCCTTATTATGTACAATTCCGTAACCTTAACTTGCCCAGTAGGAACGATAAGTTCTCGGAATAAATTTATATTCTTGTGTAGTATACCATTAAAATAGCGAACACACAATTACTATTGATTAAAAGTAATTATGTGTTATAATTTTTGTACGGTATTCTCTACGACGAAAGGTATAGGCCGTGAACCCCTCAAGAAACCAGCAAGCTTCTACCCCCAAGACCGGTACGCTCAGGCGCCTGGTGGGGCCTCCGCGCATGAGCATCGAAGACCTCACCGCCAAGTGCTCGCCTGTCGTCGAGACCCTCATGGAGAGCATCAGAAGCGGACGCACCGTTCGTGGTGGTGGCCTCTACAACTCGGTGCGTGGCGGCAAGAAGTTCTACCGCATCACGACAGATTGGATCCCCTACAACGGCGTCCATCTCAAGCGGTTTCAGGTTGAGACCCTGCTGCACAACAGCCTGCCGCACTTCATGCACAGCTCGCGCTTCAGGCTCGGCACCTACGGCCAGATCAACATCAAGAAGTCCTATGTCGACTACAACCCCGACAAGGGAATCCGCCTGGTGTACATGCTGCCACAGTAATTTACACCACAATCAACCCCGCTACGAGCGTCGAGAACCCTGCTAACGGTACTCCGCCTGCATTAGCGGGGTTTTCGACGCCTACAGGTTTTCGATGTAACGAGCTACTGTAGCGACCAGCTCTTTAGAAGTACTTATTAGCGCCACCTCTTGAGTACCAAAGCGCACACCGCGCGAGTTAAAATTATGCGATCCCGTTATAACTGTACTTTCTCCGTTATGTTTTTGCGTAACAATTGCTTTAGCATGAATCTGTCGCATTCCCCTGTACTGCGTTTGAGTGCCATACCTAACTCCATCTAGCAGTAATGCAACCTTATCAAAAAGCGATGCAGTTTTAATACGATTAAATTTGTAAATTTTTTTCGAAATTACTTGCATGGATTTATGCAGCGCCCTATCCGGCATAAGTTTTGACGCGTACCAAACTTTACGACCATCTACTAACGACTCAAAAACGTTGTCGATAATTGGCGACTGGCGCGTATCGCCAGGGTCGAACACAAGTCGAGTTTGCGAATCTATACAAATTTCTGGTGTGTGCGTACGATCAAGCGCGTACTTTGGTAAGGTTGTGTAAAGCTGCTGCGCCAAAATAGAGTCATTAAAATGTAACATGTAGTCATGAGTTGCAAACGATTGCTGCATAAGATTTATTCCGCCACCAATATATATATCGTCGTCAATAACAACAGCTTTTGCATGATGACGACCCGAAAACGGGTTAAGTCGCACGCGGCCAACCTTATGCAGCATCACACCAGCCTTCTCAAGTCTTTGCTCTAGCCGTGAAAGTCGTCTTAAGCCACTCACGCCGCTATATAAGAGCGCATCAAATGCACTAAAACGATCGTATACTAGCGTTACAGCCACTCCTCTCTGTACCGCTTTTATAACACCTTGCCAAATTTGTTCAATTTCAGCACCATCGTTATTTATTGACATCGTCTCTAGCAACACGTGCTTTGAGGCACGGTCTAACCGACTGCTAATTTCATCGGCATACTCAGCTATATCTACCTGCCTAAAAGTTGTCATAATATTTTTAGTATAGCTTGCCATAGGGTTTTATGCACAAAAAACAGCCCTCATAACGAGAGCCGTTTTTTAGTTTAACAGGTGATTACTTAGTAATCGCCGTTACTACACCAGCACCAACAGTGCGTCCACCTTCGCGAATAGCAAAGTTTAGACCCTGTTCCATGGCGATTGGAGCAAGCAACTTAACCTTAAAGGTTACAGTGTCGCCTGGCATAACCATCTCTTTGTCGGCTGGAAGTTCAACTTCACCAGTAACGTCAGTTGTACGGAAGTAGAACTGTGGTTTATAGCCCTTAGAGAATGGAGTGTGGCGGCCGCCTTCTTCCTTCTTAAGAACGTACACTTCAGCGTCAAACTCGGTGTGTGGAGTGATTGAACCTGGCTTAGCAAGCACCTGACCACGCTCAATTTGTTCGCGCTCAATACCACGAAGTAGTACACCAGCGTTGTCACCAGCTTGTCCGCGATCAAGGCTCTTTTTAAAGGCCTCAATACCGGTTACAACTGATTTTTGAGTATTCTTAATACCAACAATTTCAACTTCGTCGTTTACTTTTACAATACCCTGCTCAATACGACCAGTGGCAACAGTACCACGACCTTTAATTGAAAATACGTCTTCAATTGGCATAAGGAAGTCTTTGTCTAGATCGCGAGTTGGTTCTGGAACGTAGTCGTCCATAGCTTTTACCAGCTCCATGATCGCGTCTTCGTATTTCTCTTCGCCGTCTAGTGCCTTAAGTGCAGAACCCTTAATCACTGGAGCGTTGTCGCCGTCAAAGCCGTTCTTGTCAAGAAGTTCGCGTACGTCCATCTCAACTAGTTCAACTAGCTCTTCGTCTGCCATGTCCATTTTGTTCAGGAACACAACAATCTTTGGCACACCAACTTGCTTGGCAAGCAGAACGTGCTCACGAGTCTGAGGCATAGGGCCGTCAGCTGCTGACACAACAAGTACCGCACCATCAACCTGTGCTGCACCGGTAATCATGTTTTTAACGTAGTCGGCGTGACCAGGCATGTCAACGTGCGCGTAGTGACGAACTTCTGATTCGTACTCTTGGTGTGATGACGCGATGGTAATACCGCGCTGCTTCTCTTCTGGCGCGTTGTCAATGTCTTCGTAGTTACGAGGTTTGTTAACGTCGCTTGGAAGGCGCTTAGCGAGAACGTGAGTAATCGCTGCTGTCAATGTGGTTTTACCGTGGTCAACGTGACCCATAGTACCCACATTTACATGAGGCTTGCTTCGATCGAAATCTGCCATTGTGGAAATTATCTCCTTGTTATTTATTACATATCGCACCTAAACCAGCCTGAATAAGACTTTTTGAGGCGTATAATTGCTATTATACAGAGTAATTTGTCACTCGTAAAGACCTGGCCGCACCGATTAACGCGCCGCGCCAAAACTACAGTACATGACAAACCCCGCCGTATATTTTTTGTATAACTACGAAAAACACACTAACGGGGTCATCATAACAATCTGTCATATACGCTCCTTCTCTTTATTACCGTAATAGATCGCGTATATTCCACACCTGGATAGTAAACTGAACTTCTTCTGACTTTATTGGCTCAAGGAGCCTTAAAAGCGTCTCAATTTTAGCACGGCAAGCTGGCATACTTGCCCTTAAGTTTGGGGCTTCGTTAAACCAGTAATCACGTTGCAGGCGCTTTGCAATCGATACGTCGAGCAACTTTGCATCGGCGGCACACCACAGGGCGGCTATGTAGCAATTGGCAGCGTGTTCTGCATTACGAAACGTACCCTTTAGGCGCGTATGCAGCATAGCTGCTGTGCACACACCTTTGTGAGTAAAACCAAGAATCCTATAGGCGCGTTGACGAGTCATCATGATGTACAACTCCCATATCTTTATACGAACGGGGTTACATAAATACTATAAACTTTTTAACAGCAATGCAATGTTAGCACTCTTGACGTGCGAGTGCTAAAATTTATATAATTATTATATAAATCGTAGTCTTTCAGATGAAAGGAGATGATATGAATCCAGATAGTCAACAATCAGATAAGCTACCACTCGAACAGTACGGGCAAGATATTACAGCTCTAGCTCGCGAGGGCAAACTTGATCCTGTTATTGGACGAGACGATGAAATTCGCCGTACAATGCAGATTTTAAGCCGTCGTACTAAAAATAATCCTGTTCTTATTGGCGAGCCAGGAGTTGGTAAAACTGCCATCATAGAAGCGCTTGCGCAACGTATTATAAGTGGCGATGTACCATCTAGCCTTAAAAATAAACAGCTTATTAGTTTAGAGATTAGCTCGCTTCTCGCCGGTGCATCGTTTAAAGGTCAGTTTGAAGAGCGGCTTAAGGCAGTATTAAAACAGGTCGAAGATGCGGCTGGGGAAATCTTATTATTTGTTGATGAACTTCATACTATTGTTGGAGCCGGTGGTGGCGGTGGCTCGGTAGATGCCGGTAACATGCTAAAACCTCTCCTTGCCCGTGGCAAGCTGCATATGATTGGCGCAACTACTCTGAACGAATACCGAAAATACATCGAGACCGACGCCGCTCTTGAGCGCCGCTTTCAACCAGTGTATGTTGGCGAGCCGACACTCAATGACACGATCGCTATTCTTCGTGGTATTCAGGAAAAATATGAAGTGCATCACGGCGTAAAAATTACCGACGCAGCTATTGTGGCAGCAGCTCAATTAAGCACTCGCTATTTACCGGATCGATTTTTGCCCGATAAAGCGGTAGACCTGCTAGATGAAGCGACAAGCGCGTTAAAAATGCAGCTTGAATCGACGCCAATCGAGCTAGATCGACTAAATCATCGTATTATTCAACTTGAAATTGAACAGACGGCACTTAAAAAAGATAAATTGGATAGTGCTAAAAAACGTAAGGCAGAAATTGATAACCAAATTAGCCAGCTCAAATTGCAAGCCAAAGCTGAATCAAAAATATGGCAACACGAAAAAGAGCTGATTTCGCAGGTTAACCGCTATGCCGAAAAGCTTGACGATCTGCGCTCGCAGCTTGTGGCGGCCGAACGTGAAGCAGATCTTGCAACGGCCAGTCGTATAAAGTACGGTGAAATTCCCGAAACTCAAAAGAAATTAGCGGAAGCTAGAGATCAGATTGCCTTAATACCCGAAAATGAGCGTACCTTGCGCGATCAGGTTACTCCAGATGATATTGCGGCGGTCGTGGCTCGGTGGACAGGCATACCGGTTGATAGATTGGTTGAGTCGGAGACGCAAAAACTATCAAATCTAGAAGAAATTATGAGGGCTCGTGTAATTGCTCAAGACAGAGCCATCGAAAGCGTCGCCAACGCCATACGACGCTCGCGGGCTGGTATATCAGATCAGAACCGTCCAATTGGCTCATTTCTATTCCTTGGCCCAACTGGAGTTGGTAAAACTGAAGTCGCCCGAACACTTAGCCAGCAATTGTTTAATGATGAGCGCGCCATGATTCGCATTGACATGAGCGAATACATGGAGGCTCACGCGGTATCACGGCTTATCGGTTCACCTCCGGGCTATATTGGCTATGAACAAGGCGGACAATTGACAGAGGCAGTGCGCCGCCGACCGTACAGCGTGATACTATTTGATGAGATTGAAAAGGCTCACCCAGATGTTTTTAACGTTTTACTACAAGTGCTTGACGACGGCCGGTTGACTGATGGTCAGGGGCGGACGGTGAATTTCACAAATACAATAATCGTCATGACTAGCAATCTGGGGTCGCAAGTAATTCAGGACTATAAAGGTGATGATTTATCAATAATCGAGTCGCAAGTACTTGATAGCCTGCGAACTCACCTGCGGCCGGAGTTCATTAATCGTATCGACGATATCGTGCTTTTTAATCGAATTACAGAAAATAGCATGGAGAAAATTGTTAACGTACAGTTAGCGGCAGTTACAAAACAGATACAACAAAACAAAGGTATTAGTTTAATCTTTTCAGATTCTGTGCGACGGTCGCTAGCTCGAGACGGCTTCGACCCGGCCTTTGGCGCTCGACCGCTAAAGCGTTTGATCCAAACTAAAATACTAAACCCTCTAGCATTAGAAATAATTGACAGTCGTATTAATGAAGGCGATGAAGTGCGAGTTGATTTAAAGAGTAATAAAATCGCTTTCACTAGGTAAAGTCAGCGCCAAACGCAAAGCCACCCCAATTTCTCGGGGTGGTGATAATTTCTAGGTATTAATATGACAAGTTGAATGCTAGTTGTTGCGCCCGAGTGGGCGGGTATTGTAAGATCTGGTTTTTCAGGCTGCGGATTAACCGCTTCGTGCACCAACAAAGGCACAAGTGCCACCAAATACTTACACCCGCCCACTCAGTGGGGCTACACTATTATCTGGAACTCCAGCGGACCGAGGCTAAGCCTCTTTACCGCTGGCTAGCGCTCCAGAAAACCAGACCAGTACATAGCCTTAGTCCTTTCTACTATTCGCGACGATGAGCCCCGAGTGGTGGTTAGAAGATCAGGGTCGTGGAACCGCGGATGCAGCACATGATCCTTCACCTTACCTTTCTTAATGTTGTTCACGGGTAGCTTCAGCCGCCACCTAACTCCCTCGATGGAGGTTTGTGGCGACCCGGCCGGCCGTGGGTCAGGAGGTCGAGGTCGCCAGGGCGCGCTCCTCGGAGGAGCCGGCCTGCAGGACCGCGGCGAAGGGGCTGAACATGAAGAAAGAGCGCGTCGAGCGCCTGTTGGAGTTGCGGCTCGTCGGCGAGCCGCGGGAGGTGGCATGCATGAGTAGCACCTTTCGTAGTGCCCCAGTTCGGGGCGTCGGTGTTGGGCATGGCGACGAATCGGATCGTCGCTCGGGGTGGCGGTAACTGTACGAGTAGCACGTCCAACAAGAAGTCTTGCGAACGTACTGCAAACAGTACCGAGACCGAGAGCGTAGTGCTTCTCTCGGGCATACAGATGCGAAGGTTCGTATCGATATGTCTAAGAGAAGCGTGTATAGCATTCAACTTGTCAAAGTGCGCTTGAGATCAGCTAGATCAATCAAACTTGAACGTAATATAACATATCGATACAAATATGTCAATAGTAATTTAACTAAAAACGAAATGGCTCGATCTTTGCATACATTTTTGCATACTTGATCGAGCCAATCGCCCTCTTGCTACTATTGACAATCCCGTTCACGTAGTTCCCATTCCGCCTCTAAGCGACCTTCGCCATGCGGAACATATGGATCACGCCGGTAAGTAACAAACCCCTCCTCTATAACGTAATGTCCGTGCCCTTTGTCGGTGGGAAAATTTTCACCGCCAAAATACACATGAATTGCATTAAGGCAAATAACCACGTGAAGATTATTGTGATATTGAGACGGCACACGTATTGAACTTGCCAGCTGCAACTTTTTAGACCATGGCACAATTGGCGCAAAGTTATGAGCCGTGGCACGCCAAACTTGGCATTTAGCAAACTGATAACTCTGTCGGGCTCGCCCCACCAGTCGCCTAGAGTCTCGAACTTTGCGATGTGCTTTACGCAGCAATAGATTAAGCCGCTCGATTCGCACCGAAACCTTACGCAGTCTTCGCCGCAAAAGCTTAAGACGAGTCTCAATTTCATGTAGCTCCCAGAATACACCAGTCTCGATTATGCGGTTTTCAAGTTCAAAAACCTTATCTAAATCGCTACTAATTTGTACACGCTCCTGGTGGAGTTCTGCCAACTTTAATCGACACTGCGCTTGAATACGAGCGAGATGTAACCTTGACTCTTCGAGATTGCTCTCGGCTAGTTTTAACTTTCGCCACGCTTGTCGCCGTCTTTTTTTTAACTGCCATACAGTCGGCTTGCCGCTCATGCTTGTCACCTACCCTAAATAGTAAGGAGCGATTACACTCAACCAGTTACGGGAATGTTACCTACAGTCTACCATAAACATAAACAAAAAATGCACCAGTCGCTGTAAACCGGTGCATTTTTATTAAGTCAATCAAATTACTTAGATCGCTTTTCGATGATCTCCTGTGCCACGTTTGGTGGTACTTCCTCGTACTGAGCAAGCTCCATGGTTGAAGCTGCACGACCTTGACTCATTGAGCGAACGTCGTTGGTGTAGCCAAACATACTTGCAAGTGGCACAAAAGCACGCACAAGTTTTGCTCCGCCCTGAAGGTCTTCCATAGCTTCAATGCGGCCACGTCGAGAGTTAAGGTCGCCAATAACGTCGCCCATAAACTCTTCTGGCGTGCTAACTTCTACCTTCATGACAGGCTCAAGAAGTACTGGCTTAGCCTTAGGGATACCTTCTTTTACCGCCAAAACACCAGCAAGGTTAAAGGCCAGCTCACTCGAGTCGACATCGTGGTAGCTACCGTCGTAAAGTGTAGCTTTCACGCCAATCATAGGGTAGCCAGCAATCACGCCGCCTTCAACGGTATCTTTAATACCTTTTTGAACAGCTGAGCGATATTCGGCCGGAACCACTCCACCTTTAATTTCATCAACAAACTCAAATCCTTCGCCAGATTCTGTTGGCTCAAAGCGAATCCATACGTCACCGTACTGACCGCGTCCACCAGATTGCTTAGCGTGCTTACCTTGCGCTTCAGTTGTGCCACGAATAGTTTCACGGAAGGCTACTTGTGGCTCGCCAACGTTTGCTTCAACGTTAAACTCTCGTTTCATGCGATCAATCAGAATGTCGAGGTGCAATTCACCCATTCCCGACATAATAGTCTGACCTGTTTCTTCGTCGGTGTGAACACGGAAAGTAGGATCTTCTTCTGCCAAGCGCTGCAGCGCGATACCCATTTTTTCTTGGTCACTCTTCGTCTTTGGCTCAACCGCAATCGATACCGGAGGTTCAGGAAAGTCGATAGACTCAAGCATGATAGGATGCGCTGGATCGGCAAGAGTTGCGCCGGTAAAGGTATCTTTAAGACCAACAACTGCAGCAATATCTCCAGCGCCGATTGAATCAATTTCTTCACGCTTGTCGGCATGCATTCGAACAATTCGCCCTACACGCTCTTTTTTACCCGAAGTGGTGTTAAGTACGTAAGAACCTGCCTTAAGTTGACCGCTATACACGCGTACAAAAATAAGCTTACCAACAAATGGATCGGTTGCAATCTTAAATGCCAGTGCCGCCAAAGGCTCTTCTTCGTTTGGCTTGCGCTCAACTTGATTGCCAGTTTTAGGATCTTGCCCCCAAATAGCATCAACGTCGAGTGGTGACGGCATGTAGTCAGCTACAAGGTCTAGAACTTTTTCTACAATTACGCCACGTCCATCACCGCCAGTAACAAGGAAGAAGTCGCCAGCTAGTACTCGTTTACGAAGAGCTGTTTTAAGCTCTTCAGTAGTAATAGACTCTTCACCACCATCAAAGAACTTCATCATCAGTTCATCGTCGGCCTCAACTGCATTTTCAACAAGCAGCGAGCGAGCGTTTTTAGCTTTTTCAAGCATATCGGCAGGAATTTCGCCTACCTGAAGCTCATGATCGGCGTAATCATTGTAGGTGTACGCTTTCATATCAATAAGGTCGACTACACCATTAATCTCTTTTTCAAACCCAATCGGCAAGTGGATTGGAAAAGCATTACGAGAGAGACGAGTGTGAATAGTTTCAAGAGATTTGTAAAAATCTCCACCAGTTTGGTTAATTTTGTTAATAAAACAAATTCGAGGTACGCCATACTTGTTAGCCTGACGCCACACAGTTTCGGTTTGTGCCTCTACACCCATTTTGCCATCAAACACCGTTACGGCACCGTCAAGTACGCGTAAGCTTCGTTCAACCTCGGCCGTAAAGTCGATGTGTCCCGGGGTGTCGATAATGTTGATCTTGTGGCCTTTCCAGAATGCCGTTACCGCAGCAGAGGTAATGGTAATACCGCGCTCTTTTTCTTGCGCCATCCAGTCGGTTGTTGCGCCGTCGCCTTCGCCACGAACAACACCAATTTTATGAGTAAGACCGGTTCGGTATAGAATACCTTCGGTTGTTGTGGTTTTACCGGCGTCAATGTGCGCAATAATACCAATGTTCCTAAAATCCTTTAGGGGGACTTTCTTTTCTGCCATAGTGGAGTATATCTTCCTTTTCGTTACTATTGTACTGGCACCTCAAAAAATGCAGCAGTATTTCTCTCTTATTTTAACAGATTAACACACACTTGAATAGAGGGTGCGCACGGTTAATCTATCAACCGTAGCGATTCAATCGCTTGCAAGGGATACGTATGTATCGCGTCATTATCATCTTTAAGAGCAATCGTTCCGCGAGCAGTCATCTCGTCGCCAGTTAGTTCATAAAGTGTCTTATCTAGTCCACAGCCTACCCCTTGCACAATGCCATGCACTTCAGGCGATGGTGGTACAAAATGCGGTGACTTCCCTAAACTAATCCCTACCTTACCAATACCATACGTCATTACATCGCTTACCGCAGATGCAACTAATTCCCGCTCAACAGCACTATGCGAAAATGTTGCATCAAATTCGCGCACCAATCCTTTTAGCGCCGTAAAGGTGTCAAACATATCTTTACTATCAGTATAATAGCGTTCAAATTTCTCTCTATCAAACGCTTGTAAGCAATCAAGAAACTCAATGGCCAGTTGATTTTCAATGTCGATTAACTTTCGAACCCACTCGTTCGTTGAACGATAGTAGTTTAAAAATGGAATTCGGATAGTTGTGTCGCCACTGCCCGCTGGTGCATACACGCTTTGGCGTATGTTTAGCTGTGCGCCCTCAAGCCTAGAAAACTCTGGGTGAACAAGCGGCACGGTAATTGGACTGCCGGCAAATGAATGATACAGCGCAGTATCGCCAACACGAAAACCTGACCATACTACATCTTCTTGGCGCGTTACCTCTTCGCTAGGCCGTAGCTGTAAACCAGTTGGCACTCCCGAATCATTTAACGATAAAAATAATTGATTGGTTATTAGCTTATCACTCTCGACCGTCATTAAGTGATTTTGTGAATGTGCCTGAATTGGCTCTATAACACGACGTAAGTTTTGAATAAACAAGGCTTTTTCCGTCTCGTCACCATCGCGCGCGGCATAATTCCAGCCTCTCGCAACCTCCTCAGCCTCCATAAGTACATGTTCTACTTCCCCTGCCTCGCGTGCCTTAGTGTCGTATATTTCGCTTAGTTCAAACCATTTTTCGGCATTACTCATCTTATCGCTCCCTGTAATTTTTATCGGTGAATTTGGTGTACACTATGAAATTGCATGTCATTAAACGGCAAGCTGTGCGACTCATTATCGTTAAGCTGCACCACTACATGCGGCACGTAGGGGGTGTCGATGTTACTATCGCTCATTGCGTGCGAATACATAACGCCGCTGGAAAGAATTGTTGCCATTGCACCGCCTACAAAAGTTTTATTTGGAAACTCGGTTGATAGCCGATAAGTTCCGGCAATAAGCCGTGGAATCGCCTCATCGAGTGAACGACGAAGCGATAGCGGCAAACTGCCGTCTAATGCAACCTTCATAGATGCGTCTTTAGCGGCATCGAGTAACAATGTCAGCCACTCTTGGTCTATCACCTCGCCTTCATGCGCTACATATAGTACGCTGTCAAGCTGCACAAATGCGTCGTACAGGTTTGATAAGCGGCTAGCCGCAGCAGCCGTTTCGGCTTTATCAAGATAGTCGTATAGCTCATCGTAAATAGTTTGAAAACGGCGAACATCAGAAATTACACAATCATCTAGATTAGCGATTGGTGCGTACACAAAACTTTGCTTTACATGTTCATCGTTTGCTGGTACAGCAAGTTTTAATTCGTAGTAACGTCGCAGCGATTCATCTCGACGCTGTACAACAGAGACAAACTCATACGCTTCGTCGTAAACTCCATGCGGCTCGCCTCCAGCGGAATATACACTACCCCGAACTAAAAGCTGTGGCAGCCGCGGTTGAAGAAGCGCCGTCATATCGTACGCTTCGGCACAGGCTCGCACACCTCTTCCGGCCTCAATAACCTCATTACCACGACCACCTTCGTCGCTATACACCTCAAACGACCGTGCGTGTTCAATCATTTCATCTAGGCACGCTTGGGCATCAAAGCATATTTTCATATGTTGGTTGTAACGCTCGGTATACGTTTCAATTTGTTCAAGCTCTTTGGGCTGGGGTGCTGGGTAAGTGTCCATTAGAATTTATATTAAACACCCTCAACTACGCATTCGCAAGCATTAGCGGAAATTTGTACAATTAAGCGGCACGTCGTACTCATCACCGCGAGTAAGCGCTACCACTTTTTGCAGTTCGTCTTTACTCGAGCTAGTTACGCGCACACTATCGCCTTGAATTTGAGCTTTTACCTTAGGTACGGCAGTTTTAATATCTGCCGACAATCTTTTAGCAAGCTCTTTATCTAAGCCTTCTTTAAAAGGAATACTCCACATTACTCGCAGGTTGCTTTCGTGCGGAACGGCCGACAAATCAAGCGATTTACTACTTAGGTTTCGGCTGGCAAGTTTTTTTCGCACAATATCCATCACCGCATCTACCTGATACTGATTATCACCAATAATTTTAAATCCACCTTTATTTTCAAGCCACTCTAGCGCAGCTTGAGTGTTTTTAAAATCGTAACGTGTGGCAATTTCGCGCTCTACGCCGGCAAAAACGTTATTCATCTCGGCTTTATCTATTTCGGAAACTATATCAAATTGAAAAGTAGGCATAATGTTAGTATACCCCCTTACACGCTAGATACAAAAAGCACCCACGTTAAAGTAGGCGCTTTTATTGTTTTTACTGCGAATGTAATTAGCCGCGAGCAAAGTGAGCAAAGGCTCGGTTGGCTTCTGCCATTTTGTGGGTGTCTTCTTTCTTTTTGAAAGCGGCACCAGCTTCGTTGTAGGCATCGACAATCTCTAGCGCAAGACGCTGAGAATATGGCATACCACTACGAGCACGGGCTGATTGCACCATCCAGCTAAACGCATAGTGTAATTGGCGGTGGCCAGCAACTGGGAATGGAATTTGGTAGTTAGCACCACCAACACGGCGAGATTTAACTTCAAAGTTTGGAGATACGTTCTTAAGCGCACGCTCAAATACTTCGAGTGGGTCTTCGCTGTCGACTTTTTTAGCTGCCATTTCAAGTGCAGTATACACAGCCTTTTCAGCAGTTAGCTTCTTGCCGTCAAGCATAGACTTGTTGATTAGACGCTGAACCATAACTGAATTATACTTGCGGTCTGGGTTTGGTACTCGTTGTAGAGATTTAGTTACTTTACGAGGCATGATTACTTACCTTCCTTCTTTGCACCGTACTTAGAACGGCCTTGTTTACGCTTTGCAACACCCTGAAGGTCGAGCGCACCACGCACGATGTGGTAACGGACACCTGGGAGGTCTGGCACACGTCCACCGCGAACAAGCACAACGGCGTGTTCCTGTAGGTTGTGACCTTCACCACCAATGTAAGCCCAAACTTCGTGACCGTTAGTTAAGCGCACACGAGCAACCTTACGAAGGGCTGAGTTTGGCTTTTTAGGTGTTTTAGTTGTTACACGAATACATACACCACGCTTAAGCGGTGCATCTTGTTCGTAGTAACGAGTTTTTAGTGCGTTATGAATTCGGCCTAAGGCAGGAGACTTTGACTTTTTAGCCGCAGTCTTTCTTGGCTTACGCACCAACTGGTTGATTGTTGGCATTTAAAACTCCATGTTTTAACTAATTATTATTTGACTACAAGATTGGTAGTCGATAATTACGATTTGGATTCAGCATATCCGCTTCGTGTCTTTGCCTTTTCACTCATATCGTCTCTGTACACATTCTAATCTGAGACAATTAGTTGAAAAGAGGAAACTCATAAATTATCTTATCAGATCAGAGCTGAAATGTCCAGGTATAGCGCACGAAAAGAGCGCCCGGATCGAGCACGCTGTGAGATAACTTAATCACAACTACTCTTTCCGTGGCGCTAGCTAGCGTCCATTGAGATGCATCATCCGTTGAGGTCGACGACCGGCTGATCCGCGAGCGGCACACTTGCCTCCGGATACCCCGGGTACACTCGCTCGTGAACCTGAATGTCTGGATCGGTGGCGTGCTGGTAGATGACAGTCATGTCATCGATAATCCGGCCGTTCGACGACATGACCGTCGTGATGGCCACGGCATACATGTCGCACTGCATGGGCTCCGGCTCGTCGAGGATATAGACACCCTCTTCACCCGTAGCCACAAGATCACTGATCGGGACGTAGAACTCCGGCCGAACATTCGGCGCCATCGAGACGCCGACCTTTTCCTGACTCTGTCCGGGGTAGAACGGCGAGTAGCCGATTGATCCGAACATACACAAAGCGTGACTGTGGACGGTCTTGCCCTCTTCGGCTTCGTCGATGACCGACTGGTTGTAGTCGCCGCGGCTGATCGGATCGGCCGGCAGCTCGACACCGATGCCGTTGCTGGCACCGCCTTGGACCGGGTTGGAAGCGGAGATTTCCTCCTGGTCATCGTTGACTTCCGCGGTAGGCTGTTCACCACCACCGGTTTCCGCGACGACCCGATCGCTACTCTCGCCAGTTTCCGCGACAGGTTCTTCGCCACCGCAGCCGGTCAGCAGCAGCATCCCGATAGCCGCGACACTGAACATTCCCTTACGCACAAACATGATTCCCCCTGGGATCAAACTACATATGGACGAATTTATAATATAACTTTTAATTACTTTTGTAAATAGTAGACATAGAAAGCGCCCGCTAGTAAGCTGGGCGGCTAAATGATGAGCTTTTAAACTCATCAAATAGCGGGCGCTCCCATTGCTTAGTAGCGGGCTAATTTGGATGTAGAACTGCTTAGCCGCTGAGGCCTAGCAGCTGAAGCGGTAGCCCCCGTTGCGGCACGGGTTCAGGTTCGTGACCGGACGCTTGAGCGGCGCCGGGTAGGTGTAGCGGTAGAAGTTCCTCAGCGAGGTCTTGTTCCAGATCATCGGGACGACCGAGACCATGGAGACGACACCGACGACGGTTCCGCCCACCAGCCCGTACTGGGCGGCCAGAAAGGCACCGGGCGACGCGAAGGCCAGAACGGTCGCAAACAAAGCACGCATGATTCCTCCAAATGCCGAGAGTCTGCTCGGTAACAGGTATACGCATACGACGTAACGTTATTACCATACACTATAAATGCTCACACGTCAATAATATATAACTATAAAAAACCACCCATCAAGCGATAGGTGGTTTTTTATTTTAGTGCTGACTATACGTCGAAAGCTTCTTCAGCAATCTCTGTATCTGGAGCGGTTGTGTAACTCTCGCGTTCGGCATCAAGAAACTCTTCGGTATCGAGCGTTCGTGCACCAGTTCCTACTGGAATCTTACGTCCGATAATTACGTTCTCTTTCAAACCATGCAAGTGATCGGCACGACCACTGGTTGCAGCGTTAATAAGCACGCGGGTTGTATCTTGGAATGATGCAGCAGATAGCCAGCTATCACTCCAAATTGACACCTTTGTAATACCAAGCAGTAGTTGGGTGTAGCCAATTAGCTCCTTACCTTCACTTGCAAGCTGCTTGTTTGCAGCTGCAACTGCCGCCTTAGAGACGATATCGCCCGATACAAAGTCGCCGTCGCCTGCTTCTTCAATCTGCACGCGAGAGAACATTTGTCGCACAATGATCTCGAGGTGCTTTGCGGCTACGTCTTCACCCTGCGTTGCGTAAATACGCAATACTTCGTTTACAATGTAACGCTGCGCCGCCTGTACACCCTTAAGTCGCATGAGATCGTGAAGGTTAAGTGAACCTGCTGTAATTCGATCACCAGCCTCAATTTCATCGTTCGCACGCACAACAAGTTGCATGTTACCCGGAATTTCGTAACGAACCGGAGAGCCAGCAGCGCCCGCAATTACTACAGTGTCTTCTGCAAGTTCAACGTTACCGTCGAATGGTGCGATAAGTGGCTTAACACCATCTTCACCAGATGCCAATACGTCGCCAGCTTTAACATTTGAACCAGCCTTAACCATAAGTGTACGACCGTCAAGTCCAATACGCTCAACACGTCCACTACTTGGCGTAACCTGAACAATGTACTTCTTGCCGTCTTCCCACACGTCTACCAATCCGGCAACTTCACTTACAAAAGCCTGACCTTTTGGTGTACGAGCTTCAAACAACTCTTCTACACGCGGCAAACCTTGGGTAATGTCGTTACCACCCACACCAGAGGAGTGGAAAGTGTTTAGGGTTAGCTGCGTACCAGGCTCACCTACCGATTGAGCGGCGATCACACCAATTGGCTGTGCCTTTTCAATAAGGTTACCTGTTGACATGTCAATTCCGTAACTTTTTTGTGGAATACCCTCTAGGTTGTTAGTAGAAAGCACCGACTGAATTTTCACACCTTCTACGTTGCTGTCGGCATCAATTGCATCGGCAATCTCGCGGGTTATCAGCTGATCAGCCTCCACATGACCCTCTACAGCTTCGGCGGTATAACGACCAAATAGTCGGTCGCTAAAGTCTACCATAGTCTCTTCAGTTTCAGATCGAAGGATTTCATACCCTTCATCGTCACCAGTCTCATCTTCTACAGAGAATACGTCTTGCGATACGTCTACCAAACGACGAGTAAGGTAACCTGAGTCGGCAGTCTTTAGTGCGGTGTCGATCAAACCTTTACGTGTACCTCGAGTCGCCACAAAGGCTTCAAGGCTCGAAAGGCCGTCAATGTAGCTAGAACGAATTGGTAGCTCAATGTCACGGTTGGTTGCATCTACCTGAATACCAATCATGGCACTTGCAAGCTTAATGTTCGAAATGTTACCACGAGCACCAGAGTTAACCATTACAGAAATACTGGTGTCCATACCTTCAAGCTTATCTTTAAGAAAATCTGAAACTTTACGGTCAACACCACGCCAATTTTGTACCGTCAAGGTATAGCGTTCATCTTCGGTAATCAGACCCTGATCAAACTGCTCAGAAATAAGTGCAGTTTTCTCGTCACCCTCTTCAATGAATGTTGGAATCTCATCAAAGTGAACGTAATCGTCTTTACCTGTAGACACAGCCGCAACGGTTGCATACCTAAAAGCCAAGCCTTTCATGCGGTCGGCAGTTTTAGCGGTAAGTTCTGCGCCGTAACTATCAAAAATTCGTGCAAGTACCTTTTTAAGCTGCTTACCAGTCTGAATATTATTGTCGTATGAATATTCCTCTGGCAAAATCTCATTAAAGAATACACGCCCAAGTGTTGTATCGCGAATTTGACCTTTAGTGTACACACGAATTGGCGATTGCAATTGAATCACACCACGATCGTACGCCATTTCAGCCTCATACACCGAGCTAAACGGTTTTACCTCGGCAGTTTGAGCTGCAGGTTTTTCGTAAGTAAGGTAGTAGTTTCCAAGTACTACGTCTTGGCCAATGTTAAGCACCGGAGCACCGTCGGCTGGCTTAAGAAGGTTACTTGTTGCACTCATTAACTCACGAGCTTCGCGCTGCGCGTCGGCAGAAAGTGGAAGGTGAACAGCCATCTGGTCGCCGTCGTAATCGGCGTTAAATCCATTGGCTACAAGTGGGTGCAGTTGAATCGCTTTACCTTCAACCAACACTGGCATAAACGCCTGAATTGACAATCGGTGAAGCGACGGTGCGCGGTTAAGCAGTACATACTTACCTTCAATCACTGCATCGAGCGCGTCCCATACAACCGCCTCACCAGCATCAATAAGTCGGGTAGCTGAACGAATGTTATTTGCAAATTCACCTCGGATTAACCAGCTAATTACAAATGGCTTAAATAGCTCTAATGCCATTTGCTTTGGCAAGCCACACTGATTAATTTTAAGCTCTGGACCAACCACAATAACCGAACGACCAGAGTAGTCTACACGCTTACCAAGAAGGTTTTGACGGAATCGACCCTGCTTACCCTTAAGCATGTCTGAGATACTTTTAAGTTTACGGCGTCCACCGGTTGAACTCACAGCGCGACCGCCACGAGCAGCAGAGTTATCAATAAGAGCATCTACAGCTTCTTGTAGCATTCGCATTTCGTTGCGGCGAATAACTTCGGGCGCGTTTAAATCAACAAGTTTCTTTAAGCGATTATTACGGTTAATAACGCGGCGATAAAGATCGTTAAGGTCGCTTGTCGCAAAACGTCCACCGGTAAGCTGTACCATCGGGCGAAGATCCGGAGGAATAACCGGAAGCACTGTAAGACAAAGACTAGTTGGCTTAATACCAGCAGCCAGCATACTTTCTAGCACCTTAAGTCGTTTGTGAAGTTTTTTCGCACGCTGACCTTTAGCAGTCTCGAGTTCTTCATTTAAGCTTGCAATTAAAGAAGGTAGATCAATTTTATCAAGCAAACCTTTAAGCGCAGTACCGCCCATACCAACTTCAATCAACTCTTCGTATTCCTCGGGTAGATTACGGTAGTCGTTTTCTGAGATAAGCGCGTTTTCAACAAGTGATTCAAGTTGCGCTTTTTTTACTTGGTAAGATTCGTTGAGCTCTTCAACCTCTTTAGACTGCGCTTCTGCGAGCGCTTTCACGTCTGCACCTTCGGCTTCAGCATCTTTTTCATAACGCATTTTAATCGCCATGCGGCCGGCTTCAGTTTCGGCTTCAAGGTCGGCAAGCATCTGGTCGCGCACATCGCTTTTAGTGTCTAAAATAACGTAGGTTGCAAAGTAGGCAATTTTTTCAATGTTTCGTACTGTAATTCCAAGCAACAGACTCATGGCGCTTGGGGTGCCACGCATAAACCAAATGTGCGCGACCGGTGCCGCTAGCTCAATATGTCCCATGCGCTCACGACGCACGATCGACTTTGTAACTAACTCACCTTTTTTGTCTACGGCAGCTTCGCGAGAACGAACGCCTTTTAGCTTATTATCGTGCGGGTTAATGTCTTTAACCGGTCCAAAAATTCGCTCACAGAAAAGTCCGTCGCGCTCTGGCTTTTGCGTACGATAGTTAATGGTTTCAGGCTTTGTAACCTCACCATGACTCCAGTTCAGGATATCGTCACGGCTTGCTACTGCAAGCCGCACCGCGTCAAACGATCCGATATCTGTTCCAGGCGTAAATCGTGCCATTTTACACCTCCTCCTTAATTACATCTACTTCATCTATGTCTTGAATGCTCACGCCGTCATCTTCCGAAATATCACCCAAGTCGTCAGCTTCATCTAAGATTGTCTCGTTATCATCAGTTGCTAAACTTGGCGTAGTTTTATCGGCAGGTCCGCTTGTAGCTACAATATGTTCAGCATCGATTAACTGATCGTCGGTTAACAGATCAACTCGCAGCCCTAAGCCTTGCAACTCTTTTACTAACACGTTAAACGATTCAGGAACTTTTGGTCCGGTAATCACTTCGTCTTTAATAATAGATTCGTAGGCTTTTGCTCGGCCGTAGACATCGTCAGATTTAATGGTTAGCATTTCCTGCAAGGTTGCGGCAGCACCATACGCTTCAAGTGCCCACACCTCCATCTCACCAAATCGTTGTCCACCGTTTTGAGCCTTACCACCAAGTGGCTGCTGAGTCACCATGGTGTAAGGTCCGGTTGAACGAGCGTGAATCTTATCGCTCACCATGTGGTGTAGCTTAATCATGTGCATAACACCAACCGTGGTGCGTTCTTCAAATGGCTCACCCGTGCGACCGTCGGTTAGCTGATGCTTACCATCAGGCGCAAAGCCAGCCCGTTCAAGTTCACTCGAGATAATCTCGTTTGTAACACCGTTAAACGATGGTGTTGCAACTTTATAGCCAAGTGCACGCGCTGCCATACCAAGGTGTGTTTCAAACAATTGACCAAGGTTCATTCGAGATGGCACACCTAGCGGGTTCAAAATTACATCGACCGCAGTTCCATCTTCCATAAATGGCATGTCTTCAACCGGTAGAATACGTGCTACCACGCCCTTGTTACCGTGTCGACCAGCCAACTTATCACCTACGCCAATTTTACGTAGCTGAGCTACAAAAATTTGTACTTGCATCAGTACGCCGGCTTTTAGCTCGTGGCCGTTCTCGCGTGAGAAAATCTTCACGCCAACTACTTTACCACCGCCAGCGTTGTTCATACGCTGTGAAGTATCACGAACATCTTTAGCTTTTTCACCAAAAATTGCACGAAGCAGTCGCTCTTCTGAAGACAACTCCTGTTCACCCTTTGGCGTAATTTTACCAACTAATACATCGCCAGCACGTACTTCAGAGCCAAGCTGCACAATGCCGCTTTCATCGAGGTGACGCAAACTTTCTTCGCTTACGTTCGGAATATCGCGCGTTACAATCTCTGGACCAAGTTTCGTTTCACGAACTTCAACGGTGTACTCTTTAATGTTAACGCTTGTAAGCTCATCATCCTGCACAAGACGTCGGCTTAAAATAATCGCGTCGTCCATGTTGTAGCCACCCCAAGGCATAAAGGCAACAACAAGGTCGCGACCAAGCGCAATTTCGCCTTCGGCAATAGATGCACCCTCGGCTAGAATGTCGCCGGCTTTTACTTTATCACCGCGCTTAACACAAGTTTTTTGATTGTAAGAGCGATCGTCGTTGTTTTTTACAAAGTGGCGCAATGGATACACGCTTACGCCATCAGCTGATTTAACGTGAATCTCATCGGCGTCGGCACGTACAACTTCGCCGTCGGCTTCAGCTACAATTAAATGTCCGCTGTTACGAGCTACCGCACCTTCAATACCCGTACCAACCGTTGCTGGCTTAGGTGTAAGAAGTGGCACGGCTTGACGTTGCATATTTGAACCAGTCAAGCTTCGGTCAATACGGTTCTTCTCGATAAACGGCACCAAACCTGCGGTTGATCCAAGAATTTGCTTGTGCGACGCGTCCATTAGGGTTACGTCAGTCGTGTCAACCTGCTCTGGGCGAGCGTTGTTTCGCGCACTTACGCGCTCTTCTTTAAACGAACCGTCCTCATTTAGTTCGGCACCAGCATCAGCAATTACTTCATCAAGCTCTTGAGCCGCGTCAAGATAAATTATTTCATCAGTCACCTTGCCATCTTTTACGCGCAAATATGGTGTTTCAATAAAACCATATTCGTTTACGCGGGCAAAGGTAGCCAAGTTTAGCACCAGACCAATATTGGCACCTTCTGGTGTTTCAACTGAACAAATTCGTCCGTAGTGAGTTGGGTGCGCATCACGCACGTCAAATCCGGCACGCTCACGAGAAAGACCACCCGGACCAAGCGAGCTTAAACGTCGCTTGTGCGAAAGCTCAGAAAGTGGATTCACCTCGTCCATTAGCTGCGAAAGTTGTGAGCTAGTAAAGAATTCGCGCACTGCAGCTACTACTGGTCGGGCATTAATAAGCTGGCTTGGAGAAATATTTTCAATATCGCTCACGCTCATACGGTCCATAGCATTTCGCTGCATACGGAGCATACCAACACGGAACTGACGAGCGATAAGTTCGCCCACTAGTTTAACTCGGCGGTTAGAAAGCGCGTCAATGTCATCAACTTCGCCCTGCTCTTTATTTAGGCGAATAAGCTCGCGGATAATCGCAATAAGATCGTCCATTTGGAAAGTACGATTTTCAGCAGTGTTGGCAACGTCCATTCCAAGGCGCTGATTAATTTTAAAGCGCCCCACTCGACTATAGTCAAAGCGTTTGAAATCAAAGAACATTCGCTCAATCATCTGGCGAGCGTTATCAACTGTCGCAAGATCACCTGGGCGCAAGCGGCGGTACACTTCAATCAAGGCTTCGTTTGAGCCACGAGTTGGGTCTTTGTCAAGCGTTGCTTCAATAAAGCTTGATTCACCATCATCAACGTCTTTAAAGAGTTCTTTAATTTCACTAGTTTTAGGGTAACCAAGTGCTCGTAAGAACGTAGTGACCGGTAGTTTACGGCGACGGTCGATTTTTACGTACAACGCGCCATTAGCAGCAGTTTCAAACTCAAGCCATGCACCACGGCCAGGAATAAGTTTAGCACCAAAAAGCTTACGGCCATTGTTTACATCTGCCGTAAAGAACACACCAGCTGACCTGATAAGCTGCGAAACAATTACTCGTTCGGTACCGTTAATAATAAACGTACCGCGCTTAGTCATCCATGGGTAGTCACCAAGGTAAATCTCTTGGTCTTTTACTTCACCCGTAACTTTATTGGTTAGCTCTACGTTTACGTAAAGCGGCGCTTCAAAGGTTGTGTTGTTTTCTTTTGCATAAAGATCTGTAGTTTTAGGCTCATCAAAATGATACTCCTTAAACTTCATTGCTAATTTTTGACCAGTGTAATCCTCAATTGGGTTTACTTCTGCAAATATTTCGCTTAATCCCGTATCAACAAACTCTTTCCAAGAGTTTTCTTGATGCGCGATAAGGCTTGGGATTGGTAACGTGTCTTTAGCCGTAAAAAACACGCGCCCAGTCTCATTGGTTGACTTGGTGTATGCCACTAGGTACTGCTCCTCGCATAATTATTTTAGTGATTCGAATCGGCGCCGAAGATCCACTGCTCTGATGCTATTTACTTTATGCCACAAAAATAAATACACGCTGCACCAAAACTACACTACTTCTTACAATATATTATGCCGAACCACAGATAAGATTGCAAGGCACATTTAGGGTTTTTTAATAATATTGTCGATTAAGCCGTACTCTTTAGCTTCATTAGCGCTCATCCAAAAGTCGCGATCGCTGTCTTTTTCAATTTTGCTAAGTTTTTGACCAGTATTTTTTGCAAGAATTTCGTTAAGTTTTTGCTTAAGAAATAAACCTTCACGAAGGGTAATCTCTTGATCGGTAATTTTTCCTTGCGTGCCGCTACTTGGCTGATGAATCATAATGCGGCTACTTGGTAGCGCAAATCGCTTACCTTTAGTGCCACTAGATAGTAAAAACGCACCCATACTAGCCTGTAGGCCAATACCAATTGTCTGCACATCTGGCTGAATGTACTGAATGGTGTCGTAGATAGCAAGCCCGTCGTACACACTACCACCGGGACTGTTAATGTACAGTTTAATATCTTTAGTGGGATCATCGTACGCTAAATGTAGCAACTGTGCCACCACAATGTTTGCCGTGTGCTCATTTACGCCTTCACCTAAGAAAATAATCCGCTCGTTTAATAGGCGCGAGTAAATATCAAACGCTCGCTCGCCTTCGTGCGTGCGCTCAATAACAGTAGGAACCAAGTAGTTTGATGGTTTGTTCATAATTATAGTATACAAAAACTAGCACTCAAAAGCAATGAGTGCTAGTTTAAATTTATTGTCAATTAGTCGTTCAGTTCAACCAATTTTTCAACGGTTTTTTCTGTAAGTAAGCGGTTAGCAATTTCGCGCTGCACTTCGGGCTGATCAAACTGTGCCAATGCTTCTTTACTTTTGCCGTACTGCTGCCTGTATGTTGCAATATGAGCCTCAAGCTCCTCATTCGTAGCCTCTATTTTAAGCTCTTTAGACAATTCGGCAAGCACAAGACCAGCCTTAACGCGCTTTTCGGCAACCGGTCGAACCTCTTTGTCTAGCCATTCTTCTTTTGTGGCAAAACCTTTAGAAGACAGATACATATCGAGTGTTGCGCCCTGATACATTAGGTTTTGCGTCATATCTTGCTCAATAGATTTCTCTTGCTCGGAAACAAGAACTTCGGGCGCAGGCACTTCGCTGGCCTCCACAAGCTCACCAACTAGTTCATCTTTAAGCTTTTCATCGGCTTCTCGAACCTTCTGCTCGCCAAGTTCACGCTTAATATCGGCTTTTAGTTCTTCTACAGATGTAAACGGCCCACTTTTAGCAGCAAACTCATCATCAAGCTCTGGTCTTTGTGCCGCGCGAACCTCTTTTAGGGTTGTTTCGAACACCACTGGCTGGCCGGCAAGCTCTGTAACATGATAGTCGTCAGGAAATGAAACTTTAATATCAAACGCTTCACCGGCCTTTTTGCCTACAACTTGCTCTTCAAAGCCTGGAATAAACTGACCACTGCCAAGTTTAAGGCCATAGTCGTTACCTGTGCCACCATCAAACGCTTCGCCATCTTTTTTACCAACAAAATCAATTACCGCTTCGTCGCCATCTTGTGCTTCGCGGTCAACTTTTTCAAATACAGTCATGTTGTCTTGCAGCCGAGTGATAATCTCATCAACATCACCATCAGTCACACTAGCCACTTCTTTTTTCGCCTTTAGCGCTTTGTAGTCACCAAGCTTTACTGGCGGAATAATTTCGGCTTCAGCCGTAAATTCAAGCTCGCTACCTGGTACATATTTTTTTACCTCAACCGCCGGACGCTCAATCGCTTTAATATCTTCAGCAATAAAAGCTTCGGCTACAGCTTTTGAAAGTGCATCTTCAAGTGTTTGCTGCCCAAGAAGTTCTTGGTTGACATTTTTTGCAACTAATTCAACAGGTGCATTGCCTTTACGAAAACCAGCAACATTCACCTCTTTAGATAATTTTTTAAGTGCAACAAGTCGTGCTGCCTCAAGTTCATTATTGTCAAGTGCAATCGTCACCTCAACTTTTGTGTCGGAAATATTTTTTACAGTCGTCTTCATCGTTTAAACTATAGCAAATACAGGCTAGATGAACAAATCGTCAAACTCATCGCCAGTAGTTTTTTTACGACGATCAAGTACTACACTTACCATGCGCGACATATCTACCACTTGCTCATCGGTAGTTTTAGTGTCTTTTAGAATAAATGTTTCGCTACGAAGCTCTTCTTCGCCAATAAACGCCAAAAAAGGAATACGTTTTTTAAGTGCCGCTTTTAATTGCTTATCAAACTTGCGACCAGTGATATCTACCTCCACACGCACGCCCTCTTCGCGCAACTCACGCGCCAAACGTTTAGCACCCTTAAGCGCTTTTTCGCCCACTACCACAAGATAAAGATCGGTTGTTGAAACATCATCAGGAAGCAACCCGTGTACTTCTAAAAATTGCTGCATAGTAGTAGCGCCAAGTCCCATACCAACAGTTGGAAGCGGCTCTACGCCAAACAGGCCAACTAGTCCATCATAGCGGCCACCGCCAAACAGCGCCCGTGCATTATCTGGGTGTGTGTCAAACACTTCAAATACCGTGCCGGTGTAGTAATCAAGGCCACGCATTAGTGTTGGGTCAAATACGGCATTGGCGATACCAGCTTCGGTTAACACTTCGAACAACCGCACCATATTTGCTGCCGATTCATGCTGCCGCACCTCAACCGGAAGATCCATAATAGTACGCGACTGCAAAAGTGTCGCAAGCTTCATAAGGCCAGACTCAGCCTGTTCAGTACCAAATATTTCTATAGCTTGATCACGAAATTCTTCAGGCGTTATTTTATTTTTTCGATCTAACAACTTAATCATTAACTGCGCTTGCACGCCATCACACTTAAGGTACGAGTACATCATGGCGTCAATCAGTTCTCGGTTGTTGATGCGAATTGTAAACATATCGTCGCGTGCGCCAAACGCCTTCATACTTTGGTAGGCCATCTCAATAATTTCTGCATCAGCCTCGAGCGATTGCACACCAAAAATATCAATGTTCATTTGCCAAAATTCACGTTCACGCCCACGCTGCGGTCGCTCATAACGCATAAAATTAGCAATTGAATATAGTCGTGCTGGCATTGCCATCTCTTGACGACGACCGGCTACTAACCGACTAACGCTTGGGGTCATCTCTGGACGAATTGTAACCGTACGATCACCGCGGTCGGTAAATACGTATGTTTGCTCGTTTGCAAGCTCTTGACCGCTTTTAGCAGTAAACAACTCGAGTGGCTCTAAAATTGGCGTCGCATACTCTTCGTAGCCAAAGCGCTGCGCAACATTTGCCCATGTAGAAAAAATATGATTTTGTACACGTTTTTCTTCAGGGTAGTAATCACGAGTTCCTTTGTATGGCTTGGTAGATAATGCGTTCATAATATTAGTAATTCTTGCATATTACCTCTGTATTTGCAAGTATAAGCATTATGCAACTACAGCCGGTGACGACGAATCCATTCGTACATCACGATACCGGCCGCCACACCTACGTTCACCGAGCGAGTAGAGCCAAACTGCTCAATTGCCACAATTTTATCTGCTGCCATGGCAAGTTCTGGTGAAATTCCCGGCCCTTCTTGACCAAAAACCATAACCCCATGAACTGGTAATTCAGTTTGAGCCAGCTTAACGCTACCCTCAATATTATCAATGGCAATTATCGCTCGATTATTTGCCTTCATGGCTACAATAAATTCATCAAGCGTCGCGTAATAGAGTATATGTAGATACTTATCGGTCATCATGGCGCCGCGCTTGTTCCATTGTTTGCGGCCAATTACGTGCACGTGGCGCACGCCAAAAGCGTTAGCGTTTCGCACAATTGTACCCATATTAAAATCGCGTTCGGTATTCTCCACCGCAATCTCTAAACCGTGGCTACGCTGGTCTAAATCGTCCACAATTTCTTCTAATGGCAGGCCTTTATATTTATCAATCACGTTGCGCGTATCTCTCATATCTTTACTATAGCAGCTTACACCATGGTAATAATGTTGCATAAAAAGTCTACAATGTCTGAGCAAAATCATCTACCCGTCCGCGCCAGTGGCGACCACCATCGGAAGAAAAACTCGCCCAACAGCTAGAGCGCGGCGGTGAACTGTTTAGTGTACTTTGCGATAATTTGCGCGAACGACGAGAATATTTACAGCACCTGAAACTATTTCCGCACGGTGGACACACCGGTTCAATTCAGTTTGAACTTACCGCTAATTTACTGGTTGAAAATAAAATGTGTAATCTTGATGAAGCCGACAGCACCGAGCCACATTAAGAAAGTACGCTAAGTTTTGCCATCTTTTCGCAACTTGCCGATTTATCGGAGCTTTCAGCTAAAGAGCGAAAACGAGTTGATACGTCTGTTTATCAACTAAGCTCAACTTTCACCACGCCGGCATCGTTTGTTGATTTGCCAGCTCATATTCACCGCGAAGCACTCGGCGATCTTGACCCAACGTATGATGATGACGATTCGCCGGAAGATGTGAGGCAAAGCCCACAAGCCTCTGATAGCGTTAGTTCGCCGTGTCAAATATATCAAGTAATTAAAGTTGCCTACAATATCGTGCCTTTTATACAGGCTGTCGACCATAGTTACAGTATTTTTTATGATCTTATGAAGGATGGTGAGTATGTAAGTACACTTGAGGGGGCCGAGTACGATTCAAGTGAGCTAGGCGCTAGTCTTAGGTGGTACACGACCCTCACCTCGATGGCCACACCGACGAATACGCGCCAGAAAATAACGATCAGCGCAATCATGAATCGGCACCTTTTAGCGAACACGTGCTGGCAACTTTGGCTTTACACGAGCTTGTACAAGGCGAAAATGACCACGGAACCGGCATGGTAGGTGGCATGAGCAACGCGCAATTGATAGGCTTACTTCGGCGTATGGTTGATGCGTTGTCCAAATAAAATGGAGTTAGTTATTTATCAGTACACAGATGAATATTTATAAATATTACATCACGTTGGTTTTACATAACCACGATTATCGTCACGACCTGGATAAGTCGTTAAACTGTCCGCTTTTCATTTTAAAATTAATAACTAAAGACAGTTGCGCCCACAACTTATCCTCGTACCCTATTTCATCTTCGCCATTCTCGGGCCATCCAGGCGCTTCTAGCGCACCAAATTCGTAGCGTATATGTTGTAAATCTTTACCCAAGCGCACATTTATTTTAGTTTCATGAGTGGCGTCAAAAACGAATAGAGCTATTTTTTCGATTCGTCTTTGTGAAATTCTCTATACTTTATTGCAGATTGAAAAAAATTAAGTACGTCCTTCGGTGTTAATAATTCAGCTTTATCAAATAACGATTTCATATTTTATATTATACACTCGCTTTATTAGCAAGCCATTTTACAGTTTTTCAATGTACTTTTAAAATAAAAACCGACCCTAAAGGCCGATTCTTATTTTGGTACAGATGAGAGGACTTGAACCTCCACGTCCCGGGGGACACTAGCACCTGAAGCTAGCGCGTCTACCAATTCCGCCACATCTGCTCGTATTTTACCGCGCGGCGCGTCTACGATCATTCACTTAAAGCCGCCACATCTGCATACTAGCTAAACTATACGCCATATTCACGCGCAAATCTAACGTGTTAATAGATGGTACCGCTGTAAAAATGTCCATCGAGTGATCGTGCAACTTTATTTGCTTCAACTGGCCTTTTTGCGGCTACATTTAGTACGCGATGTGGATCAAAAAGGGTTTGAATGGCTTCGTACAGCGCCAACTCTTTTGTGTCCATTCGCGCATACACTTCGCCCGATTTAATTCGGCCTTCACCACCGCTCGCTACCACCGTACCGCCACAAGCGCATACTAGCTCAGCGACATCAGCAAATGTTTTCATCATCGCTTGCCGGCCGCCAACTTTTGTGGCGTCGAAGCGTGGATAAAAGTGCAGCTCTCCGCTAATCATATCAAGTCTGTAAGGTAACACGATCTCGTGTTTTGCTTCTACTGCGGCAAGTTGTTTGCAAAATTTATCGCTCACTAGTGTTGATATTGCCATGTTTGAAAAAAACGCTGGTACAACACGACCATCATTAAAGCCGTGCCGCAAAATGGCAGCAGTAGACCTAATCCTCTGCACATCACGCTGGTCGTCACCACTACCTACCACAGTCATTTCAACCGAAGATTCCACAAGTTTTTTTTGCAACTTTTTTACTAAACGTTTTGCTTGTCGTGGCGCAATATCACTCCATTTTATTTCTACCAGTGCACCGTGTTCGTCTATTTCGTTTAGCCATTCCGGTATGCGTCCAGTGTCTACCGTTTGAGTAAACATATTGCCCGTTCGAAGAGATAGATTATTGGGCTTTAAGTTTAGCAATTCATCTACGCTATCGCGAGCCGCGGCAACGGTTGGGTAGCGTAAAAATACTGTAAGCGAAGATTGTTCGTTCATACTCACTTGTACAATAGCCTCTGAAATAACACCAAGCGTACCCTGACTACCAACAAAAAGCGGCGTAAGATCGATTGCACCTTTACCGTCGCGTACATTTATAATGCCCTCGTAGCCAGCACCCGACGGCAATTGGCGATTAGAAATTGTCGTAATTACGTCGGCATAATCATCACATAACGAATCAATCGTGCGGTAAATTTCACCTTCAAACGTAGTAAGTCCTTTTTTATGCTCAACTTCACGGCGCGAAATTCTACCTGTTTCAAGAACTTCACCAGACGACAGCACTACTTCTAATCGCTCTACATAGCTACTAGCATCATTTGAGTAGCTAAACTTGTTTCCGGCAATTGCACCACCAATCGTTCCGGCGCCTGCAACTGGCCACGTAAGACCATGCTGGTCTAAATAATTATTAAGTTGCAAAATAGTACATCCGGGCTGTACGCGCACAAGACGCTTTTTTAAATCCGTTTCTAATAATTTGTTTAGATGAACCGCAGAGTCTACACTAACACCACCCTCACTCGCCAGCGCACCACCGGTCGTATCGCTAGCTATTCCACGAACCGTAACAGGTAAACTGTGACCTTTTTCGGCTAATTGCCACGCAAAGCGCATTACTTTTCGCACATCATCAAGCGTGCGCGGCATTACTACAATTTCCGGCTCGCTTTTTAGCATACTCGCGTCGTATGAATAGCGCTGGGTCGCCGCTTTAGAAATTAAGGCTTCGCCGTTTAGGTGCTGATTTAAGTATGCCGCAGCTTTGTTCATTTTCATCTCCCCGCTATAACAGTGCTCGTACTACCCGTTAGTATACCACAAGCGTTATCAAATGACTTTACATAGTCTGCAAAATAATCTATACTCTTTTATGTAAGCGCAGGTGGTGGCTTCGTAAAACGAAAGTTTATCGTAGACACGCCGAGCGTACAAACAACAATAAGCGCGAGTGGTGGAATTGGTAGACACGCTAGCCTTAGGAGCTAGTGCCTCCGGGCGTGAAGGTTCAAGTCCTTTCTCGCGTACCAAGCAATAGGCCTCAATTTATTTGAGGTTTTTTGTTAAATAAAAATACGATTAAAAAAACGCCTTATTAGGCGATTTTTTCGTGCTCACGACGGTAATAGGTGAGGACCGCATTCCCATAACTACGATTGTCCACCACAACAACTCCCGTTTGGATTGGAACCTCACCTTTACCTGGATGTGATAATACCATAAGCGCACCCGGTTTGAGTAGAGCAAATAGTTTTATAACTGTGGAAAACTGCGGATCATGATACGGAGGATCGGCGAAAATTATGTCGAATGGCTCACCTTTATAGGTGTCGCACCAACCTGCCACGCTGGCGCGAACCAGCTTAGTATTTTTAAGCTCAAGCGTATCAATATTTTCATTCAGTATTTTTTGCGCGACTCGATCTTTTTCAATAAACAATACGCTTTGGGCGCCACGGCTAATTGCTTCAAATCCAACTGCACCCGTACCAGCAAAGGCGTCTAATATTCGGGCATTTTGCACCTCTACGCCAATACTGTTAAATACCGCGTTTCGAATCCGCTCGCTCATAGGATGGGTGCGAGAATTATCAGGCGCGGCGATTCTACGGCCCTTTAGTGATCCTGCTATAAGTCGTATGTGCATAGATTAATTTAATGTAGTAATGCGCTGGTATTTTGCTACAGCTGCATGTAACTGATTATAGTCTAGCACATTATGCGTGCTTTCCATAAACCACTTGGCAGCTTTTTGCGCTCGGGCAATTAGTTCGGCGTCGTGAAGGGTTGCAACTTTTAAATTTAAAGCGCCATGCTGCATACGACCGTAAATTTCACCCGGTCCACGCAGCCGTAAGTCTACTTCCGCCAAATAAAACCCATCATTAGAACGCTCCAGCTCTTTAAGCCGTTCGCTCGGTTTTTTGCTATCACTCAACACAAAATAACAGTAGCTTTGATGTACGCCGCGACCTACTCGGCCACGCAATTGGTGCAGCTGGCTAAGGCCAAAATGATCGGCGTTTTCGATAATCATTACGGTGGCATTCGGCACATCTACACCCACCTCCACCACTGTTGTAGAAACCAGTAGCGTAATTTCCCCACGACTAAACTGCTCCATTACTTCCTGTTTTTCTTCTGGTTTCATTTTTCCATGCAGCAAGCCAATTGAACGGTGCGTAAATATCGTACTTTTTAACCGTTTATATTCGGCCTCGACGCTTTTTTTATCGTTATCGGGATTATCATCAATCAGCGGACAAATAACATAGCCTTGCCTACCAGCGTTAAATTCTCTATCTACCTGCTCGTATAAATTTTTAGCCGAAATTGGGCTCCAAATTTTAGAGATTATTTCTTTGCGTCCGGCCGGACGTTCGTTAATAATACTACTATCCAGCTCGCCGTACAGCGTAAGCGCCAGACTGCGAGGAATAGGCGTTGCAGTGAGCGCTAACAAGTGCGGCATAAATTTGGCTTTATCGAGCAGCAATTGTCGCTGAGCAACGCCAAACCTATGCTGTTCATCTATCACCGCTAATCCTAAACGCTTAAAGCGTACCGACTCTTGAATTAGCGCGTGCGTTCCAACAACCACGTCTACCGAACCCGTTTCTATTTGAGCGTACAACTCCTTGCGTGCCAAACCTTTTACACGCGAAGAGAGTAGTCCAACGCTAATGTTAAAGGGCGTTAATAATTTGGCTAGTGTCTCGGCATGCTGAGACGCTAAAATTTCGGTCGGTGCCATAATCGCCGATTGATACCCGCGGTACCGTGCCAAACAGGCAGCTAAACTTGCCACCACGGTTTTACCAGAACCCACATCTCCTTGCACCAAACGATTCATCGGCGTATCACGCTCCAAATCCTGAAAAATGTCCCACGCTGCGCGTCGTTGCGCATTCGTTAACTTGAACGGTAAAGATTCGACCACCGATTTAATGTACTGCGCATCAAAATTAATAGCTTCTGATTTTAACTTAGTTTGCTCGTTTTTATTAAAAGCCGACGCAAGTAGCAAACCAAATAGCTCTTCAAACGCCAATCGCTCGCGAGCCCGTGCAATGTCATCACCACCACTTGGAAAGTGCATGGCACGTAACGCCTCACCGTAAGAGACTAACCCTTCTCGCTCAACAAGTTCCCTAGGCAAAGTTTCGGGTAAAAACTCAAAAATTGGGTACACCTCGCGAAGTATTTTACGGAGTAATTGATTTTTTAAACCTTTAATTTGATGATACACCGGCAACACGCGACCTGTGTGAGCCTGTAACTCTTTTGGTTTCTCAACACTCGAATTAGTAAGTTGGTAGCGATTATAGCGAAATTCAAATTCACCAGAAAATAAAAACTCTTCATGAGTTTCAAGCTGAGCCTGACGATACGGCTGATTAAACCACACCGCCTGAACCTTACCGCTACTGTCGGCAATAGTGGCGGTGGTTACTCGCATACCACGCTTTACCTGGCGAGTCGCCACTTTTTCTACCACACCCTTTATCGTAGCCTTCCCCGGCTCAAGCGAATCGATTAACGCAACGTGAGAGTAATCTTCGTGGCGAAATGGCAAAAAAGTAATTAAATCACCCACCGTATGTAGTCCGGCCGCCGCAAACTGCTGCGACGCCACCGGCCCCACGCCTTTAATTTGTTCTAACGAAGTATCAAGTCTCATCTCTTACATCATACCGCACATTACACCCTCGCTGCGCGGTATAAATTTTGGTGATATACTTAAGCTATAACGACCCTTAAACTGGAGCATACACTTATGGATTTACTATCAGCACTCACCTACTCTCCTGTCGAGCTAAGTTTTGGCACCTCGGGTTTGCGCGGCCTTATTGAAGATATGACCGACCTTGAATGCTATATCAATACAACAGGGTTTCTTAAATATTTAACTAGCCAAGGATTTAATGGACGCGAAATACTTATTGCTGGCGACCTCCGCGATAGCACACCACGCATTAAGTACGCAGTCGCCAAAGCTGTTCACGATGCCAACTACACACCGGTAGATTGCGGTTTTATACCAACACCAGCCCTAGCCTATGCCGCACAAGAGGCCAATACCGCCTGCATTATGGTAACCGGCAGTCATATTCCCGCCGACAGAAATGGGATTAAATTTTACCGACACGACGGCGAAGTACTAAAGGCTGATGAAGCTGGGATAAAAGCGGCCGTAGCTGACATACGTCGCGAATTATACGCCCTAGAGGAAGCAAAATCACAGTTTAGCACAGATGGTTCGTTTAAAACTACCTCTACTCCTGAATCTTTTACAACTCGCGATATAAGCGCCCAATACCTTGATCGATTTACACAGGCACTATCCACTTCTACTCTTGAGGGTAAAACAGTTGTCGTCTATCAGCATTCAGCCGTAGGTCGTGATTTGCTAGTAGCGCTACTTCAATCACTTGGCGCAATCGTAATTACCGAAGGACGTTCCGATGAGTTCGTGCCGATTGATACCGAAAACGTAACTGCCGCCGATCAGGCTTATTTTACGTCTCTCGCTCAAAAATACCCGCATGCCTTTGCTATTGTCTCGACTGATGGCGACAGCGACCGCCCGTTTGTTATCGACGAAAATGGTCTGTTTCATCGCGGCGATGAGCTTGGCGCCGTAGTAGCAACTGCTCTCGAGGCAGATTTTAGCGCCTACCCAATTAGCTCTAGCGACGCACTTGATACGTATTTCGCTCAGCTTGCTCGCCAATACGTGCATACAAAAATTGGATCACCACATGTTATTGTGGCTATGAAATCAGCAGCAGATGATGGTTTTAAAAAAATCGTTGGCTGGGAAGTGAACGGTGGCTTTTTAACCTATAACGACATTTCTTACGGCGACGGAACTTTGCGCGCCCTGCCTACGCGTGACGCCTTCTTACCAATTTGTATCACTCTTGCGCATGCTGCGAATAATAATTCTTCGGTCTCAAAATTATTTACAGCCCTACCGCCACGCGCCACGCAGGCAGGTCTAATAGATAATTTTCCGCAAGATATTTCGCAGTCTATTATTTCGCACCTTAGCGGCCCTGAAGACGTAGCCAAAGGTTTTGCAACAAAATTTTTTACGAACGAGCTTGGTTTTGGTGCCATAGAAAAAATAAACTCACTCGACGGCATACGTCTCTATTTTTCAAATGGCGATATTGCGCATATTCGCCCATCTGGTAATGCGCCACAATTACGAATTTACGGCGTTGCCAACAATCAAGCGCGCGCCGATGAAATTGTAAGTCTTGCACTTGCCGAACCGCACGGTATTTATCGCCAAATGGAAGCCGCTCTTAATCAAGATTTAGCTTAACTGTTTTTTGGTGGAGTTAAAAAGCGCACCGCCGCCCACGAACTAAGCGGCACGGCAGCAACCAGCACAATGCTCGAAACTATTGTTCGTACAATTTCTTGTGCTATAAATGGCGAATTAAGTAGTGATAAAATTCCCGCACCCGTTTCGCTAGTTGATGCCACTGCAACAAGTAACGGCAAACTTACACCTACATACGCTAGCACCAGAGTGTTTACAATTGCGCCAATATGTTCACGACCAATCTGCATTGCCGATGCAAAAGCTTCGCTACTATTTGCCCCAAGTTTACGGACCGCCCTAACCGCACCAACTTGAGTAACCACAACGTCGTCTACTACGCCTAAGGTTACTAATACTACACTTCCTGCTAACAAACCGCGAGTGTCAATATTGCCTGAGCCAAGCACAAAACTACTTGCTTCGTCTAGCATGCCAAAAAGATAGCTAAACTTTAGCGCAAGCGTTGACGCTACGGCAGCAATAACTAACGTTATGCTTACACATATTAATGCAATTACACTTTGCTTAGAGAATCCTTGTGTAATAAATATCGATAAAATTGCTATTACTAGCGCACCGACAAGACACGCTACTACCGGTGATACGCCCGTTAACAATGCCGGTACCACACCAAGAGTTAGCACGCTAACCGTAGCAAGCAAGGCACCAATACTTCGGGCACCGCGTTTACCCGCTACTATATACGTTAAAGCAAAGAATACAGCTGCGAGTAAAAATACTTGAGGCAGCCGCCAATTGTCACTCACGCCAAGTCGCTCACCTGCCGGATCGCTATATTCGCTTACTAAAACTGGCGAACCGGGCGAACGATCATAAACGGTATCAACAAGTTCAACTTGCACCACTGAATTTTTATTCGGCCCATCAAGAAGCCTTACGTGTGCAATTACGTCATGCCGAGTTTCTACTATCTCGCCGCGATATTGCGTACCTGCACCAGCGTTATTTAAAGTGTAAAATGGTGTATCAAAGTTGTTATTTTGTGGCACATATGGCGAAAGAAAAACTTGAGCCAGTAGCGCTAAAAATACACAAACTACGCTACCTATTACTAAGCGTGCACCCACGATTTTGCGCGCCACAGCTTTAGTAAATTGAAATTTATTGCCGTAATGGGCATACAACCAAATTACTCGCGTACAAGAATAAAACTATTCTTGCCTTTTTTAAGCAAGGTGTGCGGTGCAAGAGTAATATCTTCGGTAATTTTTTCGCCGTCACACTTTATAGCACCACCCATAAGCAGCCGACGAGCCTCGCCATTACTTGCAGCCAAACCATTTGTTACAAGAGCGGTAACCACCGTAAAAGTGTTTGCGCCTCCTAACGAAATTGCTGGAATCTCTTGAGCCAGCATTGCTTCTTCCACCTCGTCTAAATCTCGTACCATACGACCATCACCAAATAACACTTCTGTAACTTTTTCTACCGCATAACGCCTAGATTCTCCATGAACTAAATCGGTTACGGCTCGCGCTAGCATTTTTTGGGCCGATCGCGCACCAGGATTGATTGCATGATTTTCACTAATGGCATCGATTTCTTCTTTTGGTAACGTGGTAAAAATTTTTAAGAAATCTATAACACTTTCATCGTCGGTATTAAGCCAGAACTGATAAAACTTATATGGGCTGGTTTTTTCTGCCGATAGCCAAACAGCTCCACCTTCCGATTTGCCAAATTTACGACCAGTCGACTTGTTAATCACCAGTGGCGCTGTCATACCATATGTGTCATGGGCTTCTTTTTTACGAATAAGTTCAATTCCAGAAATTATGTTGCCCCATTGATCAGCGCCACCAATCTGTAAATTAACGCCGTATTTTTTATGAAGGTGCCAAAAATCATAGCCTTGTAAAAGTGTGTAGCTGAATTCGGCGTAACTAATGCCAGAACCACCTTCGCCTATTCGGCTAGCAATAAAATCTCGCTGTACAAGTTGTGTCACGCTAAAGTGCTTACCTACATCGCGCAAGAAATCTAAGACTGACACATCTTTTAACCAATCAAAATTATTTACAAGCGTAAAATCGCGATTACTAAACAGTTTGCTTACCTGCTCGCTAAGTGCAGATGCATTATGGGCAACCTCTTCTAGTGAAGAAATTTTGCGCTCATCAACACGACCACCCGGGTCTCCAACTACCGCCGTGCCACCGCCAATTAGTAGCACAACCTTGTGTCCTCGCTGCAAAAATTGCCGAACCAGCATATAAACCGCCAAATGGCCAACATGCAGACTATCACCGGTTGGATCGGCACCAAGATAGAGCGTGTAGGTTCGTTCGTCAACCTCTTCGATTGACCCAAATGTTGTCTGGTTGTAAAAACCACGCCACACTAGTTCTTCGGATAATTTCATACTGCTCCCTTTACCTTGGTTGTTCTCTATAAAAGTATAGCAGAATAGAGACTTTTATTAATGCAAAAAGTGCTATACTAAGAGGTAACATTGTATGAGGAAATTTAGTGTGGGTAAGAAATCATCAAATTCACGCCGTATGAGCGTGTATTCCAACTTAACGCATAAGCGTAAAACCAAAAAAGATGCTGCATCACGCCGTAGGGCCGAATATTTAGCGACACTGCCAAAGCACCCAGTTAAGCGGGCGTTGTATCGTTTGCACCCAAAGCGTGTTGCTGGTTACTGGTTCTCTAAAGCTGGCGCGCTGGCGCTATTAAAAGTTGGTGCCGTAGTGTTACTTGCAGGTGTATTATTTACTGGTGGTCTTTTTGCCTACTATCGTAAAGACGTTGACCAAATTCGCCCAAGCGAAATTGCAAAGCGTGTTCAAACCACTGTTACAAAATATTATGACCGCAATGGTCAACTGCTTTACGAAGATAAGGGCGACGGCAACTACAAACTTGTAGTTGAGAGCGATCAGATTAGTCCGCTTCTTAAAGAGGCTACCATTGCCATTGAGGATCAAGATTTTTATGATCATCACGGAGTTAGCCCGACTGGCATTGTTCGTGCTACCGTCTCAAACGCACGCGGCAACTCCACTCAAGGTGGCTCTACCCTTACCCAGCAACTTGTAAAGCAGGTATTCTTTGCCGATGAAGCAAGCGATCGCGGCTTTGGAGGTATTCCGCGAAAAATAAAAGAGATTATTCTAGCAATCGAAGTTGAGCGTATGTATGACAAGAATGATATTTTGGCACTTTACCTTAACGAGTCGCCGTATGGTGGCCGCCGAAATGGCGCCGAGTCCGCAGCGCAAACTTACTTTGGCAAGCCAGCGCTAGAGCTAAATCTACCAGAATCTGCCATGCTTGCCGCCATTCCTAATCAACCTGGATTATACGACCCGTACAATGAGGCTGGACACACTGCGTTAATCACTCGTCAGCATAACGTACTTGATAAAATGGTAAGTCAAAACTTTATTACACGCCAAGAAGCAGATGACGCCAAGGCTTATGCAATTCTCGACACCATTCAGCCACTGGTAACCGATGGTGCCGACATTAGCGCTCCACATTTTGTGCTATCGGTTCGTTCACAGCTTGAACGCGAGCTTGGTAAAGCAACTGTCGGTCAAGGCGGACTCTCTGTAACCACCACACTGGACAAGCGTATCCAAGACAAATTACAAGAGCAAGTCGGTGCATTTTTTGCAAGCGGCACGCCAGAATCATTTGGCATTAGCAATGCCGCAGCGACTGTTGAAGATACTGCAACTGGGCAAATTGTAGCCATGGTTGGCAGCCGCGACTACAGCTATACCGGCTTTGGCCAAACGAACGCCGCTGAATCATTTATTCAACCCGGCTCCACCGTAAAGCCATTTGTATTTGCTGAGCTTTTTAAAGATAAAGGCTCAAACCAAACTAACTTTGGTAGCGGCAGTATATTGCGCGATGAAAATATCGATTCCATTTATGGCGCACCGCTGCAAAACCACGACGGTCGTTTTATGGGTAATATTAATATTCGTCAAGGATTAGCGCTATCGCGAAACGTACCTGCGGTAAAAGCCATGGAAATTACAGGCGTAGAACAATCAATCAAGACAATTCGCGATGCCGGTGCTACAAATTACTGCACACAAGAAGAAGCAGCAGGTGTTGGTTTATCGGCGGCTATTGGTGCCTGTACTGTTAAACAGACTCAAATGGTAAACGCCTATGCCACTTTGGCGCGTAATGGCACTTACCGGCCAACTTCAACCGTATTAGAAGTTAAAAACTCTCAGGGTGATACATTAAAAAAATGGAAAGAAGAAAGCAAACAGGTACTTGATCCGCAAATTGCTTACATTATTAGTGATATTCTTGGAGATCAAGCCGCTAGCACACCACTGCATGGTAGCAACGCACTTACCGTACCTGGTGTACGCACCGCCTCTAAAACCGGTACTTCCGATATTAATAAAAAACCAAAAGACCTATGGCTTATGACCTACAGTCCGGCTCTTTCAATGGGCGTGTGGCTTGGCAATAACGACACTCGCAACATTTCGTCTTCAAACTCTGCCATGGGTAACCGTATTGTGCGGCCGGTGCTAGAATTTGCACATAAAGAAGTATATGCGCCCGAAGGTAAATGGAATAGCAATGCTTGGTTTGACAGGCCCGAAGGCATACAGCAGCAAGGTAAAGAGCTTTATCCATCATGGTGGAATCGCCGTCAAGGACAATCAAATGCAAAACTTACATTCGATCGCGTTTCGAAAAAGCTGGCTACAGACTGCACCCCTGAGGCGGCTCGAATAGAAATTGACGTTACAAAATCGACCGACCCAGTAACAAAGCGTGAAGTTTTTACAAATACCAATGGCTACGACGCGGCCAACAGAGATGAACTTCATAAATGTGACGACGCTAAACCATCTATCGGATCAATTGCGGTGAGTAATCGTGGCAATGAGTATACGATTCGTGCCACCGTTCAACAAGGTACACACGGACTAGAGACAATTGATATTTTAGTTGATGGCGAATCAGTTAAGAGTAGTTCGATATCTGGTAGCGGCGTTCAAACAGCAACGTATACTGCATCATCACCTGGTACAAAAAATATTACCGTTAACATACGTGACAGCGCCTATTATACCGCAAGCGGCTCAAGCACACTTACCGTATCATCGTCTTCTACCGAAAACTCATCAAACTCGGGTCGCGGCAATAATCGCAACGACGATTAGTCATTACCGTTCGTCTCGTCAATAAGCGCTATAAATGACGCCTCGCGTTGAGCCTGTGTTTTAGGACGCTTAGACAACTTAGCTACCTTACTAGGTTCGTTAGCTAATTGCGTTTTCACCACACCAGTGCGCCGTTTTGGCTCATCGGTGTTACTAGTACGTGCATTACTAGCAGCCTTTTTAACTGCCTTGCTTGGCGCGGGAATTGCATGATAGGCTCGAACCCTGCCCTTAGGTGAGGGTTCGTTCTGATCTTTAGTAGTAATAGCCACCTCTGACTGTTCAAGCATTTTTTGCTCATCGCGCGGCTTTCGACCCTGTGGCCTTTTTGATGCTTTTTTTGTCGCTTCAGGTTTTTCTGTTGTAGAATTTTGGCTTGGTTTAGTTGCAGCCACAGATTCGCCATTCTTAATCTCATATAAGGGAGAAATTCGAGCAAACATCATTTTTCCAGCTTCGGTTTGCAAACTGCGAATCACTTCCACCGGTTTAGTTTTTCCGATATACTTACTTGCATGCTCAACGACTACCATCGTGCCGTCAGAAAGATGACCGACCGCCTGATGCGAATCTTGACCTTTTGTTTTAAGTTCCAGCTCAAAAATTTCACCTGGCATATGAGCCATACGAAGCGACTGAGCTAACTCATTTATATTAAGTATTTTAATATTCTCTACTGCCGCCACTTTATTGAGGTTATAATCGAGCGTGCAAATTATACCATCATTATTTCGCGCCAGTTCAAGCAGCCGATTGTCTACCCCTTCTTTTGCGATCCCATCAGAGATAATTGACACTCGACTGTCCGGCATATTTTGCAGTTCTTTAATGAGGTCTAAACCGTAGCGGGCACGTGCCCGTTTGCTGCTGTCACCGTTGTCCGCTAACATCTGCAGTTCGGCAACAACGCTACGTGGTATTGCTAGCAATCCGGGCATAAAACCGGCTTTCGCTACATGAGCAATCCTGCCGTCCATAAGTGCCGAAGTATCAACAAACACTGTTTTTTCCCCTTTACCTACATTACGTGAACGAAATGTTCCTCTTGGCCGTAGCGCCTCAAGACGCACACCAATTAGCACGAGTAAGCCTACTGTAAGTAGTTGTAATATAATTTCCATAATTTCCTTTTTTCTTTCAATACTATTTATTGAAGATATGTTGTCAGTGCCGATCTTAAATCTTGCACGCTTTTAATAAATTTATCCGACGATTTTGGTCCAATTGCATATTTAAAACCAAGTTTACGCGCCTCGGCCGTACGACGCTCTGCACTCTGCGCGGAACGGATTTCGCCACCTAAACCAAGTTCGCCGAACACTACACAGTCATCATCTAAACGCTTACCCGCCGCGGCACTTGCAATTGCCATTGCTACCGCCATATCGGCAGCCGGATCTTGTAGTTTAAGTCCGCCCACTACATTTACATATACGTCTTTATCCGACAGCTGCAGTTTGGTTCGTTTTTCTAAGACCGCAATAAGTAGATTAAGTCGATTTATATCGAATCCACTTGCCGTACGCTTAGGATAGCCGAAATTAGTTGAATTTACAAGCGCTTGAATTTCTACAAGCAGCGGGCGAGTGCCTTCAAGCGTTGCCAGCACAATTGAGCCGTCAGCATTCTGACGTTCCGAAAGTAGTGCTGCCGACGGATTTTCAACCAGTTTTAATCCACGTTCTCCCATTTCAAATAAGGCAGCTTCATTAGTTGAGCCATAGCGATTTTTTACCGCACGAACAACTTTAAAACCGCCATAGCGATCACCTTCAAATTGCAGCACTACATCTACTAAATGTTCTAATATTTTTGGTCCAGCAATACTGCCCTCTTTTGTAACATGCCCAACTAATATAACTGCCGCCTGCGATTGTTTAGCGGCACGAATAATTGCATTGCTAGCGTTAGTAATTTGACTAACCGTTCCAGGAGCAGAGGTAATATCATTTAGGCTCATGGTTTGAATTGAATCAATCACCACCAAGTCGTACGACTCGCCACGAATAGTTGCAGCAATATCATCGGCGCTAGTTGAGGCAGCAAAAGCAAGATGCATTGATTCATTGGCGCCCAAACGTTCAGCGCGCAGCTTTACCTGTGATGCCGATTCCTCACCGCTTACATACAGCACTCGGCGTGACGTTGCGATATTTGCAGTAACTTGTAAAAGTAGAGTACTTTTACCAATTCCAGGCTGCCCAGCTAGTAGCACCACGCCGCTTGGAACAATACCACCGCCCAGCACTTCGTCTAAATCCTTAAATTCGGTTTTAAGACGAGACACTGCAGATTCGGTTTTTATTTCACTAAACTGCTGCGCCGTCAATACTTTACCAGATTGCATACTGCGGTCGAGTGCCGAACTGCCACTCGCTATTGGCGTTTGCTCAACCAGTGTATTCCATTCACCACACTGTTCACATCGTCCGCTCCACTTAGAATAGCTAGCGGCACAGTTTTGGCATACATACTGACTGCGTGATTTTGCCATATTAAATTGCCGGTGCCTCGGATAGCTGGGAATTTAATATTTTATTAAGTTGATTAGACTCATCGGCTGTCTGATTATATTCTTCGACTGTCGCATTATAAGCTTGCTGTTCAATCTCAAGTGACCGACGCGACGACTCAAGCGCTTCGCTACGTGTCACTAAACGAGCGCGCTCAGCGTTAAACTGCGACTGCGAATCAAACTCACCACGCTGTGCGCGTAAATTAAACTGTTCAATATCACGCATTAACGTTGCAGCCTGCGCATTATAATCGGCAGTTTTTTGATTAATAGAGGCTGCTTGCCCAGTAAGTGTCTGCGACAGCGTTTGCAGACGATTCGTTACCTCCTCGAACACCGACTCGTACTGGTAAAATAAATTCACAACCTGCTGTCGGTCATTAAAATATTTAGCATAGTATTGCTCTAATTCTGGCGAAATTTCCCGTAGCTCTGTGCCTAAGATAGAGTGCAGTTCGTTAGCTCGTTCTCCTGGTTGCGTACGAGCGTAATATTCCATTCGCTCCTCTAACTTATCCGTTTTGTGCTGTTCATACACCGCCTCTAACTGCTCACTTAGCCGCTTCTGCTCATCGGCTGACAATCGATCCCATGCCGCATGAAGCATCTCGTGTGCAGCAGTCACTTCTTTAACGCCACTTAAGCGTTCGTCGTCTATGTCGTAAATTGCAATCGTTAAGCCATTATAACATCCTAAGATTGCACTTTGCTCTTCGTGTTGAGCGCAAGAAGCATTAAACTCTTTGGCAGGCTGCAATTTAGGCTGAGAAGTATAAAAATAAAATTTACCATCGCCCACAAGACCCGCGGTTTTAACAATTTGCTCTATTTCAGCACTTGGTTGATACGAATAATAGCGTATGGTGTCCCATATTTTCTGATGAAAAATTATTACGCCAAGTGCCAAAATCACAAATACAGCAAAAACTATACCGCGCGCCAGTGCGCCACCGTACTGCACCTTACTTCTATTCTCGTGTTTCATGTAGCTGTAGTTCACCCTTTTTCGCCGAAATAGTTGCAACTGTCCCTGTCTCTAGTGTACCACTAAGCAATGCTTCTGCGACTAAATGCTCTAACGAATCTTGCAGAACCTGGCGCATGTGCCGCGCACCATATTTTCTGTCGTAACCACGAGTAATGAGTACTTTTCGCGCCCCCGGCGTTAGCACTAGGCGAACCCCTTGACGAGCAAGTCTACTCTGCAATTCGTTTAGTAAAATCGTAAGCACGCGCGAAACCTGACGCCTCGATAGGCTATGAAATGTAACAACTGAATCAAACCGATTAATCAGCTCAGGTCTCATCATTTTCTCTAGCGCTTCACGCGCATGGCGAGCATTCTGCACATGTAACGCTTCCACAGCCTGCTTTTCGTCACGCGTTGACGCCTCGAACCCTAGCGACGCTTCTTTTTGCATTCGTTCGGCACCCAAATTACTCGTAAGAATAATAATGGTGTTATTAAATTTTACCGTACGACCTTTTGCATCTGTTAGCGTGCCATCCTCTAAAATTTGCAGCAAAATATTAAATATATCTCGGTGCGCTTTTTCAACCTCATCAAATAGCAGTACGCTATACGGTTTTCGTCGCACTGCTTCGGTTAATTTACCACCATCTTCATACCCAACATATCCTGCGGGCGCTCCTACCAACCGAGCCGCGGTATGCTTTTCGCTAAACTCACTCATGTCTATTTTGATAAGACTATTCTCATCACCGAACACTTCTCGTGCGAGAACTTTTGCAAGCTGTGTTTTCCCAACACCCGTTGGACCCATAAAAATAAACGAGCCAATTGGTCGCTTCTCATCAGAAACTCCACTTCGGTTACGACGTAACGCTTTTGCTACCTGAGCTACCGCCTCCTCCTGACCAATAATGTGTGAAGCCAAAGTTTTTTCAAGCCGCAGCAATTGTCGTGCTTCATCTTTCTTTATTCTATCAAGTGGTATACCGGTCATTATAGTAATGGCTCTCGCAATCGCTGGCTCATCGAGTGTAAGCGGCACCGGTTGCTTATTTGTATGTGTAGCCTCGTCGAGTTTCTCTTGCAAACGACTCATGCGCATTTTATATAGCGCCGCCCGCTCATAATCTTCAGCCGTTACAGCTTCATTCATTTTCGCCTCAAGATGTAAAAGCTGCTTTTTTAAATCACGCTCTCTACTTGGTCGTCGACCAGATTTCACCCTAAGTAGCGCGGCAGCCTCGTCAATTACGTCAAGTGCCTTGTCGGGCATAAACCGATCAGCAATATATTTATCGGCTAAATGAACCGCGAGTTCAATCGCCTCGTCGTCAAAGGTAACCCTATGGTAATCTTCGTAATGGAGGCGCAAGCCTTTGATAATTCGCACTGTTAGTTCTTTTGAAGGTTCGGGAACGCGCACCACTTGAAAGCGACGCTCTAAAGCTGCGTCTTTTTCTATAGATTTACGATATTCATCTTGTGTCGTCGCGCCAATCACACGAATCTCGCCCCTTGCTAAAGCTGGCTTAAGAATATTTGCCGCATCTAAAGCCCCCTCGGCGGCACCAGCCCCCATAAGACTATGAATTTCATCAATAAATAATACTGTATGCGGAGACTGCTGGACTTCATCAATTACTTTTTTGAGTCGCTCTTCAAATTCACCGCGATATTTTGTTCCGGCAATCATTGCCGTTAAATCAAGCTCTAGCAGCCGAACATCAAGCAGATGATCGGGCACGTCTTCAGCTACAATTCGCTGAGCTAAGCCTTCTACGACAGCCGTCTTTCCTACGCCAGGGTCGCCTAAAAGCACTGGATTGTTTTTTGTACGCCTACTTAGTACCGAAATTATTCGTTCAATCTGCTCATCGCGTCCAATCACCGGATCGAGTTGTTGGGCGCGGGCTTTTTCGGTTAAATCAACACTAAATGCAGCAAGTACTCCGCTACGTTTACGTCGCTGGGTACTCGGTTCTTGCATATCAGCTTCAATTTCACTGCGCTGGCGATCAAAAAACTGTTCAATGTCTCCTTTTAATTCATCAATATCTACACTCATATCTTTTAACAGTACCGTAGCACGCGCATTTTTTTGTACCAAAATACTATACAATATGTGTTCCGTACCCAAGTAATCTTGCTGAAACTCTTTTGCAAGCTCCCAGCTCATACGTAGCGTAAGCTTAGCAGTTTCAGACAAACCCTTAGATCCCGTACTTACCACAAGAGAACGTGGCGTTAGATTAAGCGCAAGCTCGGCTCTATCAAGTGTAATACCAATGTCGGCTAAAAATTTTGCCGCAACAGATGAACCTTGCGCGAGTACACCGAGCAATACATGCTCTGTGCCAATATACGCACTGCCGCTTGAGCGTGCAATTGCTTCAGCATGCTGCAAACTTACTCGTGCATTGTCGGTAAGTCGTGGTGCAAACTCTTGAAAATCCTCTGGCATATTCCCCCGCGATTTCTTTTTATCTCTTACTCTAGAATAACAAATTAGCACTCCTTAGTAAAGAGTGCTAATTACTATATTGTTTGGTCTATCTACTGCTCGTCGGATTCATTAAGCGCAGAGAATAAACTATCTTCAACGTTCTTTTTTGGCGTTTCTTTGGTTGGTTCTGGGGTTGATGACCCAGTTTCAATATCGAGTTCGTAACCGGTTAAGCGGCTTGCAAGACGCACGTTTTGTCCGGCTCGTCCAATCGCTATCGACTGCTGGTCTTCGCTTACGATAACTTTTGCGCGCTTCGCCGTCTCGTCAACTTCAACTCTAATTACATCAGCCGGACTCATGGCATTAATAATAAAGTCGCTTGGGTTGTCGCTATATGTTACGATGTCAATTTTTTCTTGGTCACCAATTTCGTTCATTACCGATTGTACACGTGTTCCGTGGCCGCCCACAAAAGTACCAACCGGATCGACACCAGGCAGTGCCGAATGAACTGCTAATTTAGTGCGACGACCAGCTTCTCGAGCAATCGACTTAATTTCTACTGCACCAGTTTCCATTTCTGGAACTTCTTGGCGAAAGAGGTATTCCACAAAGTATTCGCTACCGCGGCTTAAAATAAGTTGTGGTCCACGATTTTCGCGCTCAATATCTTTAATCAATACTTTAATTCGGCTACCAATTGAGTAGTATTCACCCTGAATTTGCTCACTCTGTGGCAGAATACCGGTAGCTTTACCAATTTCTACGCGTACCACTCGCGGATCAACCCGCTGCACCACACCAGTTATAACCGTACCAATTTTATCCTCAAACTCCGCCAGCACAACTTCACGCTCAGCCTCGCGAAGACGTTGCAAGACTACTTGTTTTGCAGTTTGCGCAGCCACGCGACCAAACTGAGTAACCTCAAATTTCTCCTCAATAATATCACCAATTTCAGCATCAGCTTTTAGCGTACGAGCCTCATCAACCCCTAGCTCAATTGCGTCGTTCAGCGGATCTTCCACCACTTCGCGTGCAACATATACTTCTGCCGTGCCGTCGTTTACATTTAGTTTTGCGCGAACCTCTTGCTCGCGCTCACCGTTGTCGCGGCGCCAAGCAGCGGCAATTGCCTGTTCAATTACCGACATTACTGTTTCTTCTGGCAAGTTTTTCTCTTCAGCAATTGTACGTACAGCAAGTGTAAGTTGTTTAATGTTCAAATCTTCCATATAAAGTTCCTTTCTTATAAAAAAGTCCGACCCTTTGGGGCCGGCTACTTCTTTTACTATACCCTCCCTAGTGTATTTAAGCAAGATTTATTCATATTATGGCAATGTTTGGTTGCTACATTCGGGTTGCGATAACACTTTTTCCATTGCTTGCTTTTCAGCTGGAGTAACCCATAAATTGTAGCGTTGTTTTACAGCAATCTGCCGAGCAACATATTGACAGCGAAATGGCTTATGCGGCGGCAACCACGAGGCAGCGTCGCTGGAACCCTTTTGATTATTGGTTTCGCCATCTACTGCAAGTAGATTAAGCGGATCGTTAGAGAACGCATAACGCCGAACCTGCGGCAGTTGCTGCGCCCCAGTTTGCCAAGCATTAGAAAGCGCCACCACGTGATCAATTTGTACCATCTGGCTACTTTCCGGTCCGCGCTTAAATACAATTTGCTTGCCTGTATACGGATCATTGAGCACACCGCTCACCACTTGGCATTCTATATTTATCTGCACGTCACGCAAATCACGATTTAAAATCACATCACGCATACCGCAGCCTGCCAGCTCACCCCATCCATCAGAAAAGTTCTCACGGTTATATCCAGTTTTCGCAGCTCTACCTTTTGCGGGCAACTCATTAAGCGCCGAGCGTGCTAATCTCGATGTATCTGTAGTCTCTTGTACTTTTGGTGCTGAATTATTTTGCGCTATATCCTCAACACCACCATAGTTCGTACCTGCAAGCAGCGCACCAGCCGCAACAAATAATATCAACCCAATTAAACGACGTTTTCTATAGTTTTTTCGCCCCCACATTATAAACCTAGTATAATATAGTTATGACTAAAGTTTCTCACCTTATTGAGCAGTTTCTGCCTCACACTTACGATCTCTCATTAACGCTTAACCGCTTGGCGCGCACATTTGAGGGGACAGCAACTATTCACGGCACCACGTCTTCATCGCAAGTTGCACTGCACGCCAAAGAATTAACCATCAGCCAAATTACTATCGACGGCCAAAAAGCAGAAGTTACTTATGGCGAAAATGATGAAATTTATGCCACGCACGAATCATTAGATGCTGGTTCGCATATTGTAACCATCAAATATACTGGCCAAATTACCGATGCCATGCACGGGCTTTACCCATGCTACTTTGAGTACGAAGGTGAGACGAGAGAATTACTGGCGACACAATTTGAAAGCCATCACGCGCGTGAAGTGTTTCCGTGCGTAGACGAACCAGAGGCTAAGGCGATTTTTAACCTTGCGCTCACAACCGAAACCGGCGTGCAGGTGCTTGGCAACATGCCGGTAGCGCACAAGAAACAAAACGGTAACCTTACGACAACTACTTTCGAAGCATCACCGCGAATGAGTACCTACTTACTAGCGTTTGTAGTAGGAGATTTGCAGCGCGCTACTGCGCACACTAAAGGTGGCGTTGAAGTAAATATTTATGCCACACATGCCCAACCGGCCGATAGCCTTAATTTTGCACTCGATATTGCTGTTCGCTCAATCGAGTTTTACAACGATTATTTTGGAATTGACTACCCGCTACCAAAGTCTGATCACGTTGCGCTTCCAGATTTTTCAAGTGGCGCCATGGAAAACTGGGGGTTAATTACTTACCGTGAAGTTGCTCTACTTGCCGACCCAGCCTCGTCAAGCATTACGTCAAAACGCTATATTGCAACCGTTATCGCTCACGAGCTCGCTCATCAGTGGTTTGGCAATCTCGTAACAATGAAGTGGTGGGACGACCTTTGGTTAAACGAAAGTTTCGCCACAGTAATGGAATATATCTGCGTTGACGCAATAGAACCCGACTGGAATATATGGCTAGATTTTGCTAGTGGCGAGGTTCCCTATGCGCTAAAGCGTGATGCGATTGAAGGCGTACAGTCTGTTAAAATGGACGTCAATCACCCAGACGAAATTTCTACATTGTTTGACGGCGCAATAGTTTACGCCAAAGGTGCGCGCTTGCTTCGAATGATGCAATCTTTTGTAGGTACAGATGCGTTTAGAGCCGGTCTTAGGCAGTACTTTAACGATCATGCATACAGCAATACCACCGGCGAAGATTTATGGCGCGCCATTGAGTCACACACCGACAAGCCGGTTGCCCGCCTTATGAATGAATGGATTTCGACGCCAGGATTTCCGGTAGTTCATGTAACCGAAAAAGAAGATCGACTAACGCTCGCGCAGCAGCGCTTTTACATTGGACCACACCAGCACTCCGAAAACGTATGGCCTATTCCGCTTGGCTCTCAAAATATCAATCTCCCCGAACTTCTCGACACACCAACGGTAGAATGCGACACGAGCGACGATTTTATGCTTAATGAAAGCTCAAACGCACATTTTATTACACACTATGACCCACGCTTAATGGTCGAGCTTACTTCGCGAATTAGCGACAGGGAGATTCGAAACCCGATTGATCGAATGCGACTACTTAGCGAAGCAGCGTTGTTGGCGCGCGGTGATTATATTCCGTCGGCCGATTTGCTTCCCCTTCTTGAAGCATACTCCCACGAGACCAACGAACAGGTATGGGGTGTAATGGCAAGCGTACTTGGCGAATTAAAAATTTTTGTTGACACAGACAGCGAAAGTGAAGCAGGCCTAAAGAAGATTGCTGGTCGTATAGCCCGCGACCAATACGAACGACTCGGCTGGGAAGCGCGTACAGACGAGCCAGAGTCGGACAGTTTGTTGCGACCAACCATTATTGGATTAATGCTATATTCTGAAGATTCAACAGCCCTTAAAGAAGCATCGTCTCGCTACGAAACCACGCCACTTGCTTCGCTCAACCCCGAATTACGCCCACTTATACTAAGTTCAGTTGTTCGCCACGGCAATAAAGAGATTGTTGAATCGCTTTTGCGTGAATATAAAACTGCCTCTTCTGCTGAAATTCGCGATGACCTACTCGCTGGTATTACGAGCACAAGGCACCCAGCTTCACATACTCTGTTACTTAGCAGCGTAAAAGATACTAAAACAGTACGACCACAAGATGCAGCACGCTGGATCGCCTATCTGTTACGCAGTCGCGAAAGCCGCACCGCAACGTGGCAATGGCTTCAAGAAAACTGGCCATGGATACTTGAAACTTTTGCTGGCGATAAAAGTTTTGATAACTATCCGCGTTTTGCTGGCTCTACCCTGTCAACCTCAGCCCAACGAGATGAATTCGTAGCGTTCTTCACTCCTATGCTCAGTGACCCGTCACTTCGCCGCACCATTCAAATGGGTATAAGTGATATTGACGGGCGCATAGAACTAATTGCTCGCGACAAACCAGCGGTCGACGCATATTTAAGTGAGGTGTAATGTAAGACCATGTCTACTGCACCTATATTAACAAGCCAAAACGATGCCATAGGCTTTTTAAACAAGCCAGGTGGTATTGGCGTTCTTCGCACCGACACACTCTATGGTGTAGTAGCGAAAGCAAGTGACAACCTAGCAGTAGAGCGTGTCTACACAGTAAAAGGTCGCACGCCAACAAAGTCTCCAATCATACTTATATCATCGCTCGGGCAGCTGTATGATTATTATGACGCGGATACAATCGCCTACCTTAGTAGCGTGTGGCCTGCTGCAGTAAGTGTTATTTTACCGAGCGTTAACGCGCCACAGTGGCTGCAGCGCGGCAATATGTCTGTAGCTTATCGACTACCAAATTCCCCTTTGTTATGTCAACTTATCGACAAAACTGGTCCCCTCATCGCACCCAGCGCAAACCCAGAAGGATTAACACCCGCCCATTCTATCAATGAGGCTCATACCTATTTTGGCGACTTAGTTGATTTTTACATAGACGGCGGCGAAGTACCACTAAACACTCCGCCATCACAACTAATTCGCTACGACACACTAGCACACAAAACTGAACGCTTACGCTAGTCGAGCGCAAACCACGTTTCAACCGCATAATTTTCACCCGTTACACTTGCAACCGCAAGACGTAAATTGCTAGCATTCAATCCGTAGCGCTGCATATACACCGTAGTAGCAAATTTCATTTGGCGTACTTTACTTGGTGTAATTGCCGCCAATCCATCGCCCTGTTTATGTGTTCGACGATATTTTACTTCCGTAAAATATATGGTCGACTCTAGTCGCGAAATAATATCAATTTCACAGTACTTGGTTTTCCAATTTTTTGCTAAAATTGTATGTCCGCTTATCTCAAGAAAAGAGACAACCGCCGCCTCACCGCGCTGCCCAGCTTCTGTAGTGTGCCAATAAGTATCTTTGCCAGAAACAGGCTCGCTTTTGCTTGAAGTTCTATACTTTTGCAAAGGCGCAAAGCTAAGCCTATGTAGCGGCGTTACACCATACATTTCTATGGCAGCTCGGTGCGCAGCCGTGCCATAGCCAACATGGGCATCAAAACCGTATTCTGGATACAGTTTACCCTGTTCCGCCATGTATCTATCGCGCGCCACCTTTGCTACTATCGAGGCGGCACTTACGCTTGGAATAAGTAGGTCAGCCTTTTTAAGCGTCGTAACGTACGGACCTTTAGCTGTGTCACGCAAAAAGTTAATCGTACCGTCAATAATAATTTCATGATACGGCTGTGTTATTTGTTCAACCGCTCGCCGAGTAGCCAAAGCGAGACTGGTGCTTAAACCAATCTCATCAATTTCTGCTGCTGAAACCCATCCCAAGCCTACGGCAGATGCTTTACTATAAATTTCATCACACAACAGCTCTCGTCGTTTCATAGACAGCTTTTTACTATCCGTTAGCCCATCAATCTCAGTGCTGCCCAAAACAACCGCACCAATTACCAACGGCCCCGCCCACGGCCCACGCCCAACTTCGTCTATGCCTAATATCATATACAAATTATAGCAGTGCTGTGTTGTGGTGCCGTTATATTTGCAATTTCGTGACTCGACGGCTTTATTTACATAAATTTATTAGTCATATTAAGTTCCGTGTTAATAGCATCAGCAAATAAAAAATCCGCTATGATGCGGATTTTTTGTATAGTTTTACGAAACTACTTAGCTTCGTCAGTAGACTCTTCTGTCTTTTGTTTAGCTACCGGCGCTTCTTTTACTGTGTTAATCGCCTCGCGATCAAACTTAACAGCTGCAAGGCGGGCGCTTTTACCGCTACGGTTACGAAGGAACGACAGGTAGTTACGGCGAACTTTTGAACGTCGAACAACTTCTACTTTTTCTACGAGCGGGCTATGAAGTAAAAAGCTTTTCTCAACACCAACACCGCTAGCAATCTTACGAACAGTAATTCGTGAAGTGTGCGATTGTTTGTTGTCGGTTCGAATAACCACGCCTTCAAATACCTGCACACGCTCTTTGTTGCCTTCTTTAATTTTTTGGTGAACCCGAACAGTATCACCGCTGCGAACGGCAACTACATCGTGTTTTTTCTGCTCGTCGTTTACTTTTTGAATTAATGCAAAACTCATCTTATCTCTCGCTTATCTTTTATATATACAATCAGTTACTTACTTTAGCATACTTTTGTAATTATTGAAAGGCTACAGGCCAAGGCCAGTATCTAAGATTGGGTGAAACTTATATAACTCTGTTTATCTCTTCGATAGTGGTTTCGCCGCGCAGTGCCGCGAGCACGCCCGCTTGTAAAAGTGTTACCATGCCATCTTTCTTAGCCTGCGCTTCAATTGTTTCACTGTGCACATCAATAATTTCACCACGCAAGTACTTTTGGATCGACTCATTTACTACCATTTGCTCCATAATAACCACTCGCCCCTTATAGCCGAACGGTGCATCATCAGAAGGAATCGGTTTCCAAAGTTGCATATTTTCATAATCAGGTTGTGCTATATGATCTGGTAAATCTTTAAGTGCAGATTTAATCCAGGCAACCGTTGCGTCATCAGGCGAGTAGGCCTGCTTAGTTGGGTTGTGTAATCGGCGAACCAGCCGTTGTGCAATAACAAGCCGAATAGCTGAACTAAAAATTGGGTTTACACCAATAAGATCAATCATTCGACTAAACGCCGTAGCTGTTGAATTAGCATGGAAACTCGAAAGTACCAGATGCCCCGTAATAGAGGCTTGAATCGCAGTTTTTGCCGTCTCTTTATCGCGCACCTCACCAACCATCACTACGTCTGGGTCAAGGCGCAGCACGCTCCTGAGGCCATCGGCAAAAGTTTGGCCTCCGGTGGTATCGATCGGGATTTGCGTTACGCCCGTAATGCCGTATTCAACAGGATCTTCTAGGGTAATAATTTTTCTATCCGACGTATTAAGTGCGTTCAGCATACTATAAAGCGTTGTCGATTTACCACTTCCTGTTGGGCCCACCATCAGCACCATACCGCGGGGGTGAGAAATAATTTCATCAATTTGTTTACGCTCATTTTCTCCAATACCAAGCACATCTAGCTGTAGCAGACTTTCATCGAAATTAAACAAACGCATTACAGCGTCTTGGCCGTACATAGTTGGCACCGTTTCTATGCGGATATTTAGAAGATGCGAAGCACCCGAGCGATGAATATCTTGCTGCATATGACCAGATTGCGGTGTTTTTGCAGCCGTAGAAATATTTGCTCGGCTACCAATTGTCGCCATAATTACTCGGTAACGTTCTTTGTGTAGCTCCGCCACCTCGTGCAGCGCACCGTCGATACGCATTCTAACCCGAATTTGTGTCCGTTGGTTTTCAATATGAATATCGCTCGCACCAAGTCTATCGGCTTGATCAATTAAATATTCGAAAACCTCATCGCTTCCCACCGAGTTTAGTGTGGCGCTTACGGCGGCAATCGTATCGCTTGCGCCATCTTGAGCCACTACAATGTCGTCGTACACAATTTTTTTCGGCGGATCAAAGCGCAACATCATGGCACGGAAAGCACTAAGCGAAATTAGATAAAACGCAATCTGCTTTCCGCTATCTGAGTATTCTTTACTCATCTGTTCTAAAACAGATCGTGGTGTTTGCGATGTTACACCAAATTGAAAAGGTTCACTACCACCTCCTTCAATCAGCGGCACCATTTTATGTTTGTACATATCTTCAACCGCTACAAGATTGACCACTAGAGGCAGTGTCTCCTCAATGCCACGCATATCAATATATTGTAGCCCTAAAATACCAGCGCGCTTTTGAGTAGCCTGTTCATCGCCATCGCGGCGGCGAGATTGGATTTTTTGTTCGTCCATAACTTATGTTTACTATAGCACAAAAACATAAGCACCATGCAGTGATATACTTAAACATGCAATGCCGAATATCACCGTAATCGCTCACAATATCCGTTCAACTCATAATATTGGGTCGATTATTCGCACCTGCGAAGGGTTTGGTGTAAGCGAACTTATATGTAGTGGCTACACACCGTATCCGCTTTTAGCTGCGGGCGATAAACGTTTGCCCCATATTGCTAATAAACTTACATTGCAAATTCATAAAACTGCACTCGGCGCAGAAAAACTCATTACTATATCTCATTACGAATCACTAGAAGAGTGGCGACTCGCTCACCCCTCAACTCAGCTTATTGGTCTTGAGCTAAATGAAAACAGTGTACCACTCTCAAACCTTAAACCCTCATCTACTGTAGCGCTCCTACTGGGAGAAGAAGTTAACGGTATTAGCGCTGAACACCTTGAATTATGCGACACGCTAGTTGAAATACCAATGAAAGGCCAAAAAGAATCGTTTAACGTAAGTGTTGCCGCTGGCATCGCGCTCTACAAACTAGCCATCGAACTTTAGCTACTTTACAACCACCGCATCTTCACCGCAAAGCTTAACTAATTTTGCAACCAACTCATCGCTTCCGTCTACCTTAAACGGTAAACGCATAGCCGATTTATTCCCCCCAACCACTAAAATTATTTCTAGTCCACCGCTGTGCTGCGTGCAGTGCTGCTTTAAACCCTCGAGCATGACAACGTCTTCAGGGTTTACAATGCGCACATACACAATTTTTGGTGGCGCAATATCCTGAATGGGTGCCGGACGCGGTGTCTCGTCTACTTTAGTTTCGGCTTCAGATCGTGGTGCGGTTTTTTTTGCAAGCGGTTTACCCAATTTTGCTGCTTTATACTCTGCAACCTTCATGGCTTTTACTTTGCCACTCATTTTTGGAGCATCCATTTTACGGCCGGTTGATTCATAATTTCGCAACTCTTCATCAGTTACTTCAATAATTTCGTTCGCTATAATACTCGCCTCATCGCGCAAATTACCTTCGCGATCACGAGCATTCACTTTGCCATTCACTCGCAACACCGTATCTTGCTGCAAACGCGCGCCTACTTGCTCGAATAAATTAGGAAACACTACTATTTCGGCTTCGTTTGTCTTGTCTTCTAGTTTTACAAACGCCATTTTTGTGCCAGATTTAGTGATAATCGTTCGAACCGTCGATACTAACCCGCCAATCGTAATATTTCGCCCGTCAATATCTGCCGTTACCCGCGACAACGGAACTGATTGCTCCTGAAAATAAGTATCGTAGTTGTCGAGCGGATGCGCAGACACATACAGCCCAAGCAATTCGCGCTCCCAAGTTAGTCGCTCTTTATCGGTGTGTTTCGCTGGAGCGGCTTGCAGTTGCAACTGCGACTGCACTGCAACACTCGACTCAGCCCCAAGCATACCAAAAATATCGGTTTGCCCGCTAGCCGCTTCTTTTTGAATTTTAGATGCGAATCCGGTAATTGTCTCAAGGTTAAATAGTAGGTCGGATCGATCTCCAAGTGCATCAAACCCGCCAGATTTAATGAGCGAATCCCATGCTTTTCGGTTAAACTTTGAGGTGGCTACCGTACGGGCAAAATTCTCAATTGTTTGAAATTTTCCGTTTGCTTCGCGCGCACGAATTACCTCTTCTACTGCCGCCTCGCCCACACCTTTTACCGCCGCCATACCAAATCTAATCTGATTTTTTCCCGGCACCACAGCAAATTCATTAAACGACTCGTTCACATCTGGCGCTAGCACATCAATGCCCATATGTTTACATTCTGAAATTTCAATAGCTAAACGTTCCGTATCGTCACGGTCACTCGTCATAAGCGCCGCCATAAAAGCATCTGGGTAGTGCGCCTTTAAATACGCCGTCCAATACGAAATCAATCCGTAACATGCGGCGTGCGACTTATTAAAACAGTAGTTTGCAAATTCTTCCAGCTGATCCCAAAATGTCTCGGCAGTTTCTTTTTTGGCGCCACTCACCTTCATGGCGCCCTCAACAAACTCAACCTTAACTTTACGCATAAGATCAATTTTCTTTTTACCTACCGCCTTTCGCAATGTATCTGCCTGGCCGCCAGTAAAGCCACACCACTCTTTAGATATCTGCATAAACTGCTCTTGGTAGACTAAAATTCCATACGTATTTTTAAGCGAGTTTTCCATACCTGAGTGCAAATAGGTAATTTCTTCTTCACCATGTTTGCGGCGAATAAAACTATCGATAAACTGCATTGGCCCCGGACGATACAACGCCACCATGGCGATAATATCTTCGAACACGTTTGGTTTTAAAGCGCGCAAATAACGCTTCATACCAGCCGATTCAAGCTGAAATACCCCTGTTGTATCACCACGTTGAAAAAGCTTATAGGTTTCTTCGTCGTCGAGTGGTAGTTTTGATAAGTCGATATCATCACCGTACACACGCTTAATAATTCGCAGTGCGTTATTAATAATTGTTAAATTTGAGAGGCCAAGAAAATCCATTTTTAGTAGCCCCAACTCTTCAACCGGGCCCATTGGAAACTGCGTAGCTACCACACCTTTTTGTGCCATTTCGAGTGGTACATATTTAACTACATCGTCGGGCGCAATAACCACACCGGCAGCATGTACGCCATGCGAGCGCATAGTACCCTCTAGTCTCATTGCAAAATCAAACACCTCTTTGGCGGTAGGACTATTTTCATATTCTTTCTTAAGATCAGGATCATCTTTTACGCTAATAGAAAGCGGAATGTGTCGCCCCTGTACAGGCGGTGGAACCAACTTAGCCAAACGATCACTCTCGGCATACGGTACCTGTAGCACTCGAGCCACATCACGTACGGCTGCGCGTGCCGCCATAGTTCCAAAGGTGCCAATGTTCGTAACCCGCTCGCGCCCGTATTTTTCAGCGCAATACTCAATCACCTCACCACGGCGCGTGTCTTGAATATCAATGTCAATATCTGGCATAGAAATACGGTCTGGGTTAAGAAAACGCTCAAACAGAAGATCGTATTTAAGCGGATCTAAATCGGTTATATTAAGCGCATAGGCAATAATCGATCCAGCAGCGCTGCCTCGACCTGGCCCAAAAATAATCCCCTGACCCTTCCCCCAGTTAATAAAATCTTGCACAATTAAAAAGTAGCCGTTGTAACCCATTTTATCGAGTACGCCAAACTCCATATCAAGGCGCTCAACTTGGGCGTCGGTCAGACGACTACGAATTTCTTCGTTCGTCATCTCTTTAGCCGATTCTGGCCTTTCACCTAAATAGCGAAACGCCATACCTTCATATACAAGTTTGTCGAGAAAGGTTTTTTCGGTCATACCTTCTGGCACAGGAAATTCTGGAATTAAAATTTTACCTAACTCGATTTCTACATGGCAACGATCGGCAATACGCTTAGTATTACGTATGGCCTCTGGGTGCGTTTTACTCCAGCGTTCAATAATTTCTTTGGGGTCGGTTACGTGTAACTCAAAATCTTTCAGACTCATGCGCTTTTCATCTGAAAGATACGCACCAGTGCCAACACACAGCAAAATTTCGTGTGAATCTTGATCGTCGTGATCGAGATAGTGGCCGTCGCTTGTTACTACACACGGAATATCAAGCTCAGCCGACAATCGCTCTAGCCCCGCATTAATGCCTACTTGCACGTCCCATTTTGCCGGACATTCCGGATGACCATGATCTTGAAGCTCTAAGTAGTACCGATCGCCAAACACGCCCTTGTACCAGCTGGCAATTTTTTTAGCCTCTTCATAATTATTGTTGCGTAGTTGCTCGCCTAACTCTCCGCTGGCACAAGCACTTAAAATAATTAAGCCCTCGTTATACTGTTCAAGTAATTCACGATCAATACGCGGCTTATAGTACATACCTTCAAGATTAGCCTTAGTTGAAAGTTGCATAAGATTACTATAGCCAGTATTATTCATTGCCAAAATAATAAGGTGGTAACGCGCTTTGTCTTTTTGAGGGTCGCGGTCATGACGCGAACGCGCTGCTACGTATGCTTCCATGCCAAAAATGGGCTTTACATCCGCATCTTGTGCGGCCTTTAGCATCTCAATCGTGCCGCTCATTGTTCCGTGGTCAGTAATAGCCACCGCATTCATACCAAGTTCTTTTACGCGATTAACGAGTGCTGGAATTTTTGTCAAACCATCAAGTAGCGAATGATGGGTATGGTTATGAAGGTGCACATAATCAGACGCCATCAATTGTGGCGCTAACTCTACTAGAGGCGTTGACTGCGTAGCGGTATCCATAACAATAACTTATGTTTCTTATTTTTTTCGAGTACTCTGAACTTTTTTATCTACGCTAGAGCGTGCAGCATTAACTTTTTGTGCCCCGTTTTTTTTCAATGAACGCGCACGATCTTTAATGCTTGTGCGTGTAGACGCGCCGCTTTGCGGAGCAGTAAGATAACCAGCCACCACGCCCGCAACCGCTCCTACAACCGTGCTAAGTGCTATTTTATGAAATTGTTTCATTTTTTAGTTGCCTTTCCCTCTCTGATTGCACTCAATGCGCCCTTAGCGCCACCAATCAGTGTGGCTGCGTTTTGCCACTTAGAAAGCCGGTCTTTTGTAAGCGTGGTGGTGCGCTCTACCTTATGACCAGTTTCTTGTAGTTTACGGGCGGTTTTTACTAGTGTAATAACTAGACCTACAAATACGCCTATAAAAACTAACGCTAATACAAGTAAGATACCGACGATAATTTCTGCCACAATTCTACCCCTCTCCTATTTTCTCTTTTTAGTATAGCGAGTATGGCGGCAGCAATCAATCGCTAGTCGGACATCTACACCCAAACATAGGTTTATTTTTGGTCGCCAACCATACCCTCAAGAGCACTTAGCGCAATAAGCTCATCGTACGCCATAAGAACTGCCGCCGTATCGGTCATTTCGCTGCGTTTTGCATATTCAAGCAATTGCGAAACTGATACAAGCTCAACATCTACGTATTCGCCATCGTCAAGCTGCTGACCCGAAGTCTTCACGCAGTCGGTCGCAATGTAGTAAAACCAGCGTCCATTAGTATAAGCGTCGCCAGTTGCCACACCCAGCTCACGCACGTCGCCAGCTGTATAACCCGTCTCCTCAAGCAATTCACGACACACCGCCTGTTTTGGGTCTTCGTCTTTGTATATATACCTCCGCCCGGTAATTCATGCATAATTGCCTCTGGTCCAGGCCTAAACTATCGAGCTAAAATAACCTTATTATCCTTGGTAAGTGCAATTACTGCACCGCTCCTTCCATCAACTTTTCCAAAAGTATCATAAGCAGCCGTCTCGCCATCTGGCGTTACAAAATATTTAGTAGTGATAGTACGCCAGCCAACCTTAGTTTGCTCGTCACTCTTTGCTCGCTCCCAAGCCTCCATTATCGCAGTCGCTCGCGTAATAATTTTTGTGCCAACGCTGGGTTAGCCTTACCAGCTGATAATTTCATAATCTGACCAACCAGGTAACCAATAGCCTTATCTTTACCAGCTTTGATATCCTCTATCGAGCGCGCGCTCGCAGGATCGCTTAATACCGCATCAACAATCGTCGCAATCTCGTCTTCGTCACTATTCTGTATTAAATTACGCTGTTCGGCAATCTCTCGTGCTGTATGATCACTTACAAGTAGTTCCGAAAATACCTCTTTAGCGGCTGTCGACGATAATTCGTCAGCCTCTACCATGTCGGCTAATTCAATAAATCCAGCCGGTTTTAAGGCCGAAAGTTGCTGCACCGTTACATCGTCCTCTGGGCGGATTGCACTGGCAAACCAATGGGCTACACGTCGCGCGTGGGCGTTAGTTGAAGTTTGCTTAATCTCATCTACTAACTTGGCATACGATTGATTTGAGAGTAGCGCTTCTATCACCGATATATCTAGTTCTAACTCTTTCCAGCTATTTCTATATTCAAAAGGAAGCATTGGCACATTTGCTTGGATTTCATTTACCTGTTCGCTTGTAAGACGAATTGGCGGAATATCAGCGTCGGGCATATAGCGATAATCTTGAGCATCTTCTTTACTTCGCTGCGAAATAGTAATAAGCTTTGTGTCGTCCCAACCTCTGGTTTCCTGCACTACACGCCCACCAGATTCTAACAAATCTACCTGACGCTTAAATTCATATTCGGCCGCCTTTTCAACACTTTTAAACGAATTGAGGTTTTTTACTTCAGCCCGAGTACCGAGTGCTTTAGCCTCGTGTTTAGCAACCGAGATATTTACATCAAATCGCATATTACCATGGTACAAGTCTCCTCGCGAGACACCGGCGTAAATCATTAGCTTATGAAGCTCACTTGCATAAGCCTTAGCCGCAGACGCCGAATGAATATCCGGTTCCGAAACAATTTCAATTAATGGCGTGCCTGCACGGTTTAAGTCAACTAAACTATAGCCATCTTTGTGCGTTAGCTTACCGGCATCTTCTTCAAGATGAGCATGGTGAATGCGTACGCGTACAGTCTCGCCAGACTCAAGCGGCGCGTCTAAATATCCCGCTAAAATAATTGGCTGGTACATTTGCGATATTTGATAGCCTTTTGGTAAGTCAGGGTAAAAGTAGTGTTTACGATCAAACCGACTCTCAAGCGCTACGTCAGCATTTAAAGCTTTAGCTGCCTTTACGGCTAACTCAACCGCTCGTCGATTCAATACCGGCAACATGCCAGGTAAACCAAAATCAATCGGTACAATTTTTGAGTTTGGAGTTGCTTCTCGCGCATCGTTATCGGCAGCACTAAAAAGCTTTGTACGTGTCGCAAGTTGAACATGGCACTCAATTCCAATGGTCATTTTATATTGACTATAAGGATGAGGTAGCTGCTGTGTCATATTAGATAGCCCCTACATCTTTTAAGGCCTGCTTAAAACTTGCAAGCGCCTGATTAGCCATAGAGGACGATAAGTTTACCTCAGTTTCGTGAGCAATTTGGTTTCGCAGCTTATGAGCCGACCATACCGCACCGGCATTACTCCAGCTTTTCGAAGCAGATTTCATGCGTTCACCCATCGTTTCTCCCCTAAAATTACGTTCACGTAGCGCTTGATCAAGTAACTTATCAGCTTGAAGAATAGCCATTTGGCGACCATGATCGCCTTGCTCAAGTAGTTTTTGAATTTGTAACCACTTACTACGATATTTGTCAGTGTTTAGCGCTCGATCCCCAGCATGACGCGTGAAACTTACCACCGCATACAGTAACCCACCAACTATTAAAATTGCCGCCACAAATAAAATCATTGTGCTATCCATACTACGCCCCTTTCTCTAACTGTGCCGCAAGCCTTAGCAACAAGCGATCCGACTTTTGCGGCCCTATTAGCTGCGCACCAACTGGAAGGCCGGTACTACTTACGCCAGCCGGCACACTTACAGCTGGAAGCCCGGCTAAGCTGGCTGGTACCGTCATAATGTCTGCTTTATACATTTGTATTGGGTCATTCGTTTTTTGCCCAATAGCAAAGGCCGGTGTTGGTGATACTGGCGACAAGAGCAAATCGTATGATGCAAATAATTCATCAAACTCACTACAAAGCAATGCCCGAGCTTTTTGCGCTTGCTGATAATAAGCATCAAAAAAGCCACTCGAAAGCACAAAACTGCCAATCATTATGCGACGCTTGTTCTCCATTTCAAATCCTTGGTCACGACTTTGGCCATATAACTCCTCAAGCGATGTAGCGTTCTGACTACGGTAGCCGTAACGTACGCCGTCGTATCGCGCAAGGTTACTCGAAATTTCTGCCGGTACAATTACATAGTACATTCCTAAACTATAAGAAATCGTTGGCATAGAAACTTCCCTAACAGTGTGGCCAGCGCCTTTTAGGCGTTCTGCATATTCATACACTGCAGCTTGCACCTCAGTATCAATGCCGTCGCCCATAGTCTCTTTAATTAAACCAATTTGTAGTGATTTTTTCACGCTGTTGGATTTTTCGTTCCAAAAATTTGGCAACGTGGTCATGTCGTTTGCATCTCGACCAGCCATAATGCCCATTACCACATCGGCGTCAGCTGCGGTGTGCGTGAAGCAGCCAATCGTATCGGTACTACTTGCCATAGCCACCACACCATACCGACTAACAGTGCCATAAGTTGGCTTAATACCAACTACGCCATTAAAACTCGCCGGCTGACGAATAGAGCCACCGGTATCGGTTCCAAGGGCAAACGGTACTACGTCGAGGGCAGTAATAACTGCCGATCCACCGCTCGAACCGCCTGCAACCCGTTTTGTGTCGTGGGCATTTTTTGTAACGCCATAGGCAGAATTTTCGGTACTTCCGCCATGCGCAAACGCGTCTAGATTAGATTTGCCAATGCAGATCGCTCCTTCAGCCTCTAGTTTTTCAACTGCCGTAGCCTGAAGCGGTGCATGAAAGTCTTTCAACATTACACTTGCGGCCGTAGTAGGCGCGCCAAAGGCTAGCATGTTATCTTTTACCACAAATGGAACACCAGCAAGCTTACCACTTATTTCGCCACTATCAATCTGTGCGGCACGTTTTAATGCCCGTTCTTCGGTTAACGACAGAAAGGAATTGTAATCTGCCACTTGCTTAGCCCTTGCAAGTGCCTGTTTAACCATTTCGGTGGCACTTAGGCCGCTTTGTAGATATTCTGTAATCGTCTTCACTATAACACCTTTGGCACTTTCACCTGGTCATCGCTTGTAGCATACGAGAGCGCGAGCAAATCTTCGCGAGACACACTGGATGTTTGCGGCTCATCTTCGCGGTATATGTTTTCAAGGCCACTCACCTGATACTTCGGCTCTACGCCTTCAGTAGTAAGCCCGCCAAGCATTGCAATATAGTCAGTAATTTCAGTCAGTTCATCCTGCATCGCTGTCACTTCGTCATCGGTTAACTCCAGGCTACTAAGCTTAGCAAGGTGAAGTACATCTTCCCGTGTAATTTTGGTCATACGTTTTATTATACGCTACAAAACAACCCTACAAAAGTTAGTTTGTTGCCATTTTTTGCTTTATTTCGTTTATCGCGTCGCGTAGATCGGCCGCACGTTCAAATTCCAAGTTGGCGCTAGCAAGTTCCATCTGGGCCGTCAAATCTTTAAGAAGATTTTTATATTCATCTTTCGGTATGCGCTTAAAGTCTAACTTTGTTACATCTGCGTCCTCTTTTTGAGGAATAATTGCGCGCAACCCTTGACCAATTTCTTTAGCCACACTGCGCGGCGTAATACCGTGCTTAGCATTGTAGGCTTCTTGAATGCCTCGTCGGCGTTTAGTTTCGTCAATCGCTTTACGCATTGAATCGGTAATCCGATCACCATACATGTATACGGTTCCGTTCTCGTGTCGGGCTGCGCGGCCTATTATTTGCACTAAGGCACTTTCACTCCGCAAAAACCCTTCTTTATCGGCGTCCATAATCGCCACCATACTTACCTCTGGTAAATCAATACCTTCACGCAGCAAGTTAATTCCTACCAGCACATCGTACACGCCAAGGCGTAAATCGCGTAAAATATCACCACGCTCTAGCGTATCGACTTCGCTATGAATATAAGCAGTTTTAATATTTAAATCAATTAAATATTGGCTTAAATCTTCAGCCATACGCTTAGTTAACGTCGTTACTAGCACGCGCTGAGACTTAGTAATTCGCTCTCTAATTTCATTAATTAAATCGTCAATCTGTCCGTCGGTGGGCCGTAGTTCAATTACCGGATCGAGCAGGCCGGTCGGGCGAATTACCTGCTGGGCGGGCTCAGGGCTGCGCTCTAATTCATAAGAAGCTGGCGTGGCCGAAACATAAATAGCCTTGTTAATGTGGCTATCAAATTCATCAAAAGTAAGTGGACGGTTATCGAGCGCGCTTGGCAGCCTAAAACCATGATCCACTAGCACCTGTTTACGTGCTCGATCGCCGTTAAACATACCCCTAACTTGCGGTAGTGTCATGTGGCTTTCATCAACAAACAGCAAAAAATCGTCTGGAAAATAATCCATCAGCGTAGCTGGCTGCTGTCCCGGCTCGCGATTACTCAAATAACGCGAATAATTTTCAATTCCCTTTACAAAGCCTGTTTCTTCAAGCATTTCAAGATCAAATTTTGTGCGCTGCATTAGACGTTGCGCCTCTAGCAGCATGTTATTACGCTCAAACCACGCCAAACGCTCATCAAACTCTTTTCGAATACCATCAATGGCGCGTGCCAATTTTTGCTTAGGCGTCACATAGTGACTGCTAGGAAAGATTGACACGCTAGCTGGTTCTGACAGTATTTCGCCAGTAAGCGGATCAATTTGAGTAATACGATCAATTTCGTCGCCAAAAAATTCTACTCTGTAGGCGGTATCATGCCCAGCCGGAAATACATCTACCACATCTCCCTTTACCCTAAAGGTGCCGCGCTGAAAATCCATATCGTTGCGATGATACTGAATATCCGTAAGGTGACGGATAAACTTGTCTTGCTGCCGACGCTCACCTCGTACCACGTTAAGCGACATTTCCATGTAGTCGTCTGGCGAGCCAATGCCGTAAATACAACTTACACTTGCCACAATAATTGTGTCACGCCGAGTAAGTAGCGCCGAAGTTGCCGCATGTCGAAGGCGGTCGATCTCTTCATTAATTCGAGAATCTTTTTCAATGTAGGTGTCACTACTCGCTACATACGCTTCGGGCTGATAGTAATCAAAATAGCTTACAAAGTAATGTACTTCATTATCAGGAAAAAACGCTTTAAATTCACTAAATAGTTGCGCGGCTAAGGTTTTGTTATGAGCAAGCACCAACGTTGGCACATTCTGTTCCGCAATAATGTTTGCCATTGTAAATGTTTTACCAGAACCTGTTACGCCAAGCAGGGTTTGTTCGCGAATATTTTTTTTAAGACCTTTGTTAAGGGCACTAATCGCCGATGGCTGATCGCCGGTTGGCGTATATTCGGCAGCAAGCTTAAACATACTCATTATATCTTAGTATAACGAGCAAACCTTAATTGTGCCACTACAATAAACTGTCAAACTATTTAACCACGGCCGGCTCGGCGATCCGATAAGTGGGAATCCGTTCCGTCGTGCTCAAAATCACCGTACTTTTCATCAAGTGCAGCAATAACTTTTTCTACCAAACGCTCGGGGTCTGTATCGTAAATAATGTCGTTAGCCCCTGGCGCTTCAATATTGTCAAGCAGGGTTGGTGTATAGTCTGCTAAGCCACCACTTCCCAGTAGTACGCCGCACACTTTGCGACTTTCTAAGGCCGTAGAGAGTTCATGTAAACTGCCCATGCGACCGCCAACAGTAATGATAGCATCACTACTACGTACTAAGTGCACGTCTCGTCCAACGTACGCCATGCCGGTAAAATTAATATAGTCAAACTCTTTAGTTGGCAGTTTGTAAACCGCCACATGTTCACGAAATGAGCTAGCTGGTGAAAATCCAACCGATACACCGCGCTTACCTTTAATACTAAATGCCCCCATGGCTGCATAGTGTGGCAATCCCACTGTCGCTCCGGTAGTAAGAGTTTTACCAGAGCGAGCTATCGCTTTACCAAGCTGAAACGCTAGATCGTGCGATGCGCGCACCGTATCACCGCTTGCGGCACCTGATACACAAATTTGATATTTCACTTTATATTTCCTCCAATTTGTACCAGTCGGGTGCGGCACTTAAATATTCATCAATTTTTTTACTTGGCAGCAGGCCAGCCTGCGCACCAATATGCTGCACAACATTCATAGAGTTAATTGGTGCCCACGTTAGCGCCGTCTCTAATGAATGGCCAAGCGCCAATGCTGCAGTAATCGTTGAGGCAAACGCATCACCCGCGCCCGTTCTATCAAGTGGATCTTGAGGGTCGGGATAGTTGGGTACCGAAATAAGTTTTGCGCCATCGCTTGCGAACGAACCGTTCGGCCCGTCGGTTATAACAACAATTTTCGGCCCAAGTGCATGCAGCCCATCGCATAGCGTACGAATCTCGGCACTATTACTCTGTCCGGTTACTTCAATCGCCTCTTCCTTATTCATTACAACAAGAAACGACCGTTCATACACATCGCGTAACTTTTCTACTCCCCAATCAAAATGAAATGTACCCGGCTGAAAGGCTAGCTTAGTGTGGGGATGCTCCTCTAGATATGCCAGCATGTCTTGATGCAACTGCCATGAATCCGCACTAAGTAGCGACAGGTACAGCCAATCTGGCTCGCGTGGTGGGCTTTGCCACTGATAATTATAAGATTCATTTTTAACTAAAATCGTCCGCTCTGCACCGTAACGCAACACGTAATAGTAATTTGAGGCGACACCAGACTGCACCGATATTGTCGATGTATCAATTCCTTGCTCGCGCAAATAGGCTAACGATTCTCTACCTGGTTGGTCGTCGCCAAGATACGCCATTAGTCCCGACTGCACACCTAAGCGACTAAACGATACAGCTGCGTTTGGTGATGGACCTACCGCTTGTACGATATCAACCCGCTCGTACGGCGGCTTAGAGCCAAATGGCACACTCAACCAACGATCGCCATTTTCGTCTGTCGAAACCTTCGCCTTGTCTTCGCGCAGTTTAATAAAGGCATCGGTAAAAATATCGCCAATTGCCAAAATGTAAGGCGCTTGCTTGTCACTACGCACGCGCGGCGCAATATCTACATCGTCGTGATGTACAATTTCAGCCTGCTTTAACACCGATTCAGCATGGCTAGAATCTACTTCGGTATGCGCAATGTAGCGCCCCGCAAGCTCGCCACGTAATGCTCGCCGAGCCGCAATTACGCGGCGTTCCTCAAACGGAAACTCGTGATGTGCGTTTTCAATTACATCTAGTAAATTAAAAGATATAACTTCGCCGCTCTCGTGTTCGTATAAAATATAGTCAGCATCATCAAGTAATCGCTCGGCCAAGCCAGTTGGCACAGCCGCATTTAATGCTTGATATAGTTCTATGGCCGTCGTGTCTTGTAGGTCTAACTTTAGGGCTCGAATAATCTCGTGCGCCTTAGCCGATACATCGGCAATTAGTCGTACATCAACACTATCGCTAGTTTGCCGTTCTAACTGATGAATCGCCTGAGAGAACAATGGACTTACTGGTGCCAGTAAACGCTCTAACTTTTTTGCCATATTATATCTTCCTTTCCTCTATTGGCATACTATGAAGCGAGGCGCTACCATGTAGTATGCCAGTTTTTGCTCCAATATGCTGCACTACCGACGTCGAGTTGGCACTTGCAAATACAATGGCATCTTTTAGGCTTGCACCTACAGCCCATTTACTCAAAAAACCAGAGCCAAACGCATCACCAGCTCCCGTCCTGTCTTTAACCGGCACGTCTTCGTACATTCCCGCCGACACAATATTTTTTCCGTCACTCGCCGTCACTCCGTTTGGTCCATCGCTTACAATTACGGTTGGTACGTAATGGAGTCCATGTCGCACCAGTTCCTCAATGGTATCGCCCTCAACAATTGTTGCCATTTCTTCTCTATTTACCGAAAGTACGTCAACATCTTCGAGTAAACCTTTAAGTTTTGCGCCTTGCGCAAGCTCACCCTTGCCAGGATTAAAAAATATTTTAACGCCACGTTTTTTAGCCTGTGAAAAAATTTTATCAAGCGCCTCCATACTGCCTGCCATGCTCGAGACATACAGCCAGTCGGCGTCAATCGCTGAGAGATCAAAATCACCCGGATGATAGTGTGTCGACGCACCGCGATACGTAAGAATGGTTCGCTCGCCATTTGGCGCCAACAACAACACGGAGTATCCCGTGTTGTATTTGTCCGAATAGCGCACATGCGTTGTATCAACACCTTCCTTATCAAGATCTTGTAGTACAGCTTCACCTGCTGGATCTTTACCTACAACACCGTAAAAGGCCGCCGCCAACCCTTGGCGCGTAAAGGTTACGGCAGCGTTTGTTGCGCCACCACCCGTGCTAAAGTTTATCGAGTTAACATCGGCTTTTGCGCCAAGCTCAAGTTTCATAAAACAATCATGCGGATTAACACATACCGGCTTAAACTCATCGCTATGGCTTAAAAATACATCTTGAACCGCCGCACCTATCGTAGCAATCTTAGCCATACCCCCTACACTACCGCCTTGCCAACGCTTCCGAACGCCTTAATTTTTTCTTCAACTACTTCCTGAACCGCCTCGTACACTTCTGGCATAAGTTTAACAATTGCGTACTGGTCTGGGTTATCAGCTAAAACTTTTTCTAAAGTTTTTCTAAACGCATACCGCATGTCGCTATTAATGTTAATTTTTGACACACCAAGCTTAGACGCTTCTTCAAAATAGTGAAGCGGTGTACCACTGCCACCATGCAAACTAATGCGACAATCGACAGCTTCAGAAATTTGTTTAAGCAACTCTAGGTCGAGTACTTTCGGAACTGGATATTTACCGTGCAAGTTCCCAATTGCAGCGGCAAACGTATCAATTCCAGTGGCCTGTACGAATGACCGTGCACCCTCAGGGGTAGAAAAAGTCTTTTTGATTGCATCGTAATCAATCGCTTCGTCATGTACATTTGACGAGCCGCCAAAATAATGCGGCTCGCTTTCTACAAGAGCCCCTGTAAAGCTGGCGTACTCTACAACTTCACGGGTTTTTGCAATAATTTCTTCTTCGCTTGCGTCGTGATTTGCCTGTGAAATATCAATATGAATAAACTCATACCCAGCATCAATTGCGCGCTTACAATCCTCGACACTTGGGCTATGATCAAGGTTGAGGTACATTTCTATACCATACTCAACTTTATAATTATCAACCATATCACGCACATTCTCTAGACCCATCGCCTCAACTTCGCCAGCGCTCACCTCTACGAGCACTGGTGCCTGTAATTTTTGGGCTGCACGAGCGATTGCAATAAGTGTCTCTTGGTTGTCGATATTGAACGCTCCAACAGCAAATTTTTGCGAAGCAGTACGCTGGTACAAATGTCGTGCACGAGTTGTATTGTGTCTGATTTCTTTAATTGTAAGTCCCATATTTTACCTTTTTTGATTACTGATGATACTGATATGAATTTTGCACAAACTGTACAATTTGTTTTGCCATTTTTTCGCCAGTAAGGCCAAAGTGATCCATAAGTTGCGCCGGCTGACCACTTTCACCAAAGCGATCGTTCATACCTAATCGCTTTAAAGGCATCGGCAATTGCTCACTCAAAAGTTCGGCGACCGCACTACCAAATCCACCGGCAATCTGCGCCTCTTCGGCGGTTACCACTCGGCCGCAACGCCTCGCCGATTCTAGCAGTGTCTCCGTATCGAGCGGCTTAATTGTTGGTACGTGCACCACTTCGGCTTCAATTGCAAAATTATCAGCAAGAATCTGCGCGGCCCTTAGTAGTTCATACGTCATTGCGCCCGTACCAAAAAGTGCAACATCATGACCTTTTCGCAGCACATAAGCTTTGCCAATTTCAAACGGTGATTTTTCGGTTGAAAAGATAGGAGTTTTATCACGTGCTAATCGAAGATATGAAGGAGAATTGTTTTCGGCAATTGCCTGTGTAGCTTTTTCAGCCTCTATACTATCGCCCGGTGCAATTACTACCATGTGCGGCAACACACGCATAAGGGCAATGTCTTCAAGCATTTGATGTGTCGCACCATCAGGGCCTACGCTAATGCCCGCGTGGCTACCAATTATTTTTACCGGCATTTCATTCAGACAAGCTGTAGTACGAATTTGCTCCCAATTTCTACCAGGGCTAAATGCTGCATAACTTGAGGTAAATGGTATCTTTCCTGTTCTAGCTAAACCAGCCGCCACTGTTACAAGGTTTTGCTCGGCAATGCCAGTTTCAATAAACCGATTTGGGTGCGCATTTTTAAATAAATGCATTTGCGTACTTTCGGTTAAGTCGGCACATAGGGCTACAATATTTTCATCTTTATCGCCTGCCGCTTTTAAACCACGTCCAAAGCCAGCTCGAATTGGCTCCTTTTCTACATCGTCGTTTAAAATATTATCACGTAAATAAAATTGCATTATGCCATACCCTCGTGTGTAATTTTACCATTGAGTGTTCGCAGTTTTTTAAGCGCGTCTTTTGCCTGCTCTTTGTTTGGCGGCACACCGTGCCACTTGTAATCATATTCCATAAAATCTACACCTTTACCAGGAATAGTGTGTGCAATAACCATAGAGGGTTTATTAGAAATCGCTCGACCCATGCTGGCAGACTCAATAATACTTTCCATATTATGCCCATCAATCTCTTGTACATGCCAGCCAAAACTTTCCCACTTAGCCCGTAAATTTTCAAGTGGCATAACATCTTCAGTTGAGCCATCAATTTGAATATTATTCCGATCAATAAAACATACCAGTTGCGATAATTTATATTTACCGGCAAACATGGCCGCTTCCCAAATATTACCTTCGTTAAGCTCTCCGTCGCCCAGCATGGTATACACAAATCGGTGCGGATTTTTATCAAGATATTGCAAGCTATAGGCAATTCCCGCCGCCTGAGACAGCCCTTCACCTAAGGGTCCGCTCGTCGTTTCAATACCTGGCAGTTTAGTGCGCTCCGGATGACCTTGCAGGCGCGATCCTAATTGGCGCAACGTTGAAAGTTCTGTCACATCAAAAAAACCACGCTCTGCCATGGCGGCATACACTACTGGCACCGTATGGCCGTTACTTAATATAAAATAATCTCGCTCGTTCCATTCAGGATTTTGCGGATCGATTTTTAAAATTGAGAAAAACAGTGCTGTTATAATGTCTGCCATGCCGAGCGGCCCAGCGCTATGCCCGCTTCCTGCATGCTCAAGCATAGAGATGATATCACGACGAATTGCCAGTGCTTTTTTCTCTAGCTGAGGTATCGTTAATTGTCCACTCATATATGCATTAGTATAGCATAAGCACCATTAAGAAAAGCCGACTTTATAAAATTCCCTGTTTGGTGGCCTCTTTTAACAGCTCGTTGTAAGCAACTTGAGCATCGTGAGATTTTTGCAAGGCACCACCAACCGCCAACACCTGAACGCCGCCGTGCACAAGACTGTAAATATTAGCTGTCGAAACACCGCCGTCCCAGCCTATTTCTACACCAGCTTTAATACGATGAATAAGTCGCACCTTCTCTAACTGCATAAGACTCGCCGTGCCGCCAAACTGACCAAGCTCACCGCTAAATATCATAACGTGATCTGAAGCTTCGATAAGCGGGGCAACGGTTGCGGGTACTGTTTTTCGCTGCAACACCACACCAGCCTTTATACCCGACGATTGCAATTGCTTTATTACCGATACAATATCTCCCTCTGCTTCGGCATGAAACAGTACAAGGTGTGGTCGTAATTTTAATAGCCATTCCAAATGTTCGGCGGGGCGCTGCACCATCATATGAATGTCGGCCTTTACAGTCTCTGGCCACCACACTTGATTAAGTGACACCGTAAGCCGCGGCGCAAACTCGCCATCGCTTACGTCTATATGCAGTCGCTCACAAAACGAAGCGATTTTTTCAACTTGGTTATTATAATCAACTTCGTTTTCGGCTAAAATTGCCGGGGATATAACAGACATAATTTCTCCTAAATCTCATCCATCTGAGCATTACGTCGACGAAATCGAGGCGCATCTGCAAAAGGTGTTTTAAGCCATGTATCTACGATATCTTTCCACTCTTCAGGATCTTTTTCTAAAATACGCGCCGGCAAACACAGCACATTGCTATCGTTATCGTTTCTAGTCATTTTTGCCTCGTACGCGTCCCAGATTACGCTAGCCCGCACACCACGAAAGCGATTAGCCGCCATACACATACCCTGACCACCGCCACAAATTAAAATAGCTCGAGGATCTTTACTATCATCGCCAATAACTTTAAGAGCAGTCATTTGAGCAAAATCAGTAAAATCGTCGTCAGGGTCAAGTTCACGATCACCTACGTCTTCTACCCAGTACCCGCGCTTAGCTAAGTAGGCGTGTACCTGTTCCTTTAAATGAAACCCGTTATGGTCGGCACCAAGATAAATATTCATATAGATTAGTATAAGCCGAATATAACTACATTGCAACTGATGGAGATTTGCCTAAATTATATATTTGTATATAAAATTACCCATTCTTTATACGCGAATGGGTAATTTAATTTTTTACACTTAATTATTATTCACGCGTTGATCGAGCGATATCAGCCACCAACTCAACAAGTCGATTTGAATAACCCCACTCGTTGTCGTACCACACCATAATTTTTGCTAGGTTGCCACCTACAACTTTAGTTAATGCAAGATCAACCACCCCAGAATGGCTATTGCCAATATAGTCACGACTCACCAGTGGCTCGTTACTTACGCCCAATATACCTTGGTAAAATGGCTCGGCTGCGGCTTTTGTAAACACTTCATTTATTTGGCTAGGGGTTACATCACGCGAAAGCAGTACTGTCACGTCACTAATAGATACTACCGGAGTTGGTACGCGTACACTTAAGCCGTCGAATTTACCCTCAAGCTGCGGTAAAGTTTTTGTAACCGCAATTGCCGCACCAGTACTGGTTGGCACCATATTTTCGGCAGCATTTCGCCCTTCGCGAACATCACTTTTTGGTGCATCTTGCAGCGCTTGAGACGCCGTGTAGCTATGAATGGTCGTTAGCATAGATTTCTCCACGCCAAATTCAGCATCTAAAATTGCCATCACTACACCAAGCGAATTTGTTGTACAACTGGCATTCGAAACTACCGGAGTTGACGAGTCAATCTTTTCATCATTTGTGCCAAGTACAATAGTATCTACCCCGTCGCTCTTAGTAGGGCCGCTAATTACTACTCGCTTTGCGCCCGCCTCTAGGTGTTTAGAGGCATCTTCTTTTTTAGTAAAGAAACCAGTCGATTCAATCACTACGTCTACGCCGAGATCACGCCACGGCAAGCTCGCTGGATCGCGCTCGGCAAGCACCTTAATAGTTTTACCGTTTACAATAATTTCAGATTCACCAGCGCTTACGTCGTGTTGGTAGGCCCCATAGTTACTGTCGTGTTTTAATAAATACGCCAACGTTTTAGTGTCGGTTAAATCGTTAATCGCAACAATTTCAATATCATTTCGTTCAAAAGCAATCTTAAACGCATTTCGTCCAATACGTCCAAATCCATTAATTGCAATTTTTTTCTGACTCATACTAATTTTTAGCCCCCATAAACATTAGTGTTTTCTGCTGTAAATAAGTATACACCACTCACTAAACAATTTCACTAGCAGCGCATCTCGTATATACTAACCCTATAACCATGTACGAGCGCGACCTACTAACATCTTTGCAGCACCTATACAACGAGGACGAGCTTCTTGATATTCGTCTTGCCATTAAGTACGCCACAAAAAAGCACAATGGACAAAAGCGCAAAAGTGGCGAGCCATACATTACCCACCCACTTGCGGTGGCAAATTTGCTAGCAGATTGGGGCATGGATAGCGATACCATTTTAGCTGGCATTTTGCACGATACAGTCGAAGACACCGATGCTACGCTAGAAGAAATTGAGGCACAGTTTGGACGCGACGTAGCTTTTTTGATTGACGGCGTTACAAAAGTGTCGCAGGCGCGAGCCGGAATGCGCGACCTTTCAAGTTATTTACCACAAACTAAAGACAACCTTTCTAAACTACTTATCGCCGTTGGCCAAGATGTGCGAGTGATTATTATAAAACTTGCCGACAGAACGCATAACATGCAAACGCTACAGCACATGAAACCTGATAAGCAACAAAAAATCTCTCGCGAAACGCTTGAAGTTTTTGCCCCAATGGCCGATCGACTTGGTATGGGAAAAGTACGTATGCAACTCGAGGAAATGGCTTTTCGATACCTTGATACGAATGAGTATACTCGTTTACAAAAACTTATGCGTCAGCGCCTTGGCCGCAGCACCAGAAAACTTGGCGCCGTGCGCGTTGAAGTTGAACGGGCCCTGACTGCGCAACGTATCTCTTTTGAGATAAATGGACGCGTAAAAAGTATTTACAGTCTACATAAAAAACTTGTTAAGGTTGAAAATAATATTGATGACATTTACGACCTTATGGCGCTTAGGGTAATTGTCGCTACAAAAGACGATTGCTATCGAGTTTTAGGCGTACTTCATTCGCTATATCAGCCAATGTTAGCCCGCATTAAAGATTACATTGCAGCACCCAAACCAAATGGCTACCAAAGCCTGCATACTACTGTTATAACGCCAAGCAAACAAATTGTTGAATTTCAAATTCGCACCCAAGAAATGCACGAATATGCCGAACGTGGGTTAGCGGCCAGCTTTCACTATCACGAACAAAAAAGTTCAAAAAGCTATACTGCCAAAAAACCGCGCGCAAAAACAGCCCTACCCGCACACCTACAGTGGATTACCGAATTGCAAGAAATCGCTGCTCGCCTGCAAAATGGCGATGAAATTAGTACCGATCAACTTGCGATCGACCTTTTTGGATCACGTATCTTCGTTTATTCTCCTAAGGGCGATATTTATAACTTACCTGAAGGAGCGTTGCCGCTTGATTTTGCGTACTTGGTGCACAGTGATTTAGCTAAGCACGCCTATAGCTTTAAGGTAAATGGCAACATTCATGCATTCGATAAGCCACTAGAAAATGGCAACATGGTAGAAATAGTAACTCGTAAAATGCCGCAAGTAAAGCCAACTTGGGTAAACCTTGTACGCACTACTCACTCTAAAGAAAAGTTGCGCGCGCAGTTAAAAAAACGCGGCTTGTTTACTTAGATTTTTTAGTCGGTAAAAGTGTCTTATATTCTAGCTGGCGATTAATTTCTGCGCCAAGTAGCGCTGCCACGCTTGATAGATTAAGCCAAATCATTAACGCAATAATACCGGCAAATAGACTGTATGAATCGCTAAGATTTGCAAAATGCTGCAGATAGATAAAGAATAACGCGCTCACGATTAGCCATAGTATGGTCGCAATCGACGCCCCCCAGCTTACCCATTGCCATTTTGGTGCTTCGCGATTAGGCCCAAAGCGATAGAATAGCGCCAATGCAATTGAAACTGCCACAACAAGCAGCGGCCATCGTAGTATGTTAAACACTGCAATCGCTGTCTCGTTTAAGCCAATCCAGCGTAGTATGCCATCACCCGAAAACAATATTGGCACAATAATTAGCACTGCCAACAGTCCACATGCGGTTAAAAGCATACTCCGCAGGCGAAGCTGAATTGGGTTCCGCGTTTCTTCAACGTCGTAGGCAACATTAAGCGCCTGAACAAGACTTTGCACTGCCCCCGAAACTGAAAAAATCGACAATCCAATAGCTACTGCGGCGACCGCAATATTACTGCCGTTACCTGCTGCCGCTCCCTCAAGCTGAGTAATAAATAAATTCGCTATGTCGCGCGGTAAATAGGCTGCCATCGCTTCAGCAATCTCTAAAAGTTGCGACGGGTTAATAACAAAACCTGCAATTGCTACTGCTGCAGCCACCGCCGGAAAAAACGCCTGAACGCCATAATACGCTACACTAGCCGCGAGTGTAGAAAGCTTTTTTTGCTTAAACGATCCAAGCACTTGTTTTATCGCTTCACGCCAACTTAAACTAGATAGCTGACGCGGCGATGCGGCTGGTTCTTTTTTTGTAAGAGTACGAAATTTGTCTTTTATAGCATTCACCACTTTGGCTGGAGATGTGCTGGATTTTTTCTTCTTGAATAATGACATAGTGTCATTAGTATAGCGCGCTACGGCTGTGGTGTGAAGTGGTCTTTAGCGATGCGATAGTTGCTTCGACTCAATAAAGGTATGTGCTTGGCCACTAGCCCCACCACGACCAGTACGCCCAATACGGTGAACATAATCGTCGTAAGTTTGCGGTGTATCAAAGTTAATTACGTGCGAAACATTCGGAATATCAAGTCCACGCGCCGCAACGTCGGTTGCAACCAAAACTTTTACCTTTTTGTTTTTGAAATTTCTAAGTGCTCGTTCACGCTGTGATTGCGACTTGTTACCGTGAATAGCTTCAGATGGAATACCAATTTTAGTAAGATGATCACTCAGGCGCTGTACACCAAACTTTGTTTCACCAAACACTAACACTTTTTCAAACTCTTCTTCGCTTAACATTTGCGTCAGCACTTCAATCTTGTGCATTTTGTCATGAAACTCAACCACACCTTGCTCTACGTGATCACTTGTTTCTCCCGTACGAACCGAAACGGTGTGCGGATTTTGCATAAATGATCGGGTAAGCTTTTCGATTTCGGGCGTAATCGTAGCGCTAAAGAAAAGCGTTTGCTTCGACTCAGGAAGGCTTTCAATAATAGAGCGAATATCTGGCAAAAATCCCATGTCAAGCATACGATCAGCCTCGTCTAATACTAAAGTGTCAATCGTATCAAGTTTTACAAGCTTACGCTCAATCATATCTTTCATACGGCCCGGTGTACCAATAATAACGTTTGGGCGACGCTGAAGATCACGAATCTGATAGTTAATATTTGCACCACCAACCAGTGTGGCAGAAAAGATTTTTAACCCTTTAGCAAACGATAAAAACTCGGCATTAATTTGCTGCGCTAACTCGCGAGTTGGAGCAATAATTAGCGCCTTAGACTGCTTGTTTGATTTCAAAATTTTTTCGATAATTGGCAGCAGGAATGCGGCCGTTTTACCGGTTCCGGTATTGGCAAGGCCTATCACGTCGCGGCCCTCAAGCACGTGCGCAATAGATTGATCCTGAATAGCACTTGGAATAGTGTAGCCTTTTCGATTAATATTCTCCATTAACGGATTAGAAAAACCAAAATCGTTAAAGGTGTGTGTCGCTTCGTAGGCAACTGCCTCGTAAGCCGTTGCTTTGTTAATAAACTTAGAAGGATGAATAAATTGTTTCGATCCCTTTTTTCCACCGCTACGGCGTCCACTATTACTGCGACCGTAGCTACCTACGCTACGTACGCCACCGCGTGCTGGTGATGAACCACGTCGTGGTCGATTTGATTGGTATGGCATGGTATAAAACCCTTTCGTTCGGTACTAATATTTTTAGCGTGTACCAAGTTGTTGAACAGCGAGAAGGCATCTGTTAAAGGCATGTATCAGTTTGTACCGCACCATGCTCTTAGAAAAAGAGACTCGACATTCATCGATGCTAATGGGTTAATTGTAGCACAAAAGGTTAAGCGTGTCTAGCTATCGACGCGACACGTGCACATTATTACGTATATACCATCTCCACTTAACGTCTTTTGCTTTTGAAATTCCCACCCGCGTCGTCTGTACAATAGCGGTCTTTTTAAGCGGCGGCTTAATAATAAGCCTAAGTGGATGCTGCGATAAATCATGGCCATTAAAGTCGCGATTTATACATAGTGCCTGACATAACTTTGCTGGACCGTTTGTCATCTGAGCCCCTAAAGATTTCGGTCTGTTGTGCGCCACTTCTCGCTCGCCTTCAAGAACTTCGACCGCCCTTACTAACACCGCCGCTCCTTCACCCTCATTTCCCACCACAACATTCATACAGTAGTGCATGCCATAGGTAAAATATACATACGCAAAGCCCGCAGGGCCGAACATTACATCTGTTCGAGGCGTCTTACCCTTGTAACTGTGGCTTGCTGCATCCGATTGACAATACGCTTCAGTTTCAACAATTCTCACTCGCACAACTTTTTCGTTTGGCAATATACGCACAAGTTCACACCCTAAAAGTCGCTCGGCACACCATGGTGCCCTATTATTTAAAACGTCGCAAAGGTTATTTAGGCTCATATTATTACTATACGACACAATCAGTACACAAGTTGAGTGACTTGATTTTTATTTGTACTTATGCTATAAAAAGTACGTACGACCGTCCTGTTTTACCCTACGTTATAAGGAGCAGCATGCATAAAGTACAAATTAAGCGCGAAGCCGAAGGTCTCAGCAGAAAAGAGCTTGCCGAGATGGCAGAGGTAGCTGAAGCTACACTGCGCGACCTAGAGAATGGATCGTCTGACTTTTTCACGCAAATTTCAGTTGCCGAGCGACTGGCAGATGCACTATACATGAAAGTGAGCGACCTGTTCGATAAGCGAGAACTTTCTCATCTTGGCCGCCCCGCCGCTACTGGCCGACCAATCGGCCCGCTGCAGCTAATCGACCCAAGAGAGACGGTCTGCAATGACCACGGCATCATTCATTGGCGAACCGTAACGTGTTTCGCCTGCGACATGGCTGCCTAGCCGCCGCGCTTACGCCACTTGGTGAGCCACAATATGCATTCTCCCCAGATACATAATTGTGGCCGCCAGTGGCTGTTTTTTATTAAACACTTGTTAAGGCTTATGGTAGCTATGTATTATAGAGATATAATTATGCCCGCTAAACATCATTACACGTTACTCAGCTACAACCTTTGGGAAGATCGTGCCACACACGAACTCTCTGAGCTTTCGCGGCGCTACACACCAGACATCTTATGTCTTCAAGAATCTAACACCGCAATTTTACCCTCTGAAATTAATGAGCTACGCCTTGCTGATTCTACAAAAATGAATCGACTTGGTCTTGCCATTTATTACAATCCATACAATCTTCATCTTGAGGATATTTGTTCTTTTGCACTTAATAAATCACTGCACGATCATTTTCTTTCACCCGCGCATGAACGTTTGCTTGCGGCTAAATTTAGCGATCCGCACACCAAACAAACTTTTGTCGCCGCCTCATTTCATGCTTCACCGCTCTCGGCGCGAAATGGCGTACGACGCAAGCAGATAGATGCCGCGCATGCCATATTAAACACGTTCGGCGCGAATGATAACAAAAAACAATCGGCCTCTATTATGGCTGGGGATTATAATTATCCGCTTTTTCAAAAAAAACTTACTAAAAATCTTGAAAAAAATGGCTACGTTCTTTCGCGTAGCGATAGCCACACTTACGCCAGATGGCTTAAAGGGCACTATGACTTTGTTACTTCAAGCAACATTACCATAGCGCCCGTTAAAACCTTACCTCGCGGTGTGTCAGATCATTTGCCTATTTTGGCTAAATTTTCTCTCTCCAACGAGCAGCCGAATCAGTAATTACCTTTTTCGCCTCCTCAATATCACCCCATTTTTCAACTACAGTTGAGCCTGGCTTTTTTAAATCTTTATAGTGATTAAAGTGAAATTCGATTTGCTTTAATAGCTGCTTAGGCAGATCGTTTAGCGAGGTAATGGCGTTGCCCGTTTCACGATCGTCATCTGGAACCACCACAATTTTATCGTCAATCTCTCCATCGTCAACAAATTTCATTACACCAATTATACGGCCTTCTAGCACCACACCAGTTGGAAGTGGCTGCGAAGTTACAACAAGCACATCTAATTCGTCACCGTCTTCATCGAGTGTCTGCGGAATAAAACCATAATTAGTTGGTTTAGCAAAAATACTTGGCTCCACGCGATCAAGCTGCATATACGCCTGGTGCCGGTTCCACTCAATTTTATGGTTTGAGCCTGCCGGAATTTCTATTACCACGTTTACCACGCCATTTATGTAGTCACCCGGATTAAGTATTTCGTTAAAGTCAGCCACGTGCATCTCCTGTTTAGTAGTATGTTTTCTCCTGTTACTATACCAAATCTGCTATAGTAGAGGCAACGATGCTGATTATTGGTCACCGAGGCGCCGCTGGCTATGCGCCCGAAAATACACTCCAATCAATTGAAGAGGCGCTTAAACGGGGCGCTGAAGCAGTTGAGTTTGACGTACATTTAACAAAAGACCATATTCCGGTACTTATACACGACGCAACGCTTCGTCGTATTCACGCAATCAAAAAAAACGTAAGAGAGTTCTCGCTAGAAGACCTTCAAAAAATTACCGTGCACCAGCCAATACCCACACTAGCGCAAGTATTAAATATTTACTGGGGCAAAATACTACTAAATATTGAACTAAAAGGTTCTGGCACTGGTCGCGCGGTTACAAAACTATTAAACGATGGCTACATACAGCAAGAGTTAGACTGGGAAAATTGCTTCCTCTCATCATTCAAACCAAAAGAATTACGTCATGCTCGCCACGAGTCATCGCACGTACAGCTTGCAATGCTTCACAATCGCAATCCGTTTGTTTTTATCGCCTATCACCGACGACTACACTTTAGCGCGCTAGGTTTTCACCGCCTTTATACGCAACCACTTGCCACCGAAATAGCTAAACGACTCGGCCTATTTGTGTACGTCTACACCGTCAACCGGCCGCACGCCGCACTCCTCCATGCCCGAGCGGGCGTTGATGGCATAGTCACCGATTTTCCTGATAAATTTTCTTCAGTTAGCAATACTTAGTGCTGTTCAAGATGTTGACGAATCGAAAGAGCAGCCGATGCCCCCTCGCCAACCGCACTAGCAATTTGCATAGTAGCGCCGCTTCTCACATCACCAGAGGCAAAGACACCCGGCATTGATGTTTCAAGTTTTAAGTCGGTTTTAACAAGCCCAATTTCGTCGAGCTCAACGTCGCTAGTCTTTAAAAATTCTGTATTTGGTAAGAGGCCTATAAGCACAAACACCCCGTCAACAAATAGTTTTTTCTCTTCACCATCCTCTTTAATTATCACACCATCAACTTTGCCATCGGTTGCGGTAATTTCTTTTGTATCGGTTTGTAGGTGAATTGAAATTTTACCCTCATCAACAAACTTTTGTAACTCATGCTGCAAAACATCACTAGCCTTAATTGTACTTCGCACTAGTAAATCAATGTGCGCCGAAAACTTTGTCAAAAACATTGCCTCTTGCACAGCCGAGTTGCCACCACCAACAACCGCCAAGCGCTTTTCGCGGTAAAACGCACCGTCGCATGTAGCACAGTAGTGCACCCCGCGGGCATAAAATTCTTTCTCTCCGGGTACACCAAGGCGTTTGTAGTCACTACCTGTGGCAATAAGTACGGTTTTAGCAAAAACTGGTTCGCCATCTATAAGTACAGTTTTTGTACCGTCTTTGTTTAGGGTAATGGCCGACGCATCACCAAATTCAATATGTGCGCCAAATCGTTCAGCTTGCATTTCAAGCTGCTTGGCTAGACGCATACCCTCAATCCCCTCACTAAAACCAGGGTAGTTATCAACCCAATCGGTTGTAGCAGCAAGTCCGCCAATTACCGCCTTTTCGTACAATACCGTATCAATATCTTCTCTGGTAGTATAAATTGCAGCCGTTAGAGCACTTGGTCCGGCACCAATCATTACTACGTCACGAACAACCGGCTTACTGGTAGGCATCTAAGAGCTCCTGTGGAATCTGTGGCTGTTCAATAACCTCAGGCGATTCGATAATCATAATTACAAATTTAAGAGGTGTATTGGCCGGAATAGTATCGCCCGAACCCTGATCGCCATAGGCTTTGTCGGCTGGAATTGTAAGCTCACGCACGCCACCAACTTTCATTCCCACTACGCCCTCTGTCCAACCAGAAATAACCATACCAGGCTGTACAGTAATCGGACTCGTTAGTTTCTCACCCTCAATCGATCCATCAAATACATTTCCGTCAGGTGTCCAACCAAGATAATAAGCGGTAAATGTACTTTCTTCAGTAAGCGCTTCGCCAGTTTCGCCAATTTTTAAATCTTCTGTCGCTAGTTCTGCTACCTCATCTTTATTGAACGATGAAACCCTAGATTGATACGGCGAAAATTCATCGTAATAGCGTGTTGATAACTCATCGGCTTGAGCTTGCATGCGCTGGTTGTAAACTTCGTATTCTTTTTGATATTCATTTGAAATACGTGTAATTTCTGCTTGATCTGCAGCCTGATTACGCGGAACTAAAATCATTGCTAAAAATCCGCCCAATGTACCGAGTACAAGCGCTCCTGTAATTACCCAAATACCAACTCGCTGCGCTGTCGATGTAGCCATATTCTCCCCTATTCTTTATCTTGTTTAAGTATAGCAAATTATGAACTAATTTCGAACCGCTTCAGCGCTTTTTTGGTTCGTGTAGTTGTGCCGGCCGACTGTAACTCCAGCAGTCGTTGATACAAACCGTCGCTCTGTGCCAATTCCTCTGGCGTACCAATCTCATCTACCGTACCGTTTTTTAGCGTTACAATTTTATCAACTTCGGCAATAGTACTAAGCCTGTGGGCAATAATTAACGTTGTCCGACCATGCATTAGCCTGTCGAGGGCTTCTTGCACCAAGTGTTCCGAACGACTATCAAGACTACTTGTCGCTTCATCTAAAACTAAAATGGGAGCGTCTTTTAAAATTGCCCGAGCAATAGCAATGCGCTGCTTTTGCCCGCCACTCAGTTTCATGCCGCGCTCGCCAATTTCAGTATCATAGCCATTTGGCAGTTTTGAAATAAAATCATGGGCATTTGCAGCACGAGCACTTTCTTCTACCTGCTCGTGCGTAGCACTGGCATGCGAATAGGCAATATTCTCACGGATCGTACCGCTAAACAACGCTGGCTCCTGAAACACTGTCGCAATATGCTTTCGTAAACTTTTGAGAGTAAGCTTTTTAATGCTCTGGTTATTTATGGTGATTTCACCATCCGTGGTGTCGTATAGACGCATAAGTAAATTTGTAATAGTCGTTTTACCTTCGCCACTTTCACCCACTAGCGCTACTTTTTCTCCTGCATTTACTGTAAAGCTTATATTTTTAAGTATCGGTTTTTTTACGTTATAGCCAAAATGTACTCGGTTATAAGTGATTGAGGCTTCTGAAAAATCCACCGTTCGAGCACCCGGTTCGTTGGCAATGGCCGCTTTAATCTCCATGGCCGCTACAAAGTCTTTGCTACCACTTTTAGCGCGCTGAAAATTATCAACAATAAAGCTCATTGAAAATATTGGCAACCTAAGGGCGTTAATTAGCGTAATAAGCAGTACCATTTCTGCGACACTAAATCGCCCGCTCGCCGTCGAGGCAAAAATAAACGCAAAAATACCAAAAAATATCACCGCCAGTACACCACCGCGTACAATATCCATTTTATGCCAGTAACGAGATTGCTTGTAGGTATCGCTAATATACGAATCGTAGTGTCGCTTAAAATGACGCAGTTCTAATGTTTCTTGCGTGTAGCTTTTAACAACTTTCATTTGCGTCACAACTTCGGCAAAACGACCACTTGCAATGTCAGTTTGGGCATTCTTTTTTTCTTGATACCCTTGCCAAGTACGACTAGTTATTGCAGTTAGCCACATAAATAATGGGTAAATAATGGCCACCATAATCGCCAGTTCTACACTGTAAAACAATATAACACCGAGCGAAATAAATGTGGTGAGTAACATTTGCAAAAAGTTATTTGCAAAAATATTTAAAAAGTTTGTTACCTCGGTGATGGCACGATTAAGGCGGTTGATTATTGTACCGGTCAGCTCGTCGTCGTAATAACTTTGCGGCAACGATAAGAGATGGCGGTAATACTGATAAGACAACTGAGACTTTAATTTTGACGCCATAATATCACCGTAATAACCACCAACGTTTCGTATTACAGTATTGGCCGCATCGAACACAAACAGCAAACCCGCCAATAAAAGAGGCTGTTGTAAATTCACCGTATCGCCGTTAACTACACCAACCATCAATTCGGTTGCAGCGGCAATTACAAATGGCACCGCCACCCCGGTAAGCGCCACAAGCACCGAGGCAATTACAATACCTACGTAGTACGGCCAAAGGTGCGGCGCAAAACTAAGCGTTCGAAAAATTGCATGCATATTTTATACGAGCTCGGCAGCACAGTCACGCTTTACATCGCTAGCAATGTGGCTAACGATAGTTTGTATTTGATCGGCAGTTAGCGTGGCGAGTGGTGACGAAATTTCTAATCGGTAAGTTGTATTACGCACCGATGAATCTGCAGCCTGATACACATCAATCGGTTTATATGTAATGTTTAGCTCACCATCCTTGGTCTGATCTTCCAGGCTCGTCTCGAGTGCTAAGGTGATAGTTCCGTAAGCTACGGTATCGGGTGCTGCAAAACAAACATCACGAAGCGTTGAAGGATAGCGCGAAAGTGGCGCATATTGCACCTCGTTCGGATTATACAACTCGACTAATGTGTCGGCGAGAATCGACACACCCGCAGTAAACCCGTGTAGCTTAAAGCTGTTTCGAACATTCTGGCGTAATTCGCCTACAATACCTACATCTCGCCCACTTGCCTTGTCGATGATTACAGCCGATCGAGAAGGTTCGTATGGCGCAATTATGGCCTCTGCAATTGTACTCGAGGCACTGTCGATAGCTTGGTAATCGAACGTGCGTCCGGTAACAACCGCAATTTGATCAGCGTACGCGCGCGCCATATAGTAGGCTGCGCCAGCCGAAGTAGCCTCTTTGGCTGCGTACACAAGCTCAAGCATACGAGGTTCACGCGGCAAACCTTTTTCATTTCCATTAGATATTCTATGTGTTTTACCGATCTCAAATAACACAAACGAGTCATGTCCAGCTTTAATATTTGGGTAAACTTTTTCTAGTAAACTCGGCAGCAAACTAAGTCGGTAATACTGAAGCTCGGGGCTTAAGGCGTTCGAAATTTTATACGCATCATTGATTGATTGCCCGGCGTTTTTAATGGTTTTTTCGTGCACAAAGCTATAGTTAAGCGTTTCGTTTGCACCAGCATGCGCCAGTTCTGAGCGAAGCGTTTGAACTAACCCAATCATTGGTAATTGCCGCGGTGCCGCAATGTGACGAAGCGGCAATTGCTGAGGTAACGTATCAAACCCAACCAAACGACCAACCTCTTCAACGACATCTTCAGCTAACTCTAAATCGGTACGCCAAAACGGCGGGGTGACAATTAGCGAATCGTCTGTTATGTTAACCGAGATTTCAGTCAAACCTAACAGACGCTGAATTTCATTATTTTTTAAAGACAAGCCAAGGCGCTGATTAATGTAGCTTGCCGTAGTGATAATATTTGCCGCTTTAGAGTCGACTGGCTCGCTGTTTGCATTTTCAATATAGCTAAGCGAACCACCAACATAACGTTCAATTAATGCCACTAGCAGATTCATTACAGCACCAGCTTGAAGCGGCGATTGCCCCTTATTAAACCGCGTAACGGCATCTGTAAATAAGCCGTGTCGCATACTTGTTTTGCGAATTGTATACATATCAAACGTTGCCACCTCAAGCACGATATCAGTCGTAGATGCCGAAACCTCACTTTGCTTGCCGCCCATAACCCCTGCAAGCGAAATTGGCGACTGAGCGTCGGCAATTACAATATCATCGTTATGCAGTTTGATTGTTTTTCCATTCAAAAGCTCAATAGATTCACCATCACTTTTTGCCCGACGCGCAATTAGCGCACCACCCTGTACAGCCGCCCTATCGTAGGCATGCACGGGCTGAGCCGTTAAAAGCATAACAAGATTAGTAATATCTACTATATTGTTGATTGATTTTGCACCAAGACGATACAGCGCGCACTGCAGCCACAGCGGACTTTTTGCAACATAAACACCTTTTATCTCTGCTGTCATTAACCCGTACACTACATCTGTAGCTTTGTTGCGAGGATAGGTTGCAGTATTTTTTGTAGCTTCAATTATTTGCGGTGCCGGGTGCGTGTACCACTCTGGACTAGAAAACTGTTGGCCTGTTATACCGGCAAATTCGCGCGCAACACCAATTTGGCCAAACAAATCGGGGCGATGAGTAAACATTTTGTTTTCAATATCAATCAGCGTGTCGTCGAGTCCAAAAACTTGTGCAAAATTATCGCCAGGTTTTACAACAGTGTCGTGCGCCAGTACGTCGTCGTCGCTAATTTCAACAATTCCGGCATGGTCGCTGCCAATACCCAGTTCATCGGCAGCCGCCAACATACCATGACTCATAACACCGCGAAGTTTTCTAGATGATAGCGTAAAAAGTTCGTCCTCATCGTACGAGGCAGGTACAACGCTATTTGGTGGCAACCATACAGCTAAAATGTCATTGCGGGCATTTGGTGCGCCACACACAACCTGCACGTAACCTTCTTCGGTTCTTTCAACCCCCTCCGTTACTCCACCGTCGTCAATTAAACATACCTGCAACCTGTCTGCATCTGGGTGTTTTTGGGCTGATACCACCCGCACTATTGTTGGTGCAGTAAAACGCTCCGCCAAATTTATCACTTGTTCTACGCTACCAAGCTGGCGATTAATTTTATCAATCAACTCTTCTTTAACTGCAGTAATATGGGTATATTGTGCAACCGTGTTCAGACTTACTCTCATTAAAACTGCCTCAAAAAATTTAGTTTACCACCATGAAAATGGCGTATGTCTTCAATTTGATATTTCATCATTACTAAGCGATCAATACCGCAACCAAAAGCAAATCCTGTATATTCAGCAGGGTCTATGCCTGCACTTTTAAGCACATTCGGGTGAATCATACCGCAGCCAAGCAGTTCAATCCAACCCTCTTGACTACACACTGAGCAGCCTTTCTTTTCACAAAATGGACAGCTTAGCGCAAATTCAAAGCTTGGCTCGGTGAACGGAAAGTAAAACGGATTAACACGGACGTCAAGTTCTTGTGCATAATATGTTTGCAAAAACTCTTTTAATGTTGCAATGAGCATACCGGCGTGCACGCCTTTAGCAACAAAAATACCTTCTACTTGGTAAAACGTATGCTCATGACGCGCGTCTAAATCTTCATTACGAAAAACTCTATCGGGCACTACAACTGCAATTGAGCCATTTTTAGTTTCTAAGTTTGATTTATATTTTTTTAACATTCGGTGCTGCATGGTGCTGGTGTGTGCCGGCGCAATCAGCGCTTCACCATTCGCATCTACCTGAGTGGTCATAAAGGTATCGTAATCATCGCGCGCTGGGTGACCTTTAGGAAAGTTAAGTGTCTCGAACATATGTAACTGGTCGTCAATCTCACGCGACTCTTCTACTACAAATCCCATACGAGCAAAAATATCACTTATGCGAGCTTTTTCTTTCATAAGCGGGTGAAGTGAGCCGCTATTAACTGGTAATAGCGAGGCGGGAGACTTATTCACGTCCCATGGCGCGGTGACATCTATTGGAGGCAGGTCTGCCTGTTGCATTAATGTTTCACGCGACTCAATCGCTAACATAAGTTCTTTTTTTAGCCCATTTAAATCTCGACCAAACGTCGAGCGCTCCCCTGGGGACAACGTAGGAATAGCCGCATATGCCTCTTTTAGTTGCGGCGATTTTAGAACGTCACGAGGCTGCTCGAGCGCTTCGAGTTGTGCAAATAGTGTACTTTTTAGATCTGTTAGTTTAATACTCATAACTTATTATAGTATACAACACTAAAGAGTAAGACGCGCAGAGTTTGTTGATTATGCAGAGGTTTGACTTATAAAGAAAATTACGATTGCAGCCGCAAAAACACCAATCACCACCCACACCCATGCAAGGCTGGTAGTTTTTTTCGTATTTTCAACGTAACGCGAGTCTTCTACGCCGTCGTTTATAAGCGCATCGGTACCCAAACCTTGTCGCGCAGCTTTTTCTCTAAGCTCGGCCGTAATGCGTTCTTGCAATTTGCTTCGATCGTTCTTTTGCTGAAGATATAAACCCATATATTTTTACTATACCATCTTGTTTACGCTAATAACAGTTGTGCTACAATAAAACTATCATTAAAAAAGGAGCCCTACATTATTATGGCATCGACAAAGAAATCCGCAGTCAAGGCAAAGTCCGCTCCAAAGGCGACTAAAACTGCAGAAACTAAAGTGCGCACAATTAGTGCCGCAGAAGCAACAAAATCACCTAAGCGAACTGCCGTTTCACACACTACAGTAGCAAAGCCAGTTACAGAACCAGCCGAAGAGAGCGTACGTACAAGTAACGCTACTACGAGCAAACTACCAAATAACATGATTTATGTTGTGCTAGCAGAACTACTTGGTACATTTGTACTTACATCTGTACTACTTTACGCGGCTGGAATTCTTTCACCGTTATATGCCGGCCTAACAGTGGCAGCAATTTACCTTGGAATTAACTACGTTTCAGGTGCCCATGTTAACCCAGCCGTAACATTTGGTCTTTGGGCTATGCGACGACTACCATCAATAGCATTACCATTTTACTGGATCGCTCAATTCCTTGGTGCAATGGCAGCAGTAGTTGTAATAAATCTGCTTTCAAACGGTCAACTTGCACTAAGCTATGGAAACTTTGCCGATATTAGCTGGCCAATTCTATTTGCAGAGCTATTCGCAATGGCGGTATTTATGTTTGGTATTGCAGCAGTTACCTCTCGCCGTGACATTTCAAATGCCGGTAAAGGCCTTGGCGTAGGCCTGGCATACATGGCAGGTATTTTGGTAGGTGGCGCACTTCTCTATCAAGTTCAAGCTGGTGTCGACCAAAGTCAAATTACCTCAATCGAAGAATACCCTCACGAACTACGCGTAAAGGATGTAACCGCTAACCCAGCTGTTGCACTTGCAGCTAGCGAAAAAACCGATGCTGAAATTCAAGGTGCCGGAGCGGCAGCTAGCGGCGAAGAACGTGATAGCCGACTTGGACTTGAGACAATCCTAGGTACACTGCTCGGTGCAGCACTTGGTGGTAACCTGTATCTGCTTGTCTCACGTAAAGCACGACAGACTCCTGACAGCGAAGTTGCTCCAGTACGCCCAGTTTTATAATATTTAAATATTTAAAAACCATAAAAAATCTCCGCCCATAGTGGCGGAGTTTTTTATTAATCTTTTTGAGGCTTATCAACCTCAAGTGGCTCAACTACTTCGGTGGTTTGCGCTATTTTCACAACGTCTTTATCTACCTTTTTAAACTCTTTATGCGCTGCATTGTAATGATTAACGGTCGCACCTAGCGAATTACCCAGCTTCTGCATATACTCTTCGTACCGTGCAATATGCGTACTTAATTTTCCTACACGAACCTGAATATCCTTCGCTTGTTCTTCAATTTGCAAACTGCGAAGGCCCTGAAGCACAGTTTGTAAGTACGCCATAAAACTTGTTGGGCTAACAATAATAACTTTCTTGTCTCTAAAGGCGTACTCAATTAAATCTCGTGCGCCAGCACCAGTGCCTACGGTATTTATTAACAAATCATAGTACACCGCCTCACTCGGAATAAACATAAACGCAAATTCCATTGTATTTTCAGATCGACGAACATATTTACTTGTTTCGTCTATGCGCCCTTTTAAATCGGCTCTTACTTTACCGTACCAATGTTCGCGCTCAGTCTTGTCTTTAGCGGCAACCATGCGGTTATAGTTTTCTAAACTAAACTTGCTATCAACTGCAAGCACCTGGCCTTTATCTAAAAACACCACTGCGTCTGCAATTTCACCATCGCTAAACTTATATTGCATTTGAAACTGCCCAGGAGGTAAAATATTTTGCAGTACACTTTCAAGGTAATACTCGCCAAATACGCCGCGTTGTTTAGGATTTTGGAGTACATTTTGTAGCGTTTTTAGCTCGTCGGCCACATCTACCACGCGCCTATTTGTATCGTCTAGCTTGGTTAAACGATGCGATACATCGGCAATTAGCCGTGAACTTTCACTAAGTTGACGCTGCATTGATGATTGCATAGTCGTATTATTACGATCAATTTTATCTGTTAAAGCGTTTTGCAGCAACGTAACCGAACGCGTAAGTTCAGTTACGTCTGACTTAAGCATGCTTATTGCACTATTAGAAGTTTGCTTACGATTTTTAATTAAAATCGCAAAAATAATAACTCCACCAATGCCAACAAGTAGCCAAATATAAAATTCTTGCATACCTCTAGTATAGCACTAGAGCATAAGCGGTAACTTGGTAAGTACTACCAAAATTACAACTAAAATAATTGCCACAAGTGCCTTTTTAAAGCGAGACAACCAAAATAGCGCAAGATACAAAAGTCCATACAATACAACGGTTGTAAGTAAACTTTCCCACCAAGAAGACTGAATCCAAGCTTGTGCGCCCCATAGCGCCACAGCCGCCGCACCAGCAATAAGCAGCGGACGAACAATACCTGCAGCCAGTAATCCAAACATACCAGCAAGTGCTGCTAAAATAGTGGCACTATGTGCACTTAGTCGCGTTGAATTTGCGCATACCGTAAAGTTTTCAATGTTGTTACAAAACAGCGGAGTAATAACAAAACGATCTAGTAGCATCATAATACCCCAAGCAATCGCACCCATCACGAGTCCTATAAGCGCTGCAAAAATAAAATGCTTAGGCGTTGTATATACAGTTGCCTGAGACGACTGTGGTGGCGCCTGAGGTGCCGACGCTGTATCGTAACCTTGGGTTGGCGGCGCGCTATACGGAGCCTGCGGAGGAATTGGCGGCGGTGGCGGTGGCGCAATAGGGCTTGATGGCTGATTTTTATTATCGTTCTGCATAACTCAAAACTCCGGTTAATTAACTAGAAAACGTATCTAGCAGTATTTTACCGCATTATTGTGAAATTTGCAAAACTATTACAAAACATTACGCGATAGCAGCAATTTTATGAGCGCTCCAGCCGCGTTGCCGTAATTCATGGCGTAATTTACCCAGTAGGGCTACATAAAAACTTTGCTCGTTTTTAAAGCCAAATTTTTCAAGGTAGTTTGCGAGTCTACCTTTGCGCTCTTGTTCTCGAAAATCTTCTGGTTTAACACCAAGCAAACTGGCGCGTAGCTCTGCTTTGCGGTCGTGTTTGTGAATAATTTTTTTACATCGTTGCCACGTAGTTTTGTGAAGCTCTACTCCAGGCTTTAATGCCGACGCAATAGTGCTATAGAGCGATGCAATTGTTTTGGTTGCTAATTTCATAAACTTGCCCCCTTTATAAGCGTTATAGTGCTTATACTATAAGTATATCTTGCCTACAGCCGTGAAAAGAAAGTAGTTTTTGCAACGCAGATTTGACACATTATAAACGCTTAACTGGCCTAAATTGATGCAGTCCAAATATCATCCAACCTAAACATAGCGAACCGCATATAAACGTAAATAATGGCAAACCAATGGCTAAAATTATCGGCATAGAAAGTGCAGTTACAATACCGCCTCCCATAAATGGCTCGAACATAAGTTGCTTATACCCAAAACCTTCAACAGCACCAGTTTTATTTTTAGGATCAGTCATTTGAGCGAACAATAGACCGGTAGCAGTCATGCCCATGCCTTGACCAAAACTTACAATTGCATTCTCAAACCAGTACTGCGTAAACATTCGCTTCGCTAAAAACACAAACGCAAATATAATCCACAGAACGCCAGCCAAATACAGTGTAGCGAATACTACGGCGCTATTGGTTAAAAACTCAAGCGACATTGTTCCAATTGCCGTAGCAATTAACACAAGTAGCGCAGATGAACTATAGAGATTTACAATTTCGCGCGAGATAGTAAAACCCATTCGATGCCATAAAATTTGCGCCAACATACCACCAAACATACAAATTGGAAAAATTGGCAGATAACCCATAATAATCACACCAGAATTAGCCCATGTGGCCATTTCAATCATAAGAAGAATTCTATGAATTAACCATCCAGTCGCTACACCAACACCAATAAGTAAACCATGGTGGGCTAAGTTCCACGGCGTAATGTATTGCCTTACGCGAACACCTTTTTCTCTTATTTCGTGCAAGATATGCTGCGTATAAACCTTGTTACGCACTGTAGAAACCACGCCTACAGATTCATGAAGTAGTCCTAATTTACGCCCCACATTTATTATTACTATACCTAGCAGTAGCGCAGACACTAAACTCGCAGTAGCAAGCCCTACGGCAATATCGCGACCTTCACTAAACTCAAGTTCATCAAAAACGCGCGAAAGCCCTGCAACAGTACCATGACCGCCTTCAAAGCTTATTTCTAGCAGCGCTGCACCAATGGCCGGAAACTGGAATAGCGGCCCAAGAAAAAGAAGAACGAGCAGTCCACCCAGTGCGTATTGTCCCCATGCTATCATTTGTCCAAATGCAACTTGCGGGCCTGCAAGCTGCCACATGTCTTTTATTTTTATTAATGGTTTACCTAAAAATAGCGTTGCAAACACAATGTTAATAAGTAAATGCGGCAGCTCCGACCACACCGCGTACACCTCGCGCGGGAATGACCATTCTGGTAAATGCTTCCCTACCACCTCTGGCCCCATAAGCAGTAAAAATATTCCTGCGGCTACTGCGGTAGGTAAAAATATTTTTCGTAAAAGCGGCAAGCGCACAACTGCAAAACCCACTAAAACTGCAAGCGCTAAAAGCGCCACTGCATAAACATAAGCCTGATACATACCGATATTGTACCATACACGCACTTTAGCTTGAGCCTTTGCAACTATAATGATAAAATTAAACACGGTTGCAAACATTGGGATGTGGCCAAGTGGTAAGGCACCAGGTTTTGGTCCTGGCATTCGGGGGTTCGAATCCCTCCATCCCAGCCAGATGCGACAGTTTGAAATGAGACCCATATGGGTCTCATTTATTTTTGTGAGTAACTATCTCTTGCCTAACTTAGAGATTATAAATTCGATAGCCGTTTCATTATAAATGGATGGAGTAACAGAAGGTAATGCCCCTGTGGTCTTATAAGACTCTTCTTGCTGCTTGTTTCTGAAGTTATAGGCACTGTAGTCCTGGTTGTCTTTCATCTTGCTGTCTTTAATGATTGCATCGATTTCGTGCAATCTAACACCGTCTATGTTTGATTTAATAACTTCCGTCATTTCTCTGTAGGAGTATGGGTATCTGTCTGTAATGTTCTCTCGCAATACTTTAGTTACCTCGACTTGATCTATCGGCTGTACGTCACCGACAAGTCGCAGTGTAGTTGCACCTTTTTTGCGACTGAAGTCACCTTCGCGTATGAACTTAATCTTGCCGACCAATCCTTCATCGACAACCAGCACATTATTCTTGTCACGCTCGATTATACCTCGTTCAGTGTCAAGGATTGCGGCGTTCGCTGGTCCTATCTTGGCTACTTTTGTCATTAGATCCATCCACTCTCTGTTTGTTGATCCAATTCTGCTGTTGATTATTGCTTCTAGTTCCGCGTACTCGATCTTCTGTGTTCTTCCGGCATATCGATAATAGATTTCACCATTCTTTATGAGCTGATTTCTGCCTTCATCCCTCTTTGCAATGATAGGCTTGAGCCTCGATTCATATACGTAGAGAATACCAAATTTCTTACCGTATCTCTCTAGTGTAGTCTTCTCCCAATCAATAGAAGGAGAAAAGAGCTCGTTAATCGCACCAGATATTGTTTCTTCATCAATTCGTTCAAACATTTCCACCGAGCTGTTGCTCATTCCGTTTGGCAGTCTGGGCGAGTCTTTAACTCCAAATACCAAGTACCCGCCAGAGTTATTCGCAAAAGCGGCAAAGTCTTTCATATACTCGGCTAAACCGGCAAAATTAAACTGTTCTTTGAATTCAAGATCACTTTTCTCACGATGAAAGAGATAGCCCTGTGGGTTTAAGTCGATAAGCTTTTCTACAATCTCAGCATCAAGAGGATTCATGTGTTTATTATAGACTAGAGATGACGACGCATTACTGTGATTTAGAATTGCGTCTGTATATTTGTCGTGCGCTGACGAACATTGGGGTATTTAGTCCTCGTATAAACCCATCCTTCTCACTTAAACTGCCTTGTTTTAAGATATAGCTCGCATAATTCTTGAAATGTTGCCGTTCGGTGGCTACGATGCCATGGTCTTTGATAAGCTGGCTTGTTACGCGCTTGTATTGCTCTATTTTCCTGAAGAGTTGCTCAGTCGGTTCGATATCATCAAATTCGCCAGCGTCAACCATACTTAGTATTTGCTCTGTAATATCACTTGCTTTGATTGACGGCTCTTTACAGTCAGGGTCTTTGGTAGATTTCGTACATCGATAGTAAACGTGTCTTCGCTTCGTTCCGTCCTTGAGAGGCTTAAAGTGCTCCTCGACCGTAAGTTTCGATCCGCAACTACCGCAGTAGAATAAGTGCTTGAACGGGAATTTCTTTGAGCCCCACGCAGCTTTATTGTCTGGTACGATATCATCGATTCGCGAACGCACATTATCGTAGAGTTCTTTCGTAATGATTGGCTGATGTAGACCTTTATAGAGTGGCCCGTCCTGTGGGTATTTAAAGTAGCCGTAATAGAATGGATTCATAAGTATTCGATATATCTGACTTAAGGATAATTGCGCTCCGGCTTTCGTCTTGAAGCCCGAAGAGTCTAGCCAGTCTTTGATGGTTCGTCCGCTTTGCCCGAGGAGCCCCGACCGCTCAAACATCTCCTTAATGATAGGTGCACGCTCTTCGTCTAGTACAACCTCTTTCACGCCTGCGTACGAGCGGTTTATGTAGCCGATTGGTGCTGCACCTGGTCGCCAACCCATTTCGCACTTTGCACGTATGCCACGCTTCACGTTGATGCTTCGATTGTCATTTTCGAGTTTTGCCTGTGAGCCAAGAATCATGAGCAGAAATTTCTCGTTCGGCGTATTGCTGAATGTTTGGCCAAAAGTGCGGATATGCTGAAGCTTATTCATGTCCATCAGATCAACTAGCGACCCGAGGTCTCCAGCATTTCTCGCTAAGCGATCTGGCGCCCAGGTTAGTATCGCGTCGAACTGGCCGTTTCTGAGCCCATGGAGCATTTCATTGAAGACTGGCCGATAGCCTGATTGCTTAGCCGAGAAGCTCTCCTGCTTCACCTCGGCAATAGAAAGACCCTCGCGTTCAGCGAGGGTCGTCATTTCCTTTATTTGTGAGCCAATGCTCATGGCCTGTCGTTCATCCGACTCCGTTGATTTGCGTGCGTAGAGGCAGTATTTTAGGTTCATCAAGAACAAGACTACTCGAATATTGAATTAAGTCTAGTCTTTTATATCAACTCCAGTTGATATATTATGGACGTATGCATATAACGGTTGAGCTTGAAACACTACTTAAGGACAGAGGTGTTACCTTATATGAATTTTGCAAAGTTGCTGATATAAGCTATCAGCAAGGTTCGGACATCGTGAAGAAGCGAACCAAGTCTATCAGCTTTGAGGTTCTAGAGAAGCTGTGTACTTATTTAAACTGTAGAGTTGATGAGGTTTTGTCCTTAGAAGGTAATTCCGAGGGATACATAGCCTATATTCTACGAGATTTCCCTGAAACTGAAAACGTACAAAGAGTGCCAAAATCTAAGGTCAACGATAGACCGAAGCCATTCCTACAGTGGGTCGGTGGCAAAAGAGAGATGATACCTCAATACGAGGCATACTTTCCTGAGAGTTACAGTAGATATTGGGAGCCTTTTCTTGGGGGCGGAGCATTGTTTTTTCACCTCAATCCCGCTGAGGCAATAGTCAATGATATAAATCCAGAGCTCATTAAAACGTATGAAGGCGTTAGAGATAACCCGGAAAAGGTTATTGACTTGCTGCAACAGTTACGCAGAAAGCACTCCAAAGAGCTGTATATGGCTATCCGTTCTATCGACCGTAAAGTGAATATACTAAATGACTTTAGTGACTATGAAGTGGCAGCTAGAATGATATACCTAAATCAAACCTGTTTCAATGGTGTGTATAGAGTCAACAAGCTGGGCCAGTTTAATGTACCGATAGGCAGCTCTCTAAATAGGGTAATATGTGATCCTATTGCTATTCGCAAGGCTAGCGAACTCCTGCGAAAGGCTACGATAAAAAGCGAAGATTTTGAAAAGCACATAGAAGAAGCTAGTAAGGGTGATTTTATATATCTCGATCCGCCATATGAGCCAATCTCAGAATACTCAGATTTTACTAGATACACTAAAGAGAAGTTTTATAAACACGATCAAGTAAGATTGGCTGAAATATTTAAACGCCTACACGAAAAAGGTTGTTATGTTATGCTTTCGAACTCAAATGCTGCATTTATTCGCGAATTGTATTCTGACTTCAACATACTTGAGGTTTATTCTGGCAGAAATTTAAATAGTAAGAGCGACAGAAGAGGAAGGGTCATCGAACTTTTGGTGACAAATTATTAACTATGAGATTTATTGGCAACAAAACAAAACTCTTATCGTATATAAACGATATACTTTCAAAGCACGATGCTTTACCAGGTAGTCATTTTTTTGACTTTTTCGCAGGAACTGCAAGCGTAGGAAAGTATTTCAAGAAAAAAGGCTATATTGTTTCCTCTTCGGATATATTGTATTTCTCTTATGTTCTTCAGCGTGCATACATAGGAAACACTGGCCAGCCGGAGTTCAAGGAGCTGTTGAATGTCCTACCTGAGATAGGGTCAAATAAATTGATTTCCTCTAATTATGAGCTTGTCCTCGAATACTTAAATGATATTCCTGGAGAACAAGGATTTATCTACCAAAACTATACAGAAGAAGGCACAAAAGACTCGCCTCAAAAAAGGATGTTTTTCAAAGGAGATAATGGAAAAAAGATAGATGCCGTCAGGAGAACTATCGAGGAGTGGCACATAAATGCATTTATAAACGAAGATGAATATTATGTGCTACTAGCGACCATAGTTGAATCTGTGCCTTTTTATGCGAATATATCTGGAGTTTACGCAGCATTCCTAAAATCCTATGATCCACGCGCCAAGAAAGACTTGATGCTCAGGCCTATAGACCTTTCAAGTACGGGTCCAGTCGGTGAGGCATTTAACGTCAATAGTATGGAAATTATTGATGATATAGATACCGACATTCTCTACCTAGATCCACCATACAATGCCAGACAATATGCGCCAAACTACCACCTACTGGAAACAATTGCGCGTTACGACAACCCTACTATTAAAGGTGTTGCGGGGATAAGGCCCTATGCTGATCAGAAGTCTGAATTTTGCAATAAAGCAACGGCTATTGTCGCATTGGATAACATTGCTAAAACTGCAAAATATAAAATTCTAGCCCTCAGCTACAATACTGAGGGTATTATGGCTCAGCAGGATATACTTAAGACCCTTTCACAGTACGGCGAAGCGCAAGTCTATGAAGTCGACTATCGACGATTCAAGAGTAACAGTAATGGCAACTCGGAGAAGAAGACCCACATTAAAGAGCAATTATATATACTAAAGCCGTTTTAGCGCTTCTACCGCACTTAGTATGAGAGGTGGCGTACTTGCTCCCGTTACGATTGTGCCGTCGCTAGCTAAGTACAATGTTAATTCGCTCATCTGCTTTGCCTGCGACACATTTCCGCTACCGGCTAGAACAAGGCCACGCACAATAGAGGAGCCTTTATAGTAGGTATTTATGTATTCACTCTCAAAAAAGTCAAAATTATTAAGTTCTTCAACTCCTTTTTCCCTTGTTGAGTATTTCTTACCCTCAATATTTATAACCTGGTTGCTTTCTTTGTCGAACAATACTAGATCTGGTATATAGATTATGTATGTTTTATCGCCTGCCTTGTAAAGTTCACGATCACGATATTTAGGTATTGTAACAGGATTCAACTTTCCTTGGCTGTAGTCTAAGAAGTAACCTCTTTCGCAACCACCGTGATTCTCATATATCGAAACGCCGTTAACCAAGTTTTCGCAAATTACATGAACAAAGATCGTTCCGGTTTTTTCCTTTTCGGTTTCTTTCTGCCAGTATGTTTTAGGCAATACAATATCATCTGGAAGGCTAATTCCTTCAAGTTCAATGCCGTGCATATGGGCGATATAGTTAAATTTGTTTCTTTTTCCGACTGAAAACGACTGAGGCAGGCCATGCTTTGTTATTACTATACGACCCTTCCAGCCGAGCTTTCGTAAGCATGCGGCCATTATGGCTGTCATGCCAATATTAGGGTCGTGGGCTAGCTGTCCACTCTTCTCGAGCTTAGCTGATAAGTAAATCGTATCGTCTGTTTTTGTAAACTTAACGGCGACCCCGTAAGCGGGGTCTGGCATAGCATTCTTTAAATCCATAAGTTCATCGATATTTTCGAATGGCTTAAATATCTCTGGATCTACAGCTTTTTTGCCTACAATCTCTACGCCTATAGTTAATAGCATTCTCGTACCGAAGACCGACGTAGCGGTTGGTGTTTCTTTCTGGGGGATTTGAAGGTTGTAAAGCATGAGTTTGCGAACACCTGGATAGAAGAATTCAGTAAATACGAACTTAGAGGCTCTTTGGTAGGCACCCGTATTCCTGCTCTCTCCGTCATCGGTTTTCGTCTCTTCAATAATAAGGTCGGGTATGTCTTTATCATCTGGTCGGTCATCTTTGTGAAACAGCATGAAATCGACAAAACTAGACTTTCCACTGACCGGCAGGACAAAAACACGCTTGATACTATCAGAGTTAAAACCAAGCACCTCATAGCAAAAAGTAAATTTACCATCTTTCATTATCGGTACAATCTTCATACTGTCTGCCGAATAGGACATACCACCTTCTGCCATGAAGTTTATTAAGATTGTTTTTACTACTGAAGTTTTTGGGCGCTCTTCTGTGAGTAGCCAGATATTTTTACTCATATAAGTATAGTCTAGTGTTTTATGAACTTTAATACAACGCACTATAGTCTATCGGCATATGGGCACATACTCGCGAACTTCCTGTAGGCTGATTATTTTTGACATTTTCTGCAACGCTTTAGTTAACGTCACCATCTTGGCCGACCAAACTGAATTCCTCCGTTGGGGCCAATGTGATAAGACCCCCAACTCATACCACCTCCGTGCTTTGGCTCATCGTCTTCGTACGCAATTACGGCAAGTGTCAATGCGTCAACCAGATCGTCATGTGCAGCAACGCCGAGATTGACCAGCTGAGTAACTAGGTCCTTGCACCCGCTGTCCTCGAAAAGTATATCGCCGGTTGTTATTTTATAGGCAATCATAGCGACCCTCTCTCGTTTATCTCCAGATGGTCGCACTCCTTTTACTGAAATGATTTCGCCAGACTGCTCCAGTAGCTGTACGAGTGACTGCTGATAAGCGATTTGCTCAACATAAAACCTAGGGCGCTTGAAGTACTTATTAAAAAGCAGTATTCGTCTTACAGTCTCAACAATATCGAGTTGCTGATTAACTGGATTACCATGTATATAAAGCTTTTTCTTGCTACCACGTCCAATAACAGTAATACGCACCATGGCAGTTTTATCGCGGTAGTTCTTTTTCGAAATGGCCGGATCAACACCGATGATCATTTGCCTATGCTCTCCACGCAGTGGTTCGGGAAATTTACTGAAGTAATGAATCATTTCGTGCTTTATGAGTTGAGTGTCGTCCGGCACCAGCCGAAGCATATACTCGCGATTCCAGGTCACTGGATTGCCAACTTTTCTCTCTAGCTTATTAATAGCGTCCATGTCTGGAAAGCGAGCTTTCCATAAGGGAGTGTCATCGATTACTATTGGGTATTCAAGAAATACGCCCTCACGCGTACCGTCTCGCATCTCATTTCGAATTCGTGATAGCAAGGAGTCCTCGTGGACAAGGTTTCCGATAAAAATATATTTGGCATCATCAGACCCTAGTGGAATAAGCTCGCTAGTAAACCATTTATGATTTGCGTCACGTGTGTCTGGGTTCTTTACCGATGTCGTATCTTCAATATCGTCCATGATGATTAGGTCAGGGCGATATGCGCCATGACGGAGGCCTCGCATGGCTTGCTCGCGCCCAAAGGCAACAATACGAGCACCGTACTTTGGTAGAGTGATGGTGCCGGCATTAGCGACGTTCTGTTCGACTTCGTATGGCCAAAAGTCTTTTTTCACTAGATCATCTCCCAACGCATCGGCAATACTGCGAAGATGCATGGCTGCAAGTTCTTGTGTGCGACCAACAATAACGACAAACTTCTTCTGTAGTGTGCCAGTCACTGCCCAGATAGGAAACGCTGTCGTAAGAATGCTAGACTTACCAGATTCACGAAATGCCATAACCCCCATCTGTTCAACTGTTGGGTCGCTCGCCATCTTCATCATTTCTTTTTGAAACGGTGCTGTCGCATATTTTATGTAGTTAGCGAAGTACAGGCTAAAAAACCATTCAAAGCTCTGAGAGGTCAAAGATATCCGGGCATTCCGATCGGTTTTTAGTTTATCCCAGTCTTCAGCGCTAAGCATCGCCGTCCTCCATAAGTCCAGCTACACGCAGGGCACGACTAACGAGCTCTTCTTGCTCCGGCGACAACGTAGCTGATTCGTGACGAATTGTACCGCTGACACTAAGTTTGTTTCCGTATACCGCACGGTGGTGCCTAAGCCAAAACGATATAGCCTGCATATTACCTTCGCGTATGGCGCTAACGAGTTTCGCCTCAGCTACATCAGAGACGGCGTCAGTACTTTGCTCGAGCGCTTCTCTACACTGTTGGGCAAATACTGGATCCTTCTTTAGCCAGCGGTAATATGTAGCTCTAGCTATACAAGCTTTTTGACACGCTACCTCAACGATAGGCATCTCCCGTAAGATGGCGACTACACGCTGTTTTTCTTCGGCTCTATTACGGCCAACTATACTTTCCTCCATAACCCCTCCATGTAAGTGACAACCCGAATCGCCCGGGTACTGGTTGGTAAAAAATGTTTGTTTTGTCGCCGTAGTTACTCTACTTACTATCCATATTACAGTGGTCCAAGGTTAGTGTCAATAAAATCCATTGACAAAGTATTGCCACTGTCAATCACTTCCGTTATAATTAGACACATGAAGAACGACATCCGTCAACAACTTAAAGAGCTTATTGCTAACAGAGACCTGCGAGGTGCTAGTATTCGTAAAGTTGGACGAATGCTTGAGGTGGATGGTAAAGAAGTCCACCCCGAAACCGTTAAGTACCACTGGAAGAAGCTTTTTGAAGATGATGAGGTGTCCTATCTCTATGATGGCAGCGTTCAGAGGGCTCAATCAAGCGCCCTTAGCGATGCGATACTTCCTAGCGGAAATCAGTTAGTGTCAATTCCTGTGCTGGGTGTTGCGGATTGTGGCCCCGCTACCAAGGTGGCAGATGAAAGCGACCTGGGTAAGATTACAATTTCCACTCAGCTCCTAGATACGAAGAAATACGACACGCTTTATGCTATCCAGGCTTCCGGCGAATCGATGAACAGTACATCAATCAAGGGTAGGCCAATCAATGATGGTGACTACGTAGTTGTCGACCGAAGCAAGGTTTCGCCTAGGAATGGTGACTGTGTTGTTGCTATCGTTGACGGGCTGGCTAATATAAAGCGCTTCTACCAAGAGCAGGACCGGATCGTCCTTGCTTCTGAATCGACCGAGAATTACGATCCAATATTTGTTACTTTCGAAGATCAGAGTGATAGCTTGATTGGTGGGACAGTCATCCAAGTGATCGAAAAACCAAAATACCTATAAATAAAAACGAGATTAAACTAACAAAATTGCTCGCTCGGAGGTAGATTGCGAGCATAGAATAGGAATTATAAGGTTATGGATGCATATTTCGATGAGATGCTGAGGCGCCTCAAGTTAACAAAACGACAGAAAGATGATGCTAAAGCAAAGTATACAAGGGTCGCAAAAACTCTCCATGCTGAGTTTTACGATAACGAGTACGATGGGTCAACAAAATTATTAATCGGCTCATATGGCAAGCGAACCAATATTCGCCCTCCAGAGGACGTTGACCTTTTATTCAAAATCACTGAAGAGATGTATCTGCAGTATGAAAATTCACCCAGCGCTCTGCTGCAGCGCATCAGAAAAGTACTCGGCGAAACCTACACTACGACTGAAGAGATTCGCGCCTGGGGTAAGGTTGTACTCGTCAAGTTTGCGGACGGTACCCATAATATAGAGCTTTTGCCTGCCTTCGACATAGAAGGCGTTTTTATGATTCCAAATACCGAGGGTGATGGTTCTTGGGAGTCGTTCGATGTGCGTACTGAAATGAAGGCGGTAAAAGATTCGAATACCGCCACAGATGGCGTCACTCGTAAGTTAATAAAAATTCTCAAACGCTGGAGTAAATATACGAAGACGGTTACGATTAAGTCTTATCGCATAGAGGAATTAGTCGTCTCGTTTCTTGAACAATATGACTTGGCGGATATGCAGTGGTCAAGTTTAGTCAGGGACTTTTTTGGATGGCTCGCCGATGAGCAGGACGACGACGTGACTGTGAATAAGAGTCAAATTGCAACTGCTCTGTCGCGGGCGTCTAAAGCTGTCGAGTTAGAGTCCGGCGGGAAAACTGATGATGCCTGCAACGAGTGGATAAAAGTCTTTGGCAAACGGGTCTTTCCGGTGGCGAGTGCAATGCTTGAGCAGGCCTTCGAATTGCGAGCGGCTCAACCTTCTGGCGAGGAGATGTTCATCGAGGACGAGGTGCCAGTCAAGATTGATGATACGGTTCACGTCGCCGTTACTGCTGACTTTGTTGGCCCAAGCGCACCGGCACATCCATTCGCGGCATTCATCAGGGGGCGCAGCCCGTTGCCTAAGCGAAAAAGCATCCTTTTTACCGCTTCTGTCAGTGACATAGAGGGATTCACTATTAAGTGGAAAATTCGTAACTTTGGCGTCGAAGCAGAGAGAGCTAAGGATTTGAGGGGCAAAATTTATAACGGACATGGTATGACCCGCCAAGAAGGAACTTCGTATGAGGGTCTTCATTGTGTTGAATGCTATGTTATTAAAAATGGTATATGCGTAGCGAGGACTATGCAACTAGTGCCGATCGGAAGAGGAGAGTAGTTATGGATAAGGAAAACTTAGCAGCTATTAGGCAATCATTTGCGAATGCAGCACTGGGGCACAAGATCCAGGAAGTTGCCGCTAGTCGGAAGAATAAAGGCGCTAATTTTTTTAAAAGATCTGAAATTGGTGTCGTAGGACTTGTATTGATACTTCTTGTAATCCAATCGCAAATGACAGACAACCCTATTTTTAGTTATGTTGCGGCCGGCCTAACTGTTGGCGAGATATTACTACTAGTGATGCGTCAGACCTATCATTTTGATGAAGATGTCATGTCACATAAGAATGCCGCGTCCGCTTACATGATGTTAAGAGATAAGTATAAATCTCTTATAGCAGATATAATTAGAGGCGCTATTTCAGATGAAGAAATTACGAAGCAGCGTGATATGTTGCTGAATGAGTATCAATTGATAAGCAGACTCTCGTTACCTACTGAGGATAGTGATTACCCTAAGGCTATGGAGCGTCTAAAGCTAATCGAGGACGACCAGAATATTTGGTCTGACGATCAGATCGATCATTTGTTGCCAGTCGAGCTCAGGAAGAAATAGCTTGTACCAACACCTTAAAGAGCACCAATACTACGAAGAACGCTACGACCATACGATAGTTTATCTTGCCCGCCTCGATATGAAGTCGTTCCTTAACTTTCGCGACAAATGGCATGAGCAGTCACCGGATAATGAAGAAAACCAGTTCCGTAACTCCTGGCACCTTAATAACTTCTATATGATGATGGTAGGCAACAAGTTAGTCGACCGTTACAATGAGCGCGATCAGGCCATTCGCACTATGATGGCGGAAGACGAGGCGCGTGACGCCCGTCTATCGTCTGCACGACTGACAGTTGAGCCTCATTGCGAACATTGCAGCAAAACTGGTCTACGCATCACAGATAAGACACTCATGCACCGTGAAGGCCACGATGACGATGACGTTCTATTTATGCTACGCTGTTCGCACTGCGAGAAGAATACAGCAATATGGGAAGATGGTTCACTTTGGGAGCGTCGCCACACCAAGTGCCCGAAATGTCAGTCGATTATGAAGGAAACGAGTAGTCGACGCGGCAAAGTTATTGCCACCACATACACTTGTCCAAACTGTTCGCACACCTACAAAGATAAGCTCGACCTGAACCGCAAAGAAGAGCCAGAAGATCCTGAGTACGAAGAAGATCGTCGCATTTACTGCCTTCAGGACGAAACAATTCGCAAAGAACATCAAGATGCCAAAGTCCGTTTTGAAGGTCTAATTCGCTTTGCCAAAGAGCATAAAGAAAAGGAAGACAACAAACACATCTACGACGCCATGAAAGAGATGAAGAAGCCAAAGATAGCCGAGCTTACTCCGCTCCTGCAGCCGGTGCTAGAAAAAGCTGGCTATATTGAATTTAGCCTGGATAAGCCCGAGATTGGCAAGGACGTCTTTGTCGGCTTTAATTGTCTCGACACGGAGTCCGACCGAAACGATTATGAGAGTAGGAGGATACTCGAAAAGCTAGTGAAGAAAGCACTTGCTGACACCAACTGGCGTCTGATGACCGACGGCATTCATTATCGGCTCGGTTATCTCAATGGTCGCGTCCGTGCATACGAACGTGAGGAAGACCTGAAGCAGTTAGTTATGAAGGACAAAAAGTTGAAGCCTAAGCGACAAGCCGTCAAACCAAGCAAGAATGACAGAATGACGGAAGACCCGAACGGCGGAAAGATCATTCTTTAGGCTATAGGAAGTACGCCTAGCGCAGTCAGCAGTGTGAGAACGCCCCATAGTAGCAGAACAAGTGGGATATATACGACGAAGTAGAGCAAGACTCCAAGTTTAGGAAATGAACCTCTCTCGTATTTGAAGACTGAACCCACTATGGCATATGAAATAGCCAGTAAGATGCTGTAGACTGGTACGGCTTGAGCAAGTATTACTGTCCAGAGCTCACTCTGAAATATAGGAACAGCCTCTATAGTGAAATAGCAAATAATAAATCGGACTATAAGACTAATTTTACTCAACAACCTGTACATTGAATATAAACTATACAAGAATATATGTATTTTGTCCATTGATACACAAAAGGGCTATACTGTGTCTCATTTGTCTCATTTTGTACCAGACCCATAACCACAGCCATAAAATCAGACGGAGTATATACTCCGTCTAGTTTTATTTTATAAGATATAAAGCAAATTTTAACATCTCTCACAAAGGGCATGTTTGTTATTTAATAAATATAATAATTAATGTAGAAGAAAAGCCTAACATTTACATCATTAGTTAAGTGCAATAGTATGCACTTAAGGCATACCGTACCTATACCCTAATATAAGGTAGCCGCAACAATCTCGCAAGAGAGGAAGAAGCCCCGTAATAGGCAAGAAGCAGAGCGCCGCCCGTAAGGCGGCGCAGGCTGCGAGGGGATCGAACAAGTTCAAGAACGGAAGCAACAAGCACAACGGTGCCTCCAAGGGACAAAGCGGCCAGCCCAAGCGGGGCTAGCATCTTAACGATCACCTCGTACAATCATTTACCACTCCTACCCGCCCCGCACCGTGCCACCAAGCATGGTGCGAGGCACACCAACTCAACCAACAAAGCTATGCAAAAAACAATAACCTACATCAAGCAGTCAAATAACAGTGCAGTAGCTCACGTTTATGAACATGTGATTGCCAACCACATTACGCGTCAGCTATTAGGGCACAAAAATTATCAGCTGATTGATTATGAGTTAAACGCCGATACTTACGATGGAATTATCGTGTTACGGATTACGACAGATTCAGCACACCTTGTGAACGTATTTAATAAAATAATTTTAACGCCCTATATACCACTTACAGAAATAGAAATTGCCGTTGAGCAAATTCAGTGTGAATACGAGCGCTCCAGTGATATCGACATAACTAAATTATCTGATACTGTTAAAAGCTTACACAAAAGCCCGTGGACTAAACGTGAAGATTTTACCATTAGCCAGCCAGTTAGCGACGAGGCGCGTACTTTAACCACGCAGTTAGGCAGATTTAGGCGGAGAATTCCGCAAAGTTTTGACCATTTCGACGTTACCTACACTATTACCGATTGCCCCTTTGAGCTAAAAACGCTCGGTGTGTATTGCCTACAAATTATTGGATTAAATTTTATCGACAAAATTTATATAGATTTTAAATATTGCTACGACGCAGGCGATCAGTGGGCAGAATACCAGAGCTTAGCTGGCTATCCGCACATCATTACCGCCCGTAAAGCGCGTAATTTTAGCCAAAAAGATTTTCAGAAACTTCTTGATAAATTTTTGCAAACTACAATAGATGACAATTTTATTACAAAAACCCGTTCTTACATAGAAAAAGATTTATCTAACCCGTTTCCATATTTTAATCAAAAAAGCTTATACGCTAAGTCGTATCATGTTATAGGAGACAAAGATTTAAAGCAAATGGTCAGCGAAGAAAATGTTCGACTACTGTTTAAAAAAATTACCGCAACAGTTGTAAAGCTTTAAACACAATTTCGCAGTATTTTTTACTGCAATAACTGCTTGTGTTTAAGTCTTATTCTCGCTATTATATAGAAAGCGAAAGTTACAAAAACAAACACTCCCAAAAGTAAACATGTTGTGACTGATCGCTCTACGACATCCACCACAACTCCATTTACCCCGCTAGTCGGGGTATTTGACTTTTTTATACAAATGTTTTAATATAACGTTGTCCGTATGGGCAACTTGTAGTTAATATTCAATAGAGGAGTAGCAATGCCTACCGTACGCGGAGACATCACCCTGCCCGAGCCTGCCAGCACTATCGCAACGACCCCTCAGCAGACCAAGTCTGCCGCCAAGTTGCAGGAGTTGAAGCGCGGCAACACCTCACCCGAACACGCCATCAGGCGGCGATAACACACCGCCATAAGCTAAAATTTCTACAGTAACCCAAGCCGGACGGCCCCTTAGCGCAAATGATCTGATACAAAATCAGTGTCACTACACGTTAAGGGGCAATCCCCTGCAAAAAAATATTACTCACTTGTTTTTAACGAGTGCTCTGCGCGCCACGCAGCAATTTGTGCGTGATTACCGCTCAAAAGCACGCTAGGTACTGTTCTGCCATTGAAATCAGCTGGTCGAGTGTACTGAGGGTACTCAAGCGTTTCGCCATCCGAAAAGCTTTCAATTAGCGCACTTTCCGCGCCGCCAAGCACACCAGGTAGTAGTCGTACCACACTATCTATAATCGTCATTGCCGGTAGCTCACCACCCGTAAGCACAAAATCTCCAACTGACACTTCTCCATCAACCAGCTCCAAAATTCGCTCATCGTAGCCTTCATAGCGGCCGCAAATGAAAATATAACCATTTTCTGTCTCAGAGTACTCCTGCGCCAAAGATTGCTTCCAGCGCACACCACGTGGCGTCATAAGTAGCACCTTTGCGGTCGGATCGTTCTGCTTTGCCGCCTTAACAGCTTTCCAGAGCGGCTCAATCATAAGCAGCATGCCGTCGCCACCGCCATATGGCATGTCATCAACTTGCCGGCGTAAGCCTAACCCAAATTCACGCAAGTCGATAGTTGAAAGCTCTACGTAACCTTCTTTTTGCGCTTTCCACATCATAGAAGACTCGAATACACCCTTAAACATTTCAGGAAATAACGTAATAACTTGGAACTTTTTCATCTTTATTACTATACCATAGACGCGACGAGCCTAATAACCAAAAAACCACCCGAATTTTTGGGTGGTTTTTTGGCACAAATAAGGCTCCCAGTAAACTTACTATGTTTACTGCTCGCATAGAGCTTTTTGTTCTCGCATAGGTTCTGCTTGAACTGTTTATGATTATATATCGAGATCGTCTAGTTCTGCAAGCTCTTTACGCGCAGATGCAGCGTATGATGATGAGTTTTCCACAGCGCTATCTGATGAGTTATTCACAGCCTCGTTTTTTGGCGTATTTTCTGAGCTAGTATATTGCTCGTCATTATCGTTATTTACAATTTTTAAATTATAGCGAGCATCGTTTTTAGTACCAAGCGCGCGTAACATTGTGCGGATACTCTGAGCGGTCGTGCCTCGCTTACCAATCACTCGCCCTAAATCTTCTGGGTTTACCGTTAATGATAAAAGCACACCCTTCTCATCAATCGTCCGCTCCACCTGAACGTCATCAGGATTATTTACAAGTGATTTTACGATATACTCTACAAATTGCTGATCTATTGTCGACATCTAATGGCCCTCCATGTCTTCGGTCTTATGGTATGTATCGTATCATTATTGTACCATGCAGCACCGGCAGCAATAACAAAAAACAGCCTCACCAAGGAGACTGTTTTATAATTGTAGCAATTTAGGCTTCGGCTGGAGCAGCTTGATTTTTTCGAAGCTTTTCTGAGTTTTTAACAGTTTTTTGCTTGTCAGCTGAAGGCTGCTTTACCCACGATGGTAATGTTACGCCGTTATTTTGTAGTAACTTAGCGACACGAGGAGTTGGCTGAGCACCATTTGAAAGAAACTTTTGTGCCTCTTCAACCTGAATGTTAGCCTCTTTGGTATGTGGGTTGTAACTACCAACATACGCTACCACGCGACCGCTAGATGGGTGGCGTTGAGATTCTTGAACCGCTAGGCGGTAAACTGGGTAACCTTTACGTCCCAGGCGTTGCAAACGAATTGCGAGCATAAATATTATGTCCTTATTTCACGTTAATGTATTTTAAGTATTCTTATAAAGTTTACACTGTTATTAACGTTTAGTCAATCTGTTTTACGTTGGTACCGGCACTAGATCGAGCCGCGTAAGCTGCAATTGCCGCCCGTGCCGCATCTTGCTGGGCATGCTGTTTGCTCGGACCAATTCCCTTGCCCATTAGCGTATCACCCACAAACACACCGAGTGTAAACACCTTATCGTGGTCTGGCCCTATTTCATCAAGCACCTTATATACAGGCGTAAGATTATCAATACGCTGCGAAATTTCTTGAAGATGTGATTTAGGATCGCGCCACGAACCTGTTTTTAAAATTTCATCAAGTTTGGATATAATTGTTTTTTCTAAAAATACTTTTGCGTCTTCATATCCTCGTTCCAAATATACAGCACCAGTTACCGCCTCAAAGGCATTAGCAAGAATTTGCATACGTGCGCGCGTACTGCCGTTTTTTTCGCCCCTACTCATGCGAACGAGCGGTTCATAGCCAAGCCTGTCTCCTGCTTCACCAATACTTTCGGTGCGCACAAGAGCAGCACGCCAACTAGTAAGCGTACCTTCAGGTTCGCTAAAGTTTGCGTATAAATACTCTGTAACAACAAGTTCTAATACCGCATCGCCTAAAAATTCTAGGCGCTCGTTATGTTCAGATACACTTTTTTTGTGTTCGTTCACATAACTGCGGTGCGTAAGAGCCGTGACTAGAAGTTGAATATTGCTAAATTCAAAGCCGAGTTTTTCACGCGCCCATTCTTGATAAGGCGCCACTTGCATACCACTCATTTATAAATTCTCCTGCCGAATACGCTTCATGGCTAGCAACATCAATTTCCCAATATCTTCGTACTCAATCTCTTCAAGTGCATCGTTAAACGAAAACCATTTAATTCCGTTCATCCACTCTTCTTTTTGTATTGCGTTTGTATCACCTTTAGCGCGCACCAAATAAATTTGTGTGGTCATTAGCACTAATTTATCAATCCTACGGTATCGAAAATGAATTTTACCAAGCCACCCAAGTGCCTCAGTCTCATGAAGCCCAGCCTCTTCGCCAATTTCACGTAAGGCAGTTTGCTGTGCTGTTTCGCCATCTTCAATGTGCCCTTTTGGAATAGTCCAGCGGTTTTTAGCGTCTTGAATAAGCAGAATTTCTACTTCTTTTTTCTCATTACGGCGAAACACTATCCCTCCAGCAGTAGGCTCACGCACTACCTCTTGAATAGATGGCTTTCGTTTAAAGTATTTTTTAAATTTATCGAAATTAGGCGTCGACGGCATGGCTCGTATCCTCAACAAGTGTTCTAAACGCGGTACCTAGTACGCCGTTTATGAATTTACTTGAGTTATCTGAACCAAACGATTTAGCAAGTTCAACTGCCTCATTGATTACCACTTTTGGCGGCACAATGTCTTGGCAGTGCAGTAGCTCATATAAACCTATTCTTAAAATTGAGCGGTCGATACGCGCTATCTGTTCAAGTGGCCATTCAGGAGCTATAGGTCGAAGCGTCGCATCAAGTTCATCTTGATGGGCAACCACGCCACTAGTAATTGTATGAATAAATTGACTATCGCCGACTTCCGATTTATACCGCTCTAAATTGCGAGCCACTACCTCAGTAAGTGTCACTGATGTATCTCCAGCCTGCGTTCGAAATTCAAATTCGTATAAACTTTGTAATGCGATTATTCGCCCTAAATGACGATTTGATGCCATATCGTATGATTCTTTCTATGTTTAATGTACTAAAATACTGCCACACACCAGGTGGCGGGGCAGTATTCTTAAATTATTGTGCGATTTTTTTACCAGTTTCGCGTTTTGTGGTACGAACTTTAACTGGCGATACGGCGTTAACTCGACGCGCAAGCTTTAGCACGAGGTGGCTACGACGCAGACCAGTTTTACGTGGACTGGTTTGTTTCTTTGGCTGTCCCATATAGACTCTCCTTAGATTTGTTAATAAAACTTTACTATATTGTACCTTTTTTTGAACTAATTCTCAAGCCCAGATTACTTAACAAACAATATTTACAAGCTTACCAGGAATATATATCTCTTTTTTTATCTCGCCTGTAAGGTGTTTCGCTACCGCCACATCTTCGCGTGCCATTTGCAAAATAACATCTGCTGGAGTTGCCACAGGCGTACGTAGTTTTGCCCTAAGCTTACCATTTACCTGTACAATTATTGTCATCTCTTCGTCTTGAATTAATGATTCTTCCCATGTTGGCCACTGCGTAAAATCAAGCATGGTAATAGCATCGGTCTCGCCTATGTCTCCGTTATGCAGTTGTTGCCACATTTCGGCGCTTATGTGCGGGGCAACCGGCTGGAGTAGCTGAGAAACTATCTTTAATGTATCGCGCCATTCCTCCGAAAAGCCGTCGGTTTTTAGCTTGTACAAATCGTTTGTTAGCTCCATAAGCGCAGCAATAGCCGTATTAAACGAAAGTCGGTGAATATCTAAAGTAACGCGCTTAATGGTTTTATGTGTCAGTCGGCGAAGCTCGCTGTCTGTCGGCAGTTCATCTAGTTTAATTGCGTTGTGAAATTCCTGAGTTAATGTCCAAACCCGGTTTAAAAATCTATACACACCAGCAACACCATTTGAGTCCCAAGCCGAATCATCATCTACAGGTCCCATAAACAGCAAATAAGTTTTTAGGGCATCGGCACCATAACCTTGGTCGATTATTTCCAGCGGATCGACTACATTGCCTTTGCTCTTACTCATTTTCGTTCCATCATTTGCATTCACGTAGCCATGATATACCAAGCGCGACACAGGCTCTTTAAAGTCTACAAGCCCCATGTCATTTAATGCACGTGTCCAAAAGCGTACATATAGCAAATGGGCAACCGCATGATCGCCACCTATGTACATATCTACAGGCGCCCACGCATTTACACGCTCGCTACTAAACGCTTGCTCCGTATTGTTTGGATCGGTGTAGCGCAAGAGATACCAACTACTGCAGGCATAGCCATCCATAGTATCGGTTTCGCGAAGCGCCGGCTCGCCACAGGTGGGACATGTCGTCGAGACCCAAGTTTTTTCATCGGCCAACACCGAACCACCCTCGCCTTTTGGCGCATAGTCGTCTACTTGTGGTAATACAACAGGTAAGTCGGCCTCCGGAACAGCTACTGCGCCATGGCTTGCACAATGAATGATTGGAATAGGTGCCCCCCAGTAACGCTGGCGACTCACAAGCCAATCGCGCATTTTGTACGTAGTTGTTTGTGTGCCGCGGTCATTTTCTTCAAGCCACGCCACAATATTTTCCCGTGCGTCACTAGAAGACTCTCCGTCAAATGCGCCACTATTTACCAAAATTCCTTCGCCACTGTATACATAATTACTGCTTGGGTTATCATCCGGCTTTTCGATAACCGATTTTATCGGCAAATCAAAGGCCGTTGCAAACTCATAATCACGCTCGTCGTGTGCTGGAACCGCCATAATTGCACCCGTACCATAACCCCACAGTACATAATCAGCTACCCATACCTCCATAGGTTCGCCAGTTGCTGGATTGTGTGCGTAGGCGCCAGTAAACACGCCGGTTTTTTCCTTAGCCTCGCTCATGCGTTCAATTTCAGACTTGCGCGTTGCCGCTAAAACATAGTCTTTAACAACATCACGACGATCTTTAGTGGCGATACTATCTACCAATGGGTGTTCAGGGGCAAGAACAAGAAAAGTGGCACCAAAGATTGTATCCGGACGAGTTGAGAACACGGTAATAAATTCGTCATGTTCATTAACGTCAAATTGAATTGTCGCACCCATAGATTTGCCAATCCAATTTCTTTGTGCAGTTTTAATATGCTCTGGCCAATCTATTTCGTCTAATCCCTCAAGTAGCTCATCCGCGTACTCAGTAATTTTAAAAAACCATTGTTTCATCGATTTTTTTACAACTACACTATCGCATCGCCAGCATTTCCCACCTTCTACCTGCTCGTTTGCTAGCACCGTCTTGTCTACGGGGCACCACCACTGCGCGCTCTCTTTTTGATACGCCAAGCCTCGTTCAAACAGTTTAGTAAAAATCCATTGTGTCCACTTGTAATATTCAGGATCGGTAGTGTTAATCTCTCTTGACCAATCAATACTCGAGCCCATGCGCGCAAGTTGCTGTTTAAAATTAGCAATGTTTTGTTGCGTAGCCACCTGCGGAGGCGTGCCAGTTTTAATCGCATAATTTTCGGCCGGAAGCCCAAATGCGTCCCACCCCATAGGGTTAAGAACATTTTTGCCATGTGCACGCTGAAAGCGCGCGGTTGCATCTACTATGGCATGCTCAAACGCGTGCCCAACATGCATACCCGCACCACTTGGGTATGGGAACATGGGTGAAATGTAAAACTTATCTTTGTCCGTGTCGGCATCATCGGCAACGTATCGACCATCATTTTGCCAGATTTTCTGCCACTTTGGTTCTATTTCGGAAGGATTATAGCGCTTCATATAGCTGTAGTATAGCAAAAGTCGCCCATCATCGCGAATAGGTTCGGGTGCGGTACCCTAAGTGTTATTTGGTAGATGAAATTGCATTAAAGTACTGCGTTTTAGCCATTAAATCGGCTGGCGACTGGCGAATAAGCCGCGTGTGATCCGAGCTAGAGTGGAGCAATAGTTTAACTACCTCCTCTACGTAGCCATCGCTCTCTGTAGATTCAACAAGCACTACACCACCCGGCTCTAACAGTGAACGTATAAACGCGCCCGCATCAAGAGCGTTGTAAAACTCTTTTACTTGGTTTCCGCGAAGTCGTGCTTGCGGTGCAGCATGTTGACTTGCCATTTTGCCAACAGTAACTACCCATGCTAGTTCGTTCGGGTTACACTGGCTGCCAATAGATTGCAACTCTTGTTCGCGCACGCCGTTACCATTATCTATGTCGCCAATTACCACAACCTTCGATGGTGCCTCTAAATTATATAGTGTCTGTAGGGATGCCAGTGCCGTAGCTGCCGTCGACCTTGATGTGTTATCTATCAGCCAGCTACCACGTGCGCCTTTTAGTACTTGCATGCGACCAGGTAATGGTTGTACGCGTCTTATTGACTCGGTAAGTAATTGAGGCTGCATTCCAAGAGTAATACCAACTGTTAACGCGGCCACAAGGGGGTGAAGACTAGTTTCTCCAACCGCAGGCAGCGTTACCGACCAGCCAGTCGGCAGCTGCGGCGTGGCAAACTCTCCAGTTGTGCCAGAATCAAAACTATAACTACGCGGCTCAAATGCGTACTCAGCCGCCTGTAGTGTTCCGTAAGTAGTGAACGAGGCTGTGGTAATAAACGATGCAAAACGCCCCTCTGTATCATCGCGGTTAATAATACTGTAGCGACTATTGTTTGCAAGACTTAATATTTCACTCGCTAATTTTTCAATCGAGCCAAACGCCTTAAGATGATCGGATTGAATTGATGTGACGACACATATATTTGGCCGCACAACACCTCTAAACCATTCCATACTCCCGGAAGAATACGGGCTGAATTCTTGAATAATTACTTCAGCATCTGACGGCTCAATAGTGCGCTTCTTAGCTGCTCGCAATATCTTAAACCAAGCAGCGTAACTTTTTTTGTCGCCTGGATAGTGAATACCAAGAATTTGAAGAAGCGTATCAATTCGTGAACGCGGCGGCGAAAGATCATGCATTGCAACTCGATACGAATGCGACACCACGGTGGCAATGGCATGTTTTGCACTTGCCTTACCCACGCTTCCCGTTACCGCAACTAAAATTACGTCAGGGTGTTTTTCAAAATAAAGCCGAACGTAGCGACTTAGTTTTCGTAGGAGATATCGTTTAAACATAAGTATCTTAATAATACCCTTTGTACGGCTAAAACAAAAGTACCCTTACCGAGCAGCTGCTGCACACGGTAAAGGCACCTAATCATTCCTTGGTGGAGCATATCGGATTCGAACCGATGACCTCTTCCATGCCATGGAAGCGCGCTAGCCAACTGCGCCAATGCCCCAAATTATGTGTATCACTATAACAAACGGCCACCAATAATTCTAGTGGCCGAACTGTTCATATGGTTAAGCTGCTACGCGCCCACCCGGGGCACGCGGTGTTTGTTTTAGATTGTTTTTATTTTAAACTTTCGTCACGTCATCGGAACCCCAATGCGTACCAGCTATACGATCATTATGCACTAAGGTAATTAAAAGCGCAAGCCTTATGCCATAGCCTTTTTAGTAAATCCTATATTAACTCGCCTACCTCTAGTAATTTAAGAGAGCTTATGCCATAATAAATATGTTAGAGAAGCAGACCCACACGGCGCAGCCCTTCGGTTGATGAAGGTACCAAGTTGTTCGTACAAAGGATGTCAACTGACAAGCAACAAAAGTAACGAGGTATCAACCCCATGGCTAAAATCAACCTATTTATCGGTAGTCTTGCATACGCAACCACCGATGACACACTAAACGCACATTTTGCACAAATTGGCCCAGTTGCCAGTGCACGTGTAATCACCGACCGCGAAAGTGGTCGCTCAAAAGGTTTCGGATTCGTAGAATTTGAAAACGAAGCTGACAACCAAAAAGCTATCGACCAACTAGACGGCAAAGAGCTTGACGGCCGCACCATTAACGTTGGTCTTGCACGCCCTAAAGAAGACCGACCTCGTCGCGACTTCGGCGGCAACAACGACCGCGGCGGTGACCGTGGTGGCAATGGCGGCGGTTCATTCCGTCAGCGCAGCTGGTAGTATCTAGCTACCAGAGCAAAATCGCTCCAGCTATTATAGTATGGGGCGATTTTATTTATATTAATTAAAGTTTCTTACCTTAGCCAGCAAGAAACGAAAGTAGCTCTTCTTCAGATAAAATAGTTGTGCCGTAAGCACGTGCTTTATCAAGCTTGGCGGCACCTACATTTTTGCCAGCCACCAAGTAATTAGTATCCTTGCCAACACTCGACTTAAACTCACCACCCTGTGCCCTAATCTTATCCGCAGCCTCATCACGACTCATACGCTCTAAGCCTCCAGTAATGGCAAAGCTTTTTCCAGCTAAATTACCAGCTTTGCGCTGATACACAGGTACAACGCCGACTTGTTCAAACTTTTGCAGTAACCTATTGTTATCCTCATCTGCAAACCATGCGGCAACACTTTCAGCCACCACCACACCAATGCCATTTACGTTTTTTAACTGGTCGATTGTAGCGTTACCTAGCCCGTTAAGCGACTCAAAATTTACCGTTAGATCAATCGCTGTTTGTACGCCAACATGCCGAATGCCAAGCCCATAAATAAATCGCTCTAAAATTGGTTGTTTTTTGTCATTTATGGCTGCAATTAGCTTGTTGGCAGAAATTTCGCCAAAGCGCTCCAAAGTTAATAACTGTTGTTTCGTAAGCGTATAGATATCAGCTAAATCCTTCACCAGTCCAGCGTCAACCAAAGCCTGAACATTTTTTTCGCCTAGTGTGTCAATGTCAAGCGCACCCTTAGAGGCAAAATGCTCCAGCGATCGTTTTAAAAGAATCGGCCCACTTGCGCCCCTTACACGATACACCGCTTCGTTGTCTTTGCGTACAAATTCAAGCTCTGGATATTGGCGGGCTAGCTCTTTCTCGTAATTGAATTTTTCAGCTATTGATGGCCTCAGCTCAAGCACCACGCTTTCTACTTGTGGAATAATATCTCCGGCCTTGTAAATAACTACCGTATCACCAACGCGTACATCTTTTCTGGCAATTTCATCTGCATTATGCAAACTGGCGTGCTGAACGGTTGTACCGGCAACTACAACAGGATTAAACACTGCAACCGGTGTGGCCGCACCTGTGCGCCCGATCGAAATTACAATGTCGCGCACTACGGTAGTAGCTTGCTCGGCCGCATACTTATACGCCACGGCTGCACGCGGCTGCTTACCCACTACACCAAGCTTCGCAAATTGCTCTCGATTATTTAATTTAACAACAAGGCCGTCTGTATTAAACGGTAGCTCATGACGCGCCTTATCCCAGTACTCTATAAACTCCATTACCTCGTTTAGAGAACTAAACACCGACGCTTGCTTGTTACATGCTATACCAAGCTCGCTTATTAATTGATAAGCCTTTAGATTTGTCGCTATTTCAGCTGGGTTATCCCGCAGTAAATCATACGCTCTAAACTGTAGCGGCCGCGTAGCAACAAGCTGAGGATCGAGCTGGCGAATAGTGCCCGCTGCTAAGTTGCGAGGATTGGCATAGACGGGACGACCTTGAGCCCTATTGTTTTCGTTTAGCGCCGTAAAATCGGCTTTCGCGAGTATAATCTCACCCCTGATTTCTGTCCGACCCTGCAAATACAATTTTGTTGCGGCAGTTTCACGTAACCGTAACGGCACATTTTTAATAGTACGGATATTTTGCGTCACATCCTCGCCTATAAAACTATCGCCTCGAGTTACGCCGCGCACTAATTTTCCGTCTTCGTAAATAAGCGCACAGGCAAGTCCATCCATTTTTATGTCAGCAAAAAATTCGTGATGAACGCCAGGCAAGAGTTTGTTCATACGCTTAAGCCACGCCTCTACGTCAGCTTTACTAAACACGTCGTTAAGGCTAAGCATGCGTGTAGTGTGGGCGACTTTTTCAAAACCATCTTTCAGTTCGTTGCCTACTCGCTGCGTTGGACTCTCGGGTGTAATAAGCGACGGGTACTGCTGCTCGAGACTTTTTAGCTCGCTAAACAGGCTGTCGTACACAGCGTCATCTACCGACGGCTTATCGAGTACGTGATACTCGTAGCTATACGCATTAAGCAACTGAACTAATTCTTTATGTCGCTCCTTAGGCTGGTGGGGCTGTGTCATCAACAATCTTCCTATATAATACATATACATACGTTGCACTTAAAATAGTACTTACTACCGCTAAAATAGCAACTGCAATCGGCACTACCGGAACGTACTGCATAAAGTTAAACGACTCAACGAGCAGCTGATGCACCACGATTGTTGGGTAGAGTAAAATAAGCCACATTACAGCAATTAAAATTACAAGCCACGCATATCTAAGTAAAATTCGAATCCTTCTACTTATCACAATATCACCTGCTAGCGACAATGCCCGTAGCGGATACATACCCGGAAGCGTGACAATAACCAGTGCAATAAGACTCGACGTTACAAGGTATATTGAAACTAGAGCAAAACATATCGCTGCAATAAAAAATAACATTAACAATACCGTATTATCAAATACACCTACGCTCACCAAAGTTATATAGCCAACCGTTGCAAGAGCAAACGGTATTAGTTGTACTAAAATTATGGCACTAACAATAAGCGTTGGCAGCACCGATGAGCCCGACGTATACAGGGCGTCGCGCGCCGACACTTGCTTATGAGCAAACACATTTCGCAGCAACCAAACGGTTGATAGCCATACGAAAATAAGCATAATTGAGCTAATAAGTGCCTGTACCTCGCTCTGGTCGCTCGCGAGTGAACCGCCATTAAAGGCAGAGCCCACAGATGAAAGGAAGATATAAATGGCTTCAACGAATCGTCCGCCCTCGCTAGAATCCGCTGCTTGACTAGCCGCACTTTGTACATTTATGTAGGTAGCGGTCGACCAAATTCCCGTAAGAGCGATCGCCGCTAAAACGTACACTGCAATAAATACAATAAATTTTGCTCGCAACTTCCATATCACTTTAAAAACTTCAGCTGTAAGCGCCCAATAACCCGGTATATCAAGGCTACGAGTATAATTTGATCGATAACTACGTCGAAACGAGCGATGCGGTCGTCGCAACTTGTAATACTTTATGTAACCGCGCAGTACGGAGACTTTTCGCTGCAAGTGTGTAGTTAAACTAGGAAACTTTAGTCGCATAATGATATAAAGTGATACGAAAAGTAATTATTAAAACCTGTCGGCATTTCCGCGTAAACGCGCAATACGCTCTTCGAGGGGCGGATGCGAACTAAACAACTTTGATAGAGATGACGCCGAGAGCGGGTTTGATAAAAATAGATTACTGGTTGTGGTACTTTGCCGTTTCATTGGCTGACCGTACGATTGAAGCTTAGATAATGCACTCGCCATACCTTCGCTATCGCGAGTTAAAAGCGCCCCACTAGCATCGGCAAGATATTCGCGCTGGCGGCTAATAGCCATTTGAATAATACTCGATATTAGCGGCGTTAACAAAATAAACACTATACCAATAATAAAGATGATTGGGTTTGAACTACGATCGTCGCGGTAAAATATCATATTTAGCGATAAATCAGCCAAAATTCCAATTGCACTTACTAAGCCAAATGCAATCATGCTTACTCTTATGTCGTAATTTTGCACGTGACTCATTTCGTGCGCCATTACCGCTTCAAGCTCACGTTTATCCATAATATTTAGCAAGCCAGTAGTAGCACCTACAATAGCATGTTTAGGATCGCGTCCGGTTGCAAATGCGTTTGGCGCCGGATCATCTATTAGAGTTACTTTTGGCATTGGCAAGCCGCTAGCAATCGAAAGATTCTCAACAATTCGATAATATTCGGGTGCTTCATCTCTTGAAATTTCTCGGGCACCGGTCATAGCCATAGCTAGTCGAGAGGCAATAAAGTACTGAATAAGTGCATATATTGCAGCAACTACAATTACGCCTAGCGCAAAATGACTACCTGTATTGTACATTTGGCTTATAACCCAACCAATTGCGCCAATCAGCCCAACAAACACCGCCATAATTATAACGGTGTTACGTTTGTTGGCAGAAATTGCTTTGTACATTGATTAAAATGCCACCTCTACTGGATTTTCAACCTTTGCCATATCATCAACTTCAAAGAACTCTTTTTTCTCGAAACCAAGTGAACGTGCAAAAATGTTATTAGGAAATTGTTCAATTTTAATATTTAAATCGCGTACACCACCGTTGTAAAAGCGGCGAGACGCCTGAATTTTATCTTCAGTGTCCACAAGTTCACGCTGTAGTTCTACAAAGTTTTGCGAAGCTTTAAGATCTGGGTAGGCCTCTGCCACCGCAAATAGGCTTTTTAACGTACCTTCAAGCATATTTTCAGCTTCGGCCGTCTCTTGAACACCATTTGCATTCATTACAGCTGAACGGGCTGCCGTAACAGAATCAAATACACCGCTTTCGTGTGCCGCATATCCTTTTACAGTGTTAATAAGGTTGGGAATTAAATCTGCGCGACGCTTAAGTTGCACAGTAATGTCACTCCAAGCCTCCTCTACGCGGTTACGCAAGGTAACAAGACCGTTATAGGTTACCCATAGAAAGATTCCTACAATAGCCAGTACTGCAATAATTACAATTAAAATGATGACTCCGGTTGACATGCGTTGGTCTCCTTATGTGTATTGTTCTACCACTATTATTATAGCAAAATAACCCCGTAATATACAGAGTTATTTAGAGGCTTTATGTGTGGTGCGCGGAGCGAGAATCGAACTCGCACGCCGTTTAATGGGCAAGGGATTTTAAGTCCCTCGTGTCTACCAATTCCACCACCCGCGCAAAATGTGACACTGTTTGTACTGGAGGCACCTACGGGAGTCGAACCCGTCTACGCGGTTTTGCAGACCGCTGCGTAACCGCTCCGCCAAGGCGCCGTACGTTTTTAAGTATACCAAACTTTATCCGCATGGTAGAGTTTTTTTCATTGCGCCGCCCTATTATTTATATAAAGCGGCACAATGATGGCAATTAACCTTAAAATCCGTACGCCCTAGAAAGCTGCGCCCTTAACACGCCCGGCTCATCAAGCTGATAATGATTTACACCCGCTGGAAACTGAGTAGAAGTAGCGGTAAATCCTTGATTTTTATAGTATTCAGCCCCGGTTCGTGCTGCACAAATTCCACAAAACTTATCTTCTGCATTGGCGGCGGTATCTTCTTGTCCGGTGTACCAGTGCATTTTAAAATTCTTTTTAAAATTGCTTGAGGCAGAAATTGTACCAGGCAGGCGCGAGTTCGCTCCACCACCACCGGCAATAACTGCTCCACCGCCGCAAAATGTTGAGTTATATTTTGGCGTGTAGTACTGGGTGATAAATTGCGCTCCACCGGAATACCCAGCAAACCACACTTTCGATTTATCAATATTGTACCTAGCATATACCTGTTCATTAAGTAAGGTTTGCAACCAGGCAGCATTACTTGCACCCTCTTCCCACCAAGTAACCACACCACTGGTGTCGGGTGCTTTTACAGACACCAGAATCATATCATATGTATCAGCATGGGCTGCCATAGAGGCAAGCTTTCCACTTGTTGGCCTACTAAATTCCCAGGCGGCATCGCCATGAAGCTGTACAATTATACCAACCGGCTTATTTGTTGGCATTCCGCCGGCATACACATGGTACTGACCAGACTTACCGGCACCACTGTGCGATTGATAAGTTCGGTCGCTAAATGCTCCGCCTTTACCATTCGATAAACAGGTATTTGCTACCGGCGGAGGTGTTGCTGCTTTTGGTAGTGTCCACTTTTGAGCTGCTGTACCGTTACAGCGATAAATCTGAATTTGCGTTCCATTTGCACTCTGTCCGCTCCGTACATCTAAGCACATACCAGAATTTGGGTTTACTACACTGCCATCTGTCCTTGCCTGCCACTTTTGAGCCGGCGTGCCGTTACAGCGATAAAGCTGTACTATTGCACCCGAAACTTTTGATGCTCCACGTACATCAAGGCAAAAGTTGCCACCTAAACGCAGCGAGCCATCATCATGCAATGCCCAACGCTGCGCAGCTGTAGAATTACACCCGTATAGCTGAATTTTATTGCTATTTTGTAAGCGGTTAGCGTTATTATCAAGACATTTACTAGCAAGACCGCGTATTTCGCCAGTGGCAACCACATTCGAAGCATTTACCGACTGCACAACGGCAACAATTGCAATAGTTATAAATAACACCGCTAAGCCCAATAAGATCGGCCATTCAAATAATCGATTCGCACGAGCTTTTTTTGTTTTAGTATGTTTCATTTTTTATAATCCTTATATTTTATAGCCTTATAATAACATACACATTAGGTAAATAAATATTGCGTCAGTTAAAATTATCCAGTATAATTACAAACATTATGCGGGTTTAGCTCAGTTGTTAGAGCGCGTCCTTGCCAAGGACGAGGCCAGGAGTTAGAGTCTCCTAACCCGCACCAGTATTTTTGAATGTAAATCACCTCTATTACAGAGGTGATTTTATATACACAAATTTGTCTAAATATACTGAACGATGTCTACAAAGACACCGCTTGGGTCTTCTAGAATAAAGTGTCTTTGACCCCACTCTTCATCTCGTAACTCAACTTCAAATGTAGCCCCTTTTATTTTCAGCTTATTGAATATTTCTTTAGCGTCATCCGTTTCCAGCGTAAAAACCATTCCTTTTCCTTCATAAACCCCGTGCAAGAAAGCTGGCTGATTCGGGAGGTTTGGAGACATCAAAGCAATCTCTGCGCCATTTTTATGCGCAAGCTGAATATACCAGTCAGAGATAAATACATCTTCAAAGTCGAAGTATGTTTTATAAAACTCGGAAGTTTCTGTGAGTTTTTCCGTTATTGTTAGCGGGTGTAATTTATTTATCATATATAATTCCTTTCAATATTTAGAATAAGCATTAACTGCGTATTAAGATTGTACTTTTCGGACATTTGTATACGAAGAAACGTAAGACTTATAAGATACTCCTGTAACAGACTTAAATTCTTTAATCAAATGAGATTGATCGGCAAACCTGAGTAGTGGCTCGCCACTAGAGAGTACTGACTGAAGACGTATGACACGGCGTAACTGTACCGGCGAAAAGCCTGTCTGCCGCAACACGCTTCGATGTAGTTGACGTTCACTAACTCCAAGTTTTTCTGCGATAGCGCCAACGGACAATCCATATTGTAAACCTCCTACTGTATTTTCAATGTAAATATTACGCATTATGATATGCGCATCTAAGAGTATCTGAACTGTATCTTGCAGATCATCAAACAAGCATTCATCGTGACGTAGGAGCGAATTATGCTTCAAAGCTGACACTGCTAGTCTTATCACGTCGTTAAGGTTTTGCTGTTTGCCTATGACACTCGATAAATCTAGTTGCTTAGAGAACACTCCCGGTTTAAACCTAATACCGATATAGTGGAATTTTTTTCCTAAATTTAAAGTCTCGGCTTTTATCATAGGAGTCATTATTATTGGTTTGAGATTATTTTTTATGTCAAAAACTATGTCTATACATGCGTCTGGTAAAACAACGTATTGAAAGTTAGTGTCAAGCAGCTCCTTGTTATTAAGCGACCAGAAGCAGTGGACTAGGTTGCTGTATTCGTGGCCTGGCTTGACCTCACGGTATTCTATGAATTTGGCCACTTCACGCTTGATGCCGTTTTGTATGGGTCTGTAGCTAGCTGAGTCCAAGTTTATCCTCTATACCTTTGAATTTTTGTCTGCTCAACTATCATGTTCTTACTATACTAGCTTCCTTTATTACATTCTAATAAATAATTTTATCTTTGTTAGTAAAAGGCATATTTAGTGCGGGAGGCCGTACAACTTTGCCATCAATCATACTTTCAAAAAGTTTGAGTAGATTCTGTAGCTCCGCACCATAAAAGACTTTTCGGTTTCTGGAAGGTCTTTTTTGTTGCTCGCTAATCTGGTGAGAATGCTTAATTCTGGGGTGTAAACTTTTCTATCAGCGTCTATCCAAAATCCAGCAGGAAATAGCATTTGTTTACACTGCAAGAGACGAGGCTTTGGTAGTTTGATAAAGTGTTGCTCCATATTTTCGGCATACTCTAGTGCAAACGCAATAAAACGCTCTTTCTCCGCAAGGTCGTCTTTATCGTAGTTTTCGTACTGCTGCTCTAGTTCCTTGAGTCTTAGCTTATCGTCTTCAATCTTTCGCATAATATCGCTTTTGATAGATTGATTTTCGGGCTGTATGGCTGCATCTACTCGATTATCTATTAGCTGTCGTAATGAGGCTATATCACGAGCGATACGCAACTTTTCTACTTCGGCCGTTTTACTGCGTGCTTTCCATACTGCATTTAGTGCTTTTAGGAGCTTAGTGCGTCCGTATTCTGTTATTTGGTACTCACCAATATAGCCACTTATATTCCGATGTAAATCGTCACGAGTAAAATATTCGCCACAACTCCTGCAACGATATTTATGATAAATACGCTCCTTATTTTTGCCATTGTTTACTGGAAATCCTACATACCGTCCGTACTTCTCTTGTTCGCACTTTTGACAATGCACGATATTAGACAGAGGGTACTCTGGATTACCGTTTTTTCGCGGACCACTTTGCGTCTTCTTCTTTTTTGCAAATATCTCCACGAGCTTCAAGTGCTGCTCCATCGTTATAAGGGGCTTATGTAAGCCATTCTCATTACGATACTTTACTTGCTTATTCATCTCCACGACGCCTGCATAGAAAGAATGCGTGCAGATAGCCCTAAACTTGTCCATTTTGTATTTTGCACGGCCTTTTACGAAGTCGGATTTGTTTAGTTGTGCAAGTGCCTCGGTTGGAGTTGCTCGATATTCAACCATTGATAACATAGCTTCTTGTAAAGGGAAGCCCCGCACTGGGTCAATCTCTGGCACGCCGTTTACATACCCTTTTCTATATCCAGCCTTTGGTTGAAACGGCCATTTGCCATTAGCGACGGCTTCGGTAAGTCCCTTGATTGATTTTCGTTGTCGTTCTTCATTGCTACCCTCAGCCTTGAATGCCTCCAGCATCAGCATTAGTGTGTCCACCGCAGTGTCTGTTTTTAAGTCTGGTTGTGAAGCAAACTTTACTTCGACACCTAGCTTTTTGAACTCCACGATAAAGTAACCAATTTCAAGCATCGAACGCATAAAGCGGTCAACCTCATCGAAAATAGCATATTTTATATGCTTATTTTTCTTGCACTCTGCAATCATTTCTTCTAGGTCTTTACGCTCTATGTTGTTCCACTTCTTGCTGGATACACTACCCGACCAAGTACGAACAATATCAGCTTCAAGTATTTTTGAGGCTTTTAAAACCGATTTTTCTTGACGAGAAATACTGCCGTTTTCTAGCTGTTCATCACTCGATACGCGAAAGTTTGCGATTGCCAATGCTTTAGTAGGCATAACAACTCCTTACAAACATTAGAGGGAGCTTCTCGGACAAGGCCAATGCACGGCCTAAAGAAGCTCCCACTAATATCAATAAAATCAGTTACTGAGGTTTTGTTGTGCATTGTTTTGTCCACCGTCAATTATACCATCATCAATGCTGTCCATATAGAGGTCATAGAGAAAAGATGCATATTCGTATATGGCCTCTTTCATCTCTTCGCTTTGACTGCTTGGCATATTTCAAGCATAGGAAAAACACCAGGGTATGAAGAGAGTAGCTAAGGGCGGTCTACATAACCCTTTACAATACCTTTATAGTATTTTCTAAAATCACTTACATCTGGCCACTTATTGCCCTCTGGCATCTCGCTATGTAACGTACCCTGTGAATATGCCTCGTGTATCTCCGTCATTTTACGGCCGTTTCGTAGTTCCTTGTATACCGTGTAGGCCAGCAGTGGCTCGTCTGTTGGCGTTTCACGCTGCGAGCTATAGTTAGGGAGCTTGCTTTGCAGTAGGCTAATCCAAGGTGTCCATAAGTCTTCAATGTCTTCGAGCTTTGTATTAGCACCAATACTGATAATGACGCGGTTGCCTCGTATTTCTGCTACGGGCACTCTATCGGCATTGAGCGTCCTGTTATGCTTCTTGTATGTGAGGCCTTTGCGTGCAGTCACTTCATTGATACCGAACTTTTGACGTAGCGACTCGACGTATCGTGCTGTTATTTCCTCTATCTCTGCACGCTGTTTATCTTCTAGTCCTGGCTCTTGGTCAACATCATTAATTTCTAATTGCCATTGTTTTCGTATCTCTACAAAGTCCTTGTCATTAAACAAGTGATATAAGAACCAATCACGAGCGGTGATGGGGCTGTAAATATCTCGTGAGCGTTTTGCCATCTATGTCCAATTATAGACGATAGCAAACTGGCCTAGTAATTATGCCTACCGAGGACTTCGGCCGCTTTTTCTTCGCCAAGCTGCTCGATAATATCCTTATCAAAAAAATGCTCTGGCATTGTCGGTATGACAAATCCCTTAATAATCGGTACAGCCTCATCTTGCTCCAGGCTCATATCAATATCCTGCCGTGGTCGTCCCTCGGTGCGGTCTGTAATCTCTTTAGTGACTCTTAGTGCCAGTTCCCCAGTGCCACAAGCCGTTACAATGCGAATGTAGGCAATACGCTGAGAACTATTTGCTGGCTTAAAGCTATCGAACTCGTCGTTCGGCATACGGAGTAATTTATTGTACCAGTAGCTAATCGACTCGTCTTTATCCCATTTACCATTATTACGACGCTCTGGGTTAGTGTGAAAGCCTGTAGTAGGAGTGTTGCCTGTGGCAAATCTGCCACGTTCATCACGACCATTTACCGCTTGCTTTGTAGCGGTATCTACTCCTGTACTGTCCATCTCGTTGCTCATACTACCATTTTATCGTTAGTGCGAGCTAAAGGGCTGTGCGTTTTACAAGCTTGCTCGACACTCTTGGTACTTGGCGTATGCCACGTTTCCCTTATTGAGTGCGTCCTGCCAATCTGTTTGTAGCAAATTAAGCTGGGCTTCTTGATTGTCGTATGTCTGCTGTGCATCAGTGCTGTTGCCATATTTATCATAGAAGTATCCATAGTTCTTGCGTGCCGCAAAAGCATTATCGTATGTCGTCTTCTTTTGGTCTGCGACTTGGCGTAGTCTTGTAGCTTCATTGTTGAGCGGCTCGCATTTGCTTGGGTCATACGGCTTTGTAGTTGGGGTGGAGCTATTGCCACTTGAGTGATGAGTATTGCTGCTAGGCGATGCTGAGCTAGAGTTTTGCGGTGATTGCTCTGGTGTGGTTTCGATGGCTTCTGGGCCATCTTGAGCGGCTTTATCATCAGCACTTGTCTGCGATGGGTTAGACGTATAAGTGTCGTTGAGATTTTTGGTGTCACCACTACGATGAAAAAAGAGGAAGTAGGTACAAGCAATGCCTACGATAACGATGGCTGTAACCAATATCTTTACAATTGGCTTGAACTTTTCAAATCTGCTATCTTCAAACCCTGAGGCAAAATCATCATCAAAAAGAATATTCGATGGCTTCTTTGTTTTCTTTATCTGCATTACTTTTCTTTCAGCGTAAATAACTTTACGCCTCCCACCATTACATCGATTGTCTTGCTATCACTACCGAGGTAAATCAGCTCTAGCGAGTTCAGTTTTTCACTGTCGTCCGAAGAGCCATCTCTAGCAACTTTTTTAAGTCGCTCAATCTCGTGTTTTTGCTGGGCTTTGTTCATTTGTCGGAAAGTTTCTACATACTTATGCCACTGCATACGCTCCTCGGTATTTTGCTGTTCCTCTAGGTAGTGCTGCTGCAATAACATAAGTTGCACGATAACCTGCTTCTTACCGTCCTCCTCGTTTAGCATATCTTTCAATTCGTCCGTTAATACTGAAAGGCTTTTGCCTGTCTGCATTCGCACTCTTGCTTCAAGCCACTGCACTAACTCGTCAGAAATACCATCAACCTCAAGCTCATTCACGAGCGACATAAATCCGTCCCGTGCCTTCTGGATTGCTTCAGCATTGGCCTTGTCTTTACTTCTCTCGGACACCCAAAAGCCAAGACCTAGTATGATAACGAGGGCGATTATCGAGGTTACTTCCACTGTGTTATTCCTTTCTGTGTCCAGAAAATAAAAAGGACACCGTGCAGGTGTTCTAGGCCTTTTATCCACATTCAAGCGATAAAGCTCAAAATGTTTCACACGATGTCCTTTTCAGAACTCTATCGTGCGAAAAAAATCGCATTGCTTAAATGTGGTAAAACCTAGAACAATTATGATTATACCGCATTTAGTCACACCTAAGAACCTTTTGGTATCTCTCGAAGCATTATTCAGAACTCAATCTAGATAGCTGTCAAATATCTAGCGTAAAGGGTAGTATACTAGGACTATGCCTGCGATTGACTGGAATAAATTTGGAGTAACTGGAGCAAGCAAACAAGACTCTTTTGAAGAGCTTTGCTTACATTTATTCTGCCGTAAGCACAAATTATCAGAAGGTGTGTCAGGTGATTTCAACCAAGCTGGCCTTGAAACAGAACCTGTCAAAGTTGGCAAAAAGACGTATGGATTTCAGTCAAAGTATTTTGATGATAGCGTTGGCTACTCGCAAATAAAGAAATCTGTCATTACGGCTTTGCAAAAATACGGAAGCTCGCTTGATGAGATATGTATATTCATTAATCTTAACGCTCAACCAAACAGGTCAGAGAGCGGCAAGGAAATTGCTAAGGAAGCTGCAAAATATGGCGTCAAAATACAATGGTATACTCGCAGTAATTTTGAAGTAGCCTTAACAAAGCCTCAGAATCTAGATTTATCATTTTTCTACTTTGGATACGGCTCTGAGTTTAAGTTTATAGAAGATAGTGCAGACCATACTAAACTAACACTGGTGAAATCAAAACAATTTTTAAAGTTGCATTTTTTGGACTCGAAAAATAAGCGTGTTCAAAATCTGGAAGAGACCATTTTAAAACTTTCGGAAAAACTAGTACTCATATCAGGAGACCCAGCTTCTGGTAAAAGTACCTTAGTTCATCGGCTCTTCTCTTCGTATTCGGGAATGGGCGAAGCGAGTCAGACGAAAATGGTAAATAAGATAATCTCAACTGGTGCAGTGCCTCAAGTTATAAATCTTAAACTTTGTGCAACAGACAGTCTGGAAAATATAATACGGACTCGACAAAGTGCTTACGCTATCCAAGGTGCCGAACTAAAAATTATCTATTTGCTTGATGGATTGGATGAGATTAGCGAAGACAGGGCTGACCTTATATTGCTTCAGATGCTCGAATTGTCAAAAAAGAAAAACATCATAAAATTATCGTAACTTGTAGAAGCGGAAATTTTAATAAAATTCAGCTCAAAAACTATTTCAAGAATTGCATTGAATTCAAAGTCGGACAATTAGTTATAAAGGATGTTGATAGCTATTTTAAGGCGAAAGGTAACGCCGATAAACAATTGGCCTATGACTCACTAAAATTATCAAATCCAAAGCTAGTATCCTCTATAACTGACGTACTAGGATTACTGCTACTTTGGGATTCAATTGAGCAGCTTAATAGCGATAGTACGGTACTGGACTTATATGAGTTAAAGGTGAAACGTGTTTTGTATGACCCGAATCACTACAAGGACCTGCCAGGGTTAAATCTGCCAAATCCGAAAGACGAGGCTATTCTTCTATTAAACGAAGCTATATCCTATAAGTTTCACGAAAAGTTTCAATTTTTACTTCCGATACACGATTTACAGGAAGTGGTCGGTACGGCTTACCCAAAGATTGATTACAATGCAATCAATTCTATTATTAACTATATAGCCAGTCTATTTTTTGACACCTCCTCTACAAATCCTCAAGAAGCATACTATGTCTATAAGCATCGACGCTACCAGGAGTACTTCTTTATTACCTTGCTCCAAAAACAATATACGGCAAATCCGAGTATTCTAAGAAAACTATCGATTTTATCTAATCTTGAGCTATTCCAGACATTCTTTATAAAGGGCTTACGCAAGAAGTATATCGAAGAGAATAATCTGATTGGTTGTCTTGACTTGAGCCTTCTAGACGTTTATCTAGGGAACCATTCTGGCTGGGGTGTAGATAGCCCTTACTATCTCAATTCATCTGACTTTATAAAGACTCTCGTAGACCAGCAGGACGCCGTCTTTAACGTACTATTTGAAGATGACAATCTGGACATTAGAAGTAAAGTTTTTGTCGATACCAAATTACTAAAAGATAAATTCCAGGAGTGGAAGCAAGATACCGATAGTCTGACTCATTATCGAGCCGAGCAAGTGTTGGTTGGCGGATGGCAGGAGGGGCGTTCACGTTTAATGAATCTTGTTGTGGACTTCTGGCAAGCTGGTCGAAAAGATATTGCAAATGAAATCATAAACAATATACGAGAAATTCAAACACTCTATAAAAAGAATAAATTTTTTGAGTTGCTAGACAAGCAACAACGACAGCATATTGTTGGCTCGTCTCACGATACATATAAATCTTGGATTTTTTACCTCATGAACATCCTTGGAGATAGTGCCGAAAAGATACTCAATGAAAAAATCTTACCTATGATGAACGATAGCGAGGACGGCTTTGAGTCAAAGCGTGGAGTTGCCGAGGCTATAAAATCCTATCTATCTGTTCTTGTTGATAGTCAACCATCTCAACTGGCTAGCGTTATTGATAAGTTACCACAGCCAGTGCTTTTGGAGCTTCTTAAAATATTAACAAGAGTACCTAACCTAAAGCTATTTATTGAATACACAGAAATTCACGAAAGTGTGAGAAGATTTGTCGATACTTATGACTTCGAGCTAAACGAGAATAGCTATCATATTCTGTTTTTCAAGAAATACTTTTCACTAAATATTACCAAAGATGAATATGAATACCTGGACAAAAGAAAAGAGAAAATAGTAAATCAGCGAGATATTGACTGGCGAACACATGGTTATGAAACCGAATTTGCGTTAATCGCATACGTTATTGGCGACTATTCTCTAGAGCAAGAGATTGCACAGGCAAAAAGCATACATGGACTCGACCTATATAGTGAACGTGTAGTATATGCAACTCTCTATGTGGCATATATTTCTATGATTAAGGGTGACGCTAGTTTTGAGTACATATATCGTCAATATGCAAAATATTGTGAGTTGAAAGACGATACTCGCTACAACTCCAAAGCTCTGCTATTTCCAATTACTGTGCTTTGGGCTTATATTTATGGTCACAGCACCGTAGATAATTCAACAAAGAAACTACTTACAAAAAGACTTGTTGAAGAGCTTCATATAAATAAATACAGTTTTTACCTCAATCTTAATACACATTTTCCGTCCTTATTTAGCAGCATTGTAAGCGAATCTGAAATCGCATCGTTCGAGACTGACCTAGATGCTTGGACAGACGATTTTCAATCCAAGGTAGACCGATACCTAGACCTTAGTCGGATGTATAAGGGAGTCAACCCACAAAGAGCATCCGAACTATTCATTAAGGCCATCGTAGACGGCACTCTGCGGCATGGCTGGAGAAAAGACTCAATTGTTCACTATGACCTTGTCAGTGCTTTGGGAGTACTACTCGAGAAGCAGTGGCTGAGGGATGGTGAGTTGAACTCTGCTCTCGATGAAGTATGGAATCTTGTACTTAGGGCGTATGAAATATCAGATGGGAGTGGAACCTCTCGCGGCCCATACCGCTTTATTGAGACCGTAGCAAAATTTGATAGAGACATAGCAATTCGATATAAGGACAGGTATGTAAAGAAAGAAGGCAGGTACAGTGTCTCGAATTCTTTATATACCCCAATTCTACTATCTAGGGTGCGTGCGGGTTTGTCTGTTGAGTCTGTCGAGGAGGGTTTTGATGAATTCCAAATGGATTACGATTATGAGGGAAAGCCCTGCGCTGAATATTACGAGCAAAAATTTGTTGTATATCTCGAAATCTCTAAATCGGAGCTATACTCTGACGAAGAGAAAGTCGAGGTACTCAATAAAGCCAATGAGCAGATTGCATCTATGCAGGGCCAGGGGCTGACATATTACCTCTCTGACACTTATTATAAAGAAGAAGTACAAGATTTTTTAGAACTGTGTAAAAAGTTCAATATCAAACCTAATATTAAGCTAGGGCAAAAACGTGACTCAATACCCACAAGGAAATACTCCTCTAGTAATGAGCAGAGATTTCGGGATGAGCTAAAAGACGCAAAGACTAAACAGAAAATACGAGGTGCATACAAGAGGCTCAGAAACTACAAGAATGAAATATCTCTCAAGGATGCTAAGTCGTGGGAAGTACTTATCGATAAGACATACGAGTTGTTTGGAAATATTAACTTATTTATAGAGTACCTGGAGAGCATTAGCTATCCTCATTCGGATTATTATTCTTCAGATGGAAAATATGCTCATCTGGGTCTTGCGTACACACTTGAAAACCCTAATTATAAGCAAGAGACTTTAGATTATCTATACCTTAATGGAGGACATGGCGGTTTTGGTAATCTTATTAAAACCTACGCTCATTTAAACGACCGAGAGATGACAATCAATCTATTTAATAGGTATCTAGCCCTGTGTAAGTTGTTGACCGAATAAGTCAGTGTCTAGTGTAAGTCTACTATTGGATGCAGTATCAATTCTCCCCTCAAGAATTGAGCATACTCAACTGCTAGAATATCCCTCCATCTACTGATTTCAGCTTCGATTTCGTGTAAACATTTACCCACGACCTGCACCAAGAATTTATCAACCGAATCAATGATTCGGTTTTTGCTTTATAACTAACTAATTTATTCAACTGCTTCATTACTAATTATTTACTCAAATTAATATTTACTACGCATACTATTGCAGGTATACTTCTATTGTCATGTGGTGAGATTGACACACCAAAAAAACACTACCGAAAGGTGCGTGCGACATGTTTCGTCGCGTTTCCCTCGTTATCGTGTTGGCGTTCGCCATGCTGGGTATTTCCCCTTCTGCGAGCGCTGCTTCACAGGTGACTACCGTTCAGGTAGCACCTGTCGTTCAGGCCAAGGGTTCTCTTACCTACAACTACCCGGTGTATCATTACCAGGTATGTAAGCGCCAGGGCCACTTCGGGGCATCGTTCTACAACCCGTGGAACCCCCGATCTTGGTACTGCTACGATGTATCGTTCCCATTTGGCGTTACGTTCGCTGGCGGCCTCGACATCAATGGTTGGTGTAAGGCAAAGTATAAGGGCTCGACTGCAGTGCTTACAGGCAAGAGCGTCTGGGACTGGAAATGTAGGAAGCGTGTGTACTAGTTACACACATGACTAACTAAGCCGTAGGCTATGGACTGGCGAAATACGCTAGACATAGCCTCGGCTATACGTACCTAAACGGACATAAACTATGCCAAAGAAAATTAGAATTTTTAAAGTAATATTATTTGTTTTTTTATTAAGTTTCTTCACGCTAAACATATTGCTAGTTTCTTCTTATTACAAACTTCAAGGTAATGGTACAGCCCTCTTTTTATTAAGCCTAGTAATTTTAGTTACTGTAGCGCTTCCAAGCTACTTAGCTGGGAGAAATAAAGTATTCGATCGCTAAGAATCTTTCTTTAAGCTCTCCGGTTTATGCGCCGCCACATTTCCAGTAGACTCACTTTTTACTTCATATTCAGGACTGTCTTTACTCGCAGCTACTTTGTGGTTTTTTATTTTAGTAGGCTGCGTATGCTTTTTAACTATTTTACCTTTTGTAGTTCCTTGAGGTGTATTCCATTCAACCGCATCACCTTTTTTAAATTCATTCATAGTTACCCTCCATATTAGTACTAATAATTTACAATTTTAAGTCGCTAGGCGAAGTTAAATATATTACTAAAGAAAAAACCCGACGTTAAAGTCGGGGTTTTTCTATGGTGGCTCCTCCCAGACTCGAACTGGGGACACAAGGCTCTTCAGGCCTCTGCTCTACCAACTGAGCTAAAGAGCCGCTCTTTGGTACTTCATATATTTTACCGGTAGCGGCTCTTTTTTGCAACCGGCTGTTATTTTTTTATATCTTTTCCGTCGGCGGCAATCACATTGGTCGTGCCGCGCAGTGCATCAATTAGTTCTACCGGAAATAGCATCATAGTTTTTTGACTCGGCTCGGTACTAATACGCTCTAGTGTCGCCAGCGTTCTAAGGTTAAGTGCGCCCGGAGTTCGAGAAAACGTAGCAGCGGCATCGGCTAAGTTTTGAGCAGCGACTTTCTCGCCTTCGGCATTAATAATCGTGGCACGTCGATCTCGCTCTGCCTCGGCCTGCTTTGCCATGGCGCGCTTTAATTCTTGCGGCAGCTCAATATTCTGAATACGAACCGTCTCTACATCTACACCCCATTGATCGGTCTGAGAATCGACAATTTTTTTAATTTGCTGAGAAATTTCTTCGCGCTTTGAAAGTAGGTCGTCCAAATCTACGTTACCAGTTACATCGCGTAGTGCCGCCTGTGCAAACTGACTGGTCGCTAATACGTAATTTGTAGTCTCGAGCACAGCTTTTTCGGCATTAACCGCACGAATATACACTACGGCGTCTACTGCGGCTGTTACGTTATCTTTTGTAATAATTTCTTGTTTCGGCACATCAATTGGCGTAGAGCGAACGTCAACCTTAATTATTCGTTGAATCACCGGCACAATAATGCGAAGTCCCGGCTGTTTAGTACCAGTGTATTTTCCTAGCGTTAACATTACCCCGCGCTCATACTGATCAATCACCTTGATTGATGCTAGCACCAGCACAAGTAGTACAATTCCAATAAACCATTCCATAGCTTTTCTCCTTTTGGTGGTAATTAATATTATTGTAGCACGCAAAATAGCACACCGCACCCGCACCAAGGTGCGCTATAATTACTATATGCCTCAACAGCCTTTAGCCGAACAAATGCGTCCGTCCAACCTTGATGAAGTGATTGGCCAGCCACACCTAGTTGGCGAAAAAGGAATACTACGTCAAATTGTTGCCGCTAAACACCCAACAAGCCTAATATTATGGGGGCCACCAGGAACCGGTAAGACAACATTAGCCCGCATTATAGCTACAGAGGTTAAGGCTGAATTTATTGAACTTTCCGCCGTTACAAGCGGCAAAAAAGACGTTGAGCGCGTAATTGAGCATGCCCGACAAAATTGGAACTTAAATTTACGTACTATTTTATTTGTAGACGAAATTCATCGGTTTAATAAGGCTCAGCAAGATGCTTTTTTGCCGCACGTAGAATCTGGTTTAATTACCCTTATTGGCGCTACTACCGAAAATCCTAGTTTTGAAGTAATCAATCCGCTTCTTTCGCGAACGCGCGTATTGGTGCTGCAGCCGCTTTCAAAAAACGATATTGTGCAAATTATTACTCGCGCTTTAACGCTAATAAAATCGACGCCTACGATTGACGATGAGGCAGTTGAATACTTAGCGCGGTTATCTGCTGGCGATGCCCGTTCGGCACTTGGTACACTTGAACTCGCCACAAAGCTAGAGCGCAAACACATTACGAGCGAAACCATTAAAACTGCTGCCCAAACCAAACTGCCCGGCTACGACAAAAAAGGCGAAATGCATTATGACATTATTTCGGCATTTATTAAAAGTATGCGTGGCAGCGACATTGACGCTACACTGTATTACCTAGCAAGAATGCTAGAGGCCGGTGAAGATCCAAAGTTTATTGCTCGGCGTATGATTATTTTTGCCTCTGAAGATATTGGTCTTGCCGGAAACGGCGCGCTTAGCTTAGCAACAACAGCCTTTGAAGCGGTAGAACGAATAGGCATGCCGGAAAGCACTTACGTACTGTTTCATGTAGCGTCGGCGCTTGCAAAAAGTAAAAAATCTCGCGCCACCACCAGTGCTATGTATGAATCTCAAGCTTTGGCACGCAAATACAGCACATCCCAAGTTCCATTACACGTACGTAACGCACCAACTTCACTTATGAAAAATTTAGGTTACGCCAAAGATTACTCGTGGCAAGCCAATTTTAAACACCCAAAAGGCTTTTTACCAGAAGAAGTCGCAAGAGAGATTGATCAACGTAAATAGTTAGCACGCCAAAACCAGTGCCTCAAGCGCTTCAAGCGTAACACTGTCTCGCACTTTTTCTCCCACCATGGCTGCATTATGGGCGGCCGCCACTACGTGAGCCTCACAGTCTAAATTATGCGGCAACAGCACGTGTGCGGTCTGTTCAGAAAAATTACACACAACAATAAAGCGCTCCTCGCCTTTTCTTTCAAACATAAAAATATCACTAGTAGTTTGTAAATGCTTGAACTCTCCGTGCAGCAATACGTGGTGCTGTTTTCGCAGGTTAAATAACGTTTTATGTAGCGATAACAGAGAGTTATTACTGTGCTGCTGTAACCTTACATTATTTGCGACATAATCACTATTTACCGGCAGCCAGCTGCGATTAAGCTTGGTAAATCCAGCCATTGGCTCATCCGACCATTGCATAGGCGTACGTGCCGGATCACGCCCTAGCCCTTTGTTTGGCACCCGCTTCTCAAACGGATCCTGTACCTCTTCTGGCGATATGACACCGTCGCGCATACCAATTTCTTGACCATAATATAGCACTGGCGTACCCGGGAGTGTAAGTTGCAGCACAGCTAGCATGCGTGCCTGTTTTTCGCCAAAACGACTAGCAAGGCGTGATTCATCGTGGTTACTAAAGCAATAAAATGCCCTTGCCTGCGCAGGCAAATACGCTTGGTAGCGATTAATCATCTCTGAAAAGCTGCGAGCTGAAAATTGTCGGTGCATAGCCTCAAAATTGAATGCACCAGCTACCTCGGGGTCAATTGAATTTATACGTCGTATTTGCGATTCAACCGGCGAGAGAGAATCTAAGTGGTCTTCAAAAATTAATATTTTATCATCATGCTCGCGCGCCACATCGGTCATAATTTTTAAATACCCATTAAGTTCAGGGCTAAATCTACTATATCTATGCTCAACCGCATGATACGGGTCTTGACCGGCCGTAAAAGCACTGTTTATTGGATCGTCAAGCAGATCAATGTTTTTACCCATCCAGCGAATTGCATCGGCGCGAATACCATCAACCCCTTTACCAAACCAAAACCGCAATACGTCGGCCATAGCCTGTTGCACCGCGGTGTTTTGCCAATTTAAATCTGGCTGCTGACTTAAAAAACTGTGCAAGTAGTATTGCTTAGTTTGCTCGTGCCATTGCCATGCCGAACCGCCGAATACGCTCAGCCAGTTATTTGGCGGCGAGCCATCTGGTCTGGCATCTCTAAAAATATAATAATCTCTGTAAGGGTTAGTGCGAGATTTACACGCTTCGATAAACCACTGGTGTTCACTTGAAGTGTGGTTTGGCACAAAGTCTAGCATTACCCGAATATCCCGAGCATGTGCCTCGCGCAAAAGATCGTCAAAATCTTGCATAGTACCAAACAGAGGGTCAATTTCCTTGTAGTCGCTCACATCGTAACCAAAATCGTGCATTGGCGAGGTAAAAATCGGTGATAACCATATGGCATCAATTCCCAACGAATCTTTTTCGCCCTTTAAATAACCAAGTCGCGATATTATACCTCTTAAATCGCCTACGCCGTCGTTACTCGCGCTACTATCCTGGTAGCTGCGCGGGTATATCTGCATAATGCCGTTTACGTCCCTCCAGTTGTCCATAGTTTTACTTTAACACTTTTTATGCTATAGTAGCTAGCAGTATGAAAATTGCTATGATGGTGCGATCGTTTTTAGAGACCCCCGTACCAAATGATATTGCGTATTCTCCAGCCACAGTTGCAAAAGTTGTGGCCGAAGGACTCCATGCCGCAGGACATGAGGTAACTTTCTTTGGTCCTGAAGGCACATCACTAGCCACGCACGTAGAAACCTGCAGTATGCGGCCCTTCTTTAGCACTATGTCGGACTTCGATGCCATGGTTTCGGCCACCGATCTTTTTACGGATTATCGTTTTAGCCTTGCCGACTCTGCTATGGCAGGAAATATTCTTGACCGCGCGCAAGCCGGTGAGTTTGATATTGTAGTTTTTAATCATTTCGAGTCTGCACTCGCGCTGGCGCCGCGCTACCCTACAGTACCTATTGCCTACATTTTGCACGATTTCATGGATGGTCCACGCGTCGAGACTATCAATCAGCACAGTTCGCCCAATCAATATTTTATTTCAATCTCTAATAATCAGCGTCGCGATGCCCCCGACCTTCAGTACGCAGCCACCGTATACAACGGTATCGACACAAACCTTTTTACCCTTAGCGAAGAGCCAGAAGATTACTTACTTTTCTCTGGGCGAATTACACCAAATAAAGGTGTTAAAGAGGCCGTACAGGCGGCAATTCAATCTAACCATCGGTTGCTTATTGCCGGAAACCTGTCCAAACAAGATATGTGGTACTTTGACGAACATGTTAAACCCTATCTTGATGACAAAATTTTATTCCTAAGTATGCTTGGCCGCGAACAACTGGTAAAATACTACCAAAAAGCTAAGGCGGTATTAATGCCGACTCAATGGGAAGAGCCGTTTGGGTTAACAGCAGCTGAAGCTAATGCTTGCGGTACGCCAGTTATTGCTTTTAAGCGTGGTGCGGTACCAGAAGTGGTTGAAGACGGTAAAACCGGCTTTATTGTTGATAATTCAGCAGAGATGGTTGAGGCAATCGCCAAGGTAGACTTAATTGATCGACGTGCCTGCAACAAACGAGTGTTCGAGAATTTTACAAAAGAAATTATGGTAGAGAATTATATTCAAGTGCTACAGAAAATTGTGGCGCAGCACACCGGCAGCGGCATGCCTGGCGTAAGTACGTCATCAACTCGAGCCCAAAATTACGCCAAATCAATTACTAGAATTTCTAAATTACTTCGTAAAGACTCATTCCGATCACCTAAGAAATAGGCGTATCTTCATCTTTTAGCGCTGCGTACACGCCATTTGTCCAGCCAAAACCATCTTGTAATGGATATTCACCGCCACCGCCAACTCGACTTTCATCTACTACATCATATTTTTCAATCATCTTGTGACGGGTTGAAAATACATACTCAGTTGTTTTAATCCAGCGCTGCTTAATCTCTTCAGCCAGTTCGTGATAGCCATAGTTACGCAGCCCTACAATCGCTACCCACTGCAATGGAGCCCAGCCATTAGGCGCATCCCACTGCTGGCCATTATCAATTAGAGTCATTACTAAACCACCTGGTTTTAGAAAATCTCGTTCAAGTCGCTCGGCAACAAGTCGCGCCTGTTCAGACGAGGCAACACCTGAATACAACGGAAATACTCCAGCCAGCGTTACGTGTGCCGTACTTCTACCTTCTCTAAAATCATAATCCATAAAGAATCGTTCATTTTCGTCCCAACAGTAGGTGCGAATCGCCTCGGCGCGACGTTCAGCAAACTTATGAAACTTTTTAGCAAGCATTGATTGCTTCATAATGGCGTACGTGTCACCAATAGTTTTTTCAAGCTCGTAAAGTAAACAGTTAAGATCTACCGGCACTATGTCGGTAGTGTAGATTGACTCAATGCTTTGCGCATTTTTAAACCAACGAGAACTAAAATCCCAGCCACTTTCGGCAGCAGCTCGTAAATCAAGAAATATTTTTTGCTTGTTTGCGTTTCGAGCTCGTTCTGCCGTTTCGATATCTTCTAACTGCGATTCTGGTCGAGGCGTCGTTTTGTTGTCGTAGTAGCGATTTAAAATAGCACCGTTAGGCATACGTACCACACGATCGCGCGCCGGCATGCTAACGCTATCAGTTAACGTACGAGATCCACGCATCCAAAAGCGATATTCGCTTAGCATTGCTGGTAGATATTCCACCATTGTACGCTTGCTGCCGCGGTGCGTACCAAGCAGTTTTACCATATGTGAAAAAAACGGCGGCTGCGAACGACTTAAAAAGTAGGTGCGATTAGCAGTAGGAATAAACCCAAATTTTCTAATCATGTAGGCATAATTGCGCACCATACCATCTATCATATGCCAGTAGCCATCTGCCGCTAGCCCAAGCATAATAAAATAGCTATCCCAATAAAATTGTTCTGAAAAACGACCACCCGGTACTACATATTCGTGCGGAACCGCAACAAGCGAGCCACGATCTTTGCGATTACGTCGCTCAAGCTGCATCCATAATTGGCGCACATGTTCACGCGGGTTTTGTGCTGGCGACATAATAAAACCTTCATTTTCTTTGTGCGGGGCAAATTCATAAAAATGTCGGCTTACAAAGTCACCAAGATCGAAATTTGGATCTTGCTTTACAAGGTTGTACTCTTTTACAATCTGTCGAACGCGCTTTTTTGGCACTAGATCGACAAATGTTTTCCCGTCGTCGTACACGCGACGAGCTTGCACTTGCGAAAATAAATCACCCAGTTGCTCATCGGGGCTTTTTGCCACAAAAAGAAGCTGACCCGTTGTTTTCACAAGAGCCGTCTTCACTTTATGCGATACAGGTTTATTTTGTTTTGCCATACTCTATTTAGTATACGACGTTACAACCGTTGGCGCAAAATAATTATGTTTTAGTTTTTTGCAGCGCGTTTTCGCTGGTTTGGATCGAGGTGTCGTTTGCGAATTCGAACTGCCTTTGGCGTTACCTCTAGTAACTCATCGTCTTCAATAAAATCAATGCTTTGCTCTAGGCTCAAGTCGGTGAACGGCGTAAGCTGAACCGCACCATCACTACCAGAAGAGCGCATGTTGGTTAGCTGCTTACCACGGCACACATTAATATCAAGATCACCCTGACGATTATACAAACCAACAACCATACCTTGATATACCGTAGTTCCTGGCCCTACGTACAGCTCGCCACGTGCCGCCGCAAGATCAAGTGCGTACGCTGTTGTAGTACCGGCTTCAGTAGCAACAAGTGCGCCATTGCGAGTTTGCTGAAGTTTTGCGCCAAGTGGCTGATAGCCGTGCGGTAGACTATTCATAATAACGGTACCTTTTGTAGCAGTAAGTAGTAGGTTGCGAAGACCAATCATAGCACGAGTTGGTAAAATGTAGGTTGAACGTGAAGTTCCGCTACTAGTTTGCTCTTGTTTCACAAGTGCCGCTCGTCGCGCTCCCAACTCTTGGCTCACCGCACCTAAAAATTCCGGACCAACTTCAATTAGAAGTTCTTCAACTGGTTCTTGAACTTCGCCATCCTTTTCGATTGTTACCACTTGCGGGCGACCTACTTCAAATTCATAACCTTCACGGCGCAGGGTTTCGATTAACACTGACAGGTGTAGCTCACCACGTCCGCTTACCACAAAGCCAATTCCCTCTTCTTCAACACGAAGGCTTACGTTCGTCTCAAGCTCTTTTTTAAGCCGATCGCCAATTTGACGGCTAGTGCCATATTCAGCCTCTTTACCTTTCATTGGACTGGTGTTAGGGCCGAGGTACATGCTAAGCGTTGGTGCTTCAATGTCAATTACCGGCAAGGCCTCTGGGTTTTCTTTATCAGCAATAGTCTCGCCAATGTGCGCGTCGGCAATACCAGTAAGCGCCACAATGTCACCAGCAATTGCTTCGCTAACTTCTTCGCGGTTAAGACCACGATACCCAAAAATTTTATCAATCTTACAGTTAACAGTTTGCCCATCTCGCTTAATTAGTGCTGCCTGCTGAGCCTGTTTTACACTGCCGCGCGAAATACGGCCAATTGCATATTTACCAAGAAACGAATCGTACTGCAAAGACGTAACAAGTAGCTGAAACGAACCTTCGCTATCTACAGTAGGTGCTGGTATGTCATTAATAATTGCATCGAAAATTGGAGTTAAATCTGCCTGTTCTTCGGGATTATCTGGAAGTTTCGACCATGCTTTTCCATCGCGACCAATTGCATAGTACACCGGATAATGTAGCTGACTGTCATCGATAGCTAACTCCAAAAAGAGATCAGACACTTCATCAATTACTTCGTCAATGCGGCGTGACGGCTTATCAATCTTGTTAATAATTACGACAGGCTTAAGGCCAAGCTCAAGCGCTTTAGAAAGCACAAACTTAGTTTGTGGCATCGGACCTTCTTGGGCGTCTACCACCAGCAATACACCGTCGGCCATGTTAAGAGTACGTTCAACCTCACCAGAGAAATCGGCATGCCCTGGAGTGTCGATAATGTTAATTTTATAGTCATCGTGGTAAATTGACGTTTGTTTAGCGGTAATAGTAATGCCGCGCTCGTGCTCTTGATCGCCAGAGTCCATAATTAGATCTTGACTCATTTCGGCCTGATTGTCTCGGAAAGTGTTTGATTGCTTTAAAAGCCCGTCAACCATCGTAGTTTTACCGTGGTCTACGTGCGCAATAATAGCAATATTTCGAATTTTGCTTGCGTCGTTCATAAAATAAAGCTCCATCGTTAAACTGGAGCGTCCTTACGGTTATTTTAGCATAAATTAGATAGCAGCGCTAGAGATTGACTATAGCTGCAATTGAGCACGCGTATCTGCAATAATTTGATGGGGATTTTGCGCTAAAACGGTTGCAAACCCTAGTTGACTGGCGGCTGATATATTAGACAACTTATCATCAATAAATAAACTTTCGCTTGCGCTAACACCAGCTTGCTTAAGCGCATATTCATATATATCCCTCTCCGGTTTAGCACAACCTATTACGCACGACGCCACAACATTGTCAAAAGGATTGTAGGCACCTCCCTCTTTAAGCGCCCGATATGTCGGCTCAATAACGTTCGACAACACCACTGCGTTTCGCCCCGACAACTGAACATCACGCACAAGGCGCATCATATCAGGATTTACCACTAGCCCTTGCCACGCCAAAAACACGCTTTTAGTTGAGTGAGGCGGCTCAATGTTGTAATTATTTTTCAGCAGTAGCCAATATTCCGATTCGGATATTTGCCCGCGCATAAATGGACGCATATACAGAGAGTGAATTTCTTTAATTTGAGCTTGTGATGCCCCAGCATTGTACAGTAACGACGCTAAGAAATCGTCACCAGGATCATCAGCTATCACACCACCCCAGTCAAAAAACACTGCTTTAATCATACTGTTACTATACGCTGATCGTGCTTAAAATTCGACCTTGACACCTCACTAAAATGAACCTATAGTAGTAAAACTTATCTGTAATTATGGAAAAACTTTACCAACACAATCGGCTGCTTTCGGATGCTGAAATTGACACTATTTTAGAGCGTGAAATTTATCCACGCTACTTTAGTGGTATAACCGCACCATCTTCTCAACCACAATTAATATACATTGCCGGACAGCCAGGTAGCGGTAAAAGCACCCGAGAACAACACTATACCGACGCATTAAACGCGCACGAACCACACACTGCTATATCTATTAACTGTGATGATATGCGCCAATATCATCCACTTTTTTTACAGCTACAACACGACGACGACATTACGGCAGCAATTAAAATCAATCCAGATAACGCTCGGTTTACAAGCCGTTTAATTCAGCGCTCGTATGAAACCGGTTGCCACGTGGTTCTTGAAGGTACCTTTCGCGACACAAACTCTGTAGAGAATACGGCTGAGAAATATCGAAAACACAACTACGCTGTTCGCGCTCAAGTACTCGCGGTTCATCCGCTTATTAGTCGGGTAGGTGTGCTGGGTCGCTATCTTAAGGAGCGTAAAATTTATGGCGTGGGACGATACACCTTACCTAGCGCACACGATACTACAGTTTATAACCTTCCGCACACTGTAGAAGATTTTATCCATAAGGGCTACGGATCTGAATTATCAATTATCAACAGGGAGAATCAGACCTTATTTAGCTATACGGCCGATTGCGAAACTGACCACAAAAGTACAGCTAAGGCGGCACAAGCAACACTTAAATACCATCACACTCGACCGTTAACCCCCGAGGAGTATCTGTTTGCACAGCACAGTCTCGACGAATGTATTGATTTAACCCTGCATGACACAACAGTTCCTACGGCAGCGATTGATGAGGTGTTGGCGCTTAAGCAGCAACTCGAAAAATCATTAAGTCTATAGTAAAACAAAATTCTCTGCGTGTTTACGCAGAGAATGTAAGGTCTTGTTTGGTGCGCGAGAGAGGACTTGAACCTCCACGAGTGCAATACTCACCAGCCCCTCAAGCTGGCGCGTCTACCAATTCCGCCACTCGCGCAAAAATTATCATCCTTAGTATAGCGCAGGTTACGGAGTCTTGTAAACACTGTCTTGCCGCACCGACCAGTAGCGAATATTATTGTAGCGATCAACACTAGACACTAACTGAGTATCATTTTGTAGTGTAGACAGCGAATCGGTTGAGACATAGCTATACTCGGATTGGTACAGACCAATTGCCGGTACGTCTTCAAGCCATTTGCGTGCAAATGTTACGTACTTTGCAGTACGAGATTCGGGGTCAACACGCGATCGGGCGCTTGCAAGAGCATCATCGGAAATAGCATTTTTGTAATTAGAAAAGTTAAGTCCAGTGGCCACCGCCTGTGAAGAGTGCCAGTACGCATACGGATCGATATCACCACCAAAGCTTAATTCGTAAAGTAATACATCGTAATTTCGGGGTTGCAGCACTGTTTGTAGCGTATCTTGCCCAGCGGTCGAGGAAATAACATTAATTTCTAACTTTACCCCCAATTCAGCCCACTGCGACTGCAACTCACTAGCTGCCGATTCATTGCCGCTATCTTCAAGTACCACCAACCTTAGAGCTAACGGCTGACCATCTTTTTCGCGTACCGTACTACCGCGACGCACCCAACCAGCCTCATCGAGCACCTGTGCTGCACGCTCAGTATTGTACTCTGGCGCAGCTGGATATCGATCTTTAAAATATGCAATAAACGGCAAATGAAGCTCTTTACCGCCACTCGGCTGAGCATCGCGAATTGCAGCCGTATTTGTTGCAAGCTGTAAAGCCTGACGAACCGCCGCATCTTTCGCAATTGGGGCGTCGGTATTAAACAATGCATACACTCCATTTTGCACCGAATAGTTAGTAGCATTAAAATTAGTAGATTTTTCAAGCTCACCAACAGCACTAGCTGCAATATCTCCTGTTGCGTTCACTTCGTTTAATTTAAGCGCATCTACAATTGCTTCGCGCGTACCATAGGTATGAAGCTGAAACTTTTCAAGACGAGGCGCTCCTTTATGGTATCTCTCGTTTGCAATAAGATGCACAACCCGACGGTTCTCGGCCATATTTACCGATTGTACATAACGCACAGCAAACGGACCGCTTCCCACAGGTTCTTTTGAGAAGTCATGTTCTCTTAGGCGAGCCGGATCGGCCTCGCCTAATATGTGCTCAGGTAAAATAGCAAACGTTAATGCGTGCTGAAATGGTGCGTAAGCAGTAGGTAAAGAGATTTCTACAGTTGAATCATTTATGGCTCGAGCCGATATCCCCTGCCAACCGCTTTCGGCTGCGCGTGCTGCCGGATTACCAAGTAAATCTATTGTAAACACTACATCTTCCGCTGTTAGCTTTTCACCATCGCTCCACTCTACATCGTCGCGTAGCGAAATTATGTAACGCTTTTCATCATCTTCTCTCTCCAATTTGGTTGCAATATCACCCGAAATTTGACCAGTATTGTCGTAGGTGTAAAGTCGCGAAAACACCAGCTGACTAACTGATCGTTCCGCACTAGTGCGCGCATAAACTGGGTTAAGCGTCTCTAGTGGGCCAAGTGCCGCCTCGGCGTAAGTACCTCCATTCGTAGGCGCGGCCTCGGTGTAGTTTGTGCGAAAAACCACCATTTGAAGCGCAGTAAGCCCAATTAAGACGCCAATTAAAAGTACCCACCCTACAACGTGATGCTGAACACTACGAATATTATTTAGTCGGCCAAAAATAAATTTACGGGCATGAATAACGGTAGCTCTTTCCACATTTTGAGCCCGCTTTGTAATACCTTCAGTAGTAAAATGAGTCCGCTGAAATTCTTTCCAGCTTGGTAGCTTACGCCGTGCCATCAAGCACACTCCTTTGCCTGCTATTACTGTTCATAATTAACTGGGTAAAAATAGCGCAGCCAAAATTGACAACACAAAAATTACCGCAAAAATAATTGTTACGTCGAATAAGTTTTTATCAAAGCCACGACGCGTAGTATAAAATTCGCCGCTGCTACCAAATCCTGCACCAAGGCCCGAACCTCGTTGTTGTAGCAAAATAGATACAATCATTAAAATTGCAGTCGCTAGAGTAATATACGGTAAAATTGTTGCAAGCATTATAATTTATCTTCTCTCCTGATTACGGCGACTATTACTCATATAGTCAAGTTCTAGCGCGCTATTCACTATATAGTTTACCAGACTTAGCACGATTCCGGCTAGTATTGAGTGCGGAAACGACATACTAAAGCCAGGCGTAATAATAAGCGCCAGCCACACCATGGCACCATTAATAACCAGCGTAAACAACCCCATTGTTAATAAAAGTGCTGGCAGCGAAATAATCATTGCAACCGGCCGCACCAAGCTATTAACTACCGAAAATATAAGACCAGCCAATATAAAACCACCAATTCCGGCGGTAATTTGTTCAGCCGGAATGCCGGTACCAAATAATCGAATTGCCACCCATAACCCAAGCGCATTTAAAATTAAACGAATACCAAAAATGGTTATTGTGCGTTCCATAATCTCTTGTAAGTATAGCAAACAGCTTAAAAATCTGTCGATAGCGCGCATGATAAATTGTGCTGCCCGTCGCCTGTTACCGCAATGTCATCTTCAATCCGCACACCCAGTGACCATTCTGGCACATAAATTCCCGGCTCTACCGTTAACACCATGCCCGGTATAAATTCCTTATAGCCGCCAAGCGAATCGTGTACATCTACGCCTAACCCGTGCGAAATAGCATGCGGAAAATAGCGTCGATACGCCTCTTCACTATTATCGTTTGTAAGTAAACCAAGATTTTTTAACGCTAACTTCATGCGCGTATCTACCTGCGCAAGATAGTCGGTCAGTCCAACCCCCGGTGCAATCATGGCAATAATATCAGCATGCGCATGTGCCACCTCTTGGTGAACCGCCCGCTCTCTGTGCGAAAGGCTACCAATCGCGTACGTGCGAGTAATGTCTGCGGCGTAGCCATTGTATTCAGCACCTACATCAATCAGCACTAAGCCATTTTTTATTGGTGCGAGATTAGTTGAAGTGTAGTGCAGCGTACAGGCGTTTTTGCCAGCCGCTACAATTGGGTCGTAGGCATGCTTTGCACCCCGACACAAAAATTCATAACTCAACTCTGCCGATATTTGCGCTTCATTTTTTTGCGCACTTAAGGATTGATAAATTTTATTAAAGGCCTTGGTTGTTAAATCTATTGAATGCTGAATTGCATTAATTTCAGCGGATGATTTAATAGCGCGCAAAGGTAAAACCACCGGCTCTAAGTCTTTCACACTAAATCTCTCTAGCTCAGTACGAATGTGCGCAGTAGCAGGGTTTGGCTGCGCGCCAATATCTGCGTAAGTAAAAGCTTTTGGTGCAAAAAAAGTTTTTGCAGATTGCAGCTTAAGTCGAGCTACATACTCGACCCGAGATAGTATAGTTGCAATACCACTAATCTCGGTTGCCGCAGTATCGTCCAACCACGACTCAAATAGTTTTTCTGTTCTTGACAGTGCGGGTCGAACTAAAAACTCACTTCCAGACTCACCATCTAACACTAAAATCCAACCAGGAAAGTTAATGCCGGTCAGCCACCAGAACGTTGATTCTTGCCTGTAGGGCGCAGCCATATCGGCTTTTGACTGCATCTTATCGTAAGCAGCCACTACCGCAATACCTCCCTGCAAGGCACCCTTTAGCCGTAGTCTATTTTCTGTAAAAAAGTCTTTATGCATCTCCACTCGTTTCTTTTGCCCTATTCGCTTGATGAGGCGCTTTATCAACATATTTTATTATCATTTTTGCCTTACTTTCACCAATAAGCTCGGCAATATCACTTTCAGAGGCCTGTGCAAGTCCCCGCATGCTTCCAAAATATTTAATAAGCTTTTTTCGTGTGGCCGGACCAACACCTGGTATTTGCTCTAGGCTGCTTTCGGTTTGTTTTTTTCGCTTTAATACTGAATGATAACTTACGGCAAATCGGTGTGATTCATCGCGTATACGCTGAAGCAATTTTACAATATGCGAAGTATGTGGCAGATTAATTAACGAAAATTCAGCCGAAGCCGTTATATAGCCACCAAGCGCTTCAACTTTTTGGCGATTAATTTCTACGTTCGACCACGCATGATGCACTACAATTTGCTCTTCGCGCTTAGCAAGACCAATAAACGGCACGACATTTTCGCGTTCGTTACGCGCTTTTAATGCGGCATCTAGCTGCCCTTTACCGCCATCAATTACTACAAGATTAGGCGCTCCCCACGACTGGAGGTTTTTAGGACTAAAACGCCTGAGAATAGTTTCGTTCATATTATAAAAATCGTTGTTATGTTCAATTTTTGTTTTAAACTTACGGTACTGCGAACGATCGCTCACGCCATTAGAAAACACCACCATACTCGCCACCACATTAGTACCACCCATATGACTAATGTCGTAGCCTTCTATCCGCTTTGGTGTTGCGTTTAAATTTAATAACTCTACAAGATCGCCAAGCGCGGCATCTTTTGATAGATCAAGAAATTCTTTATCGCCAAACATTATTCGGCGCTTTAGTTCAGCTAAGTTACGCATGCGATTACGCAAGGTGGCAGCTTCTTCAAATCGTTCTTCACTTGCGGCTTTTTTCATTTCGCGCTCTAACTCACGCACTAAAGCAACTCTGTCGCCTTTAATGTAACGCACCAGTTGCCGTAATGAGTATTTATACTCTTCGCTGGTTGTGTTTGGACTGGGAGCTAAGCCAAGATGCGAATCTAAACTTGGTCGAGCATTAGGGCGTGGAGGCGCCGTGTAATACGGATAAGTTTTACGCAAATAACGCAGCGCCTTTCTTACGGCATACCCATTGTAAAATGGCCCGTAATAATCAGCACCGTCATCACTCGGATTCCGCGTAAAACTTACATGCGGCCACTGAGACTGCATGTCTATACGTACAAATAGCGAGCTTTTGTCGTCACGCAGCAAAATATTGTAGCGCGGCATATACCGCTTAACCATTTCGCTTTCCAAAAACAGCGCATCAATTTCACTCTCTGTTTCAACCCAATCGGTATCAACAATTTCTGCAACAAGTGCTCTAGTTTTCGTGTCCATATCACGCGATGACTGAAAATATTGTCGCACTCTATTTTTTAACACGGCCGCTTTGCCAACATAAATAATTTCACCGCTAATATCTTTATGAAAATAGACACCCGGGCTGCGCGGTAATTGCTTTAGTTTGTCGGCTAATTGAGCATTCATCTGTTATAAGTATACCGTTTTTTAATAGCAGAAGACGTGTTTTATGGTGATGTAAATCTTACTTGACATAAATAATATATTATTAGGCAAATTTATTGCATTGATAATCAAAAAATGATATAATATAAAACAAAAATCAGTACCTATTAACACAACTCACGTCGCAGTATTTTTTGTTCGATTTAAAGATTGCCACCGCCTTGCTGTGTGCTTTAGGCAATCTTATGACCGGACAAAAATCCGGACAGTAAATTCGCTGCAAAGCCTTGTGTATGCGGCTTGAGTTTACTGTGGCATCACCTTTACAATCCGATTCTAGAGAAAGATATTGACATGTCTTCACCAGCTGGAAACACCAACATGGTCCGCGGAAGCAGCTCCATCGCCACTGGCGACGAGAGCAATTCTACGGTCAACAAGACGAAGACGAAGCAGTCGAAGCCGCCCAAGGCCCAGCGTCAGAAGAAGCAGAAGGAGCCCACACCCCCATGGGTGATGGCTTCCTGCCCCAAGACGTTCGGTTGGGCCAGCCTCTACTGGTTCTTCTACACCGCACTGCGGCTGTACAACCGCAAGTGGATCAAGTGGCCAGCGCCGCGCTTTGTGGGCAACTACATGCGCGAGGCCGTGCTCAACATCAAGTACGTCAACTCCATTCGCAAGTGGGTGCGAGGCATCATCGTCTCGGCCGCCCTCAAGGGTGGTACCGGCAAGTCCACAGCGGCGAGCTGGCTCAACTTCTACTTCGCGTGGTTCATCGACTTGGTGAGCCTGGGCCTCGACGACGACACCAGCAACACGTCGCTCGGTCGTCGTCACGGCATCGAACTCGACGGCTCCGACGCACTGCTCGCAAAGCAGATGATGGAGCTGATATTGAACCACGAGTTCGAGCCGACGAAGGATCAGCTGATGCAACTCGTGGCGATCGACTCCCTGTCGAAAGCCTACGTACTGCCCAACGCCGAGGGCGTCGAGATCAACGACGAGCAGATGGAGAAGGTAGTAAGAACGCTGAAGAAGCCGACCGACACCCTCATCATCGATGCAGCGCCGGGCATCAAGGAGCAGAACACCATTGGAGCCGTCAAGGCTTCGGGGGTGACGATTCTGTCCGCCCATCTCAATGCCGAGGACGACATCCACGGCATCACCGAGGCACTCAAGTACGGGCCGTACAAGCTGCGCCAGCGCACGGACGGCCACACGACCATCGTGATGCTCAACTCCGTCACTCCCAAACACTTCAACCGCCGCACTCAGTACGAGATGGCCGAGAAGTTTGGGCTGGAGCCGGAGCACGTGGTGCTGATTCCCTACAACCAGCGGCTGCACGACAGCCAGCGCGTCGATTCCACCAAGGTGCCGGCCAAGGTTCACTACGCGTGGACTTGGTTGCTCCGCGTGGTGGCGGACGCCCTCATGAGCTACAACGTGGCGAACCCGCGCGATGAGCTCAAGGGCGAGAGCGAAATCCGCAACGTCGCTCGCCTGTCCATCGTCAAGTCCTTCGACGAGACACCGACAGACGACACCGCGGATCAAAACCCGTTCGAACCCGAGACAACCGACGTTCCTGCGCCTGCCGCTCGATCATAAAAAGGAGTTTCCATCATGAGTAACACCCCTTTCACCCCCCGCGGCAACCGCACCAGCGCGCTGCCCACTACCAAGAAGGAGTTCGTCATGAACACTGCTCAGCGCCGCACCCGCGGCCTCTACGTCATCGTGTTGGCATTCGTGCTCAGCATGATGACCATGCCGGCCGCCTTGGCCGCACCGCCCGCCCCGAACCCGGACAACCCCGGAGTCGAGACGGATGTCACCGGCTGCATTCCCACCAACAACCTCATCCTGGATCAGATCCGGGATCCGATGGTGGATGCCATCGGTGCCGTCGGTGCCCTGATGGTGCCGGTCGCCCTGGCCTTGGTCGTGCTGTTCGGAGTCCTGCTGATGCTCAGTGCCGCTCGCAAGAAGGGTGCCGAGTGGATGACGCGGCTGGCGATGATCATCGCGATCGTCGTCGGCTTGCCGATCGTACTCGGTCTCGTCTGGGTGGCCATTCAGTGGGGAAGCGCGCTCATCTGCCCCGAGGGCATGTGGACGTGGTAAGAACCAGCCACCTGTGGCCGCATCTCAAGTACGGTGGGCGAGCAGCGCTCCTATAGGCCGCTCGCCCACCGTCTGCTTACGACAACTAAGGAGGTGAATCCTCGTGTTCAACCCTTTTAATTTCACCGACTGGGCCGATAACCTCGCTGAGTGGTACAACACGCTTCTCAGCGCTTTGGTGTTGGTTCTTGGTCAGAACGCCATGCCGTCTGCAACACTGTTTCAAGACGACTGGTTTTTGACTACGGTCGGTGGCACACTCGGTTTAGCAATTCGACTAGTTATGGCCGTCGTTATCGTGCTAGGGCTCTACGCCATGTTCCGCCCTACCCGCTCACACAGTCAGTGGATCGGCGGCCTCTCGTACGGCATCATCGTCCTCATGTTTTTCGGCGTGCTCGTCATTCCGATCTATGTGGCGCTTTCGATGCTGTCAGACGTGCTGATACAGGTCATTGCCGCCCTTTCCACCGGTAACCCAGAGGCCGGCACGCCGGAACTTGCAGAGATGCTGCACGGCAGATTCCCGGATCATTTTGCGGGCAAGCTGCTCAGTGCAGGGTTTTCGGCACTTTTCGTCTTGTTTTCGGCAGCTGTGGCGTGGGCAATCCACATTTTAGTAGTGGTCGCTCTCATTTTTTACCCGCTTGCTGCGGCATTCGCGGGGTCGAAGTGGGGGCGCAGGATCATCGATATGTGCAACGCGACCATCATCATGGCGGTTTTCGTTGGACCGGTGATGATTTTCATCTACGTCCTGCCTTCTGCCCTTCCGGGCTCCGACAATAGCTTGTGGCGAGCAATCGCTATGGCTGCATCGGCGCTTATGGCTTTCGCGGTACCGCTAGTGCTGTGGCTGTTGGCGCTCTGGGGGTCTTCGGAGATCACCGGACGCGTTACTGCCACCATTGGTAACAAAATCGAGACGTTCAGCTCATCACCTGTTTCTGTCAACGCCTCTATTGGCGCCGAAACCGACGGGAGGGGTGGCGTTGTCTCGACGTTCAGCAAGATGGCTGCCGCGGAAGCGGCTAGCCTCGCGCTGAGCAAAGCCAGCAAGGAAGATGACGGGAGCGACTTCCGTAAGAAGTTGTCACGCATCGCCATCGATTCCGCTACGGCAGCTACAGCGGCCACCGGCCACCCCTACATCGGGGCGGCCATCAAGGGGGCCGACAAGCTTCAGCAAGCCCGCAAGAACAAACAGAGTGAGGTGACAGAATAATGTCCGATATTGGTTGGCAAAAAGTACCGAATAACCGGTTGCAGGGCAAGTCCCTCACCAACTGGACTCGGCTCGATCTCACCGTGCTTCTACTCATCGTGCTGCTCGGCATCGCGGTGGGCGTATGGACACGCGAGATTTTTGGCGTAGCCGTAGTGCTCTTTCTACTCCCCTGGCTGTACCGGCCGCGCAAGTGGTTTGGTCGGCTTTACCGCGAATTTGCGGACATCTTTATGGAACTCACCATCATGGGGGTTTTAAAGGGTGTGGTGTGGGTACGCGAAGAGGACGACACGAGTCCGAAGTTCCAGCGCTGGATGCGACGAAAGCTGTTCAAGCCGAAATCGCGTCGTAGCCCTTTTCCGCTTAGCCTTACGCAGGTTCGGGCGGAAATTCGCGGACAAGAAGAGGTGTTCAGCCTTCTTCACGAGCTAGACCGTCCGTACGACCACCTATTCATCACGGCAGATGGCGGCTCGTTCTTCAACAAGGGAGCAAGCCAGCACGACGTCGTTAACACGCTGGGTGAAATCCTTGACCGGATCATCGCTCAGACGACCAACCTTTCCGTAGGCCTGTCGCTTATTCGTGTCACCGGACCAAACAATCTGGCGGAACTGAACGGCTACTTGCGGAAAAATATCGACCCAATCGTGCTTCACCCCGATCTTTTCGTTGGATCGGCGGAAAGCTACGAACGGGCCAAGTGGTTGGCTAGATACGCCGAGCAATTGCAACCCATGCTGGACAATGCTGGTGCCGCTTCACCGTGGTACCTCATCATCCTCACCATCAAACGCTCCTCCGCCTGGCGGCGGGCGATAAATGGTCAACTCAGCGACAAGCAGCTACATGAGCTGCCGATTGCCGAACTGGGACGCACGCTGGTAGAAGAACTTTCTTCCAGTGGCACGCTCGACATGCGCAACGTTCGCAGTCTCAGCCTGGCAGAGCATTCAACAGTGTGTCGCACTGGCTGGGATGTCGCTGGCATTCAAGATTACTACACCAGACAGGCCGAAGGTATCATTCCTCGCTCCAACGAGGAACTTGATGCCATCTGGAAGGAAACAGGTGCCGATGGATTAGACGCCGCGCTCAAAACGTGGCCAGAGCGAATCATCAAGGTTAACACCGAGCACCACTACGTGCAGCTCGACAACAACCTGATCTCCGTGATGCGAATTGTCCAGCTACCGGAGACAGTTAGCGCAGAGCACTACCGGCTACTGCACGATCTTCCTAAGCCCGGCGTATGGACACGTCAAGCCATGGTTGGTCAAGCGGTGTCTGGCAACGCCGAAACACACCAGTTGCTGTTTGCCCAAGGAATGATGGCGAACTTCAACGATGCGTTTTACGGCAGTGCTCGCGTTCACAACCCGAAGCGCCAGCGACGCGAACGAGACCTTGCAGAGCGAACCGATCTCGTCTCACGACAAACGATCGGCCAGCACTACAATCAACTGCACACGGTCGTCGTCCCGCTACGGGGCGATATCACCGAAGCTGAGAGTATCCTGCTCCGGCAGCGCAAGCAGCTTCGAGCCTCCCTTATTGGCGCCGGCTTTCATGCCGAAGTCATCACGGGAGGGAGCCGTCAAATTGCTGCAGCAATTTCGGGTTGTCTCGGTATCAATCGTCTCTAGAATTGTTGAGATAGGAGGTGATGCTAACTCTCTCTGGGTGCAAGGCCGTACGGCTACGCACCCAGAGAGAAAAGCACACTACATTCCAGCTAAACCTATTATACCTGTAGTTTTATCTGGGGTGTCGTAGATAAACGCCCTACTATGCGGCGTATCCGCACCCTGCAATTTAACATCCGTTATCATAAATGAAAGCAAGGTGAGAACCATGGGTATCACTACCCCCATCAATGCTTCGGTGTTCGCCAACACTACCCGTGACATGGTTATGGGACACCCGTTCCATGTACCGGCGCGAACTCGTTTTGGCGGTATACCACTCGGCGTGGATATCTTTTCGCGGCGGCCGTTCTTCTTCGATCCGTGGCTCCTTAAGGAGATGGGGATTATTCATTCCACCTTCGGTTTGGTGCTCGGCCACAAAGACGCCGGCAAGTCGGCTACCATGAAAATGGTAGCTCTGCGACTGATGCTGTTGTCGGCAGGCTACGAGTCTGCACGAGTTGCCACTAATGACTACAAGCCCGAAGGGGCGGAAAGCGAATATGGCGCGCTGTCGCGAGTCATGCACAGTACCGTTTTCGAGATGGCACGCATGCAGGTCAATCCGCTCGAGAAGCGGTTGTTCATAGGTGACGATGACCGTGTACATGCCATCGGCATGGTAGAAATGGCGCAAACGCTGTGTGAATTCGGCAACGACTCCGAGTCGCTGCGTGGTCACCACGGCACAGCGCTACGCATCGCAATGTACATGATGCTGCAACTGGAAGAAGTCTTCTGGACACCGCACACGTTCCACAAGTTACTTCGCAGTCTGCCCGATGACCTCATTCGCGGATACCACAATCGCCTTGACAACGATCTGGGCCGCCAGCTCAGTTCGCGCGCTAAGGTGCTTGAGGGGCGTTCATCCGGCCTGAAGAATCAGATCACTAACCTCGTGGAAACTCCTGACAATTACAACGTGCAGGATATCCAGGCGGCTGGCGATCAGGTTGCGGCCATGCTTGGTCGCGTTCTGTATGGAGCCTACGGTGGCATGTTCGGCGATCGGCACTCGCTCTATGAGATGTTGACGCAGCGAGTTATTACCAAAGATTGGCGTGGAATTCTTCCCGAGGCTGAGACACTGATGCGGATCATCGACACCCGCGTCAAAATGTCGGCCATCGAGACGAACCGCGTTGATTTGTTGCCGCACATCGAGCTGGACGACGAGAAGCACAAGGCCATGACCAACCGTGTCTACGCCGAGAGCCACTCCTACTTCAGCGAGATTGCCCGTGGGGTTCACACCATGAACCTCTCGGCCACCCACCGTCTGGCAAGTATTCGGCCGGGCGCGGTGGGTAGTCATCTCTATAACCTTGGTAACACCATCATCAACAACCTTGGCTTTGTCTTTATTGGCAGTCAGGGTAACGACCCCGAGGTATTGAGCGACCTGAAGGCGCGCTACGACTTTTCGGAAACGGAGTTGAGCATGATCGCAAAGCTCCCGCCGCACGTTTTCGCCATTAAGCTTGGCGAGAGCGAGCCGGTGAGTTTCGTTAAAATCATGGCGACGCCAATGGATTTCGAGGTCATCAAGAGCAATGCGGCAACCGAGCGCATACTCAACCGTCCCGATGTATTCAATACCGAGGATTTGCAGCGCTACGCCCAGACGAACGGGCTCGATTATAATCCCGAGAGGAGTTTTTGATGCTCAAGCAACTACTACGAGAAGTAAAATTTTCGCAGGTAGTGCTGGGTGTGGTGATCGTGGGGCTGATTGTTGCAGCTATCTGGGGAGTGCTCGAGCGCCGGGAGGATTCGTCTTCTCTGGCACTCGAGGCTCCTCCGATTGTCAGCGACGTATCTAGCGCACCATCACCAGCCACCTCATCACCTGCACCCACGCCTCGCGAGAGTCCAACGCGTCAGCCGATCAGCGAGTTTGAGCTGCGGATTCTTGACTTTATGGAGGCGTGGCACACTGAAGACCCGCAGCTGCGCGAGCAGCTAATCGGCAACATCAGTACGCCAACCTTCCGCGAGGCCAATCCATCGATCCCTACGGATTCAACCCTGTACGCAAAAGTTCTCAATCGTCACGAAGAACCGCGCCCGATGATTCTATCGGAACCGGCCAACAGAGACGATTCGGTACGTTTCGTATCGATCGCAGGCGTCATCATCGAGAAATACGATGGTGACACTTTCGTCAGCGGTTTCACTGCACCAACACTTTCAACCGTGTGGGTTCAAGCAGACGGCCAATGGCGCATTGATAGCCAAACCTATCCGTTTGACTAATGACACCTAGAGGGGGTGCACACGATGAGCAGTATGGTTAGAAAAACCGGAGGCTGCCTCGTCGGCCTCCTTGTATTCGTCTTTGTTGGTGTGGTAGCTGTAGTTTTGGGATTCATTGCCCTTACACAGCAAAGCATCGAAAACGCTGGCAACTGCGAAGCGCTGGGTTCGATTTCAAATCCAATTGGTGTCAATCTCGGTGACGGCGATACAGCCGAAAGCTATTTCGCCGCCTACGATCAGCAGTTCGGACGAGACGACAACGAGCAACGCAAAAATGCCGAACTCATTATCGGCATTGGGTACGAACGTGGTCACAGCGACTACGACATCACGCTTGCTCTCGCAGTGGCGATGCAGGAATCTAACCTGCTAAACCTCAGCTATGGCGATCGTGACAGTCTTGGTATCTACCAGCAACGCCCCGGCGTTATGGGCGGTGACGGTCAACCACATTGGGGTACGGCCGAGCAAATTATGAATCCGGTGTATTCAATTAACCGGTTTTACGACGAGCTCGACATCGTTCCTGGTCGTGAAGGTTTACCACTACTTGAAACTGCCCTACAAGTGCAAAAACCTGATCCGGCTGCGTACGGCGCCCACTGGGAGCCAGCTCAGCGTGAGGCAGTTGCTCGTGATATTTTGGCCAATTCCTCGCAAGAGGAAGAGCCTAGTGGATCGACAACCGCCATGGAAAAGGTTGAATCAATGCTTGATCGCTGCGAGCGAGACAGCAAGGTTCAGCGCCAAATTGCCGACGAATGGCAGTCACCGCTCGATGAAGGTTATCAGTACCTTTCAGAGTTTGGTTGGCGCAACGACCCCCTTGGTCGGGGCAACATGCTACATAACGGTGCCGATTTCGCCTACCCAACAGCTGGCGGCGAACCAATTTACGCCATTGCCGATGGCGTTGTGGCACTCCTGCGCGACGAGTTCAATCCAGCGTGGGGTGGTTACGTCACCTACATCGATCACGGCGGCGACATTTTGTCCGGCTACGCCCACCAGCAAAGCCGAGCTGACGGCATCGTTGAAGGCGGCGAGGTTAAAGCCGGAGACGTGATTGGCTACGTTGGTAGCACTGGTGGATCAAGTGGCCCGCACCTGCACTTCATGATAACGAAGGATCCGAACGACGAGAATGCGTTCATCGATCCTGTTGCGTTTCTAAAAGAACGCGGCGTCTCTCTCGACTAGAGGCCTACGCAGTTAGTTTCGCAAATACCGAGCAAGCTCTCGACTCGTGATGGAATTCTAGAGCCGGTCGCTGGGGCCGTACCCCAGCATTTACCTAATCAATTAACGCGATTGATTGCTTAGGCGAATTACTATGCACTTGGCGCAGCACCAATTTTAGCCGTGTGACGCTCGTTACAAGCTTGGCTATGAAAGAGTCTAGATTCATCGTTTTTACAATTAAGGCAAATCAGCACAAGATCATTACAACTAACTTCTTTGCAATTTTCAAAATTGTTAGTCGGTCCGCTACAGTGTGTACAGCTGCCAATTGTTTTTGTAGAATCCGAAAAATCAATCGTCATACGATCATCAAATACTCGCAAACTACCTTCCCACAATCCATCATCACCATAGGCTTCGCCATACTTTACAATGCCACCGTCAATTTGATACACCTCGCTAAAGCCGCGATTTTTCATAAGGCTAGAGAGAATTTCGCAGCGTATTCCTCCCGTGCAGTACGTAATAACTTTTTTGTTTTTTAAATTATCGTACTTACCACTTTCAAGCTCTGGAATAAAATCCCGGCTGGTGTTTGTGTCGGGCACAATAGCATTTTTGAATTTACCAATACTCGCCTCGTGCGCATTGCGGCCATCAAAAAAAACTACATCATTACCATGTTTTTCAACCAACTCATGCACCTGATGCGGCTTTAGGTGAATGCCGCCATTTTTTATCCCACGCTCGTCTACTTCTACTTCATCGGGCGCTTGAAAACCTACAATTTCCTTACGTGCCTTCACGCTCATACGTGGAAAATCGTCTGCCCCTCCGTCGCTCCATTTAAAAACAGTATCATGAAAACCTTGATAGCTTTTAGTCACTTTAATATACGCCTTTAACGCGTCAATATCGCCGCCAACCGTACCATTTATGCCATGTTTAGAAATAAGAATCCGCCCCTTTAAGCCCAGCGAGTCGCACAGAGTTTTTTGCCACAGTTTAACCGCTTCCGGATCAGACAGCGGAAAGAATTTATAGTATAAAAGGATTTTTTGCATATTTATTATTATACCGCAGATTAAAGCCGTGGTATACTGGGGCTACAGCTATGATTTTTTATTAAAAATCCTCTATCTCTTTATTTAATATTTTCTCCTGACGACTACAGGGTGCAACCAGTCACTTTGCAGCTTCCGTACAGCGAGAAATACCTAACCGATAGGAGTTATATTTTATGAGCACCAACAAGCGCACCCTTCATTATTACTGGCAACAAGTTAAGCAACACAAACTCAGTTTCTTTTTTATGCTGAGCGCTATACCCGTCGCCTCTCTACTTATCGACACCCTTGTGCCTTACTTTTTTGCGCAATCTATCGGCTCGCTTACCGAGAACAACAGTTCAGCAGCACAGCAAGCACTCTTTTGGGCAATTGCCGCTGGTGCGCTTGGTATTATTCTTAACTTGTCAGGTTTTTTAACCCTTACTCGGCATGAGGCTAAAATTCGCACAAAACTTTCGAATAGTGTGTTTGGCAAGCTTATAAACAAAGATGTCGATTTCTTTACCTCGCAAAAAGTTGGTGCACTTACTACTCGTTACAGCGACTTTATTCGCGCAGAGGTAATTTTGCAAGATTTGCTCGCTATTCGAACCATCGGGTTTATTTTATCACTTGTCGTTGGTCTTAGTATCCTCGCTACAGAGTCTCTGCTGGTGGCAGGTGCGATTTTAGTGCTCATTATAGGCTTAATTATTGAAATACGCTGGAGTATAAAAAAGCGTGCGCCGTGGCGACATGAACGAAAAACGTTATCGGGCGACATTAATGGACATGTGGCGGATGCTGTGACCAACAACTTGATTGTTAAGACGTTCGCCGGTGAACAAACCGAAATGCAAGATTTAAAAACGCTAAACACACGATTTGAGAAGTCGTTTATTAAAGATATAGGATTTATATCTATCGAAGGTTCTGCCCGTCTCGGTCTTATGGTAATAATACAAATTATTGCAATAAGTCTGTCTATCTATCTGGTTTCAAACGGGCAGATGGATATAGCTTCAGCCATCTTTACGCTCACATATCTGCAACGAATTGCGTCGCAAATATTTGCGCTGGGCGACATTATAAATGGATTCGACCAGGCATTCCTTGAAGCTGCTCCAATGACAGATATTCTCGATACTAAAAATACAATTCACGACGCCAAAAATGCCACAGAGTTGCCGCCTACTAATGCCGATATCGTTCTCGATGACGTCTCTTTTCGCTACAGCGATAGTAAAGCAGATGTTTTACACCACATTTCGCTCACTATCAAGAAAGGTCAAAAAGTAGGGCTAGTAGGTCATTCTGGTGCCGGAAAATCAACAATCACTCAGCTGCTTCTTCGCTTTAGCGACCCTAGCCAAGGAGATATAAAAATTGGCAACCATTCACTTCGCAGTGTTACGCAAAAGAGTTTACGACAATCAATAGCATATGTACCTCAAGAGCCGCTAATGTTTCACCGTAGTTTACGCGAAAATATAGCGTACGGTAAACCAAATGCAAGCGATGAAGAAATAGTTAATGCCGCACACAAGGCGCACGCAATGGAATTTATTAATCAACTTCCTGAAGGGCTCGACACGCTAGTTGGCGAACGCGGAGTAAAACTATCAGGTGGTCAGCGACAGCGAATTGCCATTGCTCGCGCTATTTTAAAAGACGCGCCAATTCTTTTGCTCGATGAAGCAACCTCGGCGCTCGATAGTGAAAGCGAACGGCTAATTCAAGATGCGCTTGAAAAACTTATGAAAGGTCGCACCTCAATTGTCATCGCTCATCGGCTCTCAACTATCGCCAAGCTTGATCGCATAATTGTACTCAGTCACGGCAAAGTTATTGAAGATGGCACACATCAAGAGTTACTAAGACTGCCAAACGGTACATATGCACACCTATGGAGTCACCAAAGCGGCGGGTTTATTGAGGAGTAGTATCTACTTGAGAAAATATCATACTAATTACATTGCTCGAAGCGAGTTCAAGTAAATTACGTCGACCATCGTCCATAGCACGCGTACCTTGCTGCTGTTCTTCGCGTAATAAATCTCTTAACGAGGGCTGAGGAGGTAACTTATCAATACCGCTCTGCGCTTGCCATTCATATTCATCTGTTGCTGCTGCAACATAATAACGCAAGTTCGCTGCCTCGCTGGCATTTTTTTCGCGGTACGGAGTAAGAACTGAGTAGTGCTTTATAATTGCTACGTCTTTATAGCCAGATGAACCCTTAGAGGTTTTAACCTGCACTGGCGGTACTTTGCGAGGGGCGTCGCCATAATCTTCTAATATATAAAAATCGTGATTATTCCATGGGCGCTTATGACTCGACTCTTCTCTTGAAGTAGTTGGCCACGGAAACACATCACTCGATCCAACGCGGGTTAAAAGCTGCATGATATCCACCTCTGTCGCCAAATGTGCCAGTTGTTTTTTGTGCTTAAATAGATTCGATTTCGCAGAGAGAGACGCCTCAAAATTATTCGCCATTACCTTGGTGGAAAAATATTCAGCCCACTCGCCCAACGCTACATGCGTCATCATTATTTCTTTGTAAGTTGGCGCGCGTCGTGCAATTCGCGCCTCAAATGCTGGCTTAAATGCGCTCATAATATCAACGCGTAGCTGCTGCGAAGTTGGCGGTTGATTCTCGTCTCTCATAACACCCAGCTCATCGGTAATATTAAGATAACGAGAAAAAAAGTTTTGTCTATCTCGCATTTCAGGGTGCGCAAGCGCAAGTTCTAAACTATCCTCGGCGTCTGCAATTAAATCATTATACGGATTTTTTCGCCGACTAGGTGCGCGAGACATAAGTGCATCAATACAGAGCGATTCTGCCGGAAGCAGAGGGTGAGATGTAGCGAGCGTCATCTCGCGTTCACGAGTAGGACATGTTAAGTCCGCTAACGTACAAGCCTCACGCTTTCGACAAGACTCTGAAAAGTTTTTTGTTATTTTTTTCGCCATAAATCTTACCGCAACTTTACACTAAAAGTGTAGTTATGTCAAAATAAAATACACGCGCCGAGTGCAAATCAGCGCGCGTATTTAAGAAATTACTGCTTACTTAGCGTCTACGTTAGACTGCTTAGGTTCGTCCTGACCTTTTCCGCCCGGTCGATTCTCACTGTCTTGAGTATCTTGTGGTGTGTCGCTTCCATTTTCTGAATCTACTTCAGATTCGTCTTCAGCGTCGCCACCTGCAGCTTCGTTTGCAGCCGCCAAAGCGCCCGGTTCGTACACATTAGCAACTACAAGATCTTTAATTGATTGCTCATCATCGTCGGTACCTTCACGACCATCGTCATTATCAACCAGTTCTACTCCCTTAGGAATAGTAATATCGCCAACTAATACGCGATCACCAGGAGACACAAGACCGGTGATGTCGGCCTCGAGCGATTCTGGCAAATCCATTGGAAGCGCCTTAATCTCTACATGTTCAAGCGCCTGAAGCACTACAAGCCCAGCCTTTTCGGCCGCGCTTTCACCTTCGCCTACAAGCTTAATTGGCACTTCGGCAATTACAGCTTCGTTTTGTTTTACCGCATGAAACGCCACGTGACGTACGCTCCCTTTTACCGGATCAACATCGACATCTTTAATCATTGCAATATTTTTCTTTTTGCCAAGTGTTATATGCACCGGACTATGAAGGCCAGCCTCTTTCACAACTTTTTCTACCATATTTAATGGCGCCTGAATGTTAGTAGGCTCAATTGATGCCCCGTACATTACTCCTGGCACAAGTGCTTCCTTGCGTAGTTTGGCAACTTTTTTGCCATATATTTCACGCTTTTCTACTGCTAGTGTAATCTTATTTCCCATACTTCTCCTCCTTATATTCGGATATTTGTCCGGAAATATTACCTTTAGTGGTGTTACTATTATAGCAGTTTTTTGCTATAGTTTAAAAAATGGAACCTTTAATAGACTTTATTACCAGTATTGGTTTTATTGCGGTGCTACTCGTTATTTTTGCAGAATCTGGATTATTAATCGGCTTCTTCTTGCCGGGCGATAGCTTACTTTTTGCTGCTGGCTACCTTGTTTACCTCGGCAATGGCGCCTTTAACATAAACATTCACGCTTTTGTTGCGCTCCTGTGGCTAGCAGCGGTACTGGGCGATAATGTCGGCTACGCCTTTGGCTATCGAGTGGGACGAAAACTTTTTCAAAAACCAAACTCGCGTTTTTTCAAAAAAGAATACCTTATCGAAACTGAAAAATTTTTTGATAAACATGGCCCTAAAGCTATTGTACTAGCTCGCTTCGTACCGATTGTCCGCACTTTTACACCAATCATTGCCGGCACTAGCAAGATGAATTACCGCACTTTCTTTATTTACAATGTAGTAGGCGGCTTTTTGTGGGTAACTCTATTCACCTATCTTGGCTATTTTATTGGCCAACAACTTACCAATTGGGGCATAAACATTGAGGTTGTTGCCATTATTATTGTTTTACTGTCTGTTTTACCAATGATTATTCACATTCTACAAGATAAAACGCGTCGCGAACGAATTATAACCGGCACCAAACATCAGCTGCGTGTATTACTTAAGCGACGCTAACAGCCGAGTTTTAATTACCACAATTTGTCGGCGGATTCTTACTATTTACTCCGTCGAGACTTTAAAAGCGGTTTAAGATATTTTCCGGTATGAGATTTTTCGTTTGCCGCAATGTCTTCTGGAGTACCTTCGCCTACCACTACGCCTCCACCAAGACCACCCTCTGGTCCCATGTCAATAACATGGTCGGCAGTCTTAATTACATCTAGATTATGCTCAATTATTACCATACTGTTGCCACCCTCTACTAGCTTTTGCAAAATGGCAAGTAGTCGCTTAACGTCGGCACTGTGCAAACCAGTAGTAGGTTCATCGAGAATATACATAGTTTTTCCAGTTGAGCGACGCGAAAGCTCGGTGGCAAGTTTAATTCGCTGCGCCTCTCCTCCCGAAAACGTAGTCGCCGGTTGTCCAAGGCGAATATAACCAAGTCCAACTTCTACAAGCGTATTCATTTTTCGTGAAATTGCCGGTACGTTTTCAAAAAAACTTGCTGCTTGCTCCACCGTCATTTCAAGTACATCGCTAATTGTCTTATCTTTGTACGTAATTTCAAGTGCTTCGCGGTTATAACGCTTGCCATTACACTCATCGCAGGTTACATACACGTCTGGCAAAAAGTGCATTTCAATTTTAATTACCCCATCACCCTGACAATTTTCGCAGCGTCCGCCCTTCACGTTAAAACTAAACCGCCCTGCTTTATAGCCACGAATGTTTGCTTCTGGAGTACCAGCAAATAATTCACGAATTGGCGTAAATACACCCGTGTAGGTAGCTGGATTTGAACGCGGCGTACGACCAATAGGCGATTGGTCAATTACAATTGCTTTATCCAGCTGCTCAATGCCCTCAATTGCATCGTGCAGACCAGCCACGGTTTGCGCACGGTGTAAACGAGCAGATAGCTCTTTAGCTAAAATATCATTAACAAGCGTTGATTTACCCGAACCACTTACGCCGCTCACTACCGTAATCACACCTAAGGGAATTGCTACGTCAATTTTTTTAAGATTATTTTCGCGCGCGCCTTTAATAACGAGTCGCCTATCGCGTGCAAGTGTGCGTCGTTTTTTTGGAACAGCAATACTTTCAGCACCAGAGAGATAACGACCAGTAATACTATTTTCAACACGAGAAACTTCACTTGGAGTTCCAGCGGCAATCACTTGGCCACCATGCACGCCAGCACCCGGTCCAATGTCAAGCAAATAATCAGCTGCTCGAATCGTATCCTCATCGTGCTCGACTACCAAAACCGTATTACCAAGGTCGCGTAAGCGTTTGAGTGTGGCGATCAGCCGGTCGTTGTCGCGTTGGTGCAAGCCAATTGATGGTTCGTCTAACACATACAACACACCCTGAAGCCCCGAGCCAATCTGCGTTGCCAAGCGAATTCGTTGCGCCTCACCGCCACTTAATGTGTTTGCGGCACGACCAAGTTCTAGGTAGTTCAGACCAACATTGCTCATAAAACCAAGTCGAGCCACAATCTCTTTCATAATCTGCGCGGCAATAAATTGTTCTTGTTCGCTTAATTGTAAATTATTAGTAAACATATCTAGAGCGTCGTCGACACCAAGATTGCAGATATCAACAATGCTAAAGCCGTGCACAGTTACTGCTAGCACCACTGGCTTAAGGCGAGCGCCTTTACAGGCGGTACACTTTCGCTCGCGCATAAAGCGCTCAATATCTTTACGAATAAACTCACTATCGGTCTCTTTGTGCCGACGCTCAAGATTAGGAATTACCCCTTCGTACGTAGTTTGGTAGGTACGCCCAGCGCCAAGTGAAATTGTATACTTTTGACTACCTGTTCCATACAATATTTTCGCCATCGCCTCGGGCGATAGATCACTCACCTTAGTTCGTGTCGAAAAGCCGTGCGCGTTACCTACCGCATCAAGCCGCTTCATGTACCATGCGTCGCTATTAACACGGTTATACGGACGAATTGAACCCTCTGCTATTGTAAGGCTAGGATTAAAAACCAGCTCTGGATCAACCTCAAGACGACTACCAAGCCCCGTACACACCGGACATGCACCCTGCGGGGCGTTAAAGCTAAACAAGCGTGGCTCTAGCTCAGGGATATCTTCGTTCGGGTGATCGTGACAGGCGTAGCGCTGCGAAAAAGCAACCACTTCATCGGTGTCGGCATACAGTAATTCAAGCATACCTTTCGATAACTCAAGCGCCTGCTCCACACTTTGTGAAACTCGACTCATCATATCTGACGCCATAACAATACGATCAACTACAATTTCAATAGAGTGCTTAAAGTTTTTTTGTAACTCAGGAAATTCATCTAACGCATACACGACGCCATCTACTCGCGCACGAGCAAATCCCATTCTGGTATACTGCTCGGGGATGTGGGCAAATTCACCTTTTTTATCTTTCACGATAGGTGCCAATAATTGCAATCGAGTGCCTGGCTCTATTTTCATTACTTCATCAATAATGGCTTGCGGCGTTCGCCTGGCTACTTCTTGGCCACAAATTGGACAATGCGGCACGCCAATTCGAGCAAATAAAAGGCGAAGGTAATCGTAAATTTCGGTAACCGTCGCAACGGTTGAGCGCGGATTGCGACTTGTAGATTTTTGGTCGATTGAAATTGCCGGACTTAGACCGTCAATACTGTCAACGTCCGGCTTGTCCATAATTCCCAAAAATTGTCGGGCGTAACTACTTAGGCTTTCAACATAACGACGCTGGCCTTCGGCGTAAATGGTATCAAACGCTAGACTAGATTTTCCACTTCCAGAGAGACCGGTAATAATCACTAATTTATCGCGCGGAATTTCGACGCTGATATTTTTCAAGTTGTGCTCTCTGGCACCCTGTACTCGTATCACCTCTGGCATATCTAATATAGTATACCATATTTATGCAGTCTAATGAGCGATAAGTTGTAAATAAACCTACTAAAACACATTGTGCTTATAGTTGCAATATCTACTCGCGATTGCTACACTACAGCTAAAGATTTGTAACAACATTAATTATTTTTCGAGGTGAGCATGAAGCATTTGTGGTGGCTGGCGGCATTACTACTAGCCGTTCTATTATTTCAACCTAGCCTAGCCGACGCGCTACTATTGTTTGTGTTTGTTGGTGCCGTACCATTTACATCCATCACTCTTTCGCCCCTTAGTATGTTGCTTATATGGGTTATTACACCTATCGTCAGCTACATTACCTATCTTATACTTAGTGAGTACGGTACCATTTGGATAGATGATGTAACTCGTACTATAGAGAGATTACGCACGGTGCGAGCTAAAAATACCCGTCGCGCACTACGCTTTAAATATGTATCTCTTCAGCATAGCGTGGTGTCGTATCTGCTCTTCTCACTTGAACGTAATGCTAACAATCTAGAGACAACCTCACAAAAACCTTCGTCGCACAGCTCAAAACCAGTAAAACGTTTTCAAAAAGCTTTTGCCAGTTAATAGCTTATTCGCCAGATTGATCTTCATCATAAGCCGGAGCGATACTCTCTGCCCATAAGGTAAGTTCACCAAGTAGGTACTCATCTGCACCGCTAGTCGCTAGTTTCGAAAGACTCTTCAAATAGTCTGGAAGCTTAGTGGCAATCCTAGCGGCGCGCCACGACTCCCACTCACCTCGTTCAGTTTGCGAAAGTGTACGCGGAAAATTACGCGCTTTGTAACGCACCAAAAGTTCTTTTAATCGTTCATCTTGAAACGGTGGTGCAAAATTAGTTAGCTCGCCTTCAGAGGCGTGGGCCACCGCCTGAACATGCACCTTATCTCCGCTTGGAATAAAGCCATCATATAGCTTTGCTTCAGCATCGCTTGCCTCGGCAAAAGCTGGACGCTTTTTAAAAGCCTCTTCAATTACGCGCACAAAGTTAGGGTTTTTACGCAATATATCGCGGTGCAATGTTATTGTATCCGGCTGAAGCTGCACGCGTTGCCATCCATCATGCTGACCCAGCACACCAAGTGGCGCAACCGCCGGCGCCTTATTATATTGAAGTGGCTTTACCGGCACATGCTCTAAGCCCGCGGCCTCTCGCTCGACTCGGCTAATAAATAATCGTTTGGCTAACTCATCAGAGGACAGCGAAATAAACGGCGATGGATTATAGCGCAAATCCCACACTAATACTGCTCCATTTTGGCCATGTCCAACTGGATACGCTACTGTAGTTTTCTGATACTCATTTTCGTAGCGACCGCTAGCATATACAAACGGCCTTGGATCATCAAGATCAACTATCTCCATAATTGCTTTTTTATCGCGCAGTTTTAATAGATAGTTAAATAGCTCGGGCTGCCTCTCGCGAACAAGCTTAGCAACTTGAATTAACGCCACAACATCACTTAACGCATCGTGAGCTTTCTCGTGCGTCATCCCATTTAGCGCCGTAATAAGCTCTAAGCGATTAGTCGGCGTGCCGTCTTCTTTTACAGGCCAGTTAATGCCGTCCGGCCGTAGCGCTCTCGTTAAACGAACAACATCGAGCAAATCCCAACGAGAACGACCATCACGATATGCCCATTCGTACGGATCTCTAAAATTACGCCAAAAAAGCGCCCGAATAAACTCATCATCAAATCGAATACTATTAAAGCCAACTGTAATTGTATCGGGTGTAAAAACTTCGTCCAGTAAAAGCGTACTAAATTGCGCCTCGGTGTAGCCATCTTGAATGGTCTGTTGCGGTGTTATGCCGGTAACAGTAATTGCCTCTGGAGACGGCAATGTGTCGTCGTTAAGCGCCACCAATACATCATAAGGCTCACCAATCGGATTTAATTCCATATCAGTGCGCTGACCAGCGAACTGCATAATTCGATCTTCGCGCGGGTTAAGCCCGCTTGTTTCTAGGTCGTAAAAGAAAAAAGTCTTTGCCATGTACCCCTATCATAGCAAACCTTGGCACACATGAACATTAGCGGCGCGAAAAGTATATTACTGCTGATCAAAAAAGGTAAATTGAGTATCATTAATCTGAATAACGCTCTCACCCGATGCCCCAGCTCGCTGAAGATCGTGCATAATACCCATCTTTTTCATAATGTCACGCAAACGATTTACGTTTTCAAAACCGTCAAAATTAGTACGACGCGCAAATTTTTCAATCTTTTCGCCTTCAACTACATACACTAAAGCATCGAGTTCTTCGCTATATTGAGTTGTAATCGTCCAACCTTCAGCTTGCACTTTATCAGACAAACGAATCACATCACTATCATTCACAATATCGTCCGTCTGCGAATCCTCGGCTTTGCGAACTTCGGCTACCTTACGGCGGAGTGCGCGAAGTACCTCTTTTAGTCCGTGGTGTGCATGTGCAGATACTACATATATTTCGCTTTTATCTCCTACGGCTACCGCTAACTGTTCGCGCTGCATGGCAATAATTTCATCATCAAGGCCTTCGCTTTTTGTTAAGGCCACAATTTCAGGCCTATTAACAAGTTCTGGATTATACTTTTCAAGCTCACTGCGTATGGCTGCGTACGCTTTAGCAATATCGTCAGTGTAGGCATCAATAAGGTGTAATAGTACTGCCGTACGTTCTACGTGCCGTAAAAAATCATCACCCAAACCTTTACCTTCGCTCGCCCCTTCAATAAGTCCGGGAATATCGGCAATTAATAGGCTACCGTCGTCAATATCGGCCACACCAAGGTTTGGAGTAAGCGTGGTAAACGCATAATTAGCAATTTCAGGGCGCGCGTTTGTTACTACTGAAAGAAATGTCGACTTACCGGCATTCGGAAAGCCAATCAATCCTACGTCGGCAAGTAGTTTAAGTTCCAGCTCAGCCTCATAACAATCACCCGGCTCACCGAGTTCGGCAATACGAGGCGTTTGCCGAACCGATGACTTAAAGTGCGCATTTCCAAATCCACCGTCACCACCTTTTGCAACCACAACCTCTTGATTATGCGCAAGGATATCTGCTAATAATGTACCGTCTTTCCCTGTAACAATTGTGCCAACGGGAACATGAATTCGAGCGTGTTCACCCGATTTACCCCTACGCTTAGCCTTAGAGCCATTTTGGCCATTCTCAGCCTTAAGTTCAGGCTTATAACGAAAGTTTAATAGCGTATTAACACTTTCATCGCCCACAAATATAACGTCACCACCACGACCGCCGTCACCGCCATCTGGGCCACCCTTATCTACATAAATTTCATGCCGAAAACTAACGGCGCCATCACCACCCTTTCCGGCCTGAATTAAAACTTTAGCGGTATCAACAAACATATTTTATAATTATATCAAAAATACCTAGTCTTGACTAGACTAGGTATTTTATTTTATTGCTACAATTTAGTGAATGTAGTTGTACATACTTGCTTCTGATGCAGATAGGGTGCGAGTTGATACGGTATTAAATCCGGCAAAATTCATTTCGCTAATTAATACCGAGCCATCACTGTTAACGCGCTCTACGTAAGCCACGTGACCATAGCCACCACCACCGGCAATTGATTGCAAAATAGAACCAACTGCAGGCGTACCGTTTACGGTAAAGCCATTAGATACAGCTGAAATATGCCACTGGTTACCATTACCCCATAATCCGCCAACCGGACGCCCTGCTTGTTGACGCTTGTCGTACACGTATGCCGTACAGTTACCAAATGCATAGCGATTTCCCGAAAGCATAGGCGTACCATAGCCAGTTATTGTGTTGCCACCAGATGAACCACTAGCACCGTAGCGGAATGATGTAGACGGCACAGAAGTTACTGATGGAGCTGTAGTACGGTTTCGCGAATTAGGTGCCTGATAACCTGGACGTTCATTCTCGGGTAGTACGCCACCAGGTAAGACAATTTTCATACCGTCAGCAAGTTCCTGTGTTTCGAGGTCGTTAAATAGAATGGCACGCTCGCGGTCGGCTTTGTATTTCTCGGTAATCGATTCAATTGAATCACCGCTCTTTACCTCATAAATAACTCCGTCAACAGGCGGCAAGGTAAGTACTTTATTTGCATCGAGGCCATCGGTCGCAAGGTTATTCGCCCATTTTACCGTATCGGCAGAAATACCGTGCTTGCTAGCCACCGACTGAACGCTATCACCTTCAACTGTAGTGTACGTAATGAGTGTACGATTATCAGATGTTGGCTGCATGATTTGTGGCTTAGTAATCATTTCAGCATCATTTTGTGCTAGTTCAGTCTTTATTTGTATTGAACTTGATTCTTCACGTAAGTCACCAGCTACCGGCAACTGTACAGATTCGGCAATATTAGAAGCGATAGTAGCCGCTGCTAGTGTATCAACAGAAGCAACCTGTTGATCTAATGGATTAGATTGCTGCACGTAGGCAACATTTCCCTCGGTACGAGAGGCAGTTAAATCGTTGTAACCTGTCGCTACCAATGAAAGGACTAAAATAGCCACACCTCCATAGGCAATAAACGCAGATTTTCGTGTATCAGCCTTCTTACGGGCCAACATCTCATCTTTTGTCTGTGCAAACGTGGCGTTCACCTCAGGCAATTGCTGTTGATTACGAATGACTCTTCTCCTGCCTCTACATCGCTATAGAGACGTCTACCTTACTTTGTCTTACTTCTCGCAAAAGAACGGGGTACCGTCGACCAAGATTAGTTGATATTAGGCGTTTTGTAGAAATGTTAATTTCTGTACCCGTGCGACATTTGTCGGTAGGCGCATACTGGTAAAGTAGTGATATATTTCACAGCCTCTCCATATGTGCTAAATAATATTGTACCGCCCATTGACTAAAATGTCAATATATTTTATAAAACTAGCTTTTTGTCAAGGGGTTTAGTAGACTGCACACTTTTTAATGCAGTGCTCCGCAACCAGCCGCTCGTGCTCTTCGTTCGTATGCGAAAAATAGTTAATATCATCGTCTCCACTTACAAAGTACAGATAATCGGTCGATGCAGGATTTGCCACCGCCTTTAAGGCGTTAATTGAAGGACTAGCAATTGGTCCAGGCGTTAAACCCTTTACAATGCGTGTATTATACGGGGAGTCGAGACTGGTGTGCCGTTCAACACCGGTCTTATCGGCAATATACTGATACGTCGAATCGGCACCAAGCGGCATATCTATATCGAGTCGACTGTAAAATACCTGAGCGACTTTACGCATATCCTCGTAACCTGAAACCTCTTTTTGCACAATTGAGGCCAAAATAATACCTTCATGCAGTGTCATATTGCGCTGTGCTAATTTATCTTCAATACCCTCTGCCTCAATTTGTTTATAAAATTCGTCAAACGTATATTTTAGTACGTCACCTACACTGGCGCCGCCTCCGAATGAATATGTCTCACCATATACGTAACCTTCTAAATCGGCTTGATTTGGCCTAGAGGCTAGAAGCGGATGACTATAGCTTGCAGTAAGTCCAGCCGCAATCTCTTCTTCGGTATAGCCCGCTCGTAAAAGCATAGTTTTAACATCAGTCCGTCTGTCATCTGGCGTGCGATCGGTTGGATACAACGTTGCTCCTGGATAAAAGAGAATCGTCATCATATCAGATTTACCGGCCTGTAGGTGATCAACTATCTCTTGCACAGATTCATTTTGAGCCAGCTGATAGGTACCTGCCTGTAAAGAATTTTGTACGCCACTTAATCGGGTAAACCAATAAAATACAGTCTGATTACGTATCACGCCTTCGTCCTCTAATGTGGCAGCAATTTGTCGCGGTGACGTACCACTTGCAATCGTTACACGGGTTTTTTCGCTCGAAGTACTATCTACGGGTTGCAGTTGGTTTAGCGCCCATACTGTCATGGCTGTAATAATAAGTAGCACTACACCAGCAATAACAGCTAACAATATGCGTTTTTTTCTTGGGCGACGCGGCGAGCTTGATGGAGTTTGCGCAGGCGGTAAAATGGTATTTTGCGGCGCAGAATCCGAAGGCTGATTAGCCGACGATTGCTGTTGCCCTGCTGAATTATACTGCGGTGATGTATATGCAGAATTTGTAGCATATGTAGTTTGTGGCGGTCGCTGCGAACCTGCATTAACTGGCGGAAGCGATTGATTACGCGCTATTTGTTGTGGTCGTCGTGGCGGTTTAATATCCATAAGTCTCCTCTAGGTAATCCTGTAAAATTATGCTGGCAGCCTCAGAATCTATTTGGCCACTCTTTCGCGTTTGTTTTGAATCGCCACGGCGTTCTTTTGCAATAACACTCGTGAGTGATTCATCTTGATAAATAATTGGAACTTCAATGGCAAGCTCTTCAATAACATGTTGAACATATGCAGTTTGCGCAGTGGGCTCGCCACGAGAATTACGCGGCCAACCAACCACTACCGCTGCCGGCATTTCTTGCTGTAACAGTTTATGTAGCAAGTTTTTCTCTCCACCATCAACATGAATTGCTGAAAGTGGAACAGCAATCTTAACGTTACTGTCGCCGCGCGCTACACCAATTCGTTTTTCGCCAATATCAAGTGCAAGAAAAGTTTTACTCATTGGCACGCTGCACATTAAACTCTACCGATACGCGCTCTGGGTTATCGGGCACTACCCGCACCCAAAACGGCCAAAAGTCAACATCTACGTTTTCGACGCCATCAATGCTTTCTATCGTCGATTGAATTTCACCGAGTCGCTTACCGGCCGCAAGCTGTTTAATATCATTATCACGAATTTGAGGTCCAAGCTCTCCTTCCGCCGCTACCCGAACAGTAGGGGTGTCGCCAGCGGCAAATTCACTAAATACAACTTCGTCTTTGCCATTTTCGTATATTTTTTGCTCATCAGCATTTTCTATTTGCTCGCTAAACCTTGCCGCCAAAAAGTTATCTAACGTTTCGTCTTCAATACCATACATTCTATAAGTGGCGGTTGCCGTTAGCGTAGCGCTATTCGCCTCTTCACCTACAGACGGAGATGACTGAGGGTTTGAACGCGACTCACTATAGCTTTCGTCGATTACCCGTACGCCCGGCTCAAATGAATCGCGCAATGTATTTCTAGCATTTCGATCTGTCTGCTCGTCAAGTTTTGCAGCTGCAGCCGTCACATCTTCTTGACTGACTACCTTTACCGTCCTGCTCGATCCGCCGCTCATCGCACTACCACGAGCATTAAAGCCGTCTACCGTCGACTCGTAAGCGCGAGCTGATAAATTATATTCTGCGCCATTTTCGGTCGCCACCACATCAACAGTTGCGCTATCCTGTACAATTCCGTCACCGCCAATAGACGTTGCCTCAAGTGTTGCCGCTTCAGTACTTGTAAAGGTATAGTCGCCTGCAGAAAAAGCCGTGCCCGCCGGAATGCTTATTGGTCGATTAGACACCGCCGTACGACGCAGCGTCATTGTACCGCGAGCTTTTTCACCAACATCTTTAGTGCCCGTAGCCTCAAATGTTACTGCCTGCTCACCAGTCTGCTCTTTACGTACCGCAGCAATTGAATCACCGGATTCACCGGCAGTATCTGCCGCCGCAAGACTTACAACCGATTCTGCACGAACTGGTGTGGTACGCGCCGTTATAGTTACGGTAGCTCGTGGCGCAAAAAATATTGCCCAGACCAAAAACCCTATCAACAATAAGGCGCCTACGATAATAATAATTGCACGCTTTCTAAAGCGGTTAAAATCTGGTACTTTACTGGCGACGCCTCGCTTAGTCTTAGGTTTAGGAAGTGGCTTGCCCGGCTCGGGTGGTGTTGCTCGAGTGCCAGATTCACGCGCCACCGCTGCCACGGCCGCCGCTTCTTTTTTAGCCTCACCAGATGACGCCATTGCAGCTGGCGCCGTAGCGGCATGCTCACCAATCGGCAATTCACTGCCGTCAATAATATCTTCTTCATCATCTTTTAGCTCAGGGCTATCTGCAAGCTCGGGCTTTGTTTGTAAATTTTTTGCGGTAGGAATTTGTGCCGCAGCCGCCAACCCTACAAGAGAAGAATTACTTGAAATTAGTACCAGTTGCTTAGAAGATTTTTTGGCCGCATGAGCCAAAAGTCGCATATTAACTGCACTTTGCAGCATACCAACTCGCTTTGGCGGCACTAAGGCAACTATCGACTCTTTGGAAGCTTGTACTTTTGAAATAATTGCCGTTATATCGTCTTCGACATCAATGTATAAAACGTCTTTTGCCATAGATTAAATTTTCAAAATCCGATTAATTTTTTCTTTTACGCTACCTGTTTCGCTAATGCCTATTGTATCATAGCCTACTCGCAGCAAACCCATGGCCGTAATAAACGTATGGTCATTGATGGTTGAGGTAGTATCTTTAATTCCCACCACATCGCTAGGCTTAATATGCTGCACACTCGGTCGCTTAGTAAAAGGCAGCTCTTTGTACCAGTCGCTCGTAGATAGCCTTTGTGAAACCTGCTCTAAACTGGCGCCACCTCCACAAAGTAAAATGCGATTAGGTAGGTGATCAACGGAGTCGAATTCCGCTAAGGCCAGCTCTACGCCAGATAGCCATACATCAACCGTTTGGTCAACTGCCGCTTCTACGTCGCGCTTAATGTTGCTACGCAAATTTTCGTGGGCTAAGTTTACTTTTAGTTTTTCAGCGTCGTTATAACTAAGATCCATTTGCTGTGCGATAGTACGCGTAAAACTGCGCCCCCCAATACCAAACATTTTAGTACCTTCAACACCACCATCGTTTACTACTGCAATATCGGTAGTGCCGCCACCAACGTCGGCCAAAATGGCCGTAAATGTACTTCCAGAATCTGCCCCGAGCACGCTTCGGCTTACCGCAAATGGCTCAGCTGCTACGGCAATTAGCTCCAGCGCCAGCTCATCGGCTACGCGCTCAAGCGCTCCAATATGTACCATTGGCGCAAAGGCGGTGTAAATTTGCACCGAAATATCTTTACCCTGAAAACCAATTGGGTTTGATATTTTATAACCGTCGATATGGATACTAACTAGTGCCGAGTTAACCAGTTTTACCTCCACCTCATCATTACCTGTCTCTAGGGCAATTTGCGCTTGGGCTTTTTTCTGGGCTCGCTCCTGCACTTTTTCAATGATAAATTCCATTTCGGCTGTGTCAAGCGGACGATCTGGTTGTGGCCGCTTGTAGCGAATGGTATGCGTAACACCTTTTACTAACTCACCAGCAATGCCAATTACTACTCGCTTAGCCTGTAAACCAGCTTGGTCTTCAGCCTGTGAAAGCGCCGCTTCACAGTTTTGCACCACGGCTGCAATATCGGCAATGGCCCCAGAGTGCATATCAGCGAGCGACTGCCGTTGCCTACCAACACCTACCACTGACAGTACATCATCGTCGACTTTGGCAATGAGCGCTTTAACAAATTCTGTTCCTATATCGAGTCCCACAATAAAATCGTCAGATTCGGCTTGTTTGTTTCTAAAATCACGAATTTTTTCGAAAACCATAAGTACTACTAGTATATACGATAGTGCCTTGTAAACAAAGCTAAACCACACGGCCCGCAGTAGTACGGTACGCGTGACGATTCTATCGCCCTATTCGCGAACAAGGACAGCTTTTACGCGGCGTATGCCAGAGGAGCTAGATTCTTCTTTCGTAATCTTAAATCGAGCACCCTCTTCTGCAAGCTGCCCAGTACTATCGGCATGCGGTCCACCGCAAATTTCAAAACTTACTCGCCGTTCACCTTCGCCCATTTGATAAACCTTTACAGTATCACCGTAGCGGTCACCAAAAGCGCCAATTGCGCCCATTTCAAACGCTTGCGCCGTAGGATATTCTTTATACGAAACCGGCAAGTCCCATTTAATCCACTCATTAACGCGGCGCTCAACCTCATCTAGCTGTTCGCGCGTAACTTTACCATCATTATTAAAATCAAAGCGCAGTCGTTCGGCCGTAATGTTGCTGCCGTGCTGGGTAACGTGCTCACCCACAACTTGCTTAAGTGCGGCGTACATTAAATGATTAGCGGTATGCAGTTTACGGTGCGCCATAGTACCGCCTTCTAACCCACCTTTAAAAGTTCCTTTGGCGGCAGTTTGTGAGCGTTGGCGCTGTTCGGCCATTTTTGCATCAAACTCGGCTTGCCAGTCGCTCGAAATTGCAATATTTTGTTTACGCACCTCTTCGGTAGAAAGCTCTACAGGAAAACCAAATGTGTCATACAAAGTAAATAGTTCATCGCCGCTTACACCAGTTGTAGTATATTTTTCAAGCTGCTTTAAGCCTTTTTTGAGCGTTTGGCGGAATACTTTTTCTTCTTTAACTAGCACGGCAATCACTTCATCGCGCTTTTGGGCGACTTCAGGGTAATCGTCGGCGTACAAATCGGCAATGACTGGTACAATTTCTTCAAAAAAGTTTTGCTCTACGCCTAAATCAAAGGCAAACCGAATTGCTCGGCGCAGCAATCGGCGCATTACATAGCCCTGCTCTTTATTGGCCGGAACCACACCGTCAACCGCTAAGAATACTGCTGCTCGCAAATGATCAGCAATCACGCGCATACTTTCGGTGTACTCATTATATTGCTTACCGCTAATATCCTGTAGTTTTTCAATAATTGGCCACAGCAAGCTAATTTTAAAAACATCGGGACTGTTAATGCGAGCTGCTGCAATTCGCTCTAGTCCGCCGCCAAAATCTACATTCATTTTTTCAAGCGGTTCGAAACTGCCGTCTTCTAGGCGGCGATACTGCATAAAGACTTGGTTACCAATTTCCATAAACTGACCGCTATCGCTGGCTGGATGAGCTTTACCAAAACTTTCATCGTGGTTTTCAGGGCCAAAATCGTAAAACACCTCGCTGTCTGGCCCGCATGGATCGCCAATTGGCGTTTTATCTAGTCCGCCGCCGCGGCTCCACCAGTTTTCGCCGTCGTCGTAAAAGAAAATACGCTCGCCAGAAAAAATACCACGGGCGTCGCCATCAGCTTGCGAACCGATTTCAGCAATTTTCGCCTCAATGCCGCGCTCGTTAAATACTTGCTGCCATATAGTGGCTGCCGTGTCATCACGAGGAATACCGTTAGCGGCATCACCTATAAAAGCCGTCACATAAATTTTATGCGGATTAAGTCCAACTACATCAACTAAAAATTCAAAAAACCAGCGAATTTGCTGCTCTTTAAAATAGTCACCTAGGCTCCAGTTGCCAAGCATTTCAAAAAATGTTGTGTGCCGATTATCGCCCACATCTTCAATATCTTGGGCACGCAAACACGTTTGGCTGTCGGTAAGACGAACGCCTGCAGGGTGCGTTTTGCCCAGAAGATATGGCAACAGCGGCTGCATACCCGACCCTGTAAACAAAGTTGTTGGGTCGTTTTTTAAAACAAGCGGCGCACGGGCAATAATTTCGTGCTGTCGCTGCTTGAAGTACTGTAGATAGGCGTTTCGAATTTCTTGTGCGTTCATACCTTTATTGTAGCAGATTACGCCTCGACATAATTTTACTTGATTGTATAGTTGTATTATGGTATAACTGTTCTATTATTAGCTGCGACGGTGGTGCAGCACTAATCAGGTATTTAAAATATGCGAAACTATCTCTCTTATCTATCAACTCCATTAGCCCTTATTTGTTTGTTTTTGCTAGGCAGTATTATTGCCAGCGTTTCTTTTATAACGCTACACCCAACCGTTAGCCAGTCTGCTTCGCAATATTCACTTGTCTGGAGTGATGAATTTAACGGCTCTTCGGTTGATTCCAGCAAATGGACAGTTGTTAACCAAACAAGAAGTACCGAAAGTCACCATCAGGGTCGCTACCAAACAGCTAACGTAACTGTTCGTGATGGTAACGCGCAAATTATTACTAAACGCCACTGCGTTACCGGAAGCGAACTGCCAAGTGCTAGTAATCAATCTACCGCGCCATGCCCGAACGGAACAACTACACGCTATTCGAGCGGGCAAATTAAAACTGATTATAACTGGCAATCAGGCAAAATGGAGATTCGTGCAAAACTACCAAAAACCGACGTTAGCGGACTGTGGTCTGGCTACTGGTTGCGCAATCAATCCCCTTGGTGCACGCCAACCTATGGCGAAATCGACATTTTAGAGTGGTACAGCGATCCTAAAAGCACCAACGCTAGCACCGCTACAACTCATGTGGTGTGTCAAAATGATAAACTAAAATCCCGTCAGCACGTAAAAAAAGTGAACGGTTCACTCGCTGACACGTGGCACACATGGGGTGTAGAATGGAACGCAGAAAAAGTTACCTATTATCTTGATGGTGAGATTGTGGGTTCGATTACTTCACACCGACCAAATGATTCTGACCAAAATTCTGACACCTACAGTGATTATGACGGTGTCACAAAAGAGCAATTTACTCGCATTATGAATGAACCGTGGCAGCTACGTATTAACACACAGGTGTATCCAGAGAACGATCAGTGGCATGAAGCGCCAAATAATAGTCGCGATTTCGCCCCGCAAACCTTCCTAGTTGACTACGTTCGGGTTTACAAAAAGCAAGATGCTACTACAAGTGCCACATCTTCTGCGCCGCCAGCCGCATCTTCACCTCAGCCATCTACCACCCAGTCGACGCCTTCTCGCTCAACCTCAACTCAGCCAGAACCTTCTACGCCGGTTAGCCGAGATACCATTACTACTACAACTGTAGTAAATACCGAATCAACGCCTACTAATTCTGAAAGAGACGCTACCGACACCAACCCAATACAATCTAGCAATGACCAAACCGCAAAGGCTGACACTAAAGATTCATCTAGCCACTCACAATCGACACCAGAAGAGTTACCGCAAACTGGATTTTCAATTATGTCAGTAGTAATAGGTGCGCAAGTTTTAGCGCTTATTGGTGCCTTTAGTGCTTGGGTGCGCAGCCTACAGCATCGACAATTCTAAGCAACAATTCCGCCACCTAAACATTCATCATCTGCATACAATACCACCGACTGACCTGGAGTTACGGCTCGTATCGCCTCGTCAAGCTCTATCTTGGCATCTAACCCTTGTATAGAAAGTGTAGCCGGAGCTAACGGCGCCCGATGACGAACCCGCACCTCAACCCTATTGCCCGTGTACGGTTCTCCAATCCAGTGCATATGCGTGAGCGAAATTTGTTTTGGCCAAAGCGAAGGGTCGTTAAGGTTTGTGGTAACGTACACTTCATTTTTATCCATATTTTTTCCAACTACGTAATACGGCAAACCACCACCAATATCAAGGCCATGTCGCTGCCCAAGCGTATAAAATATCGCGCCATCGTGACGACCAACACTTTGCATCGACGTGATATCTTTTATATCTCCAGGTGTTATAGTTACATACTGGCTAAGAAAATCTTTAATACCAATTTTACCTACAAAACAAATGCCCTGAGAATCTTTTTTGCCTGCAGTATACAATCCGCGAGCCTCAGCCATTTGACGAACCTGCGGCTTAGTGTAGCCACCAAGCGGAAACAACGCCTTAGAGAGTGCTGCTGATGAAACACGATACAAAAAGTACGTTTGATCCTTATTGTCATCGACAGCTCTCAAAAGCTTGCCAGCTTTTGTTTGGGCATAGTGACCAGTGGCTATCATGTCGGCGCCATCAGCAAGAGCTGCGTCTAAAAACAGTTTAAACTTTACTTCTTGATTACACATAATATCTGGATTTGGCGTGCGACCAAGTTTATACTCATCAATCATATACTGCACGACCATATCGCGGTATTCTGTCTCAAAATCAAATACTTTAAGATCAATATCAAGCTGCACCGCTACCCGCTTTGCATCAGCAAGGTCATCGGCCCATGGACATTTCATTCCTGGAAGATCTTGGGTCCAGTTTTTCATATACACGCCGGTAACCCTGTAGCCTTGCTCGCATAACAGCGCTGCCGTTAAGCTACTATCTACACCGCCACTCATTCCAACATATACATGTGTTTTAGAATTTTCTTTATCGCTGTTGTGCATATATTTCACCAATCTTAATTAATTCCGCCACCGCTAGTTGCCAGCCGCTAAATCTTGTCCACCACAGTCCGTCCCATTGATTATCTTGAGCCACCGGATGACTTCGTACGTTAATTGCCTCGCCAAACCAGCGCTGCATCTCTAAGCTCGTCCGTCGCTGATGGTATTCACTTGTGACCACAATTACCGATTGAATATTTCGCCGAGTAAGGATAGAGGTAGTATTTTGCGCATTTTCACGCGTAGTTCGACTAAATTCCTCTACCTCAATACTTCCAGCTGGAACCCCAGCCGCAATCGCACGACTACGCATAACCTCGGCGTTGCTTGGCCCTGTTGTGTCGCGTGCCGCACCAGAAAATATTAAAGTCTCCGCCCAGCCAGCTCGGTACAAGCCAATGGCTTCATCTGTACGCGCGTCGGTATCACCACCACTTACCGCAATAATTGCGTCGGCCTGTATGCAGTTCATTTCACTCGTAGGTCCATCAGCCGCTCTACACGCGCTTAAATCATCAGGTGATAAGTAAATATCAATTCCTGCGACCATTACAAAAAAACCTATTAGCAGCCCTAAAATCATTCTCACGCTTTCTTTCCTACGCGATCCTGCTCTTGTTTAAATGCTGCAATAATAAACTTAATACCTTCACGCACAGCTTTTTCGTCTGTAAGTCGCCCAAAACTTAGTCGCAAGCTACCGTTAATTTGCCTATCGTTTAATCCGATAGCTTCTAGTACGTGCGAACGTGTACCCTTATTTGCAGCACAAGCGCTACCAGTAGCCACATACACACCTTGGCGCTCTAGCTTAAATACCAGTCGCTCGGCATCAACCCCTGGTAGCGAAAGACTTAGATGACTCGATAATCGCTTTTTTTGATTACCGTAGATTTCAATATCCGGCAAAGCAGCCTCAAGCATCGATTGCGCCGTATTGCGAAGAGTACTAAGTCGCTTCGCTTCGCCGTGTCGATGCTCGCTAGCAAGCACCATAGCACGACTAAACCCTATAACGCCAGCAACATTTTCCGTGCCACTGCGTACACCACGCTCCTGACCGCCGCCAACAATTACTGGCGAAAGTTGCACGTGCGGCGCAGCCCATAGTAAACCAACTTGCTTTGGACCATACACTTTGGCAGCGTTAATTGTAAGCATATCTACGCCTAATCGCGCCACATGTACGTCTAACTGCCCTAAACCTTGCGAAGCGTCGGAATGGAAATATAACGGTGTTACTTCACTGTGTTCGCGGCGACGCTGACGCTCACGCTCAACCACAGCTGCAATTGCTGCTAGCGGTTGAACTGTGCCCAGCTCATTGTTTGCTAGCGCAATCGACACAAGCTCTGTATCTGCACGAATAGTTCGGGCTATCAATTCGGCCGAAAATAACCCTGTGTTATCGGGCTGCACGTAGCTAGCACTTTTGCAAAATTTAGCCGCCGAAAGCACCGCCTGATGTTCTGTGGCACCAACCACTACATGGCCGCCAATACTTTTAAAAGCTAAATTTATAGATTCGGTTGCTCCTGCAGTAATTACTAACTCGCTGCCACGCGCCCCGATTGTCCGGGCTAATGTATCTTTCGCTGCCTCATATTCTCTACGCACCGCCACAGCTGGCGCATAAGGGCTTGAAGGATTAAAAAAAAGTTCAGTAAAATAAGGCTGCATCGCAGCTAGCACCCGCTCGTCTAACGGTGTAGCAGCGGCATGATCAAAATAGTACAAGGGAGCTTTATTCACACTTACTATTATAACACTTAGCTATAGCAGTGGCGAACCGGTCTCTGGGTGGCGTTTATAAATTTCGCGCGAGATACGTTCATAATATAGCTGAACTGCAACTAAAAAATTGTCTAATTCTTGACCTTCTAAGTAACTATACCGTGCACCGCCCTGAGCCTTCAAGATACCTTGCGGCTGCACTTCGTAGCGAATTGTTGAAGTATGAATTTGCTTTTGCTCATCGTACGATTCTTCGTGCCACACCCACGTAGACGGATCGAGATTAAAAAATTCACGTCGAATAACAGTCTCTGGCCATTCACCAAATAGCTGCGAGCCAATTTCACTCTCTAGCTGAATCAGTTGTCGCTCCGATAGCTGTTTAAGCGGACGCGAAAATAGTTGCCGCGAGGCTTTAGCAATATCAATTTGACGCGGTTTGTGCGCACGTGGTTTTGAATGCTGCACCTTTGGTTCGTTAGCACTTTGTGCAATCTCGTCGCTAGGACCAACAACAAGTTCGAGTGCTTTTTTCATTAACGATGACATAACAACCTACAGCCTAATTGGTAATGGTTCGTAGGCATCGGCAGAAGCAACCGCAGCTACGCCCACTTCTCGCGCCTGAGCTTCTCGGTGCAACTTTCCGTCGCGAAGACTTGCAATTCGTACGCCAAGTTCGCGAATTTGCTGTTCGGGCGAAACAATAGTCTCATTACCTTTCTCAACATTCATTGCGTCACTTACAAGTTCTCTACTCACCTGCTCTTCTCTAAGCTGCTCGTAACCCATAAGATGAGGGCTCGTACATGGATGCAAAGATACTGCGCCAAGTTCTTTTTCGCTCATTTAGATAACTCCTTTACTGCCAACTCTGACATTAATTTAAAGAAGTGTTTGTTTTTTCCACCCAATATAAATGCAAAGGTGCGCTTTTACACCATTTGCTAACAAAGCTAATTTTACCACTTTATGTTGTTAAGGTCAATGCTTTGTGTAGGCTTTTACGTTAAAAATAAGGCTTCGGCGTTAGCTGTGGTACGAGCAATAAATTGTTCTCGATCAACCAATCGCCTAGCGGCATGATAACGCGCCACTTCGCCTACATAGGCCGGTTGATTCGGCTTGCCTCTGTAGGGGTGCGGAGCTAAAAATGGCGCATCAGTCTCTAGTAGCAATCTTTCGAGAGGAACGGCATCAAACATCTCCCGCTGCCTAGCGTCTTTAGTAAAAGTACTTATACCATTAACTCCAATATACAAACCTCGAGCAAGTGCCTTATCGAGCGTTTCTTTAGTATCTGTAAAACTATGAAGTACGCCGCGAACTCCGCTAAAATTGTTTAATATTGGCCAAAAATCGCTAAAAGCTTCTCGCACATGAAAACTTACAGCTAAGTTTAAGTCGGTGGCTAGTTGTAGTTGCTTTTCAAGTGCTGCTATTTGTATTTCGCGCGGGCTATGTGTATAAAAATAATCCAAACCAATTTCACCTATCGCTACGATTAGCGGTCGGGAGGTAACATGCTCACGCGATGAATCGATTAACCCTGCTATGCCATCAATCCCTTTAGAGGTTTCATGCGGATGCACACCAACCGCAGCGTACACCGATTCATGAGTAGCTGCAAATTTCACTGCCTCCTCCGAACTTCGTAAGTCACAACCTACCACAATCATTTGTTTTACGGCAGCCTCTTTTGCTGCTACATATACTGCTTCTCCCTGATGCGGCGTGTAAAACTCACTATCTTGAATATGACAGTGCGTATCGAACATTGCTACTTTGCTACCCTAGGCGTGCGCGGGTCGGGTGTATGAAGATAAATTTTAGGAAACAATACGCCAGCTGACTGTACAATTCCGCTGCCAAATAGTTTATTAATCTTCTCCGAAGTATCTGGCATAAACGGGCTGAGTAAATCGCTAATTTGCATAATTGTCCCTACGGAATGACTCAACACATCAGCTAGATGCTCTTCGGCATCGGTCTCGGTCTCGCGCCGCTTGGCAATTTCCCACGGCTTCACATCTTCAATATACTTATTGAGTGAACGTACGGTTACCCACGCTTCGTTGAGCGCTCTGTCAAACGCTAGTTCATCCATGGCTAGTCGGTACGGTTGCATATCATGCTCACCAGCTACCATCTCGCCAATTACACCGGATTGATAGCGTGTAATCATGCTGGCTACGCGCTGCACTACGTTACCAAGGTCATTTCCCAGCTCGTTGTTATAGGCGTTTTCAAATTTTTCCCAAGTAAAATCTCCGTCATCTTGGGTTGGAATATGACGCGCGAAGTAATAGCGAAAGGCATCGGCACCGTAATTATCAATCACCTCATTTGGATCGATGACGTTGCCAACCGATTTACTCATTTTGCTTCCCGAAACATTTACGTGGCCGTGCACTAATAGCGTCCGCGGTAAATCAATACCAAGGCCTAATAGCATTGCCGGCCAAATTCCAGCATGAAAGCGTAGAATATCTTTTCCAATTACCTGCACTTCAGCTGGCCAAAAATCACGCCAGTCACTTTTATCGGGGTATCCTAGAACTGTAAGGTAATTCGAGAGGGCGTCTAACCACACATACATCACCTGATCGGGATCGCCAGGTACCGACACCCCCCAGCTTAGATGCTTGCGCGGTCGAGAGATTGACACATCTTGCAGGCCATCTTTAATAAGTTCTAAAAATTCTCGCTTACGATATTCTGGCACAATGCGCATACGATTTTTTTCAATCGCCTCACGAATTTGCTCTGTAAAATCACTAATCCGCAAATAATAGTTATCTTCGCCTAGTCGTTCGTATGGCGTTTGATGGTCGGCGCAAACGCCGTTATTAGCAGTCGCCTCTTTATCAGTCACGAACGATTCACACCCCTGACAGTACCACCCCTCGTACGTTCCCTTATAAATATACGGCTGCAATTGCTGCCAAATATACTGCACGGCGCCAATATGGTGCGGGTCGGTTGTGCGTACAAAATCGGTGTAAGTGGCGTTGACCTTTTTCATTAATTCTTCAAAATTGCCATACATACTATCGGTGTAGGCTTTTGGATCCATGCCAGCATCAAGCGCTTTTTGCGCGATTTTATTGCCATGTTCGTCGGTACCAACCTGGAAACGAACCGTTTTTCCGTTCATGCGTTGATAACGAGCCCAAATATCAGCCAAAAGGTAATCGAGCGCATTTCCGATATGCGGCTTACCGTTAACATACGGAATTGCAGTAGTTATATATAGATTTTTTCCCATTACCCTTTAGTATACCAGAACGCTACAGTTACGCTAAATAGGCAACAACACCGTTGCGACCTAAAATATCACCAGCGGAATGGGAGAAATAATTTTCGCTCGTAACGGTATCTACTGTAGAAATTTGAATATTATTTGCGTTTACGCCCGCGTTTAACAATTGCTGACGGTTGTACCCAGCCATATCAATATAAAACAGTGTTTCACCGCTATTACTATCAACCTTTTCATCATAAAACCCTTGCCACGCCGGCTGACTACGTGCGGTAAAATAACGTAAAACATACGAATTACGCTGGGCATGTGGGCTCATCCATACCTTAATATCGTCTGGCTTAGTTCCTAAATTTATAAACTGTTTAATGGCATTTGGCAGTATTGATGTAAGCGTGGAATGTCGGCCCATGTGTAGCAAGCCGAATATGCGGCGAACAGGATCGTACAATACTGTCGCAATACAATCGGCTACTGGCAAAAAAATTCCAACTCCAGAGCCCTGCACAATTATACCGTCAGCTCGAATGCCGCCTACTCTTATTGCCTGCTGTCGGGCTGTAGCATCAAGCAAATAAATATCGTCATAGGTTTCCGCTTCGCCGTAGGTAATCCATTGACTCAGAATATTTTTGGGCGAAATATTTATACCATACAGAAAATCTCGCCGCGCCTGCTTAACTCTTTCGTCACCCGGTTGCAGTCGATTAAGCATAGACCGATCTACCCGTGAAGATATTGCTACGCTAAGCGTTGTATTGTTAAAAATTGTCGGCTGATCACGAGAAATCATTACTTTTTAGAAGCCGCAACCTGTTCATGTAATCGCAGCCAGTCTTCAACCGCTAAGTCTTCCGCACGACTATCTGGGTTTATGTTGCTCGATAGCAAAAGTTTTTCAGCCATAGGCTTGCTAATTGCTAGTCCGCCACTAAGGCTGGAGCGAAGTTTTTTTCGTTTAGCCGAAAAGCCTGCCTTTACTACATTAAAGAAATCTCTTTCACCTTCAGGTATGCGACTAATTTGGTGCGTCTTTAGTACTACTACCTGCGAATCTACTTTTGGCGGAGGAGTAAAATAGTGCGCTGGCACCTCCATAGCAAGTTCGGCACTAGCATATATTTGCGCCGAAACGCCTAAAATACTCATATTACCCGGCTTGGCGGCTATCCGTTCAGCGACTTCTTTCTGCACCAGCAGCACTACAAGCGACGGTTTGTTCGATGCAGTCATTAGTTTTTGTACAATTTTACTAGTTATATAATATGGAACATTTGCTACAACTTTATAACCGGCAGGTAGTTGCTCAAGATTATAGAGAAGAATATCTTCGTGAATAACTTCTAAATTTGTTCCCGGAAACTGAGCCGGTAGCTTTGCGGCCAACTCCGCATCAAACTCAACCGCGCACACATTACCCGCCTGTTTTAATAGCACACTGGTTAGAGTACCGAGTCCTGGCCCAATTTCTAGCACAGTGTCAGACTTTGTAAGCTCTGCCGCGTCGGCTATTGCCTGCAATATACTGCGATCCTTTAGCCAATGTTGACCAAGGTGTTTTTTAGGTCCTGCCATAAACTAATTTGGATAGGCCGGCAGCCCTAGTTTACGCGAACAGCCAGGAAACTGTGAATGAAAACCGCTGCGCTGCGCTAGTCGAAGTGCGGCATCATCTTGTACCTCTGGCGGCGCAGTGTGAGCAGAAGAGTAGCCTGTTCGCATAGCATTCCATGTCGGCTGCGAGAATTGGTAAGCGCCATAATAGCCATTTCCGGTGTTTGTTGAATAATTACCACCCGTCTCACACTGTCGCAGCGCAGCAAGTAGAGCGGCGTTATCACCAGTCACACCAGCAACGTTACTCTTACTACCTACAATTTCAGTTTGCTTTTTCGGCTCTTTTGTTACCACGCTTTGAATTTCTTTACGCGCCACTTCTTGGCCATTTTTCATTTCAATTTCGTAAGTAACAGTCTTTTTACCTTTTTCACCAGCTGTTTTTACCTCTTTAAAACCAACTTCTCGATTAGCGTCTTTAATTTGCTCAATCGTAAACTCAACCTCCTGCTCTTCAGTGATTGTTTGCGTGCCATTGCGCCAAATTTCAATCGTCATACCTTCAGTAATTGCCGCTGCTTTATCTACCGACAACGTATCTTCAGCGCCAAGTGTTATATCTTTATCGCGCAGCAACTCTTCAACCGTCGCCGCTTGGGTACGAATCTCACTTTTCTGGCCATATAAAACTAGCGTAAGAGGTGTTGCTCGTTCAATCGACACTGTCATACTAGCGCCATCAATTAAAATGTTGTCACTTACTGGTTCAACAGTAGCAGTGTCTTCATCGTAGAGCGTAATATTAGCTGCTTCAGCAATTTGTCGCGGCGTTTGGTGTGCTGTGATTACTTTGGTTCGCGAAGCGCCTTCCACAACAGTAACAGGGTGCGCACGATAGATATTAACGTGATATTTAGATGCAACGAGCTTTTCGTCCTGCGAAGGCTCTACAATATCAACTGCCTCGAGTGTCACCCCTGCCGAATGAAGCGCCTCACCAATAGTATCGGCATTTGTCATAACGGTGCGCTCAATGCCGCGGTCGTAAATTGTTAATAAATGATCGCGACTGGCACTAGTTGCGTCAGTTTCGGCTTGAGCCGATGAAATTTGAGACCATGCAAGCAAACTAAGCGCCGTTACCATACCTGCTATAGCAAAAAGCAACCACAAGTGGCGCGATAGGTAAGTAAACAATCTATTGTTCGTTCCAAAACGAGCTATATACATCATATAAGTTGTGTCAAAATTATAGATTCGACTCTAAATAAGTATACCATAAATACGCCAATTAGCCGATTTTTTCTAGCCGAGCGTATTCTATATTAAGCTTTTTTTCTTGACCAGAATCAAAATGAATAGTTACCGCCATGCCGTCTACATCGGTTACAACACCTACGCCAAAAGCTGCCGCCTTTACCTTATCACCCACTTCAATGCCTACGCTCTCATCATAAAAAGCATCTTCGTCTCTAATATACTGCGGCTCATCATATGACATTTCATCATTAGCCGCCTCACTCATATCTTTAAGAAAACGCGACGGCATGTTGTAAGAACGCTGACCAAACTGCATACGCGAGCGAGTGTGCGTAAGATACAACTCTTGTCGCGCTCGCGTCATTCCCACATAACAAAGCCGGCGCTCCTCTTCGATATCTTCTAATTTGCCGCTGTCGTGAACGCGCGAGTGAGGAAAAATCCCTTCTTCCATACCGGCCATAAATACCACCGGAAATTCTAAACCTTTAGCCGCATGTAGCGTCATTAGCGTTACACTTTCGCCATCTGAATTTTTATCACTACTCGACATCAGCGCCATTTCCTCTAAAAACGTCGCCATATCGCCGTAAACTTTAGACTCACTTAGTAATGTTGAATAATGCTCAAGATTATCATCTGCCTGAGGCGACCCATCATTTAGTACGTCATAGTAGCCTGTTCGCTTCACAACTCGCTCAATTATTTCGCTCGGGTCACCGTCTTCCATGCCTAATTGCAGTTCACGTAGCGTCATACCAAGTTGCGCCAGTGCATTTCTGGCTCGAGCTGTTACGCTACTGGCTTCACGCACCAACTGCAGCGACGTCACAATATCTTCACCAGTCGATCGTTGCCAAGCATAAAATTTCTCTAAACTAGCGGCACCAATGCCACGCGCCGGCGTATTCACAATTCGGCTAAAACTTACCGTGTCGTTTGGTTGATGCAGAACTTTTAAATATGCCATAATATCTTTAATAACCGCTCGATCCAAAAAGCGAATACTACCGAAAATTTGGTAAGGGATAAATCGCTGCCGTAGCGCCCGCTCGATATTGTAACTTTGGGCGTTGGTACGATACAGCACGGCAAAATCGTTATAGCCGCGTGCGCCAATCGAAATTTGTGCACTTATTTTATCGGCAATTATCGCCGCTTCCTCAGTTTCATCGTACACGGCAAGCACCTGAACCGGAGCGCCTTCACCTACATCGGTCCACAATACTTTATCGGTGCGTTCGGTGTTTTTTTCGATTACCGCTTGTGCCGCCGTTAAAATGGCAGTGGTACTGCGATAGTTTTGTTCAAGCTTAATAACTTTGGCACCAGAAAAATCACGTTCAAAATTTAAAATATTTTTAAAATCGGCTCCGCGCCAGCTATAAATACTTTGCCAATCGTCACCCACCACGCATATATTGCGTTCGTCGTTTACTAATAGTCGCACAATTTCATATTGCGCTGCATTCGTATCCTGGTACTCATCAATTAAAATATGGCGAAAATGTTCTTGCCAGGCTTTTCGCACTTGCGGTGCTTCTTTTAGTAACCGCACTACTTCAATCAGCAAATCATCAAAATCAAGCGCCTGAGCCGTACGTCGCATGGTTTCGTATTCTTTATAAAGTTTCGCAATCATTTCTTGGCGCGGTCCGTAGGCGGCCTGCGCTAAATCATCGGCGGTACGTAATTCATTTTTAGCCTGAGAAATGGCCGCCGACACTGAGCGAGCTTTTAGGTCTTTATCGCTCACGCCGTGTAGTTTCATGGCTTGTTTTATAAGCGCCTGCCGATCATCTTCATCGTAAATAACAAAATTTTTGGCAATGCCAATCGCGGCTCCGTCCATTCTAAGTAATCGAACACAAATACCATGAAACGTACCCATCCACGGCATAAATGAGCGGTCATCGCTATGCTCGCCTATTAATTCTGCCAACCTATGTCGCATTTCTTTGGCAGCTTTATTAGTAAATGTTACCGCTAAAATACGGCTTGGGTAAATATTTTGATTAGTTATTAAATGAGCGATTCGGTGCGTTAAGGTTTTTGTTTTACCGCTACCAGCACCCGCTAAAATAAGCAGCGGCCCACTGACACACTCAACTGCACCCGCTTGTGCTTCATTTAACCCTTCGCTCAAATTCATCTCTATCTATTGTACCAAAAGAAAGTACGCTGCGCCGCTTGCTGCACCAATAAGTAATAATGCCACAATCCATAAAACACTCCACCACCCCGATCGAACGCGCTCTGGATGCGCTAACGGTTGATGATAGGTGTGCGGATCATAAATTGAGCCACTATCTTCATTGTCATCTTCTTTACTTAAACCTGACTGTAGCGATAAAACAGTAGGGTTTGCCACTTGGCCGGCAACCGGTGTAGGTTCATTAGGGTTAACCATTCCTGACTCCGATTCAACCTCGGCGACATCGTTAGTCGCAATTTCTGGTTGTGGTTTTGCAACTTGCGGACCAGCGAATTGTAATTCTTCGGCTACCATATCATCATCTAGCTCGTCACGCATGCCAAGTGGACGTTTTTCTACCTTACTTGTAGCATCAGGTAAAAATGGCGAATATGAATCAAGCTCGTCTTCAGCGTTTAAAGTTTGCGACTGAGATTGTGCTTGCGGCTCTGGAGTAGAATCTTTTTCAACCCTATCTTGTTCTTCAGACTCATTACTCGCAGTCGTAAGCTGTGTAGCGCTTGTATCGCTTTTAGGCACAGTAACATCGTCACCGCTGTAGTCTTTAGCTGAATTTTTGGATTGCGTAGTCACAGTGTCTTCATAGTCGGGCTCATCAAAACTAGCTATCGAAAGATTATCTAGTAACATTTCAGCAGCAGCTGTATCAGCAAAAGAATCGACCGTAACAGCAGTTGAGCGGCGAGTTGAGATAAGTTCCGTCTGAGGCTCTATGGCATCGTTAGTCTGCACTGGCGTACGTGAATACGAGAATGACGATCGTGGTCGTACGATATCCATCGACTTAGTTGCAGCCGATTGATCGCGTTCAGTATTTTGAGCCGTAGTATCAGCGCCAACGGGATTAAGCGTGCGAGACGAGCGACTTACCGGCGAAGTTACGTTAATTCTACTCGACACAGATTGAGTTTTTGGCCGAACAACGTCCATAATTCGCGGCGAAGCATGTCGCTGCAGAGAGGGCGCTGGGGCTGGTGTAACGACACTGTTCGACTCTTCGTCCGATACTGCGCCTGAAACTGAGTCTTGCTGCGTACTCGGCGACGCGTCACGGATTGTATCGTGCTTTTCCATCAGCGACTGAACCGCTTTGTCCAATTCATCAAAATCAATATCAGACATTTCCCACCCTAACTTTTTATATAGTGCGCGCTGCGCTTATAATTTCTTCAAATTCGTGCAAATCAAGGCTGGCGCCACCCACTAAAAGCCCATTTACCCCAGATATCTTAAGATACTCAGACGCCGAAGCCCCTTTAACACTACCGCCGTACAATACTCGCACTTCACTACCCGCCTTTTCGCCATACAAATGGGCAATTTGCTGCCGGATAGTACGAATTGCACGTTGCACATCGTGAGGTTTGGCATTATCACCCGTTCCAATCGCCCACACCGGCTCATAAGCAATAACTACGCGTGAAATTTCATCACTTGTTACGTTTGCAAGGCCGCCAATAAGCTGGTCATGCAAGACAGCTTCAGTTTCACCATGAGTCCGCTCGCTCGCCGTCTCTCCTACACAAAGTATCGGTGTTATTTCATTACGTAAAGCCGCCTGAACTTTTGCGCGCACATCTTTATCATGCTCATGAAAAATATGCCGGCGCTCCGAGTGCCCGACTATGCCATACTGTACAATTCCACGCAGCTGCGAGGCAGAAACTTCACCAGTGTACGCGCCACTATCGCGCCAATAAAAATTTTGAGCTGCTAGCTTAAATTGCCTATGTGAATGAAGCTGCAAACTCATAGATTGTAACGTAAACATTGTTGGGGCAATCACCACTTCGGCCGATCGTGGTACATGAACTTGCTTCATAAGACTGTGCATATATAAACTAGCCTCATGCATAGTGAAGTTCATTTTCCAGTTGGCAACAATCAGCGTTTTATTCGTTGTGGTTTTCATAGCGTTTATGCTTTTTAGTGTATCATTTTGCTCGTGTGGCGTCTAGCAAACTTTCTAGACCCGGCAAAGGTGCGCCAGCCATTAAATCTAAGCCCGCGCCACCACCAGTTGAAACATGCGTAAAACTTGCGCCATCGTTTGCATCCCATTTTAATACAAAGTCGGCTGTATCGCCTCCGCCAACCACCGAGGTAATATTTGTATTCTGCGCTAGCGTAAGTGCCACCCGTGCTGAACCATGGGCGAAAGTTGGATTTTCCGAAAAACCAAGCGGGCCATTCCATATAACAGTTTTCGCATTCGCCAATTCATCACAGTAACGCTCAATTGTCGCGTCACCTATATCTAACGCCATTGCATCGCTAGGAATCTGGTCAATCGACACACAACGACGGGTGCTATCATCGGTATCGTGTGCAATCGCAACGTCTTGTGGCAATAGTATAAACTCATCAACCGTTTGCGGGGCTTTTAAAATGTTTTTTGTACTAGCGAGCTTTTTTTCTACCGAGGCATATACGGCATCAAGAATATCAGCTACGTCACCCTCGACCTTGCTTTTTCCAACTGAAACACCTTTGTACTGTAAAAACGTGTTTGCCATTGCGCCACCAATAATTATTTTGTCTGCTTTTTTAACCAGCTGCTCAATAACCTTAATTTTATCACTCACCTTAGCCCCGCCCATAATAGCTACAAGCGGTCGATCGGGCGCTTGTACGGCACCCGCTATTGTCTGCACTTCTCTTTCCAGTAGCAAACCAGCAACGCTCGGTAAATAATGCGTAATGGCACTCGTACTGGCGTGCGCCCTGTGTACCACGCCAAAACCATCTTGTACAAAATAATCAGCACGAGAACTTTTAGCTACATTGCGGGCAAACGTCTCGTCATTAGCCTCTTCTTCGTTATAAAATCGCAAATTTTCTAACACCGTTATACTACCCGGCTTTGCAAGTCGCATCACTTGCGAAACCTTATCACCCCAACAATCGTCTACAAATCGCACATCGCGTTCAAGTAACTGCGCCAAGCGAGCAGCCGCTGGCTCCAACGTGTAGCGTTCATCGCGCTTTCCATCTGGTCGCCCAAGATGACTTATAATCGCCACTTTACAGCGTTTTTTTAACAAATATTCGATGGTCGGTAGGCTAGCACGAATCCGTAAGTCGTCGCTAATGGTGCCATCTTTTTGTAGAGGCACATTATAGTCGGCACGCAGTAACACTGTACGCCCCTCAAGGTGAATATCGCGTATAGTTTGTTTTAAAAATTTCATAAGCCCACCCAAATTTTTTAATATTTTCGTATACGTATTGTATCGGTGCCGCCGCTTACTCCTGGTTCGCGTCCGCTCATAACCGCAACAGTTACTTCACTCGTATCACCAAAGTAGCCAGATTCTTTTAGCTCACTTGCTAACGATTCACCAATATTTTCACCATCTGGGCGAATAAAACTTTTTGTTGCGTAACTAAGAGCTAGTTGCTGAGCCGCTCGTGGCTCGCTAGTTACCGCGACAATTGGTAGATTCGGACGATTTCCAGCAACTGCCGCCGCCGTGGCACCAGTTTTAGTTTCAGCAATAATTGCCGTTACATGAAGATCGCGCGCTAAATCTACAATAGCGTGCGAAATTGCGTCACGCTGTCGGTTTTTACCTTCTACCGCCTCATTAATATGCGCTACTTCGGCATGATCTTGAGTGTAAAGAATTACCTTTTTCATAGCCTTAACTGTTTCAATTGGATAACTACCATTGGCAGTTTCGTCCGATAACATAACTGTATCGGCGCCTAAAATAACGGCGTTTGCCACATCGCTCACCTCGGCGCGCGTTGGCTCGGGGCTATCAACCATACTTGCCATCATCTGCGTAGCCACAATTGAAAGCTTATTGTAACGTCGACACAGCGCAATAATTCGTCGTTGCACAATTGGTACTACTTCTGCCCCAGCTTCTACCGCCAAATCACCACGCGCCACCATCACGCCGTCGCTCGCTCGTACAATTTCTTCTAACGCGCTATCAAGGATTGCCGCTTTAGTTTCAATTTTGGCAATAATTTGTGCCGAAGAACCGTTTGCCACCAGCATTTGGCGAAGATTATGAATATCACTCGCATTTTGCACAAAACTAAGCGCAACAAAATCTATATCTTGGGTAGCGCCAAATTCCAAATCTTTAATATCTTTTGGCGTTAAAATATCGCCACCAAAATCGGTATCAGGTAAATTAATACCTTTTTTACTCATTAGCGTGCCACTGTTTTCTACGCGCAATTTAATGGCCGTCTCCGACACTTTTTCAATCATAGTTGTTTTAATTTTGCCATCAAAAATATAAACCGGCTGACCAATTTGAACTTTTTCAGCAAGATTATACTGCACGGGCAGCGTGGTGCCGCCGTCGTGCTCTACAGCGCTATCTAAAACAATTTCATCGCCAGCCATTACATCTACGCGCATGTCGTCTTTTAATTTACCAAGACGAATTTTAGGGCCTTGTAGATCTTGTAGTACCGCAACCGGCTTGCCAGTTTCTGCTGTAGTCTCACGAATCCAGGCAATTTGCTGCTCGCGCTCAGCGTAATCGCCGTGGCTAAAATTAAGTCTAAAACCGTTTACGCCAGCCTGAGACATCGCTAAAAGTTGTTCGTAACTGTTTACCGCAGGACCAACAGTTGCAAGAATTTTTGTTCGTTTAAATAATACACTCATGGCTCTAGTGTACGCCCCGAGAGCGCATCTGAAAAGACACCAGCCTCAACCTGTGCCCTAAAATTCCAAATATCATTAGTTTTTTCGGTTTTGTAACTCCAGTAAAACCAACCATTCGCCTGCTCGTACACTTCTAATTGCAATTTTATATGTTGCTGCATATGCGGCATACGTTCTTTAGCCGAGAGCTTTTGCAGTAATTTCCAGTTAAGGGCGCCACTAAATTCGCCAATATAAACTTCTTGGCGTTTTTGAAGTGCCGGTAGCAATTTTGCCCGGTAACGCACTATGGCCTCGTACCACGAAATTGGCACCAACGAACCCAAAGCAAACGTTTGGTGATACCAGTGAATATCCATGGCAATTTTGTGCTTAGCTTGACGCGGCAGTACGCCATTTAAAAGCCGCGGGGTAAAACTATCGTGAAAGACAATTCGCCAGTGAGGCGGAGCCACTTCACGCAGCACCCGCTCGGCCTTTTTATAAAACGCTCGCAACTTTAAATTAAATACTCCAACGGGCGGCTCGTTGAGTAGCTGAATTCCCCATACGGCTGGGCTGCTACGATAACGCTGCGCCAGCGCTTCGAGCGAAGTAATGGTCTTGTCTTGCAGATATTGCTCACGCTGCCAATGGGCTTTGCCTATTCGACCGCTATGGTCGCGCCCGTTTTGCGAACCCGGCGCGCCGTGCATATCTAATAACAGCTTAAGTTTGTATTTTTCGCACATTTCAACTGCCCAATCTACCTGCTCTAGGCAATTTTTATACGGGCCATCGTCGCTATTCCACCAGTAACCCAAAGGTAAACGTACAGCATTTATGCCTTGTTGCTGCAACCATGCAAAGTCGCTTTCTTGTATAAATGTTTGCCGGTGTGTGTAAATTTTCGCCTCGGCGTCGGCCACATCACTCATAAATGCCCATTCATCATTCGCGCCCGTCCCCTTAAACACTGAGGGCGTCATCCATCTTTCTAGCACAAGCCAGCCGCCAAGATTCACTCCTTTAATAAAGTCTACCGTGTTCATATCATTAGTATACATTGCATTGACTTTATTACGTAGCTGTTGTATAATATTTTCACAACGCTATCGCTCGGATAGCCCGAACCTTCCCTAGGAGGAAGCCATGAGCACCACCATCACCAAAAACAACGTCCAGTCGAACGACCGCGCCGCCAACCTCAAGTTGCTGGCCATCGTCGTGGCGGCCTGCATCCTCGCCTTCATCGGTGGCTACCTCTTCAAGGGCGCGCCGTCGCCGGAGACGAGCAGCAACGCCACCTACGCCGAGGGCGCCACCATGATCAACCCGTCGTACTGCTCGCTCGAGCCCAACGTCGACCGTTCGGTCCTCACGCTCATCTGCGACAGCAAGGTGGTCACCATCACCGGCAACTTCAACGCCGGCGCGGACTACACCACCTTCGTCGAACGCGGCGAGAACAGCACCATCAACAAGACGGTGGAGCAGGTCCTCGTGGTCAACGACGAGATCCGCGTGTGGCACAACCACGGCGGCCCCGGCTGTCTGACCATCGTCAACGGCACCGGCAAGACCACCTTCGACGCCTGCGACAACGACGACGTTCCGCTGGTGGCCAAGCGCTGAAGCTGATGCCCTCCAACCTCATGTGGCAGACCTGCACACTACTTGAAGAGCATTTGTTCTCGTAGCTGTGCGGGTCTGCCCATGAGCACGCCCCCAGCGAAATCCTCACTCAGCCCCTAGGGTTGTTTTTTGTTTATTTTTGGTTTCTATATTTGGAAAGTAAAGTTCTTCTGAGCTGGCAGACAAACCCGCCATTTCAGCTTCTAGCGGTGTGCAGTTGCATTCTTCAGCTTGTGGGAACCGTATTATATCAACATTTGGTGATTCCACGTAGCTGCCTGACTGGGCACCAAACCCAAAGCCACTGAACTTTTCTATTGGTTTTTGACCGCGCTCAATCCATTTGGTATAAAAGCAAAAATTAGGCTAAATAGCGGTGCATTCAACCGTTGGCAAACAGGATACCCTACCCCTAAGTTAGATACAACATTCGAAATTGTACGATACCTAAGTCGCTATACCACTAGCGCTTTGCAGTATCCAACAATAATTTCAGCCAAAGAAAAAACGCCACCGCTATACGTGACGTTCTTTCCTTGGTGAGCCACGTGGATATTACCTGGAACTCTTTTTTACCGTATTTAGTTAGTTTCGCCGACAAATTAGAAGCTCTTGGGTTTCGATATGTCGATAATGAAGTGATAGTACCAAAGGAGGAAAAAGATGTTAAGTGATATAATAAACTTAATGAAGAATGCTAATGACCAAGTTGGTTACGACCTGAACGAAGCAGATATTGACGCTGTATTGCGTTATATGCAACTGAATGATCCCGAAAACGCAACGCCTGAGCGAGCGGTTCGCTTTCTCGCGACTTGGAAAAAGACCTTGCGAAAACGCGACATCAACAGCCCTCTCGAAGCCGATCTTGATAAGTTCTATAAGGAATTCATCAGGAACGACTTAGAACAAGATTAGAGGCGACTACTATGTTGCGTCGCTCACGAAACAACGGACTCGGTAGTGCAATCACCATAATCATACTTTTCGCTACTGGGGTTATGCATTCACAAGGCTGGTCAGGAGTCTCTATATTCAATACTATTATGGGCAGTGTATTGCTTATAATACTCATATCTTTGCTCTATAATCCTATTGCTGGTATCTTCTGTATGGTCGGACAATTACTGCAAAAAAGAAGACTTAGACGTATCGCTCGCACAAACAAGCCTCTTGAGGTAATGACATGGGCAGAGTTTGAATATTTCGTAGCTAACTGGCTAAGGAATAAAGGCTACACAAACGTTCGTACCACCGAACACTATGATTTAGGTATAGATATTGTAGCTAAAAAAGATGGACTCACATGGGGCGTACAGGTAAAACACTACAATGGACTGGTCGGCATTGAAGCGGTGCGTCAAGTGGTTGTTGCCCTCAAAAGATACAAATGTGATCGCGCAATGGTCGTAACAAACAGCACCTTTTCTCGTCCAGCAATTGAACTAGCCAAGAGTCAGGATTGTGTATTGATTGACAGCTCAAAGCTATAGAGTTAAAACGGTAGGATTTTGGATGATTTTATTTTAAGAGCTTTGAGTATACTTTCAAAAGTTTCAATCGACGGGTTTGTCTCACCCCTCTCCACCATTGCATAATAGTTAGCGCTAACGCGAGCAATTTCTGCAACCTCTGCTTGTGTAAGGTGCTGTTTTTTGCGAGCTTCTTGCAGTTTTTGGCCTATTATCTCTAGTGTTTCACTCATTCTTGTTTCATTATAACATTCAGCGGCTAAAGTCTTACCCTCCCGTATCGCTAACCTTGTATTAGTACTAAATATTGGCAGATGTCTGTTACGCAGTTCAAGAAAGACATCTCCGTAAAATCAACTTACTTTGAGGTAAGTTGGGCACTTTTTGGTAGCTAACTAACCTGAAAGTGCCGTCTTGTCCCTCTTACCGTCTCTTGGTAACTTTAAAACAATGGGAGCGTAAGGGTTGTAGAGTAAGAGCCCTACCTTCTCAATAGACACTAAAACTTTACTGATTAATATGAGGAATTACGATGGGGTCAAAGAAGGTGTATTATTTAGTGGCTATATTTGTAGCTGTCGGGCTATCTATTATTTTGGCCGATCCGGCATTTGCCGCAGAGAGTGACGTGCAGCAAATTGAGAACTTTATACGTAGTATCATTCGAGTAGTTGCTGGCTTTGCCGGACTTGTTGCGACCGGTTTTTTTGTTTTTGGAGGTTTCACATATATTACCAGTTCTGGCAATCCTGAGCATCTTGACAGGGCTAAGAAAACATTAATATGGGCGGCGATTGGACTGGGTATCACTATTGCGGCGTTCGTCCTAAGTAATATAATTACAGATATTGCTACTGGAGCATTCGGGGGATAAATCATCGTGCTCTCGTCCGTCGTGATATCTTATCTAACAATTTTTGCAGAAGCCTCAGCTGCCGGAAATGCTATGAGGACTTTCATTGCGCCGACAGTTACGACACTGTGCGTCATCGCCGGTTTAATGGCTGCGGGTTTTTTAGTGCATGGCGGTTACCAAATGATTAGTAGTTCAGGTCGGCCTGATCGTCTTGATAATGCAAAAACAATAATCCGCAACACCATACTCGGTCTTATTATTGTATTGTCGGCAGTCTCGGTAACGGCAATATTAAACCATACCTATCAAAACAGTACGGACAGATCATTAAGTGAAATGCCTGCACTCACGGAGGTGAAGCCAAGCGAAAGTAACGATGGATTGGTCGATGTACTTATTGATGCGGTTGTGGGATTGCTTAAGAACATTGTCGAAACAATCGGTAAGCCCTTCATTGACGCATTACAATTTTTCACTACAACCACTCCTCTTATGGCTGAAAACTCAAGCGTCTTTAACCTATGGCTGTCAATTTTAGCAATTGCCAATGTGGTGTTTATTGTGGTCATTATACTTCTTGGTTTTCATGTCATGAGTTTCTCGTCAATTGGACTTGAGGAAATCGAGCTCAAGCAGCTAGTGCCTCAATTGATTGTCGTGTTTTTACTGATGAACCACTCCACCCAGTTATTAAAGCCCAAACGACGTAAATGAACGGATATTCCTCAGAGGAACGCCGTCTTAACAATACACTGACTATTGCATCATTAGCAACAGTAGTGGTTAAAAACAAGTATAGGCGTGTTTTTGCTATTTACTAAATAAACCCCAACCTACTATGAACTATACTTTGTTTACAATTCACATTTTAACAAACGAGACATTCAAGTTTTGCGTTCGTCACGCACGCTGTTTCATCAGTATCCCGTAAAATAATCCGTCTTGATTTTCTTTGCACCCAAACGTGTGGCGTCTTTCTTGGCGCTTGCTACCATGACGGGCGGGCCGGATATGTACACCCAGCGAGACGATATGTCTGGCGCTAATTGAGCCAGAATTTCTTTTGTGACCAGCGATCCGCTGATATGTTCGCCTACATGGCACTCTTTAGGCAACCCCGACTTCGTCAGTATAAAAATCTTTGCTTGGCTTTCTTTCAAAGTGTCCGCATAGGCTATTTCCGATGCGTCGTTTACTGCATAGAGTAGTATGATATCACGGGTTTCACCTTTAGCGCGCAAGGATTGTAGGTGACTCATAAACGGCGTAATGCCGATACCGCCAGCTACGAATAGTAATCGCTCATCCGTGTTGTCGGGCAATGTGAAATCACCGGCAATGTTCGAGCCTTTTACGACTGAGCCTACCGGCAGCGCACGAAGCGCTTTCTTGAAACTGCTGGACGGTTCATAAAACTTTACGCCAAACGTAATAGTATCATCCATAGGTGCAGACGATATACTAAACGTACGCCGCAACCCACGGCTGTCGGTAGCCTTGTGCGGCAGCATGATTTCCATGTACTGGCCTGGCTCAAAATTGACAGGAGTTTTTGGCGCAAAGACAAATTCATCAGTCGTAGGAGTGAGCGTATTCTTTTTGACTAATCGTAGTTCGATGGATCGTCGAGGATGTACTATGAAGGCAAACAAATTACCTATCACCAACGCCAATGCTGGCGGTACGCTGAAGCCATTCATCAGAATAGGTTGCGCGAAAAGCAGTGCGACTAAAGCCACTTCTACGTACAATTGCCACTTTTTGGCAGGCAATGTCAGTGGCTCGGTGAGCATAAAGCCAATGAAAAACAGAATCGGCCAAGCCGCCAGGGCAAGAATCGCCTGAGAGGCCGGCAAGCCTTCTGCTAGCAAAACAAGAAGAATAGGCAGCGCGGTAAGTGCAATAAAAAGAAGGCCAAGGTGGAATCGGTGCGTTTTATAAAGAATAAGTAAGCTCAAGACTGCCGTCAGGATAATGAGCGACGGCGTTGCCACCCACCAGCTAATCGACGCCAGCCCACTTATGCCCACGAGCACGGCGGCAATGGCAGCTGGATTAAAGATATGCCGGCCCTTGTACGCTAAAAGATATTTTGAGGCCGAAGCAATTACGCCGATGAATACTAATGTAAAGAGCCCTTCTGGACTGCTTGTCGGCGAAACAATAAAGAAAAGTATAAGCGCCGTTATGAACGCGGATTCAGAATGTGCGTGTGTGCGCATGATACTCGCGAACAAGCGGCTTGATACTGTAGTCGCAAGAATCAGAACGATCGCGCTAGCAGTAATTTGCCAAGGTGAAAAAGCGATTTGCCCGAATAATGATAACACGAAGGCGTTCGCGAGTAGCAGCAACAATGCAATCGAAACGATTCTATACATTGAAATAGCACGTAGATGCCGATCGACTAAATTCTGCAAAAACATTAAAATATTTCTCCTGTGAAATTATGCGAATACTCGAGCGATGCATCTTTGAACATGCGCACGTGCTGAAACGAAAAATCATTCTCGAGCTTTTTAGGATCAACGAAAAACAATGCAGTAGCGAGCCCGTCGGCATGTAGCGCTTCTTGTGCTATGACCCACGTAGCAAGAATATCGTTCGTTGGACGAAGCGTGGTTGGATCGAAAATATGGTGCACACCCCTACCCCAAGTTCGTTTATTCGACGCCGACGCACACAAACTAGTGTTCTGTACATCAATAGCGCCTATGACGATATCATTTCGTAGCGGATGTTCCAGCCCTACTTTATTTATTGCCGTCCCGCGGTGACGCATATCACCGCTTCCATCGATCACGTATTCAGTGACATCTTCTTCGTCAAGGATAGTCGCTATTATGTCAATCAAGTATCCTTTGCCCGCGGCACCGAAGTCTAGGATCACTGGCTGGCTCGTTCGTATTGTTGGGCCGTCCAACTTTAGGACGTTACCTAGTGATGGCAGCACCTTCTGTTCTCGCTCGACGAAAGAATACTCAGCGTCGTAGCCGGCTCGCTCAAGCGCATTGCCGATCAATGGCGTCACCTTACCGTCGGTACATTCGTATAACTTTTGGTACAAACGCATAAGCGGAAGTATATCGTCAGAAAAGGTGTAGTTACCAGCTTTTTGAGAAATTTCGCTCACCAGCGAATCGGCTCGAAAACGCGAATACGTTGCATCGAATGTTTCGATTCGTCGATATATTTGCCGTATGATACTTCGAGGCAGCGGCACGAGGGATTCTATTCGCCATTTTGTACCAATTGCCTCAAAATCAATGCTATGCGGCAGCATCTTCTTTTATTTGCTCGAGCGCGTCGTTAAAACCAATTCCAGTCAATGACGACCCAGCAACACGCGTCAAAGATACTTCGTCGATAGATTTACCGACCACCATGTCTTTGTAGCTAGCGGCGAATCGTTGTTGGTATTCTTCTGCCTCGCCAGAATCAGCATTCGGCGTGATTGTCGTGTCGGTAATTTTGCCGTTCATTACCGTCACCGAAACGTCAATCGACTCCCTGCCGCCAGGCGATACGTATTCTCCTGTGGCTTCGTAGGTACCATTCGCATAGGTGGCCGTCTGTGGCTCAGCCCCTTGAGTCGATGTGGTCGGCGATGTTTGCTGCCTCTCACTCGAATTCGAAAAGAGCGCTATCGCTACGGCTATCGAAGCAATTAAAGCGATTGCGATAATTACAGCGACCGTTGGATTAACCTTATTTTTTGACTGCATGCTATTCTCCTGCTTCAACTATATCACTTTAGACTTTGTATACCTCGGCACAACTAGTAGCGAGTGTGCCGAGGTATATCTCATTTACTCACGGCCTTAATTGATTTTAGTGATTCATACCAGGCATAGATGAATTTGCGTCCATATCTGCTGCCTGAAAACCCCAGTCTTTTTGCCATTGCTTCATTTGGGAGATTTCTTTCTCTTGAGCTTCTATGACCGCACGTGCAAGATCTTTGATCTCTTGCCTCTCTGCGTTCGTGTCAGCATACTTTGACATATCTACGGCTTGCTGATGGTGAATGATCATCTGTTCGAGAAATACTTTGTCAAAATCGTCGCCCTTAAGACCGTTGAGAGAAGCGCCCATATCCATCATTTCGCCAGCCATATCGTTTGCGCCGCCCCCATGACTACCGTGTGCGCCCATTGTCGCATCAAAGCCCCACTCTTGTTGCCATTCACTCATTTTTGCCATCTCTCGTGACTGAGTAAACACGATTTCGTTTGCTAGTGCTTTAACTTCTGGACGTTCAGATGCACTCAAGGCCTGTTCACCCATGTTAACAGCCCCTTCATGATGCGCCATCATGTCTGCAATGTAGGCCTCGTCAAACGCCGATCCTGTTAGAGTCGCAAACTTATTATCATCTACTGGTTTTGCTTCCTGTTCGTCTGGCGTAGCTGATGACGACTGCTGCTCCACACTATCGTTTGTTTGACTGTTGGCAACTAATATCCATGCCACTCCAGCAATAATAATAAATCCAACAATTATAATAATAACTTGATTTCGCTTCATAATTTCCTTTCTTATTAACTTATCGATCAGTATGATAGGTTTATCTACAGACCCGAGGAATGGTAGCCGCTTAAAAGAACAATATCAGGCGGCACCCAGCTACTTTGTATCCACACTTGATTAGGCGGGTAGATTCCGTTACCCAGACTTTGAATCGATACATTATTCAGATGTACATAGAGTGGCTGGGGAGCTTTCTTATTTTTCACATCTTTTCGTAGCTTATCTTTGTGCTTATTGACGGTCATAGAGCAGGCTGTCTGGCAGGTACTATCACTTATATGCGTAGAGTGTGTTGAGCTATGCGAAGATGTACTTGCCATAACGGGTTGAACGTACGCAAACACTAGAGATAGAGCTGCAGTAATTACGGTTATATAGGCGGTGTACTTTTTTATCACTATGTTTGTATTATACCACTTCTATGTGCAGTAAATCGAGCCACAAGCTGTGTACATCGTTACCTTAACGTCGTACATAAAACAAATCGTTGTATTATTTATGTATAGCAACCTGCAGATTACCAGGCTGTTCAACACCTTAATAGCTTTTCAGTAACATATATCACAACGTATTATTATTCGATGCGGATTGACTGGCGTAAGCGCTTATGTGACGATAGTAGTATGAAACATCGATCCACCACGTCTATAATTTCAAAACAGTTCGCCGCCAAATCATGTTTGGTTGCTGTAGCAGTTTTGATGGCCGCTACATCGGTAGTGGAAATTGGTTCAGTTGCAGTAGCGCGCGACTATGACGCAGAAATCCAAGCGAAGAGAGAGGAGGCTGAAAAGTACAGGGCTGAAGCCGGTCACTTAAATAAAATGGCATCGACTCTCGAAGGCCAGTTGGCCGTGCTGCGTCAGCAAGCAGCCGCGATAGAAGGCTTAATCAACAAAAGCCAACGAGAGCACGACAAGCTAGTGGCAGACATTGCCATTGGCGAGGAGAAATTAAAAGAAAATCAAGATGCTCTCGGTGTAGTTATTGCCGACCTTTACATCGACGATCAAATTACGCCTTTAGAAATGCTGGCAAGCAGTAAGAATATTGGCGACTTTTTAGATAAACAGGAATACAGAAATTCAATCCGTAATACTTTGAAAACCACGATCGATGATATAGATCGCCTACAAAAACAGCTTGAGAAGGATAAGTTATCTGTAGAGCGTGTTCTCGAAGAGCAAAGAGGTCAGCAAGTATTACTGGCCGACAAGCAAAAAGAACAATCTGACTTAATCGCTAAGACTCGTAGTGATGAAGCGGCCTATAAAAAACTAGCTGCCGAAAGTAATGCTGAGGCTGAACGTTTAAACCAGGCTCAGATTGCCGCTAACCTTGCAGCCATGCAACAATCTTCTGGTGGCGGCGTCAGTTCGTTACCGGTTGCATCATCCGGTAACGGTGGATACCCTTCGCAATGGGCCAATGCTCCTATCAATGCATTTGTGGATAGCTGGGGGATGTACTCTCGCCAGTGTACCAGCTACGTCGCCTTTAAGTTAGGCTCAAAGATGCCTGGGTGGGGCTTCACTGGGCCAGCAGACGCCAAAAACTGGCCAAGTCGTGCTGTAGCCAGTGGTGTCGCTACTGGCTCAACTCCGCGTGTCGGTGCAGCAGCCGTTTCATATGGTGGTCCCTATGGCCACGTGATGTATGTCGAGGCAGTTAATGGCAATACTATCACTGTAAGTGATTACAACCTTGGATTTGACGGGTTGTACCGTTACTATGAACGTCCAGCGGCTGGCCTAACGTACATCTACTTTTAGACACAACTTACCATCTGGATAATATAACGCACCTACCATAGGTGCGTTATATTATCTGAAGCAGTTGATTCTATGCGGCATGTACTTACAGGTTTATTCGCCTCAAGAATTGTGCGTTTATTGCGACAATAATCGTAGAGAGCGACATTAGTACAGCTCCTAGAGCTGGCGATAGCACAAAACCAAGTGGTGCGGCGACGCCGGCAGCTAGCGGAATCGCTAGTGCGTTATAGCCGGTTGCCCAGGCGAGGTTCTGAACCATTTTACGATAGGTAGCTTTTGAGAGTATGATTATTTTAGACACGCCGCGCGGATCACTACTGGCTAAGACTATGCCGGCAGATTCAATAGCTACGTCTGTGCCTGCACCGATAGCAATACCTATATTTGCTTGTACCAGCGCTGGCGCATCGTTAACGCCGTCGCCGATCATGGCTACTCTGCTACCATCGGCTTGTAGGTTCTTTACGGTCTCAGCTTTATTCTCTGGTAAAACTTCAGCGAAGTATTCTTTAATTCCGAGCTCACCAGCTACCCAGGCGGCAACGCCCTTACTGTCTCCCGTCAGCATGGCGACGCGTTTGCCGGATTCGTGAAGTTTTGTCACGGCCTCTTTCGACTCTTCACGTATGACGTCCGCCAGCATGATTGCACCGATAACTGTGCTTTCTTCGATGATATAGATCACTGTCTTGCCCTCTTTTGACGCGGCGTAGGTAGCTTTTTGCAATTTTTCATCGAGTGAAACTTGCAGCTCCTCGAGCATGCGCGGACCGCCGGCATAAGCAGTCTTTCCTTTAATTATTGCTGTCACGCCGCGACCTGACATGGCCGAGAATTTCGTAGCATGAGCTTTTGTGACGTTATTATCTGTGACATGGCGAACGATAGCTTTTGCGATTGGGTGTTCAGATTCATCCTCGAGAGCGCCTGCAATTGAAAGCAGTTTCGTCTTGTTCTCACTAACTACATCTACCACACCTTGCTCACCCTTTGTGAGTGTGCCAGTCTTGTCAAACAGTACTACATCGATATTACGTGCAGACTCTAGCGCCATTCGCTCCCTCACTAACAATCCGTTTTTAGCAGCCTTTGTAGTCGAAATGGCCGTCACAAGAGGGATGGCTAAGCCTAGCGCATGCGGACAGGCAATAATTAGTACAGTAACTACACGCTCTAGTATAAAGCCCGCTTCTGCTCCAGCAACCCACCAGCCTATCCAAGTCAGAAGCGCTGCACCTAGTGCTATAAACGTTAAGTAATACGCTGCCTTGTCTGCGAGGATTTGTGTATTTGATTTACTAGTTTGGGCTTCTTCAACGAGCTTCATAATTCCAGCTAGCGCAGTATCACTACCGATCTTCGTCACTTCGATAGTAAGAGCACCGCTATTATTAATCGTGCCGCCAATGACAGCGCTGTTGATTATTTTTTTGACAGGCTTCGATTCGCCAGTAAGCATCGACTCATTGACTTCAGATTCACCCTTAATCACCTTTCCGTCCACTGGAACCTGAGCACCAGGACGAACTAGAATTGTATCCCCAACACTTAGCTCGCTGACTTTAATAGTGCGGCTTTCCCCATTTTCGATTAGTTCGGCTACATCTGGCAAAAGTTTTGCTAGCTCATTGAGTGCGCCTTGTGCATTTTCAACCGACGCCATCTCGAGCCAATGGCCAAGTAGCATGATTGTAACTAAGGTCGCAAGCTCCCACCAGAAATCCATACCACTGACGAAATTAAATGTCACGAGCGCGCTGTAAACAAACGCCACAGTAATCGCCATTGATATAAGCGTCATCATACCCGGCTGCCTTGCGGCCAATTCTCCGCGCGCACTTTTTATGAATATAAGACCACCATACAGGAAGATAATCGTACCGAGTATGGCAGGTATATATTCGCTACCGGAAAATCGGAGTTCAAACCCAAGCCATTCCTGTATTGTATGCGAAAAAAGCAGCGTTGGAATAGTAAACAGAAGACTTAACCAAAACTTTTGCTTGAACATGTTCGGAGAGTGGCCGGCGTGTTTGTCGTGGCCGTCATGAACTTTCTTCGTTTTCTCAAGTGCCATGTGGCATTTTGGGCACTTGCCCGGTTTATCTGATGTGACCTCCGGGTGCATTGGACAGGCGTATTTTGCGTCAACCTCTGGAGTATCGTTCGAATTGTCTGCAGTTTCTTGGTGATGGTGACGATGAGAGTTATGGATCATATTTTACCCCTTACGTTGCTTAGTTCATATAGTTGCGACAGCTCCAGTAGTGCTTTCTCCTGCTGTACCGTGTCATCTGACTTTAGTGCGTTCTGAATGTGAGTATGGATATGATGCTCGACAACAAGCTTGCTTAAAGATGCTAGTGACTTCTGCAGGGCTAAGCTTTGGGTTAAGATTTCCATGCAGTAAGCATCTTCTTCAATCATCTTGTTCAAGCCTTTGAATTGACCTTCTATAATCTTTACCCTATGCGTAGCTCGCTGTTTCGTAGTTTTACTCATACATTTATTATATACCCCGAGGGGGTACTACGTAAAGTACGCTTCTTATTCTTCCTACCCTCCACAGACACTGTCGGTCAGAGGTTCTAAATTGTTAAATTGACGAGTGATTTCCTGGTCGGAAGGCTTGTCGTTTTGTGCAAACACGACTACGTTTCCAAGTAGATTATTTATACGCTTTAATTCTTCCTCAGACTTATTGTCATCAGATGGCGTCGATTCATGACTGCCATCATGCGCGTAAGCGCGTGGGAATATAGCGTCTAGCAGTGACACCGACTCGGGGTTTATCGTACTCTTTTTGCCAAAGAACGTCTCTAAATCCTGTTGTGTAAAATCCTCCTGCGAACGTTCTTCGTAGTCATTTGTCGTACCTGTGTATACCCATAGCTTGGTATCTTCTTTCAAGTCTGGAAGTACGTTTCCGTAAATCGGTACTGGCTGTACGGCAGGTAACTCATCTAATCGGTAGCCTAGCAGTTCGTCCTGCCCTCCTATATAGTTCCAGCCGTAGTTTTTTAGGAGTAGACCGCCAGTCATACCTTTCCAGTGAAGGTGGACAAACTGATTTTTATTATCATGGAAGTGTATAGGTGAACTTGGGAGTTCGGCACTACAGCTACCTTTTGCATACGTTTCTTGATATTTGTCATCACTAAAATTGACTGCCGTGCCGTTCGCTACGAGTTGTAGCCGTGCGTGTGCATGTTCAACTTTAGGGTTCAATATAGCCATTGGCGACACCGCGAACACATACCCTAAGAACGCCACCAAGCTTAGTAGCGCAAGCACAAGCACTGCGACGACTGTCCCCAATGGCTTCTTAATAAAGTTTTTTAATTTATTCATCTATTTCGTATTCCCTACTAATTTACGATTGCTGTTTTTAAAGTGCTGCCGATACAATATGACGATCATCATGCTGCCGAGTATGATCAAAATTAGGGTCAGTATAATCCACAGTACTGACACAACCATCATGCCGCTCATAATATCAGACATGTGATCATTCATGACGTCCATCATCATTTCGTTGTGAGGTGTAGTACGTTCCATATCATGCTCCTTGTCGCATCTTCTGCCAGGTTTGCCCTGAGTCGGTTGTTTTGTAAATAGATAGATCTTGCAGTAATACGTAACGTATCGATGGCTGCGTTTTCGCAAAGGCTATGTACATTATGGGAGTAGTGTCGGCTAGCTCAAGTCCAGCAGATGTCCACGATGCACCTCCGTCTATGCTTTTCTGTAGTCCCTGATTTTGCACATAAGCTAGCAGTTCCTGGTTGTCGGATGGATGAATAGCCACTGCCATTACTGCTCCGTCAATTCCCTTAAGTGTCGACCAAGTCGTTCCTTGGTCGCGGCTAACGTACATCCCTGCTGTCGTTGAGGCATAAACAGTGTCTGCTTCTTGAGTATCTGTAGTTAAGCTAATAATATTAGCCGGGCTATCGTCAATCACCTGCCAGTCCTTGCCTCCATTTAGACTCTTTTGGATTTCACCTTGGTAAGTACCGTATACTACCTCCGGGTTTACCTGACTTACCGCCATTGAATGGAAATCTACCGGTCCATTAATGCCGTCGGAAACGTGTTGCCAGGTACGACCCCCGTCTGTTGACTTTTGGAAGCCTATGTTACCACCAGTTGTAGGATGTCCACTCGTAAAGAAAGTACTTGGGTCTGTCGGGTGGGTTGAAAAGCCCATATAGTCATCACGTCCGCTCCCTACACGGTATAGATTCTTATCATCTTTCGTCATAAGTAACCCATGATGTGTAGCTATGTATAGTTTTGACGGGTCTTCTACATCAACTGCCATGCCATGAGCATCTTGAAATGTGCTTATGGGTGTTAGATATTGCGGTTCAGTGTTTGATTTTTTATTATTACAATGCCAAAGAAGGTCATAATGATGATTGCAAGCCCTATCCATAGATAAAGCGATTTTCTTTCAGTTTGAGCCATAAAAGCCTCTTTCTGTTCTTACGTTATTGAATAATCGTAGAAGCAGGCATCATTCAAGATATGTGCAAAAGAGAGACTGGTAGTCGCCATGTAAAAAACAATGCCGACTAACGTAGAGTAGTGAGACTACGGCCAGGCTAATGTAAAACGCCAGTAACGTCGTAGCCGGCAGTAATGGAATGATTTCAAGATCCAATAAATTTTGTTCACGATTCTGAGTCAAAGTCGGATCTGTATTGCAGTCGTTTACACATACCGATGCTACCTCTACCGATAAGGAGGTATCATGCATAGAGGACATAGCTAGCGGTGTCGCAAGGATGCTTATAGACAGAAACGCTAACAAAAACTTTTTCATACGTACTACCTATTTTACCATATGCACTGCATACGTTTGACCCTCTCTTTGATACGGTTGCCATGTAGTTATTAGAGTCTGAAAATATAAACTGCTGCAGAAAGTATATTGCAGTTATTAAGAATAGCCCCTCATGCCATCGCCGGTTTATGATAGTTTTATTCTCAGACGAGTATCAGAGTTTGCAGCTTAGAAGTTGTTTAGGCTTCTGGTCGTTCGTATGTTTGGTTGACGAACGTCATACATTTACTCTTATTGCATGGTACTAGCTTAAACTAGCACCATGCAATAAGAGTAAGCGGTGATACACAAAATGGATAGCTTGGCGATGATTCATACTTACACCCTCACGTAAAGCTCGGGTGCAAGAACGAATCATGTCATAGACGTGCCTGCGGCACGACATTGGTTACTGATTGTTTGTCTTATTTGTCGCAACAGAACGTACACGCCTGCCGTACCATAATTGAATCAGAGACGCTAATGCGTCTTTTTTCATCTGTTCTGGATAGGTTTGAACCTCCAAGAACTGTTTCTCAAGAGTTGGATACTTATTCACTAGCGGTATAAGGTACTCTATTGGCTCAAACACTAGTTCTCCATCTTTCAAAAATAGGTTTTGACCGGTAATTTAACTCTTGATACTTTCCTTTATTCAAATACCAAAAGCACCACCCTCGACGAGAATAAATATCCCGAGTCCAATCAAAACTATTGGAAATAGTACGTGCTCCCATCGCTCAAGAATGACTGCAATGTACTTTCGAGTAGCTACAAATCGAGCAGCTAAGACTAATGCTGCAATCAGCAGAAGGAAGATACCAGAGTAGGCGACAATGCCGGAGGTTCCAACGGTTACAAACACAGGTACATAGACTCCTACGTTGTCACCACCGTTGGCGAAAGTAACCGCAGCCACGGAAGTTACACTGATTGGTTTACTAGTAATAAGTTCCTCATCATCATCGTCTTCGGCTTCCCCCCGCCATATCTTCCAGGCGGCACGCAAGCCAAGGGCTAATGGTATCAGTCCGAAGTATGGAATTATACTTTCTGGTAGAAAGCTATTTGCTCCTATAGCTATGACAATCGAGGTAATGAGAATGGCACCGAAGCCAAGGTATTGGCCAGCAATAATCCTGGTTGTCGTACCGGGACGACCGGCACCTCGTGCGAAGAACAGAGCTAATACAATGATGTCGTCTATATTAGTAACAATAAACAATCCGACCGCCTGTAGAATAAAAGCGAACATTAAACGAGCCTTTCTGAAATATGATTGCGTATCTTTGGCGAGGTTAAGGTGCGTGAGCTTTCATTTACCGTTCCATAAGTAAGGCAAAGGTCTATAGTGTCACTTGTCACAATCAGAAGTTGCTCGGCGGCGGTCAACAGATTACGTAGAACTGGTCCAGCATCTTGGCTAAGTGTGAATAATGAAGCACGACCTTGAGCTCGAGAGGTAACGAGACCGCAGTCTCTAAGACAGGATAGATGAGCGGAAATAGTTGACTGAGCCAGGCCGAGTTTTTCTGTAAGGTCGATAACACGATACTCACGTACTGATAGGAAGCGAATAATAGCTAAACGAGTTGGGTCTGAAAGACCGTGGAATAATGAAACGGCCGGTTCCAAATCGGCTAATGTGTTGACACAAGTACCGACATTTTCTCGGACGGGTGGACTATTGCGTTCTGAATATAGTATCGTCATAAGTCGATAATATCATTAGAATACGAATATATCCAGTATAATAACCGTACTCAAGTTACTGATATGTGAATCACGTTAATTTTGGTTATAACTTACCTATCGTAACGACGCTATCATTTCGATAGAAATAAGAGTTTGAACTTCCTTAACTAGGCTGTACTTTGGCCAAATGAGGCTACCTGAAAACACCGGCAAATCATGACCATTACAAGCTCGTTGTCACTCACTTGCAATCATCATATTTGCCTAGCGTAGACTACTAATACTGCCAAAAATTGACAGTTTATACTGGTTTACTCTTTATGTTTGCGTAAGAATATATTTTTATATGTACGCCATCTGTTATTTAATTTTTTTGCTCATTCTATATAATATAGAGAAGAGAGAAGAACAGTATGAATAAAGTAGAAGAAGAGAAGAAAGAGCGAAAGCTAAATAAAGGACAAGTAGAGGTATTGAAGTTACTCTATAGATACCGATTTACGACTTCCGAGCTGTTGGCAAAAGCGACAGATCAAAGATATCTACAGGTAGCACGATCACGGCTGGTGACACTCGAAAAGCAGGGATATATCGGCAGACGATACGATAGCTCGTATAAGCTACTTGGTAAGTTTGCGGCATATTATTTGCTACCAAAGGGTTTACAGTATCTGAAATCGATTGATGGAACAGAGCTGCAAGTAATCAAAATGATATACAACGACCGCAAAGCGTCCGATAAGTTTGTTGATTTTTGCCTGTCCGTCTGTCGTGTAGCGCAAGCGCTTTCTTCCCTTTATGGTGAGGAGGCCAGGATATTTACCCGAACCGAGCTACTGAACTATGGCTATTTCCCACAGCCTCAGCCTGACCTTTATTTTTCCATTAAGAGAAAAACGATGCGGCACTATTTCGTAGACGTCTATGACGACTCGACGCCGGCTTTTGTAATGACTAAAAAGATAAAAAGATACGCTGAGCACTATGAATCTGGCGAATGGGAGTCTACCGGTAGCGACTATCCTGAAGTTATTGTAGCGTGCACTAGCCCTATTGCCGAACAACGGCTACGCAAGAAACTTTTACAGTCTGCCACTAATGATATTACCGTGTATACGTGTACTATTGCCGGGCTAGAATCCAGCGGTGAAGATAGCACTTTTACTGCAGTGTAAAAGCATAAAAAGTTCCTAAAAAGTATTGAACTATCAATATATTTATAGTAAACTATAAATATAAGCATAGTACACGTATTTATGGAGGGCAATGTTATGGGTAGAAGAAAAGGCTCCAAGAATAAGAGGCCAACTATCGATCCGCTTCATACGATAATGACGAACGAGGAACGGCTTGAGTTCATTGCCAGCCTGATAGTTGATCGCATAGAAAACGATCAAGAAGGCGGCCGTAAGTTGCTTGAAAAGATCAGAGGTTGTGATGAACCAGAACTTGCCTAAAATCTATGCAGTTGGAGCAATACGCGTTTCAACTGAGAAGCAAGGTCGTGATGGTGATTCACCGGACGACCAAAAGCGACAGATTGAACGCTTTAGCGAATCGCGCAATCTAACAATATGCAAACATTTTGCATTCCTAGAGTCAGGTTCGAAAGTCGCTCAACCTATGCAGGAAGCTATCGACTACTGTAAAGACCCTAGAAATCAGATTAAATACTTTATCATTAAATCAATCGACCGCTTTACCCGTGGCGGTTCACGTATTTATGAAGATCTTAAAGAACAACTTGAAACCTGTGGCGTTACTCTCGTAGATGTTTACGGAGTTATTAGCTCTGAAAAAGTAAATACCCTTGACCACCTTGGTTTTAAGTATAAATGGAGCGAGTACTCACCTAGTAAGAAAACTGAGATATTAGAGGCAGAACGCGCCAACGATGAACTGCGCGACATCATGAGTCGTATGATTGGTGCAGAAATACGCTACACACAAGTCGGCTACTGGATGAGACAACCACCATTTGGTTTTATGAGCGAAAAAGTTGAAACGCGATATGGTAAGCGCACCATTCTCAAATCGCACCCTACCGAAGCACCACTCATACGTAAGATGTATGAGCTAAAAGCACTCGGTACAATGAACGATCGTCAAATCGTCGATAAGATGAACGAGCTTGGCTTTAGAACTCGCAAATCCTATATTAGGGATAAAAATGATCGTTCAAAGATTATTGGCACAAAAGGGGGTAATCCATTAGAGATAACCAAGATTAATCGATATTTGGAAAACCCTATCTACGCTGGTGTTGTTAAGGAAAAGTGGACGAGCGACAAGCCGATTGACGCTGCGTTTGATGGATTAGTATCGTTTGAGCTATACAATCAAGCCAATCGAGGCCGTGTCGCTCTCCATGAGAGCGCGGATGGTGACATTGAGTTTGAGAAAGTGCGAAAAGAAGACGAGAGGATTAAGAAGGGTGTTAACAATGACAGTTTTCCATATCGTCGGTTTGTCACCTGCCCTACATGCCGTAATCCACTCCTAGGAAGCGCCTCGCGCGGCAAGATGGGTAAATACTACCCTGCGTATCATTGCAGCAATCATGGCCACTATTACCGCGTACCGAAACAAGAATTTGAGGCTACGATTAATAAGTTCGTTAAGAGTATATCTATTAGCGCCGAACAGCTCGACGCATTGACAGACGCAGTAATGACCGTTTGGGAAAAGAAACGTGAGAGCGTGAAAGAAGACACAAAAGCCCTACAGAAGCGCATAGACAGCCTAACGCAGCAAAAATATGCCATTCTGGACAAGATTAAAGTTGTAAGTTCATTGACTGCTATTAAGATGCTAGAAGCTGATCTAGTGAAGACTGACGAAGAAATCGTTAAACTTAAAGTTAGTAAAAATGAGGCTGATAAATCAGCTGAAGTCATTGATATTCATAAGATCGTCGATTACGTCAAATATTTTATGGAACACCTGCATGAGTTACTTACTGACCTCTGTAATCCGACCCTGAAAGCTCAGTATTTCAGTATCCTGTTCGACAAAGTGCCGACCTATGAAGAAATAAAAGCTGGAACTCAAAAAGAGTCCGCATTACCAGAGGTAAACGAACTCTTTTCGGCACTAAATATGCAATCTTCTCTTATGGTGACCTCACGGAGAATCGAACTCCGATTGCCAGGATGAAAACCTGGTGTCCTAACCGTTAGACGATGAGGCCATAACTTTAAAAATATTAGCAGATTTACACCGTATAATCAAGACCTTACTGCGTTGAAGAGAGTAGACGCTGGTGGTACGCTACCGCTGGGAACGTAAAACGCTCAATACCTAACGGTAGCGTACCACCAAAAAGAGACGCACTCGATTCGGCTAGCGCACGGGGAGTGGCACACTCAGCAGCGCATCTCGTTCGGTTTGGGTGCCGTGGCACACCATGACGTCAGGCCGCTGCCCCAACAACACCGGTTGAGATTGCAACAGTCGATGCTCGAAACCCAGTCGCTGCGAGGCAGAATGCGAACAATCTACCCCGTAGACGATCGCCGGCTTCGGCAGCAGCACCACATCACAGAACAACCATCCCTCCATAAATACGCTCCGCTCGCGACTCATGATCGAAAGCAATTCCATCTGGTGAGCGCGCGTCATCATCTGAATGCGACGCGACGGAAGAATCGTTAGCGCATGCCGACGCAACACATCTACCTGATTACGCAGCTGCTGAATACTCAAAGATTCTTGACAGCGACGCGCTTCGGGCAGGCGCATCATCTCGGCGGTGCGAAGCAGCACTCTTGAAGCTAACACTTGCACAGAATGCATAGTTTTAACCCTTCTCTTATAATTCCAGCACGTTGCATGGAATACGTTTTTATTGTAACGCTACATTTTTAAGGTGTCAAATCGCATAATCATCTTATATCTTTGCTCGTTACATTAAACACTACCTTATTGACTTTATGTCTATTTTATGTTAAATTTATGATTGCAATGAACCTATATTCATTCGCGCCTTAACAAATCGGATTATTTGAGATGACAGTTGCGCTGCATTTGCATTAATATGACTCAGCAGTAAGATGAAAAATCTTCGTTTTACTGCTGTGTCATATCCGCATGCTACAAGTATGCGTTGATGCAACACAGCGTGATTTTAACGTTTTCTCGTACACACAACACACCATAAGGAGGTGGTTTCGGTGTCTACATCGAAACCAAGTCGAGTCAGACGATTGCTCGACAAGATCAACGGCAAGCACGACGAGCCTACCCAGGCTCACGCGTCTGCCGGACGTTCGCCCGATCCCAATCCGCCGACACGCCCTGTGCCGGCAACTGCTGCAGCGCCCGCTGCCGCAACCACCAACCCGAAAGGAGGTGGCGACGTGAAGACGTCGACCACAACGGAAGGCTCACACCCTTCCGAACAGGACAAGAAGGGGTGGCTCAAGCCGCTGCTCATCACATTGGCGCTGCTCGTCGTAGCAGTGCTGGTGATCGCTGGCTGCAGGCAGCTCACCCCTTCCGGCAACAACGAACCGTCGGGAACGGCCGGCCAGACCACGTCTGAGTCCAGCCCGAGCGCCTCGCCCACGCCCAACTCCCCCGAGGAGACCGAGCAGAGCGACAACGCTCAGACCGACACCGAGTCCGAGACCACGGAGGGTGAGCAGGCCGACACGGAGACCAACTCCGAGCCGGCCACGCACAACAGCAACGCTCCACCGGCAAGTTCAGTCCAGCAGTCTCCCGCCAGCGCCGGCCTTCCCGCCGACGTCTGGACGGACGACATCAACTGGATCTGGGCGGACTCGGTCGAGTCCGGACTCAACGTGTTCTCGCACGCCAACCCCAAGAGCCCGCAGGAGCTGGCAGCGGCCATCGCCGCAAGCCCAGCCGTACTGCAGGCCATCCCGGGATGGACCGGCGAGAACGTTCGCTTCTACCAGGCGAACAGCAATGTCGTCTGGAACCAGGGTCGTGGCATGGCCTCGATCGATGAGTGGGGTAACATCACTTGGGGAACCGACTTCGTCGACCCCGCTGGTGTTGTCATCGCCATCGACTCCGCAGGCAACGTGCTGCGGATCAAGTGCCTGAACGCAGGCGACGGAGCTCCGGTGGCCACCACGGCACCGGCAACGTTCCCCCGCCTGTACGAGGTCAAGGAACCCAAGGCTGAGCAGCCCGCCATTGGCGGTCCGGTTGGCCCCAAGCCCACCAAGCCCGAGACGGTTACCGTCGTGGAGAAGCCCGAGAAGCCGAACCCGACGCAGCCGCACAAGCCGGAGGTTCCCTCGAAGCCCGAGAAGCCCGGCGAGGGCGGACCCGAAGGCCCCAAGCCCGAGGAGCCGCACAAGCCGGAGGAGCCGGAGGTTCCCGAGGAGAAGCTCGTGAAGGGCTGCC